>CAZARI010000037.1:0-28522 GCA_964487545.1 uncultured Cryomorphaceae bacterium
AATCGGATTACCTCGCCAAACGCTCGGTGATCCCTGAGGGGGAGAACTGATCAAAACAAACCCACTGCTGTCGCAGTTTGGTTTTTTTATTCCCACCAGCCTTCCGAACAAGTTCGGGGCGGGTGGGAATAAAAAAACCCGCACCAACCGGTGCGGGTTTTATTTTGGCGGAGAGAGAGGGATTCGAACCCCCGGAGGTGTGACCCTCAACGGTTTTCAAGACCGCCGCATTCGACCACTCTGCCATCTCTCCCTTAGCGGGTGCAAAAGTACCTTTTTTTTTAATTCAGCAATCAATGAGTAGCTGAATTTTTAATCTACCATCAACTGCAGTTCGCCGCTTTCTTTGTAAATTTGTTTGTCGCTCAATATCCTCATGGGGAAATCCACATTTATGAAAAATCTCATTTCACTTCTACTCTGTCTTACTTTTGTCACCACTAATCCGCTAAAAGCCATCGATGCCTACTTTGGCTACAATGTGTTTCACATTCCGGGGCAAGGACCGATGATTGAAACCTATCTCAACTTTTTCGGAGAATCGATGATTTTTGAAACGGTGGACGACAGCGAACAAGCCACAGTAGAAATCACACTGCTATTCATTCAGGAGGATTCCATCGTGCAGTTTTCTAAAAAGACACTGCACAGCAGCGCGGTTAACGATTCCATTTATGACGACTTTTTGGATCAGCAACGGTTCATGCTCGATTATGGTGAATATGTGCTTGAAATAGAACTGCGCCAACCGGCCAATCCCGATGAGGTGGAAACGCTGCGTGAAGTGATTCAGATCTCACCGCCCGAAAGTGATGTTCACCTGTCTGATATTCAATGGATATCCGCCTACAAAAGAGCCGATGAAGTTACAGAATGGACCAAAGCAGGATACGACCTGCTCCCCTTTGTATCGAATTATGTTCCGCGCGAAATGAACCAACTGGTGTTTTACGCAGAGATCTACGGAACCGATCAGGCATTCAGTGACGGCGAACCGTTTCTGATGACCTATCAAATTGAGAATTTTGAGAAAAAGCAGTCCATAGCCTCTACGGTGTCACGCAACCGAATGAATGCCGCTTCAGTTATTCCAGTATTGAAGCAAATCGACATCAGCGAAGTGCCTTCTGGAAATTTCAACCTGGTGATTGAAATCCGCGATCGCAACAATGAACTCATCGCCGCACACAATCGCTTTTTCCAACGCGTAGGAACCGTTGAAGTTCCGACGGATGTTGACTATGCAGCCAGTCTGCACGAACATGTTTTCGTCAAAAACATCACCGATATCGACACCCTGTTTTCGTATATCCGCAGCCTTACGCCCATTGCCGGAGATGGCGAGCGTTCACTGATTGGGCGTTTTGAAAACCACAAAGACCTCGATTTAATGCAGCGGTTTTTCTACAATTTCTGGGTGTCGCGCAACAGTCAGGAGCCTGCAATTGCCTGGGACGAATACTTCCGTGACGTGAAACACGTCGAGCGAACTTATGCGGTAGGAAATAAGCGTGGATACGAAACCGACATGGGACGAATTTATCTCACCTACGGCCGACCAGATGTCATTACCGATCGTCCCGCTGAGCCCAGCTCCTACCCCTATCAAATCTGGCAGTACTATCGCGCAGGACAATGGACCAATGTGCGTTGTGTGTTTTACGACCGCACCCTACTGCAAAGCGATTATGAACTGCTGCATTGCGACAAAATTCCCGGTGAGATCAAAAATCCGCGATGGGATATGCTGATTCACCAACGCGACACACCGCTTAACAACGTAGACCGCACCCAGTCGCGCGATCATTTTGGCGGAAGAACCCAGGATATGTGGGAAACACCGCGATAATCTGAAAGCCAACCAGCACCTGCGGTATTTCATTATTACATAGCTTTGCGCCACGTGAAAGCGGTAGTAGCCATATTGAACTGGAACGGCCAGAAATTGCTTCAACAATTTCTGCCTGGCGTAATCCAAACGGCTGCACACCGCGCTGAAATTGCAGTGATTGACAACGCATCTACCGACAATTCGGTGGAGTGGATCCAGACTAATCACCCCGAAATTACTGTCATCAGAAACTCATCTAACGAAGGTTTTGCCAAAGGTTATAATTCAGGTTTGACCCAACTTTCGGCGGATATTTTCATTCTGTTAAATTCAGATGTTGAAGTTACAGCAGGCTGGATTGAACCGCTGCTCGATATGTTTCAAAATGGTGATGTTGCCGCTGCCCAGCCCAAAATCCGATCGTGGCATCAGCGTGATTCTTTTGAATACGCCGGTGCTGCCGGAGGATTTATTGACCGCGACGGTTTTATTTTCTGTCGCGGACGGATGTTCGACACTTATGAACAAGATCTCGGTCAGTATGACTACGACCGAGAGATTTTCTGGGCTACCGGAGCTTGCCTCGCTATTCGCGCCGACGCTTTTGTTAGGGCAGGCGGATTAGACGAAGATTTTTTCGCACACATGGAAGAAATTGACCTGTGCTGGCGATTGAAAAATGCCGGGATGAAAATTTGGTATTGCCACCGGTCAATGGTTTATCATCAGGGAGGTGGTACATTGAACAAAATCAATCCGCAGAAGACCTATCTAAATTTCCGTAACAACCTGTTTCTGATTCTCAAAAACTACCGGTTAAGAAACGTTTTCATCAAGCTCTTCTGGCGTATGGTGATGGATGGTTTGGCGGGAATACGATTTTTGATTCAGGGGCAATGGGCCCATTGTTTGGCTGTGATTCGGGCGCATTTCAGCTTTTACGCAAGTTTTGGACGGTTCTACAAAAAGCGTCAACAACTCGCTGTAACCATTCAGGGCGCCAACTACACAGGGTTTTATCGCAAGAGTGTGGTGTGGAAATATTTTATCGAGAAAAGGAAACGATTTTCAGATCTCGACCCTACAGATTTTTATTGAGCAACGATAGGAGTTGCAGCACGGCCAGGTGGTATCCGTTCAGCCCGCAACCTACAATAACTCCCGATGCTGTTGCTGAGATCATCGATTTATGCCGTTCGGGTTCACGCGCAAAAACATTCGAAATATGCACTTCAATCAGTGGAATATCCAATGTTTTCACGGCATCTCCAATTGCAATGGAAGTGTGCGTATAAGCTGCCGCATTCAGAATCAAGCCATCAACTTTTTCAGAAACCTGCTGAATCTTGTCCACCAGCTCGCCCTCGTGATTGCTCTGGAAATAGGTGAATTCTGCTTGAGGAAACGCGACTTTTAACTCGACAAAAAACACGTCAAATCCGCGAGTGCCGTAAATTTCAGGTTCACGTTTTCCAAGAAGATTTAAATTCGGTCCGTTGATAATTGCGATACGCATGGTGCTGTGGCATTCATTGAGCGGCTAATTTAGCACCATTCACCAAAACAATCACCACAGCACCATGGACTGGCGTTCGACAATGAAAGGATTTCTCGCTTTTTCGCGGTTAGAGCGCGGCCTTTCGGACAATAGTTTGGAAGCCTATCGCCGTGATGTGGGCCGATTGGCGGAGTTTTGCACTGCCTGCGACTTGCAGCCCGGGGACCCCAAGCTGGAGGATTTGCAGGAATTCGTCAAATGGCTCAATGAACTGGGCTTGTCCGCCCGATCGCAAGCGCGGATGATATCCGGCATCAAAGCCTTTTACCGCTATCTGCTGATGGAGGAAATGCTGGCGGACGACCCTACTGAACTGCTGGAGTTACCCAAAATTGGACTCAAACTTCCCGAAGTACTCAGCAAGGAAGAGGTTGACCGGGTTATTGCAGCAAACGACCTGAGTAAACCCGAAGGAACCCGCAACAAAGCAATCATTGAGACGCTGTACAGTTGCGGTTTGCGCGTTTCTGAATTGATTGGATTGCAGGTATCGAACCTCTATTTCGAGGAGGGTTTTATCCGCGTCATCGGAAAAGGAAACAAGGAAAGGCTTGTGCCGATTGGCGACGATGCCATGAAGTACATTACGATTTATTGCGATTCTTGTCGTGTGCACCAAAGCATTGCTTCGGGACATGAGGATATTTTATTTCTAAATCGCCGTGGCAAGCAACTTTCGCGAGTCATGATTTTTCACATCGTAAAAGACCTTTGTCAACGGGCGGGAATTACCAAGAAAATTTCACCACACAGTTTCCGACATTCGTTTGCCACGCATCTGGTGGAAGGCGGAGCCGATTTGCGGGCTATTCAGGAAATGCTCGGCCACGAGAGTATTACAACCACAGAAATATACACCCACTTGGATCGGCAATATCTGCGTGCAGCCATTATGGAGTTTCATCCGAGAGCAAGGGAGTAAAACAAAAAGAGCGAACAGAATCTGCTCGCTCTTAACTTGTTCAGGTACCCGAGACTGGAGTCGAACCAGCACACCTTACGGCACTGCCACCTGAAGACAGCGTGTCTACCATTTCACCACTCGGGCTTTTTTCAACCCAGAAGTACGAAACTTCCCGATCGGGGCGCAAATTTAAATATTTTATCAGTTGTAGCGACATCTTTCAAAACAAAAAGCAACTTAATTAATGTCGTTCGCTTATTGATAATTAATTCGAAATTAATTTTTATCTTGAATTCGGGTCATGACTGCATTTGTTTACAATCAGCGGTTAACAAAATACCCGAACTTGATGATTAAGAACACCACACTATAGCGGAAAGTGTTTAATTTTGTAATTCTTTTTAAAGCTAAATTATCAAACTATGCAACACACACCAAAACCCGGTTCGGGACAATTATTTAAGAATCCGGTTTTAGAGTTTTTAACCCGAACTCCCGCATTTATCGCGTACACCATTTATCCAGCCATAGCGATATTCATTTTTTATCAGGGATATGTCCGCAATGACTTTTCGATGCTCACGATGATCAGTGTATTCGTTGTTGGCCTGTTTTTTTGGAGTCTTTTCGAATACCTTGCCCATCGCTATGTTTTTCACTGGGTTTCGAGTATTACCGGTGCCAACCGTTTTGTATATACCGTGCACGGCATTCACCACGATTATCCGAAAGATAAAACCCGGCTTATTATGCCACCCCTGCCCTGGATCTTTCTGGTGACGGTGATCCATTTTGTACTTCGGTTGATTATGGGTGAATGGGCCTTTCCGTTTGAGTCGGGAATGATATTCGGTTACTTGGGATACATCTACGTTCACTATCAGGTGCACACCAACAATCCGCCGAAGTTTATGAAAAGCCTGATGATTCACCACGCACTTCACCACTACAAGTATCCGCACTTGGCTTTTGGGGTTTCCTCTACGATTTGGGATCACGTGTTCAGAACCATGCCACCAAAAGAACGTCCTAATATCAAAAACGCGAACAATCCGAATTTTTAATATTGACTAAAACGCAATAAAAAAAGTCCTCCACATCGGAGGACTTTTTTTATTTTATTGTGTTTGAGACTGATGTTCAGTCAATCAGCTTGAAAGTCATACCGACCATGAAGTACGACATAGGGCCACCGAATTCAACTGTAAGCGCAAGATTTTGGGCAAAGAACCACCTTGCGCCGAGAATCCCGCCTGCCCGAAAACGGTCGTTGTAGTACCGGCTCACTTCTCCACCGGCGTATGCCGAAGCGTAAATGTCAAAGATATCACCGCGCAAATCACCGCTAACGTGGTTATCAATCAATTGCCAGAAGTGAAATGATCCGCGTCCGCCAAAACCAATGGCCGATGATGCATCTTTGAAGAGTGCACCGACGTAGGGCCCTAAACTCACGTAATCGTGAATTCCGATATCCACGTTAAGCACCACGGGCAAGCCGAATCCGCGGTATCCAGGACCGACGTGATATCCGTAGTGCCCGGCACCAATTCCTCCTGTGAGCAATACATCGCCCCGATCAAATGACTGTGCCTGAATGTTACTGGCTAAAAAAATTGCGAAAATACCTGCTATTATCTGTTTCATATATAGATCTGAATTTTAAAGATTTCAAATTTCGAAATTATTTACTTTTCAGGGGGCAATCCGGTCAAAACTTTGTAAACATCTGTGGGGGTTCGGCACACCACTACTTTATTGCGGTACATGGCGATTGGCGAACTCAGTAATTCGGGTCGTCGTTTGAGGTATTCGAGATACTCGGAATTGTTGAGTCGTTTTCCGCGCATGTGTTCCTGATAGAAAGGATCTGCCCGGTTAAATACTTTTCGAGCTTCTTCTTCGAGCAAGTCGAGCACAAGCCCAAATAAGGTATCAGACACGCGCACGCTGGTGATGTCTTGCTTATTTATTTTCTTGTTTAACGACAGTGCACATGCCAGTGTTTTTTTGCCTTTGTCATCATTTCCATTGTAGATTAAAGTGACCTCATTTTGATTTAGATGCATGACCGGTAGTATTATTGTTAACTTGAAGATAGCCTTTTTTTCTGACCACACCATGCGTTTCAGGCGATTTTAACACCATTTACAATGCCGCCAGAAATGAAGTTTAAGGTAAATTACCAAGCAGAAAATGAATTTAAAATAGTGGAATTGAGCGTGTAAAAAGGTCATTTTATCGCCACGAAGCACCTGCCGGAAACAATTATTTTAACCTTGCACTGCGCCATAATTAAAAATCCGTGCCGGCATCACCTCGTCTTTTGAGTAAACCTCAATGTTGAAATAATCGAGCACACGGCCCATGCGCTCCAGTTGGGGTTTGTTGAGTTTGTGTTGCCAGTTCCACAATCTTTCTACAACCTGATCAGGGCTGTCGGCTTTCGTGGTGCTGCTGTTTTTGGTGAAATTAATCGACGAAAGATCAAATTCTATTCCCCAGGAAGTTAAAATCCGGCTAAGCGATTGCTCAGGATTCATTACAAATTCTTCGTAATTCATGGTGAGCCAGCTTTTGTTATTGTTCTTATCGGAAAGCACCACGCTTTTGGTCAAGCACCATTCGGCCACCATTATTTCTTCTTTGGTGGTAATGGTTTTCAAAAAATCTTTGTGCTGAAGATAATGATCGGTAAAAGGTTGGTCTGGAATGTTAAAGCCCAAAAATGAATAGTCCCATCCACTGTGGCGAAGTTGGGAATTCACCACGGCAAACGGATGTCTGATGAGGTAAATGGGTTTGTATTGAAAATCATAATTCTCCGTCAACCAAGGCAATAGTGCATTGCCTCGGCAAAATTTAAACAGTAAACTTTTGGATTTCACCACCTGTTCAAATGTTGACTTATATAATATGTTGTTGACCAAAATTTCCCCTCCAAAAAGCCGGTCGAATTGATCCTTTGCCGCTTTCCATTCTTCATCCCGCGGGATATATTGACGCCAGCCAAAATTGATTTGTTTAAAAGGATGGGAATCGTAGCCAATGTACAATGGCTCCCAAACTACTGGTTCTGCGGTGATGTGCTGGATAATTTCCATGAGCCATGAGCTACCGCCTCTTGGATCAGAAAAGATCAAGTGATGCGCCGTCGGATCGTATCTTTTGGACTTTACAATCCCCGCGGCAATTTTATTCTTCACTCTAAAGCTCAGGTTATTCATATTTTCTTAAGCACTGAATAATTTATGGTTTAAAATGAATTCGGCGCAGTTTGGTGCTTTGCTGTAAAGGTAATCTTCTGAGATTTCTTAAGGTCTGCGATAGATAAATAGTTGGTGCAGGTGCTGCGACGTTGTCCGATCCTTCGAAAAGCGCTAAGTCAGGAAAATTAAGACGACATCCTGGTTCAAAAAAGCTGGAGGAATCATCTT
This sequence comes from uncultured Cryomorphaceae bacterium, assembly GCA_964487545.1. Taxonomy (GTDB): domain Bacteria; phylum Bacteroidota; class Bacteroidia; order Flavobacteriales_D; family SKUL01; genus SKUL01. The sequence continues at coordinate 7,731 of CAZARI010000037.1, forward strand.
AGAATTAATTGTCTGTCAAAAATGAACCAATAGTTTGAACAAAATTGGGTCAACTGTCCTTACAAGTGTGTAATTTTAGATTGATTTTAAACCGAAATAATGATGAAATACCTCCTGTTGGCCATTGCGTTTTTACTGCTTACTGCACAGACGTGCAATACCGGATATACGACCTATAAAAAAACCGAGGGCGTCACCTTTGGTTACAAATGGGCTCAGGCGAAAAACGAAGAAGGTGAAAAAGTGCCTGCGTTATTGCTCGAAGTACGAAACGAAAATCCGCACGATATCCGCTACAATCTGTCGGTTGATTTTTATTATGAAGGCATTCTTCGCGAGTCGGGATCATTGGACAGTTGTGTACCCGCCAACAGAACCCGAAAAGGCAAACTCAACGGTGTGTATCTGTTGTCTGAAAACTTCACCAGCGAACAAATTCAAGGCACCGACTTTAAACTCGAGCTGAACGATGTTGATGTAGAAATGGTTGAATCTTGCCCGCAGGAGCCTTCAAATTAAGCATTTAGGAATTCGTGCATCTTTTCGCGAAAAAGTGCATATCGCGTCAGGTTGTTGTGCCTGCCACCGGGAATAGTTACCATGGTTTTGTTGAATGCGCTGGCTTTTTCAAAAAGTTTGAGACCAGAATGATAAGGCACCACGCTGTCTTTGGTTCCATGAAAAATAATGAGCGGGTTAGAGATGCTGCCGATCACCTCGTCTGACCGGAACGGAAAACGCAGCAACAATTTAATGGGGACATACGGCGCTTTCTGTTCTGCAATTTCGAGCAGACTAAAAAATGGGGTTTCCAGAACAAGTTTCGATTCGGGGAATTTGGCGGCCAACGGCACGGCCAGTCCCGAGCCCAACGAGCGGCCGTAAATCACAATTTTCTCATCTGGATAAAAGGGTCGCAGGTATTCGTAAGCCGCTGCGGCATCGAGGTGCAGCGCGGCTTCCGACCGCTTCCCCCTGCTCTTTCCATACCCGCGATAATCGATCACCAGCACATCAAATCCGTAACTGGTTAATTCTTCAGCAATCACCGCCCACCGTCGGATGCTTCCGGTATTACCGTGAAAATATAATATCACGCCGCGCTTTTCTTTGGAATGAATGTGCAGCCCGTGAATACGTCCCTTGTACGGTGTGTCAAGAAACACCTCCTTATACTCACTGGCCAATCTGTAATTAACTTTGTCGCTGCTGTGAAGGGCGATGAATATAAACCGCTCCTGCAGAAAATAGTATCCAGCCACGGCCGCAATATACAGCAGTAATACAATACCGGCTATTTCCCAGAAAAGATGCATCGCTGAAAAGTAACAATTTGAAAGTTATCTGAAAACAGTCGCCACGTGGTTCAATAATTCTATTTTTGGATAATATTTAAGTGAGAAAATTATTTATCCCATCATTCAACCCTTTTATCATGAAATATGCATTCTTCTTAATGATTTCGATCGTTGCGGCAAATGTATCCTTTGCTCAAACTGAGAACATTCAGCAAACCATTGCCCAGCTTGAGGCTCAGGAAAGAGCCCTGATTAAAGAAACCGAGCAGGCTCGAAAATCGATCACCCAATCCGAAAGGAAAGCGGAAAAGTTAGAAAAAGACTTGGCCAATGCGCAGAAAAGCCAGAGTCAATCCATATCAGGTCTGTCTGATCTTAAAACAGAAACCGCCTCGTATGATCTTGCGGCAATGCAAAGAGAGATTAAAGATTTGAAAAAGGAACAAAAATCACTGGAAAAGTCTGCTAGCAAATCAGACAAAAAAATAGACAAACTGCGCAACAATATTTCAAAAATGCAGCGTGAGGTTCAGAAACTCGAATCGAGCAAAGCCTCCGATTCTAAACTGGCTGGTCAAAAATCCGATCAGGTGAAAAACATTGAGCGCACCATCAGTGTGAACAACTTAGAGAAAAAGGAAAAACAGATCAGTAGATCAGAAAAGGCGGTTCAAAAATCGAAGGGTTCCATTGAGAAAATCAACGAAAATCTTTCGAAAGAGCGACAGCTACAGCAGGATTTGCGCAACAGCATTAGCGAAAAGGAGGCCGAACTGGAACGCTTGCGTGTGCAGCTCCAAAACGAACGACAGCACTTTAAGGATTAGTGATTCATTTGCCCAAACGACACTTGGCGTAAAGAACCACGGGGGTAAAATCCTTGTGGTTCTTTTAATTTTGCAATAATACATCCCATTAAAAACGATCATGGAAAACACACACAAAAAGTTTATGCAGATGGCTATCGACCTTTCGGTTAGCGGAATGAACAACAACGAGGGCGGGCCGTTTGGTGCTATTGTCGTGAAGGACGGCGAAATTATAGGCCGAGGAAACAACAAAGTGCTCGGCAGTAATGATCCTACGGCACATGCAGAAATTGTTGCCATCCGCGATGCATGCCAAAACCTCTGTAGTTTTCAACTCGACGGCTGTGTGCTTTACACCTCGTGTGAACCGTGTCCGATGTGTTTGGGTGCGATATACTGGGCGCGACCCGACCGCGTTTTTTATGCCTGCACCAAAGAAATTGCTGCTGACGCCGGTTTTGATGATGCTTTCATCTACAAGGAAATTGAACTGCCGCACGCCGAGCGCAGTATTCCCTTTGATAAGATGAACGATGAAATAGCGCGTAAGGCGTTTGAAGACTGGAAAAAGAAAGAAGACAAAACCGCCTATTGATAAATGGCAAGGCCCCTGCTTTTGGCAGGGGCCTTATGTCGCAAACCTATAAGCCGGGTTCTGTCATCCGGCTAATGCCGGAGTCTTCATCATTTATCTAAGCGACCTACCCTCCCGGATCGGACGAGCAGCCCTCAATCCCGGGTTTACATGGTCTTACAGCCCGAAAGGTTTACCCCATCAATCAGTTGCCTGACCGATGCGTGAGCTCTTACCTCACGTTTTCACCCTTACCCCGAGGTATCTCAGGGCGGTATTGTTTCTGCGGCACTTTCTGTCATTGTGGAATTACTTCCGCAATGCCCCCGTTTTCACAGGGTACGGTGCCCTGCGCTGCCCGGACTTTCCTCTCCGATTTCCATCGGAGCGATGAAGCAGTTTGCGCTGCAAAAATACAGATTAGTGTTGGTGTATCGTCACTTCAGTTGCACCGTGCATACCATAAGTGTGAAAAGGCGCATCGCGATAAGCGCATTCGGGATAGAATTCCAGCGCCTTGCGAATTTCATTCTTGAGCACCCCCTGCCCCACGCCGTGAATAAAAATTACTTTGTCACGTTTGTCGCGTATGGCAGCATCGATCATTCGCTCAAAATGCTTCATTTGGATATCGAGCGTTTGGTGAGGCTCCAGCCCCGATTCGTCGTCAACCAACTGATGGATGTGCAAATCGACTTCAATAATATCCTCCTTTTTGCGCTTTGACAGCGGAGGCAGGTGACGAAACATCCGTTCAAATTCATCTTCTTTCTTCTGCTTTTCAGGAGTCAGTAGGCGTTTCTCGACATATCCGTCAACAATATCCTTGTCTAGTTGATAGGCTTTTTCTTCTTCGTCGCGACTGCCGATATACACCAGCTCATCGAGGGGATACGGTACTTCAAATCCATCCTCGGTTTCTATCAGAGCCTCATCAGAACCCGTAAACGAACGAATAATTCCTTCGCCCACATCATTCAAAAAACGCACGCGGTCGCCAATCTGAAAATTGCTCATAGCTTCTCTCTTTTGAAGCAAAATTAAACAAAGCAGCACATTTCTTTAGTTGTGGGAGTGACAGCCCTTGTTTCGCCTTTGAGCGCCCCTTGGAAGACAGTTCCGAATGGTCTTTTTCAAAACCGGTAAGTGTGCAGCATTAAAAACGCAATCGACAATTCACGTTTGGAAAGAACGATAATTCAAATCGCTGATTTTCAGTTAAAAATAATTTGCAGGCATTTGTTCTTCCAATGATTTTAATGTCTAATTTCGATTAAAATATCGAATCGAGCATTGGTGAAACGCAGCTATTTATATCACGCTATCAATAGAGCAACCAGCCATTTGCAGACTATTCGTGTAGCTATTTTATCCACAAACAATATTCTATTTTTATGATTCATCCACACACTGAACTCCGGTTCATCAGTGATGAAATGGGCTATGGCGTTTTTGCTACTCAACTTTTGCCCAAAGGAACCATTACCTGGGTTCAAGATGCCTTCGACCGGGAGTTTACTGAAAGGCAGATTCAGCAAATGGATCCCATTCACCGCGAACTGGCAGAAATGTATTGCTTTCGCAACAGCAAGGGAAATTATGTGCTCTGCTGGGATCACGGTCGCTTTGTGAACCACAGTTTCCGGGCAAATTGTTTTACCACGCCGTACAATTTTGAGGTTGCCTTGCGCGATATTCAGCCCGGTGAGGAATTGACCGACGATTACGGATACCTGAATATCTCTGCTCCTTTTCGGGCAGCCGACGAAGGAACGCGCCGCAAAACGGTTTATCCGGATGATATTTTAACCTTTCACCGGCAGTGGGATGTGCGTTTGATGAAGGTAATGCCTTATGTGACTCGTGTAGATCAGGAAATGCGCCCGCTGATTTCGGATAAACTGTGGAACAAGGTAGAGCGTATCGTTCGGGGCGAAGAAGAGATGGGCTCGATTTTGGCGTGTTACTACCAAGCACCCGTGTTGAATGGAAAATGATCAACATTGAACGAGCTATTTCGGCTGCAGCACCAATTTTGAAGTACCTACCGGCACGCCCTTTTCGAACAATGCCACTACGTACTTGCCGGGGTCTAATTGAGACACGCCCCCTACTTTCTGCCAAATTTCGCCATTCCAACGTTGAATCATGTTTCCTGCAAATCCATCCACCTTTCGAATCGTCCTTGCGGCGTATAGTTCACTGTTAAAAACCACCAATTTATTGAAACGGGATATACCGGTTTGAATGGATTCGCCAACCGCCTACCACTCCCCATCTCTCAGTACTAAAATATCCTTTAATCCATTGTCCATGCTGATATTACCCGCAATGTAAAGCTCATTATTGTAGTAAGCTATATCTCTAATGTTGTGATGGGAAGCCGATAGCGGTGGGCCAATTGGCTCCCATTGCTCGCCATCCCATTTGATGACATTGCACGAATCGCCCATGGCTTCATTAAAATAGCTCATCGCTAAAAATGGCCTGCAAATCATGCGCATGGGAATAAGGTATCGAAATCATCTCAATTGCCACACCACGGGTTTTTCTTACTTTTGTGCACCTTGAAAACGAATAACACATTCACCGCACTATTCGCTGTGCTACTGTTGGTATTAGGAACCGCTTGCACCAAAGATTGTGATGCCCCGCCGGTTGATGATATCAACGCGCTTTATCTCCGTCTTAAAACAGGTGGTGACGATGGTTTTTCTGAAGAAGAGCTGTCCAGCTTATACTTGGTGCGCTACTTCGATGTGCCGGGCGACAGTTTAACTTTTCCGGCAGATACGCTTCACTTCGCCAGTTTTTATGAGGGATCTGACAATAAAATCCGCATCAGTAACGACACGCCTTTTCGGAATGATTCGCTGTTTTTTGTGCGATATAATTACGGATTCTACTTTGAAGCCGACAGCAACTTGTCGGTAATGCTCACCGATATCCAGCTCGAAGGTGGATACATTGAAGACTGCGATTACGAAAATCGAAGAAAGACCTTTCGTATCAACGACCAAGAAGTTAACCGAAGCGGATCGCAAGATTATTACGAAATCACCAAATAGATTAAAAAAATGAAAGAGGTTTATATTGTATCGGCTGTGCGCACTCCGTTGGGAAGCTTTGGCGGAGCCCTATCTACTGTGCCGGCTCCAAAACTAGGGGCTACGGCCATTAAAGCAGCCATAACCCACGCGGGCATTGACGTCAATGAAATCGATGAAGTGTATATGGGCTGTGTGCTTCAGGCCGGATTAGGTCAGGCACCCGCCCGTCAAGCAGCCATTTTTGCCGGTCTCAGCACCGACGTTCCCTGCACCACGGTCAATAAAGTTTGTGCTTCGGGCATGAAAGCCATTTCACTTGCTGCACAAAGCATTGCCCTTGGCGATGCCGATTGTGTAGTTGCCGGAGGAATGGAGAACATGAGCATGGTGCCACACTACCTGCTCAATTCGCGCAACGGCTTTCGCTTGGGTGATGCCAAACTGACCGACGGATTGGTATTTGACGGACTGACCGATGTGTACAACGCACAGCACATGGGCAATTGCGCCGAGCTTTGTGCTTCCGAGAAAAACATTTCACGCCAGGAGCAAGATGACTTCGCCATAGCATCATACCAACGTGCTGCCAAGGCCTGGAGCGAAGGAAAATTCAACGACGAGGTGGTGCCGGTAATGGTGCCACAGCGAAAAGGCGACCCGATAGAAGTTCGCGAAGACGAAGAGTACAAAAACGTGAAGATGGACAAAATCCCGGCTTTGCGTCCGGTGTTTCAGAAAGACGGAACGGTAACTGCTGCCAACGCTTCTACCCTGAACGACGGTGCGGCTGCACTCGTACTCATGAGTAAGGAAAAAGCCGAAGCACTCGGGGTAAATCCCCTTGCAAAGGTGGTGAGTTATGCGGATGCAGCGCAAGAAGCCGAGTGGTTTACAACCGCTCCCTCCAAGGCCATTCCTATCGCGTTGAAAAAAGCCCAACTCGAAATTGCTGATATTGATTTCTGGGAGCTCAACCAGGCATTTGCAGTGGTGGGTTTAGCCAATATTGCCGCACTCGGCCTCGACCCCGCTAAAGTGGACGTAAACGGTGGAGCGGTTGCGCTGGGCCACCCACTGGGTTGCTCGGGAGCAAGAATAATTGTTACGCTGATCAACGTGCTCAAACAAAACGGAGGCAAACGCGGCGGCGCGGGAATCTGCAACGGTGGCGGTGGCGCTTCGGCCATGGTCATCGAGAACATGTAAATCAGCATGTCAAACACATTGGGTATTTGCTTATTGGCAGCCATTCCGGGGCGGTTGGAGGCTTCTGACCGTTCTGAAATGGTGACCCAGTTGCTTTTTGGTGAAGCCTACACAGTAATCGAACAACAAACCAAATGGCTCAAAGTGCAATGCCTGCACGACGGTTACCCCTGTTGGATTGATCGCGGGCAACACACACCCGTTGATGAAAAGGATTTACCCAACGAAAAAGAATTCCGCACCCTGCTCGATCCGGTCAATTACCTGAGAACAGACCACGGCACATTGTTGCCAATAACTGCAGGAGCCCGGCTGCCTGTTGATGGTTGGAAAACATCTTTTTCTATTGCTGGAAAATATTTTGAAGTAGCTCATCAAATGAGCATTGGACCACTTCAATTAAACCAATTAGAGACCTTTGGAGTTCGCCTACTGAATACCCCCTATTTGTGGGGCGGGCGATCGGCTTTTGGGGTGGATTGCTCCGGATTGGTTCAACTTCTATTCCGCACATTGAGCATTTCGCTGCCGCGCGATGCTTCGCAGCAATATGAAGTTGGTTCAGTGGTTCATGGTCTGGAAAATGCCCGCCCTGGCGATCTTGCATTTTTCGAAAACGAAAACAACCGCATTCATCACGTCGGTATATTGCTCGATTCTTCGCGTATTTTGCATGCCTCCTCTAGGGTAAAGATAGAGTCTATCAATGCCGAAGGTGTTGTGCATGAGTCCACTGGCGAAATCACCCATCGCCTGTTCGCCATCAAACGCATGGTTTAGCGAATGGTGAGTTTGAATTGTTGGTTTGCTGCTCTGAGCAGATAAATGCCCGGAGAAAAGAAATCGGTAGCAAATTGCACTTCGGCACTTCCATCCAAATCCATCGTCCACACTAACTTTCCGGTGATATCGAACAGTTGGATGTTTTTTGCCGATGGAGGAATCCCTGTCACACGAACTATATCAGATGCGGGGTTGGGAGAAACCGCCAGAGTAGTTGTTTCAGTAGACTCATCAATTCCGGTAGATACATCAAAATCAGGCTGTAAAATATGCATTCCTTCCTCCATGCTACTCAGAATAATGGTTCCACTCGGAAAAAACGGATACGCATTCCACGATCCCAAATACTCTTTGTTGTCATGGTCGGGAAGCACGTCAAAGTAGGCCACTTCTTCGATATCGAGGGCCGATAGATTGTTTAGCTTAAGCACGCGCAACCCCGCGGTATAATTGGCCTGATAGCAATAATCGCCAATGATGTATAGGTTGTGATCGATAACCGGAAGGTGGCTTTCGTAAAAGCCGATCAACTGCGGTTCTTCCAGGTCTTGTATATCCCAAACAAACGTTCGGGTATTAACCCCAAACGCACCCTCGTCCATTTCGTCGCCCAGCAAAAAATACCGGTGATCTTCAGTGAGCCAGCCCTGATGAGCGTATGCGCTGCTGTCATATTCTGTGCGCGACAACATCAGCGGGTCGGCCTTATCGGTGACGTCAACAATGGTCAATGTATTTTCGTTTGATGCAAAAGCAATTTCCTTTCCGCTATAATCCAAATCGCTTCCGTGGTAAATCACCACCTGAACGTCGTGGGTATAGCCATCGCCTTCAAAACCTCCCGCAATAAACGGTGCTGTTGGATTCTGAATATCGATGAAGTGTAATCCGCCAGAAAAAGTGTTACTGCCAACGACATAAGCAAAACCGGTTGCTTCATTAATAGCGATGTTGTGTGCATTTCCAAAGAGGTTGTAATGGGCTGTTTGGGTAAAAGTAACTGGTGGAACCAGTACATCATCCAGTTGTGTTAAGTCAAATACTTGCATGCCGTGTCCGGGACCTTCAGAGACAATAAACGCATGGTTGGAGTAAACTTTTATATCGCGCCACGGCATCTCGATGTCATGCGTGGGCAAATTCCCAATATAAACAGGTTGATAAGGATCGGTAATGTCGATAAACGAGGTGCCGGTTGACCTTCCCTGAATAGCGTATTCACGCCCCGTTTGTGGACTCACCCACCCCCAGTTGTCATTCATTGTTCCGCCGCCAATTTCATCCGCACTCAGAAAAGCGTACTGGTTAATTCCACTGCAAGGATAAACGCCTGCAAAACCATTCTCGCACGGTTGCGCATTTCCGGTGATGTCCCACAGCAATCCCAAAAAAATAAGGCAATTCAGCTTTCGTTTCAATCGCATGTTTTAGCTTTATAATCGAAATCAAAAGTAACCATAAGCTGGTGGCAATCGGTGTTAATAAAAATCCTTCAACGGCAGCTTAGGATTCAAAGATTGAACCCACCGACTCACTGACATTTTAACCTCAAAAAAGTGAAGAGCATGACAAAACTACACCCCATACACTCATAAGCTTTCTCTATCGTTAAATCTCAACAAGTTTAATATCATTACGTTATTAAGCCTTACTTAAACCAAAATGCACCATGCTACTTTCGGTTTGGATCAAGAGTTGTAATAGCGCTGCGCACAGATTAATACTTTAAAATTACCATCATGGACTTCAATAAATTCACAATAAAATCACAGGAAGCGGTTCAGAATGCCCAGACCATTACCATGGAAAATGGACACCAGATGATTGAAACCAGTCATCTACTCAAGGGTATTTTCCGCGCCGATGAAAACGTGGTTCCACACTTGTTCAAAAAATTGAACATCAACCAGGATGTGGTCAATCGCGCGCTCGACAAGATGATTGAATCGCACCCCAAAGTAACCGGTGGCGATTTGCAATGGTCCAGAAATGCAGCCTCTGCATTAACCAAGGCCCTCTCCTACCTCAAAGAGTTTGGCGACGAATATGTTTCTATTGAACATTTATTGCTCAGTTTGAACGAGTCGTCAGACAATACGGGGCAGTTGCTTCGCGACAGCGGAATGAACAAGAAAGACCTGATTGCGGCAATTAAAGATTTGCGTAAAGGCGAAAGGGTGACCACTGCCAGTCAGGAGGAAACATACAATGCCTTAAACAAATATGCCAAAAACCTGAATCAACTGGCACGCGAGGGAAAACTCGATCCGGTTATCGGTCGCGACGAGGAAATTCGACGTGTGTTACAGATTCTTACCCGACGAACCAAAAACAACCCGATTTTGATCGGTGAGCCCGGAGTGGGTAAAACCGCCATTGCCGAAGGTATTGCCCACCGAATTATCAACGGCGACGTTCCGGAAAACCTCCAGACCAAGCAGGTTTACTCGCTCGATATGGGTGCCCTGATTGCCGGTGCCAAATACAAGGGCGAGTTTGAAGAGCGACTCAAAGCCGTGGTTAAGGAAGTAATCAGTGCCGAGGGGCGGATTATTCTATTTATCGACGAGATTCACACGCTGGTTGGTGCCGGTGGCGGTGAAGGTGCCATGGATGCCGCAAATATTTTGAAACCCGCACTTGCCCGCGGAGAACTGCGCGCTGTCGGTGCCACCACGCTCAACGAATACCAAAAGTATTTTGAAAAAGACAAGGCCCTGGAGCGACGATTCCAGAAAGTGCTGATTGATGAACCTAACCGTGAGGATGCCATTTCCATCCTGCGCGGAATCAAGGAGAAATACGAAAATCACCACAAAGTGCGCATTAAAGATGCTGCCATTATTGCCGCGATAGAACTTTCGCAGCGCTACATCACCGACCGCTTTTTGCCCGATAAGGCCATCGACCTGATTGACGAATCGGCATCTCGACTGCGCATGGAAATCAACTCTAAACCCGAGGAACTCGACGAAATAGAAAGGCGCATCATGCAGCTTGAAATTGAACGAGAGGCCATCAAGCGTGAAAAAGACGAGGATAAACTCGCCGCACTCAATGAGGAAATCGCCAATTTAAGTGACGAGCGTTTTGACCTTCGCGCCAAATGGGAGGCAGAAAAAGAAATTGTGGACGGCATTCAGCAGGTAAAAGCAGAAATTGAACAACTCCGATTCGAAGCAGAACAAGCCGAACGCGACGGCAATCTGGGATTAGTAGCTGAAATTCGCTACGGAAAAATCAAAGATGCCGAAAAAAGCCTGGAAGAGTACAAAGCCCGCTTGGAGAAAGAACAGGAGAGCGTGAAAATGATTAAGGAAGAGGTTGGCGTTGATGAAATTGCAGAAGTCGTGGCCAAGTGGACCGGTATTCCGGTGACACGCATGCTCGAAAGCGAACGCGAAAAACTGCTTCGGCTTGAAGATGTGTTGCGCCAGCGCGTAGTTGGCCAAGACGAGGCGGTGATGGCCGTGTCGGATGCCGTGCGCAGAAGCCGCACTGGTTTGCAGGACGAAAAACGTCCTATCGGATCATTTATTTTTCTCGGCACGACCGGCGTTGGAAAAACCGAACTGGCCAAAGCACTCAGCGTGTTTTTATTTAACGATGAAAACGCCATGACGCGCATCGACATGAGTGAGTATCAAGAGCGACACGCCGTGAGCCGGCTGGTGGGCGCACCTCCCGGATACGTGGGCTACGAAGAAGGCGGTCAACTGACCGAAGCCGTTAGGCGCAAACCATACTCCGTGGTACTACTCGACGAGATCGAAAAAGCGCATCCCGATGTGTTTAACGTCTTGCTGCAGGTGCTTGACGATGGCCGACTGACCGATAACAAAGGCCGCGTGGTGAACTTTAAAAACACCATCATCATCATGACCTCGAACATCGGTTCGCATCTGATTCAGGACCATTATGAGGGCATCAACGAAAGCAACCGTGAAGAAGTGCTGCACCGCACCAAAGCACTCGTCTTTGAAGAGCTGAAGAATTCGGTTAGGCCGGAATTTCTGAACCGCATTGATGAAGTGGTGCTGTTTAACCCACTCGGACGAAAAGAGGTAAAACAAATTGTTCAAATGCAACTTGACCTGCTCGCAGAACACCTCAAAGACCGCAACATCAATCTGATGGTAGCCAAGGATGCGCTGGCGCATCTGGCCAATGTAGGTTATGATCCGCAGTTTGGTGCCCGCCCGGTGAAACGGGTTATTCAGCGCGAAGTGCTCAATGTGCTGAGTAAGCATTTGCTAAAAGGTGATGTCGATACTTCACAACCTGTGGTGCTAGACGTTTTTGATCACCACATGGTGTTCAGAAAACCGTTGGAATCAGAGGTGAATGTCGCGCATTAATCCACATTAGCCGATTTGATTTTTGGTTTAGATTTGGTTAGAAAAAGGGTGAGCCTTATTTTGCAGGCTCATCCTTTTTTTATGTTGACGCTCTACCTCTGCCGCCACGCACAAGCCAAAAATAACGGATCGGGAACCGACCACAACCGCGACTTAACCGCACAAGGTGTTCACGACTGCCGACAGATTGCACGCCTGTGGAAGGACAAGGAAAAGTCATTGCCCCGACACTGGGTCAGTAGCTCTGCCATCCGTGCCATCAATACCGCCCGCCTGATGTCGGCAGAAACCGATGCCGATCGTCCCATTCAAGTGATTCCCGAGTTGTACCATGCCGGCCTATCTGATTTGCTACACATTATTCAGGCTTTTCCCGATCAACAGCATTCGGCAGTGCTATTTGGTCACAACCCCACTATTTCTGATGCATTGCATCGACTATGCGGAAACAGTTATTTTTCGGTTTTGCCCGGCACGCTGGCCAAAATCACCTTTGAGTTGGATAGCTGGTCGATGGTTTCACACGAAACCGGTTATCAGGAGTGGGTGCTATCGCCGCGTTAATTTTTGTATTTGCTGTTCAGGTCTTTTCCCTGGCGCATCAGTTCGAGGCTTTTTTCCAATCGGCGCAATTTCGTTTCCTCGCGTTTGGCTTCGGTGATGTGTTCAATATATTCGCGCCGATGCGATGGCGCCAAACCGTCAAAAAATTGCTTTAATTCCGGCTCATTGGCAAAAGCAGATTTCAGAATATCCGGCATGGGTGGAACCTTTACCTTTGGCTTCTTTGTTTTAATTCCCTTTTCTGCGTTGAGTGCCGCTTCGTTGATATAGGTAGTCACCAATTCTCGATTAATTTCAGCCGTGGAAGTGAACCGCCATTGCCGCAAAGCTTGAGTTCTTTCATCAGAAGCAATAAGCACTTTGGCGTGGTCGTTCAATTGTGCGCCTTCATAAAACCAGAGCGACACATAGTTTTTCAAGGACACCAACCCCACCACATTTCCGTGATGCGTATAAACCGGTGCTCCCCATTTCACTGTTTCCTGCAATCCGCAGTTCAGGATAATGTCGCGCAGCTCGTTTAAAATTTCCTGTGCCCAATCGGGGGCTTTGGCAATGATGTCGTCTACTTTGGTAGCTGTGTCATTTGTCATCGTTTAGCAGTTTTTCGTCCGCTGCAAAGTAAGGCATTCAAGGTGTAAATTGATTTCATACCGGAGATAATCTTAAATTTGCCCCGTGCAAATTCAAGAGATCAAACAGTATATTGAGCGGTATCGCGCGGAAGGAAAAAAGCTTTTTATAACCTCTTCCTTTCAAACACACAGCATTCCCCTGCTGCATGTCATCAGCCAGATCGACAAGGAAATTCCGGTGCTCTTTATCAACACGGGGTTTCATTTTCCCGAAACACTGATTTTTAGAGATCAGGTGGTGGCACAACTCGGACTGAAGCTGGTTGATGTGCAATCGCTGGTGAGTCGCCACCAACAACGCGATGCCCACGGTCATTTTTATTTCACTTCCGACCCCGACACTTGTTGTTTTATGAATAAAACCCAGCCGTTAACACCTTTTCTGATGGCTTATGATGTATGGATAAACGGTGTGCGGGCCGATCAAAATGCCAATCGCAGGAGTATGAAGGTAGAGCAACCTGCCCCGCACGGCGTGACCCGCTTTCACCCCATCCTTGACTGGACATCGAAAATGATTTACGAATATGCCAAAGCGCACGGGTTGCCGCGACACCCTTTGGAGGACAAAGGATACTTTAGCGTGGGTTGTGAACCCTGCACCCGCAAGATGGATTTGGACAATGAGCGCGGTGGACGCTGGTTTGGGATGAAAAAAACAGAATGCGGGCTGCACACCGATCTGATAGAAAAACAGCAATGAAAGTTTTAATTACCGGAGGTGCCGGCTATATCGGCACCGAATTGGCCTATGCACTGGCAGAAAACCCTGTGGTTGAGCAAGTCACCATTTATGACAACCTGAGCCGCGGAAACTACAACCTGTTTTTGGGTGTTCATAAATTTCCAACTGGAAAAATCAAACACTTAAATGCCGATATTCTGGATACGCGAAAGTTACGCAAGGCGGTGGCAGACAGTGATGTAGTTTATCATTTAGCTGCCAAGGTTACCACTCCTTTTGCCGATACGCACCCCCACTTGTTTGAACAGCTCAATCACTGGGGAACCGCCGAAGTGATATACGCAGCCGAGGAAACCAATTTGCAGCAATTCATTTACCTGAGCAGTGTATCGGTTTATGGTTCTTCTAACGAGGAAGTGAGTGCGGGTGCTCCGCTTAACCCCAATACCCTCTATGGCATTTCAAAGATGCGGGGCGAAGATCATGTCAGGCGCTATCTCGACAAAAACAAGGGCTGTATTGTGCGTTGTGGAAACGTATATGGCTACAGCAAAAGCATGCGCTTTGATGCACTGATAAACCGCTTTATGTTTGAGGCCAATTTTAACCAACGCATCACCATTAACGGCGACGGTGAACAGACCCGTGCCTTTGTGCACATCGACAAGGCGGTGGACGTACTGAGCGGGCTAATGGAGCATCCGCTCGAAAACGGGGTTTACGATCTGGTGGAACACATTTTCAGCGTAAACGATGTGGCCCAGACCCTTCACGAGGTGTTTGATGACTTGGAAATGATTTTCGTGAATCAACACATGAAATTGCGTCAGCTCAAGGTGAAGGCCAATGCACAAATGAACAACCGATTTAAACGGCAGGATTCTTTTAAAACGGAAATAGAAAATTTTAAGCGGGAGTTCAGTTTCTGATTCCCTCGTGCCTTATTACGAATCTGGATTCTCGTCTATTCCCTGCTGACTTTCCTCGGAAGCAACGGCGGCTTTAGCTGCTTCCTTTTCGGCTTCCTCTGCTGCGTGTCGTTCGTATTCTTCCTTAAATTCGTCGACGGTGGTTTTTTCCCACATTTCAGCGCCGTTAAAATAGGCTGTTCTGCCAATCATGTGGGCTGCAATGGGTGCAGTGAGGAACAAAAAACAGATGATGGCCACAGACCTGGAAATAACCGACGCCTCAGCAAAATAGATTCCCGCACCTCCCAAAATGAGACCGACACCCAAAGTTGCTGCTTTGGTGGTAACGGAAATGCGAAGGTATAAATCGGGCATGCGAACAACGCCAATTGCGGCAAGCAGGACAAACAGCGCCCCTATTCCCATCAAAATCATTATGATTATTTCTGTCACCATTGGTCATTCGTTTTTGTTGAGATAATAGGAATAGGCCACCGTGCCCAGAAACGCAATGAGTGCCAAAATCATGGCGATGTCGAGGAACGTGTGCTGCTCGGTCATGATGCTGTAGCTGGCAATGACGGCAATACCCGATGAAATCAATAAATCGACGCTTATCACCCGATCGTAAATGGTAGGGCCTTTTATAAAGCGGTAAAACATCATCAAAAGGGAGATGCATAAAACCGGCATAATGAAGTATAGCAGAAAATTATTTAGCATTATCTCAAGAAATCAAGCAGTCTCCGTTCGTACCCTTTTTTAACCGTGTTGATGAATTTATTCCTATCCTTTAGATTCATTACATGCACATACATGGTTTTTTTATCCTCCGAGATATCGATACAAAATGAGCCCGGTGTGAGTGTAATTACGTTGGCCAGTATGGTTATTTCAATATCCGTCTGCGCATCTAATGGCACGGCAACAATGCCCGGCCGCATATAATGTAATGGGGTGATGACATCGTAGGCCACTTGTATATTGGCTTTGACGAGCATGGCCAAAAAGTAAACAATAAAGCGCAAAAGTTTAGGAATGCGGTTAAAGTATCGCTTGCTCGTTATGTCACGCGTGTTGATGTACATAATGATGAAACTCAACACGAAGCCAAACGCAAAGTTCGACATCTTGAAGTCACCCGTGAGTGCCACCCAGGCCAATGCAAGCAGCACATTCATCAGCAGCATTTTAATCATAGCCAGCAGGTGTTTCGTTTATAGGTGCGCTTAAAACCACATCGATGTAGTGTGATGTGTTTTTGAGATCGGCAGCAATTCGACCCGAAATTTCGATCATATACTCTGCGCCAAAACCGATGTATAAAGATATGATTGCCAGAAACAATACCGGTATGATGAAGATGGCTTTTTTCATCGGACGCAGTTGGTCGAAATAAGTAAAGGGTTTATTCATTTCTTGCTGTCCGTCGCCTTTTTTCCAAAACACCTCTGCCCAGATTTTTGCTGCAACGATTAGGGTGAGGAAACTGGCCAGCAGGATAAAACCTGTAGTAATGAACGAGCGGGTTTCGAACGTGGCCTGAATCAGAAATAATTTGGGCCAAAAACCCGATAACGGCGGCACACCTACTAATGAGAACAGGACAATGGCCAGCAATAAAGAAATTTTCGGATAATTATGATACAGTCCGCCCAGCTTGTCTATACTCATGGAGCCATTGATTTTGAGAATCACCCCAGCCATCAAAAACAAGTTTGTTTTGATGATGATATCGTGCATCAGGTAAAACACTGTTCCGAGCAAAGCAATTTCGGTATAGAGCCCCAATCCGGCAATTAGATAGCCGATATGACAAACAATGAGATAAGAAAAAACTTTTCGAAGGTTTTTCTGAACCAGTGCTCCTACTCCACCAGTTAGCATGGTCATTGCCGCTACCACCAGCAGCAGGTTTGACATAAATCCGTCTGGAATAAACAACAGGCTAAACACACGGATCAAGGCGTAAATTCCCACCTTGGTGAGCAATCCACCAAAAATGGCCGCTATGGCCGAAGGGGGGGTGTGATAAGACGACGGCAACCAGAAATACAGCGGAAAAACCGCCGATTTAATCCCGAAACCCACAAAGAATAATATAGCGGTGGCATTGACCAACCCGCGGTTTTGCACTTCAGCTAACTTCAGCGACAGGTCTGCCATATTCAGTGTTCCCACCAAGCCGTACAAGATGGCGACAGCAGTTAAAAAGATGACCGAAGCCAGCATATTCATCGTCACGTAGTTGATGGCGCCCTCCAATTGCGGACGCTCTCCTCCCAGTGTCATCAAAACGAATGATGAAATAATGATGATTTCGAAAAAGACGTACAGGTTAAATATATCACCGGTGAGAAAGGCGCCATTCAACCCCATGATTAAGAAGTGAATGAGGGCGTAATAGCCAAAGCGCATTCTCAGTTTATTGATACTTACCGCCGAAAACACCGACACCGCAAATGCCACAAAGCTGGTGAGTAGCACCAAGGTTGCGCTCAGCGTATCGGCCACAAGTGTAATTCCGAATGGTGCGGGCCACCCACCAGCCTGCATGACAAGAATGCCCTCATTGGAGACCTGGTTGAACAGTTTCCATGAAATGAAAATTCCGATGAGACTGGCAACGGCACTTACGTATCGCTGAATTTCAAAGTGGTTCCAGAAAGCGATCAGCACGATGGCTGTCAGCATCTGAAATGCAATCGGCTCTATCAATCCCACCTCCATCATACTTCGTCGCTCCTGTCGATGATATCTAAATCATCCGTTCCTACTACCCGATATACCCGTTTTAGGGTAATAATTGCAAATGCCTGAAGCCCGAATCCAATAACAATAGCAGTGAGAATAAGTGCTTGAGGGATCGGATCGGCATAAACTCCCGAAAGGCTATAGGCGTTTTCGGCAATAATGGGTGGGTTTCCCTTGTTAAGTCGACCAATCAAAAAGATGAGAAAGTTGGCGCCATTACTGACAAGGATCAGCCCAAGAATAAGTTTAACCAAACTGCGTCTCAGCATCATGTAAATGCCTGCTGCGTATAGTATACCGGTTATTAATGCGATTATCAGCTCCATGCTATATCGATTCTGCGATGGTGAATATAATGGTGAGCGACACCCCGATAACGACAAAGTAGACCCCGATATCGAAAAAAAGCGGTGAGCCTACAGAACCAATCACGGGAAAAGGGTCGTCGAGCCACACTGCGGTCAGAAATGCGTGTCCCAACATCATCGGCACCAGGCCACTCATCAGCGCAAGGAACAGACCCACCGGAATCAGTAATGCGGGGTGATAGCGTAGAAATTTTTGGGTATTTTCGGTGCCGTTGGCAAAGGCATGTAAAACAAAGGCAATGGCCGCAACCAAGCCGCCAACAAAGCCTCCGCCAGGGACATAATGGCCGCGCAGCAGAATAAAAACCGAAAACAACAGCAACAGCGGCAGCAGATATTTGGTGGCTGTCCGAAGTATCAGTGATCTCATGGTTTCGTTTTTTTAGTGACTATTTGAAGTTTCAGCAAACTGTACACCCCGAGTGCCGCAATGGTCAGCACCGTGATTTCGCCCAGGGTATCAAATCCTCTGAAGTCAACAAGAATAACATTTACCACGTTTTTGCCGCGTGCCAATGTATAGGCGTTTTCGGCATAAAACTGACTGGTTTCGCGTGTTATCGGCTCCTGAATAACCTGAATAGCGAGCAGGGTGATCAGCCCGCCAAACGATATTCCAATGATGCCGTCGCGAAGTCTCACCGCATTATTGGAGTACTGCAAATACTTGGGCAGATTGTACAGCACCAAAACAAACATCACCACGGTTAGCGTGTCGATGGTGAACTGGGTCATGGCCAAATCCGGGGCGCCGTAATTCATAAAGAACAAACAGAGGGTATAGCCTACAATTCCGATGGCCACCACCGCATGTAATCGCGATCGGGTGAAGACGACATAAATAATTGTCGAAACCATCAGTGCAGCCAGCACGGCTTCATAAAATGATACCGCCGAAAATTGTGCTAAGTCGATTTTGATTTGGACTTCAGTAAAGAATTTATAGCCCAGCATCATCACCAAAAACGACACGATAATCATCAGGTAATAGCGCAAAAAGCCGTTTTGTAGCCCATTGGTGTAGGTGGCAGACGTTCGGATGAACAGATTCCACAGGCCGTATGCTGAAGTTTGGGGCGACAGCCGTTCGAGTTTCTGAATGCGGTTTTCCGTACCCATTTTGGGTTTTAACAACCAGTACAGCAGCGCACCCCCAACGAGGGTTATTGCGCTTAGCAACAAAACCAAATTGAAACCGTGCCATAGCAGCAATTCAGGCATTCC
Source organism: uncultured Cryomorphaceae bacterium (assembly GCA_964487545.1). Lineage (GTDB taxonomy): Bacteria > Bacteroidota > Bacteroidia > Flavobacteriales_D > SKUL01 > SKUL01. The sequence goes on from CAZARI010000037.1 coordinate 26,950, forward strand.
CAGTGAAGCTGGATATACCGACTGGTGTACCTTCCCGATCAATGCATTGCCCGCAATACCCGGCAGGATACCAAACACAATTCCGAGCACTGCAAGTAATAGCGGTGGCACCCACATGAGCGGCGATGGCAAGTGTAATTTGGAAAACTCTTCGGGCAATTTTCCGGCGAAAGGCTTCAGCCCAACAACCAAACCTGCATACAACAAACAAATATTGGTCACTATGGCCAACACCGTAAATACATAGCTCCAAGTGGCTGCATGAAGCGAAGATTCATAAATCAGGTCTTTACCGATAAAACCAAACGAGGGTGGCAAACCGGCATTAGACAGCGCTGCAAGTCCGGCCGCTACAGCTACCGGCATCATAACTTTTCGCAGACCACTTAAACGGGTAACATCGCGCGTTCCGGTTTCGTGGTCCACTACTCCGGTCACCAGAAACAGGGCGGCTTTGTACAATGCGTGCACCAGGATAAACACCGACAATGCCAGCAGTGACTCAGCGGTGCCCATTCCCAATAAAAACACCATTATTCCGAGTGCCGAAATAGTAGAATAAGCGAGAATGCTTTTCATATCGGTTCGAAAAACAGCATGGATTGCAGCATAAAGCATGGTGAAGCCACCAACAATCAGCAGGGTGTTGTTCCAGTATTCGTGATCGCCCAAAACCGGTGTAAATCGCGCCAGCAAATAGATACCGGCCTTTACCATAGTGGCCGAATGCAGGTAGGTTGACACGGGCGTAGGTGCTTTCATGGCGCCCGGCAACCAGAAATGAAGTGGAAATTGTGCCGACTTGGTAAATGCTGCGCCGAAAAGCAAAAACAGGATCCAGACGTACATTTTGCCCGACTGCAACATTTCATTCACCGCCGACAACTCTACAATAGAATAGGTTTGACCTAAAAAGCCGATGAGTAAAACGCCCACCAGCAGCAGCAATCCCCCACCCCCAGTAATGGCCAGTGCCAACCTCGACGATCTTCGCGATGCGGGGTCTTCGTTGTTAAATCCGATCAGGAAAAAGGAGCTGATACTGGTGAGCTCCCAAAATACAAACAGGGCGATCAAGTTGTCGGAAAGCACCAGACCGAGCATGGCCGCCATAAACATGCTTAGGTAGCCATAAAACCTGTCGAGGTGCGCGTGGTTGCGCATATATGCGCTGGTGTAAAAAAAAACGAGCGTGCCGATTCCAGTAATCATCAGCGCAAAAAGCATGGCTAATCCATCCAATCGGAAGTTTAGATTTACACCAATCGAAGGCACCCACTGGTATTCAAAAAATAGCCCTTCGCCTCCAACACGGGGTAGATATCCAAGAAAGTAAATAAAAAGTGATAAGGGCAACAAGCCGGGAAGCAACGAAAACCACCCCCGAAGTTTTCCGCCAACAAAGACCAGTAAAAAAGCTAAAATGAAACCAGAGAGTACTGCTATTATCATACGCTTTTCGCTAAATATCCCCCTTTTTGAAAAGGAGCCGCAAGATAAAAATTTTTAGCCGCTCTTTTGGGCAGCGCAGCGAATTTAAAGCAGACTTTTTCGGATAATTAGCAATTAAACC
>CAZARI010000038.1:0-28294 GCA_964487545.1 uncultured Cryomorphaceae bacterium
CATTGGAAGTGGACTGACATGAACAACCGACGTGTCTGAATAGGCTTCGGTACCACACTGGTCTGTGACCACAACATAAATTTCAGCATCTTCACTTCCGCTCACCGTAATGGAATCGCCAAACTGAACCCAAGTGTCATCAGCAGTATTGAACCACTGGTAGCTATAAGGTGGCACACCCTCCACAGCCGTTGCAGACAGCGGGAATGATTCGCCCGGACAAATGGTGCCGCCCGCCGAAATCCATGATTGAACCTGCGTGTGGAACTGAACATTAGCGGTTCCACTAACCGACCCTTCACAATAAGCGTCTTGCACATTCAGCAGGGTGTAGTCTCCCGAGATATCGCTATACAGGGTATAAACCGAGGAGGTGGTGGTGACCGGCCCGAACACTTCGCCGTTGATGGCGTACGCTAAGGTCCAGGGTGCGTTACCCGTTAACACCACGGCAACATTACCCATCTCCTGCGGACAGAATATTCCACCGCCGGTAATGGTAGCTGTAGGTGAGACTGGGTATTCAAGTGAGGCACTGCCAGCGCCTGAATTGTTGCAGTTTTGATCCTGAACAGATTCAATGATATAAGTTCCTTCCTGACTGGATTGAAAAACATAGGGTGCGTTGTTAACAGTGATAGCGGGTTGATTCACACCGTCGATACTGTACACAATGGTCCATGGACCGGTACCTGTCAAGTCAATCTGAAATCCTACATCCGCAACTTCACAAAGAATTGCTCCTCCTGAAATGGTGGCTGACGGTAAAGGATTTACTACTACTGATGCCGTTCCAGTTGCCATTCCAATACAGTGTTGATCTGCTACGGATATCAGTTCGTAAGTGCCAGCCTGATTGGTTTCGAGTACACTGCTTGGCGTGTTGATTGTAATTGGCGGCTGCAAAACCCCGTTGATGGTGTAGCCAATTGTCCACGGTGCCACACCGGTCAGCGTCAGGTCAAGCGCTGCCACTTCGTTTTCACAAATTACTTCGTCGCCCGAGAGGTTGGCTGTGGGCAGATCACTTACCTCTACAATTGCCTGACCCGAAGTCTCACCCGGACAATTGTCGTCGCTTACGGAAAGCAAGGCATACACGCCTTCGGTATCGGTTTCAAAAACATATTGCGGATAGTCAGTCGTGAGCGGAGGGTTGGCCTCACCGTTGTGGGTAATCACAAACGTCCAGTTGCCTGAACCGGTAAAATCAATGGTGATTTGCTGGTCTTCTCCGGCGCACATCAACCCGTCGCCGCTCATCGTTCCTGTGGGTGCTTGGTGAACAACAACCATTGCTGTTCCCGAAGTCACTCCCGGACAATATACATTGCTTACGCTGGTTAGGGTATAAATTCCCGCTGATTCGGTGGATATTACATACTCCGATTCGGAAGTTTCAATCGGTGCCTGCTCAACGCCGTCTATTGCGTAGATTACCGTCCATGGACCGTCCCCGCCGAATGAAATTTGTACTTCTGCGACCTCACCCGGACACATTTCTGCGCCACCGCTGATGTGTGCAGTAGGCGTTTCAACCGTATTTAAAATAATTTCGGTGGTAATGGTGCTGTCGCAACCCAATGAGGAAGTAAGGGTGGTTTCATAGATTCCGGGTTCCGTAACGACAGTGCCGTCGGGGAGGGTAATCGGTGTTACACCGCAAAGTTCGATGGTTTCTGATAACTGCCACACCGGATTAACCGTAACGATTGTCGTTGTTATTGCATCACAACCTTCGGCAGTGGTCAGGGTAGTGGTGTATGTCCCTTCGTCGGTCACGGTAGTTCCGTCGGGCAAGATCACTGTTTCACCCGCGCAGACGGTGACGTTTTCGGTGGTGGTTTCGACGGGTGAAATGGTTACCTGAACAATGGCAGTAGCAATACAATCTCCATCCCCAATTTGGTAGGTGTAATCACCTGATTCGGCAGTAGCCGGATCAAGGATTTGATCGGTTGGCGTCATCGAAGGGTCGAACCATTCACCACCGGAGTCGGGGTTTCCACCCAGTTGCTCGAATAAATTGATCGGACCATCGTCTTCGCAAACGGCTATGGCACCATCGAGACCCGGATTGGTTGACGGCGGTGCTTCTACTTCGACAGTAACCACCAAGCTGCAGTTATTGGCGTCGGTGACTTCAATGTCGTAAATTCCTGCGCAGAGATCGTTAAACGACCCTGTGCTCTGATCACCCGAGCCGATGTTAAAGGTAAACGGAGCTTCGCCATTAATCACGGTTACGGTAATACTTCCATCGCAAACGGTAGGGCATGACACCGCAGCAGAAGCCACTTCCAGTTCGAGGTCGGTGACTATGGAAACGGTAATTTCGTCGGTCGCGGAAACCACCGTGCCATCACAATGCTCATAAACAACCTCTCCGGTGTAGGTAGTGGTTTGGTCGGGGCAAACCTCTACCGATAGACCAGTACCTATCAGTTGATTGTCCTCGTCGTACCAACTCACTGAATAGTTAGCTGTTCCATTAGGTGTAAATCGCCACGCTTCGTTTGTAGCAGACCAGACGCCGGTGTTTCGCCCCGGGGGGGCGATTCCGGTGGTGCCGGTGGCGTTTTGTAATCCGATCACCGCATTGCCGCTGTTCCAACTCGTGCAGGCTGGTTTGTTGGCAATATAAACATCAATGATGTTTGTGGTTTCGTAGATAACAATTTGTTGTGTGGTGGAGTAGGGGCAACTGAATCCGTATTGTGGGACGTTGTTGAAGTTGACCACAAAGGTTCGACAGGGTGCTTCTCCCAGTACAGCGTGGTTGATATTACCTCCTACCGACGGGTCAATATCGTGATAGGCACCGAATATCGAGTTGGTCGGGAGCACGGGATTGGGTATTTGCTGCGAAAAGGACCAGGGGCAATATTGACCCGCATACGACGCATTGAAAGAAATCAGTCCATTGGCACCCACCACCGCGTGTGAATACATGTTGCCGTAGAAACAAAAGTTGAACGGAAGCGTAACCAGGCTGCTCCAGATATCGTCCGACCCAACGAACAGTGATGTGCCACCGGTAAATGGAAACGGTGGATCATAAGGGATTGAATTGACTACGTAGGAGGTGGTAGCGCCTGTTTCGGGCACGACGGCAACCAATTCGGCGCAGGCGCTGGTACAACTGATCTCTATGGCATCATTCCCGTCAATATCCACCGCATCAATGGAGGGGCAGGCAGGTACGCTTCCTCCGCCAATAGGAGGAACGATGGGTTCGCTGCACGAAATAGTCGCCATCCAACCGGCGTAATTCACACTGCCGTCAGAGGTAAAACGAACGGTGAGGCAGTTGCCTGTTGAGCTAATTTGCCCCGGAGAGTTACTGCCAGTGAAAGATCCCAACGTTGGAGATGCGGTGCTGGGTCCGTCGTAGAAATATAAGTAGTCCCAGTTGTTCTCTAACTGAAACTGCGTAAAGGTGAGCGTTACCACTTCGTCTGAGGTGGCGCAAAAGGTGATGGAATAGTTTTGATAATTGCCGTAGTTGCCCGTCACGCCGCTGTCGTAAAACGTACCCGAACAAGTGGTAACCGTAGATCCATTTGTGGTGGAGTTTAGGATATAGGTTTGTGCCCATACATGTGACGTTCCGAACAGCCAGAGCCCGATAATAAAAAAGATTGAGAAATATAATTTGAGGTATTTCGCACCGGTCTGCCCTGTTGTGCCGTGCAATTGGAAATTGCATTTGGCGCCGGCTTTTTTGCTGCTGTTTATGATGGATTTTGTATACATTGCTTATACAATGAAAGGAATACGGATAATATAGGCAATCTGAATTTACACTTTGTTTTCATTTTCGGCACCGCTTTGTTGTGGCTTTCGATTTCGAAGTAGGGGTTGAGGCTTATTTCTTAAGCTTAACTGTTCCGTTAAAAACGCCATTGGTTCCGTCGTTATTGGATATTTCAGTCTCCCATTCGTAGTCCCCTGCTGATGCCTTGACGCTTGTTCCTTGAATGGTGCCGTCCCAAGGGTGGTTTACGTTATTACTTTCAAAAATCACCATGTCGGTACGTGGGTCTTTCACACGTAGAATGAATGAACCTTCGATTAGTCTTAACGCCCTCGGCATAAAAGTGTCTTCGCGACCATCGCCATCCGGTGTGAAGCTGGTGGGGGCCATCAAGTTATAGTCATCTTTGATCACTACTTTTCGTGCGGTTGTGTCGGTGCATCCGAATTCGTTTATGGCCACCAGTTTCACATCATAAGTGCCCTTTCGGGTGAAGTTGTGAGCGGTTGAGTTTTCTTCAGAAATGACATTGCCATCAACCACCCAGAGCACCTGATCCACATTTTTAGAGTGGTTTTCAAACATCACTTGTGGAATATCAAGCTTGTTGTTTTTGTAGGTAAAGTCGAAGGATGCTTTTGGACGCGGATTGATTCTGATCTGATCTTCGATGGTCATCGGTGTAAGCTTTCCGCCGGTGAGTGGTGTGACCAGCAGCGATATGTGAAATATCCCCGGGGCGTCGAAAACGTGAACCGGATTTGGGTCATTGGAGAAGTAACCGTCGCCAAAGTTCCAGAGGAAGTTGCCATCCGCTTCATTGCCTGCTGTGGTAAAGGTAATGGGCGATCCCTGACAACCCTGAGAAACGTTCGATCTGATTTTTTTGACCTTCATTTCGTCATACTGCACCAGGTTGGATTGATCAGTGTTGGGTGTTTTTAGTTTTTCATCAGCAGATTCTGCGGTCGGTTTTTCGTCGGTGTGATAGAGGGATTCCACCGCCGTTTCGGGAACTTCGATCACAAAGGTTTCGAGATCCTGCTTGGGATCATTATCTACGCGCTCAACAATCCGGCTGCCATCAGAAACGGCAGGTTGTATTTCTTCTTCTACCAGTATTTCGGTTTGTCGTGCAGCACCGGTTTGGTCGTCGGGCATGCCGAAATAGATCAGTCCGGCCATGAATACGCCGGCCGCGAGAAATGCCGAATAAAAGGTGTTCATACTCACAGCAACGCCATGCCCTAGCAGGTTGAGCTGGGACTCCATCTCTTTCCAGTGAGCGGGGTTATAGTCCACCTCGAAATCCTCCAGCGTTTGCCGGATCAGGTCTTCGAATTGTCGATCGTTGCTCATGTTATATTTGATAATTGCTTTTCTTGGTTTGCTTTAAAAGTATCTTCCGGATGTTGGCCTTGGCTTTTGAAAAATTGGACTTGGAAGTTCCGATGCTGATGTCGAGCATTTCGGCGATTTCCTGATGCGACCGGTTTTCCATTACAAACAAGTTAAAAACCGCCCGGTAGGCAGGTGATAATTGCTGCATGGCTTTGATCACATCATCCATTGTAAACTCTGGCTCATCTGTTGGGTTGATTTCAAACTCTTCTTCAGAATTCTCTTCAAATCCTTCTATGGCCTGTTCATCCGGTAATAAAAGAACGTGTGTACTTCGTTTCTTTCGAAAGTAATCAATGGCGGTGTTTACCATGATTCTTCGAACCCATCCTTCAAATGATCCGCTAAAATTGTATCGGTCCAGATTGCGGAATACCTTTATAAATCCATCCTGCAGAATATCTTTGGCTTCATTTGAGTCGTTTGCATAGCGTAAACAAACACCCATCATCTTACCATAGAACATCTCATATAGTCTACGCTGACTGTTTCTGTCATTGTTTATACAGCCTGCTACAATAAGCTTTAGCTGATTTTGTGCTATGGAATCATCATTCTGCATCCAAAAGACGACCTCTACAGGTATTGGTTGCCACCAAAAATATTCAATTAATGTTCATGGGGCTAATGTTATTTTTCAATACGGTTGGTTTTCAGTAGGGCGACATCGAGTGATACGGTCATCAAATAATCGGTAGCAAGATGCTTTAATCAAAATTTGCAAGGGCATTTGCCCATTAATAGTCCATAAAGCATGGTTCTTCGGAAGGAAGAAGAGAGATCGGAAGAGTTAATTTTCGCTGCGGCCACTTTACCTTATCTAATGTTATTGTCCACCGATAGTTCAGAAGTCTTCAGTTCCTTGTACCTATTTTGAATTTAACAAAACATCCCTCGGTTTTTCCTTTTATTTTTGTAACCACATCTTAATAAAAACCAATAAAAGCAATCGACATGAAAATTACCGTTGTTGGAGCGGGAAACGTTGGAGCCACCTGTGCCAACGTTATCGCACACAAGGAGCTAGCAAATGAAGTGGTATTACTCGACATCAAGGAAGGGTTTGCTGAGGGCAAAGCATTGGATATTTGGGAAACCGCCCCGATCAATCTGTACGACTCCCGAATGACTGGAGTAACAAACGATTATAGCAAAACTGCCGGTTCGGATGTGGTGGTAATCACCAGCGGGTTGCCGCGTAAGCCGGGGATGAGCCGTGATGATTTGATTGCTACCAATGCCAATATCGTGAAAATGGTTACCGAGCAAGTCATTAAGCACTCGCCCGATGCAAAAATAATCGTGGTGTCTAACCCGTTGGATGTGATGACTTATGCGGCTTTCCTCACAGCCAAAGTGGATTCGCGACGCGTTTTCGGAATGGCTGGAATTTTAGATACCGCACGTTACCGTGCTTTTCTCGCTACCGCATTGGATGTATCGCCAAAAGATATTCAAGCGGTATTAATGGGCGGGCACGGCGATACCATGGTTCCGCTGCCAAGATATACAACCGTAAGCGGAATTCCTGTAACGGAATTGATTGATAAGACCACCCTCGACGCCATTGTGGAACGAACCAAAAAAGGGGGTGGTGAAATCGTTAACCTACTCGGCACATCGGCATGGTACGCTCCGGGTGCTGCCGCTGCACAAATGGTTGAAGCCATTGTGCGCGATCAGAAACGTATTTTCCCCTGCTGTTCTTGGTTGCAGGGAGAGTATGGTCTTAAAGACATTTATCTGGGTGTACCGGTGAAATTGGGAGCCAACGGAATCGAAGAAATTATCGAACTGGAGCTCAACAACAGTGAAATGGATTTGCTTCACAATTCTGCCCAGTCGGTAAAAGAAGTGATGGCTGTTCTGGACCGAATGGAATTGATCAAATAATCAGTTTCCGGTCGTTCTATTCAAGCCGCTTGTAACACAGGCGGTTTTTTTTATTCTACAACCAGCTTTCTTACCGATCTTTGGTTGCTAGTGCTCGTAAAAACAACGAGATATATTCCTTTTGGCAGATGGTTAACAGCTAAGTGACTTTTTCCGTTAATGTGTTGATCTGCTGATACGCGCTTGCCGAGCATATTGTATATGGTGATCGTACCCGGAACCAACGTTGCAACCGAGAACTGACCGGAAGTTGGATTAGGAAAGAGCTGGATGAACTCAGGAGTAGGAGGAGGTGAGGCAGATGAAGTGTGTGGGGCTCCTTTGAAAAAAAGCAAACCACCCGAAAAATTGCCTGTAAACAGATCCGGATAACCGTCGTTGTCGATATCGTATATCCCCACTGTGCTGCGGATGCCATTTTTAATTCCGAGTAGTTGATCTTCTTCGAGAATGAAATCCCCGTTTAAATCGGTGTAGCTGTACAGCCGCAATTTACCCGATTCTGTACCGGTAATCAGCAGTTTTTGACTGTCCATCTCAAAAAACTGTATCACCGAATAGCCTGTGGGTGAAAAACCCTCTGTTGTTTGCACACCGCCAAGAAAATCGTTTTCTGGTTGGAATACCGGGATATTTGTTGTGCCGCTGTTTTGGTAATAGTGAATGCGGCCGTTTCGTTCGCCCATAACCAAATCGGTGAGTCCATCGCCATTGAGGTCGATTAGCTGTGGGGTTGAAAACTGTCCGGGGTCGATTTCATTGCCGTCGCCGTCTTTTAAGATGGGATCAGTAGCAGGAACAAACGAAACTTCATTGCCGGCTCCGGCGATGTTGTTAAACCGATACACCCTTCCCGATGAAGTACCAACCAACATATCGATATCGCCATCGTTATCCAGGTCGGCAAAAGTGGGATGAAGCGCCTGCCCCAGATTGTAATTGCTGAGATTGGCAAAATCGTCGGTAACAAACGTAAACTCGGGCTGGGTTGGCGTACCGGTGTTTTCAAACAACATAAGCCTGGAATCGTACACGCCGGTGCTGACGAAATACCCTTTATTTCCGACAATCAAATCTGTTAATCCATCTTGGTTGTAGTCAAGAAAAAATGCAGTGCATCCCTCTCCCACCTCAATCATTCCGCGTTGAAAAAGGTCTTTCTGCTGGAGTTCAAACACGGGTTGGTCGTCGGCTCCTGTATTGCGGTAATACCACACACTATTGTGGTTTTCAGATGCCCATTCGTTGTTCGGACTGACCAATAAATCGCGAACGCCATCCTGATCTACGTCCTCATAAAAAGTTCCCGGAAAAGATTGCAGACTCACCGCTTCGGTGTTGTTGTGATTTGACGGGAAATGGGTGTCATAGGCAATGATGGTATCCATGCCTTCGGATGAAACTGAATTGGTGAGTGCAGTGAGTTGGTGGTGACCGATATCGCCGAGCACAATTTCTTTTGGTAAACTTCCCGTCATTTCAATGGTGAGGATTGTTGTTCCAGAGTGACGCGCATTTCCATTGGTAGGAATAAACGGAAGGTCACCCGGCCTTTCAATCATGGGATGCGGATCTACAACGTTGTATCCCGTGGGGCACATCACATTGTGCAATGCCTCGTCGTGAAGCGTAATGGTATTGTCAAAAGCGCTTTCAGAAAAAAAGCCGTAGCAGCGGTTGGCCAGAGAAAATAACAAGGTGTCGCAGGTGCCGGTTTCCTCAACAGAATAGTTTTTGTGGTATTCAACCAGTACACCAGAAACAGAATACACCAGAATGTCCAGATCACCGTCGCCGTCCACATCGTCCACGGCTGGAATATCAACCGAACTGATAAAAATGTTGGAGAAATATGAAGAAGTTAGAAAGTTGTAATGCGATTTAAGGTTCTCCTCAATCAGCTCAAACTGCAGGTCAGCACCTTCCGACACGTTTTTAAAAATCCTAAACCCGCCGATGCCGTTGTAGGTGAAAATATCCTTTTTGCCATCGCAGTTAAAATCCCGCAGCAAAGCCCAGTTGCGTAAATCGGATGGAAAGCCATTGCTGTATTCGTAACTGTATTCAAAGCTGTTGGGGTCTGAGCTGCCGTTGTTCAAAAACACCATGGGTTTGTTACCGCTTCTGTCAAAAACGAATAGATCGTCTAGCCCGTCTTGATTCACATCAATGGTTGAGATCTGAGCGGCATTAATACCACCCGCCCATGGATTGGCCAATTCTACACCATCGCGATAGACTTTTATTTCGTGATTGTTTGAAGCGTGAAACTGAGCGAACAGTGGCTGGTACACCATGGTTGCAAACACCAAAACAAAGAAGCGAAGATACATCTGAATGGATTGAGAGAATGATGGCTTAAAGGTAGCGAATCTGATAGACTGAAATTAAATTTTGGATATTCTGGAGAAACAACATTCAAGACCTTTTTTTTTGACCTGTTAGATCATTGGTATTTATGTTCATTAAAATCTATATTTGCGCCTTCCAAATAAAACATGGACCTAAACTATCAGCTAGATGCAGAATAAAGGAGCAATTTGGGTATTCACTATCCTGCTTGCCATTGCGAGTCTTTACCAGATATCGTTTTCATTTTTCACCACCGGATTCGAGAATAAGGCAGAAGAATATGCCTTACATAAAGTAGATTCGGTTCAGACGGCGAGTGGTGAATTGGGGATTTCCGAGAGAGACGAATTGCGGGAGCGTTTTGTAGAAGAGTATCTGCGCAATAATGCCGACCAAGTGGTTTATCCTGTTTTTGGGTTTACCTATGCCGAAGCCAAAGACAAGGAAATTAACCTTGGACTCGACCTGAAAGGAGGAATGAGTGTTACCCTCGAAGTATCCGTTCCCGATTTGATTGTCGGCTTGAGTGGCAACAGCAACGACCCCGATTTTCGAAAATCAATTAGTGAAGCCCGCGAAATGCAGGTGAATTCGCAGGACGACTTTGTAAGTTTGTTTGCGCGCGCCTGGGAGAATAACGCGCCCGATAAGAAACTGGCAGCTGTATTTCACAGCCGCGAAAACCGCGAACGTTTTCCGCGCGAAGCCAGCAACTCCGAGATCATCAACACGCTTAGACAAGAGTCTATAACTGCCGTTGATAACACCGAAAAGATTCTGCGCACGCGAATTGATAAATTTGGTGTAACCCAGCCAACCATCCAGAAACAGCAGATTTCAGGACGGATCACTATCGACCTGCCCGGCGTTAAAGACAAAGAGCGGGTTCGAAAGGTGCTGAGAAGTACGGCCAATCTCGAGTTCTGGAATACTTACGAGAACGTAGAGATTTATCCGATGCTCGAGCAATTGAATGATGCACTGAGCGCCGAATTATACCCTGAATACGTGCCTGGTGCAGTAAGTACTACCGATGATTCATCGACTGAAATAGCAGATGAAACAACCGAGGCCGATGAGTTGGCAGCAAGCAGCGATACGCTTTCGGGGGATACCATAGAAACGGAGGAGGACTTGCTTTCGCAGTTGAGCGCCGGCTCGGATAGTCTTGAAGAAGACCTGACAGATATGCAGCTCAGCGATGAAGAGCAACGTAAACAGTTTCCGCTGTTTTCACTGATGTCACCAAACGTTTTTGATAATCAGCTTTCACAAGGTCCGGTAGTTGGGCTCGCTACACTTTCCGATACCGCAGCGATCAACGAATTGCTCAATCATCGCGTGGCGCGTGAGTTGTTACCCAAGGATTTACGATTGCTGTGGTCGGCTAAGCCCGATGCGAGAATGGGCAATCTGATGCAACTCTACGCCATTAAAGTTGACACCCGCGACCGTACCGCTCCGCTCGATGGATCGGTTATCGTTGATGCTTCTCAAGACTTTGACGTCACCGGACAGGTGCAGGTGATGATGCAGATGAACTCCGAAGGGGCAAAATTATGGAAGGACATGACTGCCAACGCAGCAAGCCAGTCGCCCAAGCGTTGTGTGGCCATTGTTCTGGATGATTATGTGTATTCCGCACCCGTTGTTCAAGGAGAAATTCCCAACGGCCGGTCCAGTATCAGTATGGGACGGGGCACAAAGACCGAACAGATTGTTGAAGCCGATGACTTGGCCAACCTGTTGAAGGCTGGAGCACTTCCTGCACCTGCCAATATTGTAGATGAGGTGGTAGTAGGTCCTACCCTTGGTCAGGAAAACATCGATTCAGGGTTAATGTCGTTCATCATTGCATTTATCCTGGTAATGGCCTTTATGGCTTTTTACTACCGCGGTGCAGGAGTTGTCACCAACATTGCGCTGATATCAAACATATTTTTCCTCTTTGGAGCGCTTGCTTCCATTCAGGCTTCGCTCACCTTGCCGGGTATTGCCGGTATTATTCTAACCATCGGTATGGCAGTGGATGCCAACGTTCTGATTTATGAGCGCATTCGTGAAGAGTTGCGAAAAGGAAAAGGAGTGAAAGCAGCGGTTAAGGAAGGATATGCCAAAGCCTACTCGGCTATTATTGATGCCAATATCACCACTTTGTTGGTGGGGATAGTGCTTTTGGTATTGGGTACGGGGCCGGTAAAAGGATTTGCCACTACGCTCATCATCGGTATTCTCACCTCACTCTTCTCGGCCATCTTTGTTGCGCGATTGATTTTTGAAGCTCATCTTTCTCGAAATGCCAGTATATCCTTTATTGGCAAGTCGTCTGATTGGTTTCGCGATCCGAAATACAACTTCATCGGAAACAGAAAGAAATTCTATATTCTCTCTGGAGCTATCGTGCTGATTTGCTTTGGTTCGTTGACTTTTCGGTCGCTCGATTACGGTGTTGACTTTATCGGTGGACGAACCTACGATGTGATGTTTGAGAACCCTCAGAATATCGAAGAGGTGAGAGATCACCTAACTCAAGTCTTTATTTCTGAGGATGGTCTGGCCATGTCGCCCGAGGTGAAAACGATAGGTACCTCAAACCAGTTGAAAATAACAACCAAGTACCTCATTGAGGATTCGGGAGAGGATGCTGATCTACGTGCCGAAAACGCGCTCCGTGAAGGATTAAATAATACGGGTGATTCCTTCGAACTCATCGGTAGCCGAAAGGTGGATGCTACCATTTCTGGTGATTTCCAGCAAACTTCCACCTTGGCAGTGATATTCTCGCTTTTCATGATTTTCGTCTATATTCTATTCCGGTTTAAGCGCTGGGAGTACGGTACAGGAGCCGTGATCGGAATGGTCCACAACGTGATTTTAGTGCTCGGATGCTTCTCGCTGTTCTACGGTATATTGCCATTTTCAATGGAAATCGACCAGGCCTTTATTGCCGCTATTCTCACCGTTGTGGGTTATTCCATCAACGATACGGTAGTCGTCTTTGACCGGGTGCGCGAGGAAGTACAAGAACGGCCGAAGGATGAGATTTCAAAAGTGCTCAACCGGTCCATTAACAACACTTTGAGCCGAACGGTTATTACATCGCTTACCACGTTTTTGGTATTGCTCGGAATGTTTGTTTTCGGCGGCTCATCCATCCGTGGGTTTATTTTTGCCCTGATGATAGGAGTGGTGGTTGGTACTTATTCAACCATCTGTATTGCCGCTCCGATTGTCTATGACCTTTGGAAAAGAAAAACGACCACAAAAGCCTAAACGACCACATAGATTGAAGTAAAAAAGTCTTTCGCCTACTTTGCGAAAGGCTTTTTTTACATTTGTACCAAATTGTATGAAAAGTTGGAGCTGCTCTTTTTAAATATCAGTGCTGGTGAATTGATGGTGATTATGCTGGTTGCCGTCATGTTCTTTGGCAAAAAGGGGATACCCAACGTTGCGCGAACAATGGGTAAGGGTATTCGTGAGTTTCGAGATGCCTCTCAGGAAATTCAACGCGACATTCTGAACTCCACCCAGGACCTTCGGGATGAAGTGAAAAAGCAACGCAACGATATCGAAGATAATATGAAGCCTTAACCCCCACTGATGGTTTACCTACTCTTTATTGTTGGACTGGCTCTTTTAGTAGCCGGAGGAGAAGTTTTGGTTAGAGGTGCTGTTGGATTGGCACTGCGGATGAATATTTCTCGTATGGTGGTAGGAGTGACCATTGTTTCACTGGGAACATCAGCTCCTGAATTGTTGGTAAGCCTCAAAGCAGCCATCGACGGTCACCCCGACATTGCCATCGGTAATGTGGTGGGCAGCAATATTTTCAACATCTCATTCATTCTCGGTTTTGTTGCTCTTGTCTATCCGATAGCTTTGAGCAAGTCTACACTGAAATGGGACTGGCCGGTGATGATGTTTGCTTCGGTGATTTTTTATCTGTTTGCCCGAAACGGTATGATAGAACTGTACGAAGGAATTATTTTCCTGATTTTGTTTTTCATTTATGTAGGATCATCAATCTATAATTCCCGAAAGCAAAACAACCAGATTGATAATGCAGATGATATTGATGACTTGGGTTCCCCGAAAACAACATCGGTTTGGAAGTTATTGGCCTTGGTTGGATTGGGATCTGTTGGTCTGATGATCGGTGCAAACTGGTTCGTCAAAGGCGCAATTGATATGGCGGAAAGCATTGGGGTGAGTGAACACATCATTTCGGTAACATTGGTGGCGTTTGGAACATCAGTTCCCGAACTGGTCACTTCGGTGATTGCAGCCATTCGAAAGCAAAGTGATATCTCTATCGGAAACCTGGTAGGCTCCAATACCTTTAATATTCTCGGAATGATTGGGGTGAGTGCCACGGTGACCAATATCCCGGTTAATCAACAGGCCATCGATTCGGATATGATATGGATGCTGGGCGTGGCACTGCTTTTATTGCCGTTTTTGATTTTTGGCACCAGATTGAGCCGTCCGAGTGGCGTTCTGCTCACTTTGGTTTACTTTGTATACATCTACTTTGTGTTGAAATGATGATTTTTTTCTGCATCACTCAAAAAAAATGGGGGTGTGTTGAAAAAAAACATGAATTTCTTAAAATGACCCCCTGATTTTTCGTCTACATTTGGAAAAATTTTTTTCCATGTCGACACTTCGGTTTAAAGTACTTGAGCACGTTCTTCAAAGAGAACCTTTACAACCTACCGCTCCCGCTGTTAGGGTTTCTGAATATTTTGGCAGTAAAGTTTTCAATGGCGATGCCATGCGCGAACACCTGACGCCCGAGGCCTGGAAAAGCGTGATGAATGCCATTAACAAAGGAGAAACGATAGAGCGCAATATTGCTGATCAGGTGGCATCTGCTATGAAAGACTGGGCGATTAACCGCGGTGCAACTCATTATACGCACTGGTTTCAGCCCATGACCGGCGCCACAGCCGAAAAGCACGACTCATTTTTCGATAATATTACCGAAGACCGAGGAATCGAGCGTTTTGACGGTGGTATGCTGGTGCAACAAGAGCCCGATGCTTCTTCTTTTCCGAGTGGCGGCTTGCGAAATACTTTTGAAGCGCGTGGGTATACCGCTTGGGACCCCACTTCACCGGCCTTCATCATCGGAAAAACGCTTTGTATTCCCACCATTTTTCTTTCCTATACCGGTGATGCACTCGATTATAAAATGCCGTTGCTCCGTGCACTTAACACCATCGACAAAGCGGCAGTAGCGGTTTGCCAATACTTTGATCGGGATGTTACAAAGGTCAATGCAACGCTGGGCTGGGAGCAAGAATATTTTCTGGTTGATCTTTCGCTATTTAACGCGCGGCCAGATCTTGTGCTTACTGGCAGGGCGCTGTTTGGACATAATCCGGCCAAAGGACAACAACTCGACGACCACTACTTTGGATCCATACCCGAGCGCACCATGGCCTTTATGCGCGATTTCGAAATTCACTGTCACCAGTTGGGAATTCCAGTCACTACCCGACACAACGAAGTAGCCCCCAATCAATACGAAGTGGCACCAAAGTTTGAAGAAGCCAATTTGGCCAACGACCACAACCTGTTGCTCATGGATCTGCTGGAAAAAATTGCCCGCAAACACCATTTCAAAGTACTGTTGCACGAAAAACCATTTACAGGCTTCAATGGTTCGGGAAAACACAACAACTGGTCGTTGGCAACCAATACGGGCATCAACCTGCTCAGTCCGGGCAAAAATCCGAAATCGAATCTTCGGTTTTTAACCTTTTTAATCAATACGATTAAAGCCATTCACGATAACGCCGACTGCCTGCGTGCGAGTATTGCGTCGGCTGGAAACGATCTGCGGCTCGGTGCGCACGAGGCTCCGCCCGCAATTATTTCGGTCTTTATCGGATCGCAACTGTCTAAAGTTCTCAACGACCTTGAGAAGAATATCAAGGCCGGAAAAATGTCTCCCGAAGATAAAACCAGCGTTAAACTCAACATCGGCAAGATTCCACAGTTGCTCATTGATAATACCGACCGAAACAGAACATCGCCCTTTGCTTTTACAGGAAACAAATTTGAATTTCGCGCAGTTGGGTCATCTGCAAATTGTGGTTCTGCAATGGTATCGCTCAATACCATTGTGGCAAAACAACTACAGCTATTCAAAATGGCAGTTGACGAGCGAATAGCAGCCGGTGTGAATAAAGACGAAGCTATTCTCAAAGAACTTCAGAAATGCATCAAACAGAGCAAAGCCATACGGTTTGAGGGTAATGGCTATAGCGAAGATTGGGTTATAGAGGCCGAAAAACGCGGAATGAGTAATCTGCGCAACACGCCCAGAGCGATTGAAATTCTGGAACGTCCTGAAATTAAAAAGCTGTTTGCCGAAATGGAAGTGCTTTCAGCCCGAGAAATGGATGCGCGTATTGGCATCGAGCTTGAGAATTATACCATGCGTATTCAGATTGAATCAAGAGTAGCGGGCGATTTGGCTCAAAACCACATCATTCCTACCGCATTTGAATACCAAAACCGATTAATCCAAAATGTTCAGGGCTTGCAAACAGTACTCCCCAAAGATCAGGTAGAAAAAGCATGTTCTACCCAACTCAAACTCATCACAGACATCTCACATCACGTCACCCAAATCAAAACGATGGTAGATGACATGATCGATGAACGCAGAAAAGCCAATAAACTCACCGATGTAAAAGAACGGGCCTTCGCCTATGCCGATCAGGTTAACCCTTTTCTCGCGCAAATTAAATATCACACCGATAAACTCGAACTGCTTGTAGATGACGAACTGTGGCCAATGCCTAAGCTTCGAGAACTGCTTTTTACAAAATAATAACAAAGTCGTTGGCCCCACTTTAGGATATCGTGTTAAGGAAACATCAGCGGGGTTTGGAAAACTGTGAGATATTTAGTTATTTTTGGGACTTCATTGTTAGTCCAGGTAAAACCAAATTACATGAAATTTATTAAAACCCTATTCCTGAGCCTTGTATTGTTGGTTGCATACAACGGTATGCAAGCACAAGGAGCCGACCGATTCATTAAAGAGGCCGAAAATATGTTCGAGAATGAAGGATATTATGAGGCCATTGACCTTTATAAAAAAGCCTACGCCAAAGAAAGGGATGTGCAGGAAAAAGGCCGGTTGTTGTTTCAGGTTGCCGAAAGCTACCGTTTGGTGCTCGACACGGATCAGTCTGTAGTTTGGTACAATAGAGCAATAAGGGCTCGCCACGATAATCCAATGGCCTATTTCTGGATTGCTGAAGCCGAACGCAAGCGCGGTAACTTTGCCGAAGCCATTACCTATTATAACAGATATAAAGAGCAGGCACCGAATGCACGCGAAGTAGATCAGGCCATAGCGGAATGCGAGATGGCACAGGAGTGGCTCGATAAACCAAAGCGATACTTAATTGAGCCGGAAGTTCAGTTGAATTCTCAGTACTTTGATTTCTCTCCAATCTGGGCGGATAACAAGAACGAAATGATTTACTTCACCTCGTCGCGACCGGGTTCTGCCGGAGCCCGAATCGACGAGCGTACCGGACAAAACTATACCGATATTTATTTTTCGATCCGAGATAGAAAAGGGAAATGGAGCGAGCCCTATCCGCTCAACAATACGGTTAACACGCCACACAACGAAGGTTCTGCTGTATTAAATGCCCGTCGAAACACCATGTATTTTACCCGCTGCCAGAGCCAGAAGGATAAAAGCCTGGGATGTGACATTTATACCGCCCGAAAAGTAGGGCAGAACTGGGGTGAAGCTCAGCTCATCGAACTGAAACCCAAAAACGGCAACGAAGTATTTACCGTAGGTCACCCGGCCATTGATGGCAACGAAACCTTTATGATTTTTGCTGGCGATATTCCTGGTGGACATGGCGGGCGTGACTTGTGGGTTAGCACATACGATCGACGAGCAAAGAAGTGGGGGGATCCCGTGAACCTAGGTCCTGAAATCAATACCGCAAAGGATGAAATGTTCCCTTATCTGCACGATAATGGAACGCTCTATTTTGCATCCGATGGCCACCCCGGAATGGGCGGACTGGATATGTTCAAAGCCGAATCAACCGGCGAAATGACTTGGGGAGGTGTTGAAAATCTGAAGGCACCGCTCAATTCATCCGATCACGATTACGGGATTATTTTTGACGGGGAAGAGGATCAAGGATTCTTTACCAGCGGACGGCCCGGCGGAACCGGCGGAGAAAACATCTGGAGCTTTAAAATGCCACCACTGGTGTTTGCACTGCAAGGAAATGTTTACGATAAAGAAACCATGGTGCCCATTCCCGAGGCCACCATTAAAGTGATTGGATCGGATGGATCATCATTCGAAGCAACTACCGACGACCACGGCGGATTTAATTTCGAAGAAAACGGAAACGAACGCTACATTAAGCCTGAAGTGAACTATTCAATGGATGTCAGTAAACAAGACTATCTCGTGGCCAAGGATCAAATCAGCACATTGGGGGTTAAAGAATCAACCACCTTTGTTAAAGAGTTTTTTATCACCTACGTGGCCCGACCTGATGAAATTGAATTCCCGGAAGTGCGCTATGCATACGACCGGTCTGAGCTGCTCGTAAATGAAGAAGTGAATTCTGAAGACTCCCTCGACTTCCTGTACCAAACATTGGTAGATAACCCAACGATTATTATTGAACTGCAGGCACACACCGACTCCCGCGGTAGCGATACGTACAACCTGGATCTTTCACAGCGCCGTGCGCAGGCTTGTGTAGACTACCTGATCTCAAAAGGAATTCCAACCGAACGAATGGTAGCCAGGGGATATGGTAAAAGCCGTTTGCGAATTACAGAAAGCCAGATTCAGGCGATGAAAACAAACGAAGAAAAAGAAGCGGCACACCAGAAAAACAGACGGACAGCTTTTGCTGTACTCAGTTTCGATTATCTGCCACAGGATAAAGTAGAAGACGATAACCAACCGAATTAACAGCCATATTTAACTAAGCGGAAAAGCGTTTTGGCTGATAGGGCTGAAATGCTTTTTCCTTTTTAATTGCTTTAATGACAGCTTCAAGATATCAGAACCGAGGAGTGTCGCACGCCAAAGAAGATGTTCATGCAGCCATTGCAAACATCGATAAAGGCTTATTCCCAAAAGCATTTTGCAAAATCTTACCCGACTATCTCGGAAACGACTCCGAATATTGCGTAGTAATGCATGCAGATGGAGCCGGAACAAAAAGTGCACTGGCTTACATGTATTGGAAACAAACCGGCGACCTTTCGGTGTGGAAAGGCATTGCACAGGATGCGTTGATCATGAATATCGACGATCTGCTCTGTGTCGGAGCCATTGATAATATCATCGTTTCTTCCACCATCGGTAGAAATAAAAATCTGATTCCCGGTGAGGTAATAGCTGAAATTATTAACGGCACCGAATCTCTGCTCGATGAACTGCGCACCCACGGAATAGGAATTTACCTGGCGGGTGGAGAAACTGCCGATGTGGGCGATTTGGTTCGGACCATTATTGTCGATTCAACAGTGGTGTGCCGCATGAAACGAAGCGACGTAATTGATAACGCGCGAATCAAAGCGGGCAATGTGGTGGTGGGGCTGGCTTCGTTTGGGCAGGCTAACTACGAAAAAGAATATAACGGTGGAATGGGATCCAATGGTTTGACCTCGGCGCGTCACGACGTGTTTGAGAAGCGTCTCGCCAAAATGTTTCCCGAGTCTTTTGATCCTGCCATTTCTGATGATCTGGTTTATAGCGGAACAAAGTCGCTTACAGATGCTGTTGAAGGGCTGCCACTCGATGCTGGAAAACTCGTGCTGTCGCCAACACGCACATACGCCCCGGTGATCAGAAAAGTGCTTGCTGAACTGAGCGGAAAGATCGACGGAATGGTACATTGCAGTGGAGGCGCACAAACCAAAGTGCTGCACTTTATCGAGAAACTGCACGTCATAAAAGACAATCTTTTTCCGGTGCCGCCGCTTTTTAATCTCATTCAAGCAGAGTCCCAAACCGACTGGAGAGAAATGTACGCCGTGTTTAATATGGGGCACCGCATGGAAATATACACTGACCAGGAAACGGCCGCAAGCGTCATCGACATTGCAGCTTCATTCGGTGTCGATGCGAGAATAGTGGGAAGGGTGCTGGAGGGCGATGCGCCCCAGGTTACCATAGAAAGTGAAAACGGAACATTCAATTACCGATAAATGAGTAGAGAGCTATTGAATAAGTTGGGATTTATCGTTGAGCGCCGCCATGAGGTGGCCAAGATGATTGTTGACCCCGGGGTTATTGCCGATCAAAAAAAATATGCACAGCTATCCAAGGAGTATAAAGATCTAGGCGAAATCGAAATCGCTTATAATGAATACAAAGATATTCTCGATAACATCGATTCTTCAAAGCAAATTCTGAAAGAGGAGAAAGACGAAGAATTTCGCGAGATGGCTAAAACAGAATTGTCGGAATTGGAAACACAGGAAACCGACATGCAGGAAAAAGTAAAGCTGCTGCTGATTCCGAAAGACCCCGAAGATGCTAAGAATGCCATTATGGAGATTCGCGCAGGCACGGGTGGGGATGAAGCCAGTATTTTTGCTGGCGACCTCTATCGGATGTATACCAGATACTGTGACCAAATGAATTGGAAAATAGAACTGGTAGAAGCCAACCACGGCACATCTGGAGGGTACAAGGAGATTATCTTTAACGTCACCGGAAATGATGTGTACGGAAAGCTGAAATATGAAGCGGGAGTTCACCGTGTTCAACGGGTTCCACAAACCGAAACACAAGGAAGGGTGCACACATCGGCTTCAACAGTAATGGTGCTGCCCGAAGCCGAAGAGTTTGATGTGGAAGTAAAGGAGTCTGATCTGCGTGTCGATTCCTATTGTTCGTCCGGCCCTGGAGGACAGTCGGTAAACACCACTTATTCGGCCATTCGCCTCACCCACCTACCAACCGGAATTGTGGCGCAGTGTCAGGACCAGAAATCAAAACTCAAGAATTACGAAAAAGCGCTATCGGTACTTCGGTCACGGATTTATGAACGCGAACTTCAGAAAAAACTGGAAGCCGATGCCGCTTTGCGAAAAACAATGGTTTCGTCGGGCGACCGCTCGGCAAAAATCAGAACCTATAACTACCCCCAGGGAAGAGTCACCGATCACCGTATTAATCTGACACTGTATAACCTGCCCGATCTCCTGAACGGCGACATCGGCGAAATCATCGATGCCTTAAAGCTTGCCGAAAACGCAGAAAAATTAAAAGCAGGTTCGCAGCAATAAAGCCATGACCAAAACGCAGTTAATCGAAGCCATCAAAAGCAAACGCAGCTTTTTGTGCGTTGGGCTTGATACCGATATCCACCGGATTCCTAAAAAATTTCTTCAGTACGACAACCCGGTGCTCGAATTCAACAAGGCGATCATTGATCTCACCGCGCCATATTGTGTGGCCTATAAACCCAACACCGCGTTTTACGAGCGCGATGGCTGGAAAGGCTGGAAAACCCTCGAAGAAACATTTCACCACATACCTGAAGGGGTTTTTAAAATCGCCGATGCCAAGCGGGGAGACATTGGAAATACCTCCGAACATTATGCCCGGGCTTTTTTCGAAAACATGAATGCCGATTCAGTAACCGTGGCACCTTACATGGGAAACGATTCGGTTGCTCCTTTTCTAAAGTGGAAAGATAAATGGGTGATCCTGCTTGCAATAACATCCAATGCCGGCAGTCATGATTTTCAATTGCAATCGCTTGATAATGGAGGTTTGTTGTACGAAAGGGTGGTTAAAACCGCCACCGGATGGGGCACTTCAGAACAAATGATGTTTGTGGTTGGGGCAACTACAGGCGACCATATTCGCAAAATGCGAACCTTGGCACCAGATTACTTTTTTCTTGTTCCCGGAGTGGGCGCACAAGGAGGAGATTTGCATCAGGTAGCCCAAAATGGAATGACCAAAGATTGCGGATTATTGGTGAACCTTTCTCGGTCAGTAATTTATGCCGATAATTCTGCTAATTTTGAAGAGGCGGTCGTTTCTGCCTGTAAACAAATTCAACAGGAAATGGAACAATTGCTGATTCGACACCACGTGGTGCCGTAAATCAAAAGCAGCAGTTATGTTACAGGAGGAGTTTCTACATCACATCTGGAAATTCGGCCTTTTTAATCAACGAGAGTTAACCACGATTGATGGCCGTTCCGTCCGTATTGTTCATCCCGGTCAGCATAACCACCACGCCGGCCCCGACTTTTTTAATGCGCAGATTGTCATTGCCGATACCACTTGGGCCGGAAATGTCGAAATTCATGTGAACGAAAAAGAATGGTACCGTCATGGACATCAAAACGACGCGGCCTATAATAACGTGGTGCTTCATGTGGTGTTTCATGCCGGCGGAGAAAGCGTAAATGCGCTTGGAAACGATATTCCAGTGGTGGAACTCGCAGGAAGGGTTTCTCGCAGACAAATCGACTTATATCAATCATTTCTCACCAGCAAACAATACATCGCCTGTGAAAACAGCCTGGCAACAGTAGATGAAATCATTAAATTCAGTTGGCTGGATCGCTTGCTTGTGGAGCGGCTCGAGCGCAAATCGGAAGCAGTGCTTTATCGACTGGATCGAAACACAGGAAACTGGCAACAAACACTGTTTGAGCAATTGGCCGTAAATTTTGGTTTTAAAGTCAATGCGCAGCCGATGGAAATGCTGGCGCGTAGCATTCCAGTAAAACTAATCGCCAAGTATCAGCACAGTTTGGTGTTGATTGAGTCCCTGCTCTTTGGTCAGGCAGGATTTCTCGAAGATCAATTTCAAGAAACCTACCCGATTCAGCTTCAAAATGAATACAGCTTTTTGCAAAAAAAGCACCGGTTGATAGCGATGAATAATGTGAGCTGGAAATTTGGCCGGATGCGTCCGGCAAATTTCCCAACCATTCGGCTGGCACAGTTCGCATCCTTGCTGCACCAATCCGAAGGGTTGTTTTCAGCCATTATCGATCAACCCAACGTGAAATTGTTGGCAAAAATGTTTGAGGTATCCGCTTCAACCTATTGGAATGATCATCATCACTTCGGTAAAACTGGAGTGCGTGTGAACGAGAAACGGCTCGGTAAAAGTTCTGGCGAAAGCATTCTGATCAATACCGTGCTGCCATTTTTATTCGCATACAGTAAACGCAACGACAGTCAGGAGCACCTGGATAAAGCCCTTGAACTGGCCGAAATAATTCCTGCCGAAGAAAATAGCGTGATTCGAAAAATGGGCACGCTGGGATTTATAGCCGACAACGCGGCCAGAACCCAATCGTTATTGGAATTGAAGTCGCAGTATTGTGATTCAAAGAAATGTTTAAATTGCGCCATCGGAAACCAACTACTGAAAACCGTAACAAATGATTTCAGCAATTAAAGCTTTTTTCGAAAAGCAGTCCTTTGGGGTCTGCACTTGGTGGGGAGAAAAATTGAGGATAAAAACCAGCGACATCCGTTTGTTTTTTATCTACGTATCATTTCTTACGCTAGGTTCTCCACTGATTATTTATCTCGCCATGGCTTTCCTGCTCGAGCACAAAGAATACTTTAAGCTGCGCGGAAGAAAGTCCGTATGGGATATATAGTCCATATCCGAAAAGGTCAATTTTAGCTCACTGTCTTGCCATGGATAAAATGGCCATACAGCATCGCAGTCGTTATACGGGTTTTCGCTTTGCCCCGCTTTTGAAGTTTAATTGCATAACTCATGTTTTTTTGCAATTTTGCCCACTCCAATCCGTAACCAGACATTATGCGAAAAATTCTTCTTCCCTTTTTTTTACTCTTTGTCCTGAATTCGTACGCGCAACTTGATGCCCGTCTCGAGGTTGAAAACCCTTCGCAAGAGATCAATGACGGCTTTGCTCAGGTAATCGTTTACAGCGGAGAACCACCCTTTACCTATAAATGGTCAGATAAGGGCACTTCACTTGAATCAGCCACTTGTTCAGGTCTCACCGAAAATCACGCTTTCACGGTAATCGTAACTGATGCTTCTGGTCAGCAAGTTGAGCTTTCAGGAGAAGTCCAGGCCGAATCCATAGAAGAAAACCTGAATGCATTTTTTATTCCGGTGGTAGATAAAATCGGTGGCTTTTTATTCTGGGATCCATTTGCATTCATTGGCATCTATGATCCGGTAATTTATAACCCAGATGGCAGTCCCGTTTTGTACCCCAATGGTGATGTTAAAACCCAGGCAGTGCCGTTTATTGTGGTGTGGTTGATGATAGGGGCCCTGTTTTTTACAATCCGAATGAGGTTCATTAACTTTCGCGGGGTGCGCCACGCTATTGAGCTGCTGCAAGGAAAATTTGATAATCCCGACACCAAAGGAGAGGTCTCGCACTTTCAGGCTTTAACAACTGCACTTTCAGCAACTGTTGGTTTGGGGAATATAGCCGGAGTTGCAATAGCCATTTCGGTAGGAGGGCCGGGAGCAACGTTTTGGCTTATTTGTGCAGGAATTCTCGGCATGGCCAGTAAGTTCACTGAATGCACCCTTGGAGTGAAATATCGTTTTATTGATGAAAACGGAGAAGTCAGTGGCGGTCCGATGTACTATTTAAGCCGTGCCCTTAACCTCCGAGGCATGGGCGGGTTGGGTAAAGTTCTTGCTGTAATGTTCGCCATTCTCTGTGTCGGAGGCTCGCTAGGCGGAGGAAACATGTTTCAGGCAAATCAGGCTTGGGCCCAAACGGCCAGCAAAGTTCCTTTTTTCCTCGAAAATCGCGCATTATTCGGGGTTATTCTTGCCGCGTTCGTTGGGCTGGTTATTATTGGCGGAATTAGAAGTATTGCTAAAGTTACAGATAAGATTGTTCCCATAATGGTAGGGATGTATGTCGGTGTATCGTTGATTATCATATTCAGCAATATCGCCTATATTGGTGATGCCTTTGCGCTGATTATTAACGGAGCCTTTTCTCCAGATGCCATGAAGGGTGGTTTTATCGGCGTGCTGATTGTCGGATTTCAGCGGGCAGCATTTTCGAATGAGGCAGGTGTGGGGTCGGCGCCTATTGCTCACGCTGCATGTAAAACGGATGAGCCGGTGAGCGAAGGGATTGTCGCTTTGTTGGAACCTTTTATCGATACCGTAGTGGTTTGCACCATGACCGCGCTGGTGTTGATCTTTACGGGATATGCTGTGGATACACAGGGTCTTGAGGGAACTGAGCTCACTTCAGCCGCCTATAGCAGTGTTTTTAGCTGGTTTGACTGGATACTGTTGATCGCGATCTTCCTTTTTGCTTTCAGTACCATGGTGTCCTGGTCATACTACGGACTAAAAGCCTGGACCTATTTATTTGGTCATGGGCGACTGAAAGCCAATATCTACAAATCAATTTTTCTGGTGTTTGTGGTAATCGGTTCGTCTACCAGTCTGGGGGCAGTGCTCGATTTTTCCGACCTGATGATTCTTGGGATGGCCTTTCCAAATATATTGGGTCTGATCATTCTGGCGGGTGAAGTGAAACATGATCTGGATGACTATTTAAAACGGGTGCGTACTGGTGTAATACGTAGATTCCAATGAGTATTTTGAGTTATGGATTACCGCAAATTTTTCCGCAATTATCTGGAGTTCTATCCGAGCGAAAAGAAAGGCGTTTTCCTGCTCAGTCTGCTCATATTGATTTGGATCATTGCTTTGTTTGTTTACACCAGAATGCCGGGCAAAATTGAAGATGATGTGGCGTTTGAAGAAGCCGTTAATGCTTATTATGCAGCACAAGTAGTGCAAGATCGAAGCACTCCAGCTCCCCAACCTGAAGGGGAAAATAAGTTGTGGAATCTGTTTTCTTTCAACCCCAACACACTCTCTAAAGATTCTTTTCAACTGCTGGGGCTTTCCGAAAGGGTGGCCAATAATATTGTAAAATACCGTGAAAGCGGCGGAAGCTTCAAGTCAAGAGATGATCTGTCAAGAATATATTCGTTGAGCAGCGCTGACTTCGAAAAAATCAAACAATACATTCAGATTCCTACTCAGCGTGAGGAATACACACCATATGAATCGGCTTTTGATGAAACCCAAGCTTTTGGTGATGCCGCAGCACCATCACGCAGTCGAGCCCAGATTATTGTTGAATTGAATACTGCTGACACCAACGAGTTGAAACAGATTTTCGGCATCGGATCTTTTTTTGCACGTGAAATTGTGAACCGTAGAGAGGCACTTGGCGGATATCTTCATTTGGGTCAATTACTAGAAATCTATAACCTCGACTCGGCACACCTGGATCAAATCGCTCCTCATCTCACACTCGACGCCCAATTGGTAAGGAAGATAAACATCAACACCGTTTCCATGGATGAGTTGAGAAAGCACCCATACTTTCCATATACGATTGCCAATTCGTTGGTTCGAATCAGGGAAGCCCACGGACCGTTCTCGTCGGTCGAGGAAGTGAAAAAATCACACCTCATCACCGATTCGATGTTTCAACACATACAACCCTATTTATCAGTTCATGACTAATCTTACCCAAAGAGTTCAGCAAGCCATTCGCGATGTGCCCGATTTTCCCAAGAAAGGAATACTTTTTAAAGACATAACCCCCATTTTATTAGATGCACAACTGAGTAATGACATCGTCTCTGCGCTGGCAACACAATACAGTCCGCATGCAGTGGATGCCATTGTAGGCGTTGAAAGTCGCGGCTTTTTCTTTGGATTTCCGCTGGCATTGGCCTTGGGAGTTCCGTTTATTCCTGTGCGCAAACAAGGAAAACTACCCTACGAAACCGTGTCCTATGCTTACGATCTGGAGTATGGCGCTTCCGTTATTGAAATGCACAGTGATGCGGTGCACAAAAATATGCGGGTGCTTATTCACGATGATTTATTGGCCACCGGTGGAACAGCAAAAGCAGCCGCCGAATTGGTGAAAAATCAAGGAGGCCGCATTGCAGGATTTTCGTTTCTGGTAGAATTGGGGTTTTTAAATGGGGCTAACAAAATTGCAGGATACGAAGCAGAAGTCAACAGTCTCGTTAAATTTTAAAAAGGTTTTTCTTTGCTTGTTTAAGCAGAATAAAATTTTTAAATTTGCAGGCCAATTCATAAAACGAAGTTCACATGCTAATTATTCCTGTTAAAGAAGGAGAGAACATAGAGCGCGCGCTGAAACGCTACAAGAAGAAATTTGAACGCACCGGAACGATGCGGGCGTTGCGTTCTCGTCAGCACTTCACCAAGAAGTCTATCGAAGAGCGAAAGAAGATGTTAAAAGCGCGTTATTCCAATAAAATCCGATTGGCGAACGAATAGATCTGATAATTCAAATAATCTTCTCATATTTCAGGGGATGAAAACACCGGTTTTCATCCCCTTTTTTTATGCGATTAAAAGCCTTCATCGATTACATTGAGTTCGAAAAGCGGTATTCATCGCATACCGTCATAGCGTATTCCAATGATCTGAACCAGTTTCTGAAATTTGCAAAGGACCAATACGATGTTGTCCAACCCGACGAGATCACGCCTGTTTATATCCGATCATGGGTGGTTTATCTTATTGAGCAGGGATTGAGCAATCAGTCTGTCAACCGTAAAATTTCGTGTTTAAAAGCCTACTTTAAATATTTAAAGCGCACCAGCACCGTCAAGACCAATCCAATGGTTAAGGTGGTTGCTCCGAAAAGTGGCAAAAGACTCCCGATTTTTGTAGAAGAAAAGAACATGGAGGCGCTGTTTACTCCCGATATGTTTGCCAACGATTTTGAAGGCAAGCGTGACGCCCTGGTGATGGAATTATTCTACAACACAGGAATCCGATTATCCGAATTGATCAACCTCAAATCGCACGATGTGGATTTGGCGCAGCAGCAGATCAAAGTCTTGGGAAAGAGAAACAAGGAGCGCCTTATCCCCATTACTCCCCGCATGAGGGACCTCATCCGCGACTATCTGAACGAAAAGAAAACGCATTTTTCCGATAACCCCGAGGGCCATTTGATCGTAAAATCCGACGGTGTTAAATTGTACGAAAAGCTTGTTTATAGAATCGTGAATCGCTACCTTGGTCTGGTTACTACGCTGAAAAAGAAAAGTCCGCACGTCTTGAGACATACCTTTGCCACTCATATGCTAAACAAAGGCGCCGATCTGGGAGCGATCAAGGAGATTCTCGGACACTCCAGTCTTGCAGCAACCCAATTATACACCCACAATACGATAGCTCAATTAAAGGAAGTGCATAAAAATGCGCACCCTAAAGGATAATTTAATGTCTAACTGAAAAATTTACCGACATGCAATTAAACGTTCATTCAATCCAGTTCAAAGCCGATCAGAAACTGATCAATTTCATTCAGGAAAAAGTTGACAAGCTCGAACAGTTTTTCGACCACATTATTGCCGGAGAGGTTATACTGAAGCTCGAAAAATCAGACGACAGCAAAAACAAAATTGCCGAAATCAGAATTCATATTCCAGGAAAGGAACTCTTTGCAAAACGACAATGCAAAACTTTTGAGGAAGGAATCGACGAGTCGGTAGAGGCCCTGCGTCGCCAATTGATGAAATCTAAAGGTAAAAGACGCGTTCGTATGGCTTCATAAGCTGCGTTTCGGCGTAGTAAATCACCCCATTTTATGAAAGAAGGCATTTTTCGTTAAAATACTTTCAGATATTTTTTGTCTGGCGCGAAAAATTCATACATTTGCAGACCTTTTTAAGAAGAGGTCTGCATTTTTTGTTTGTAACGTTCTTAAAATACTTAAAATTGGCTTTAATGCCGGCATAGCTCAGTTGGCTAGAGCAGCTGATTTGTAATCAGCAGGTCGTGGGTTCGAGTC
>CAZARI010000039.1:0-27801 GCA_964487545.1 uncultured Cryomorphaceae bacterium
TGTCAGTGGTAATAGGCCGCGATGCTAGAAAAAGCGGACAGATGATTGCTCAACTCGTGGGAGCTACGCTGCAAGGGTTGGGAATAGATGTGATTGATTGTGGGTTATCTACAACACCCACAGTAGAAATGATGGTGGTGTTTGAATCTGCCCACGGAGGTATTATTCTAACAGCCAGTCATAATCCGGCCGAATGGAACGCGCTGAAGTTGCTCAACGAAAAGGGTGAATTTATTTCTGCCGACGACGGAAAAGAATTGCTGCGGTTGGCAGATTCCGGCGAGGTGCAATACGCTGAAGTTACCGAATTGGGCACCTACCGTACAGTTGATAATGCCATTGAACGACACATCGATGCTATTTTGAAACTACCGCTGGTGGATGTAGCAGCCATAAAAAATGCAGGATTTAGCGTGGCGGTGGATGCCGTGAATAGCACTGGTGGAATTTCAATTTTGCCTTTGCTCGAGAAGTTGGGGGTGAAAAATATTTATCCTCTTTATTGCGAGCCAACCGGCGATTTCCCGCATAATCCAGAGCCTTTGCCCGAACACCTCACCGAAATTTCTGAATTGGTTAAAACCCAAAAAGCGGATGTGGGCATTGTGGTTGATCCGGATGTTGACCGACTCGCGTTAATATCAGAGGATGGAAGCATGTTTGGCGAAGAGTACACCATAGTGGCTATTGCGGACTATGTGCTATCTCACCAGCCTGGAAATACGGTGTCGAACATGTCGTCGTCAAGAGCCCTGCGCGATATAACCGAAAAACACGGCAGAAAATATACAGCTTCGGCCGTGGGTGAGGTAAATGTCGTTGCAGAAATGAAGGCCACCGAAGCCGTAATTGGCGGTGAAGGCAACGGCGGAGTGATTTATCCCGAACTTCACTACGGACGGGATGCGCTGGTTGGTGTTGCGCTGTTTTTGACTTATTTGGCCAAAAGTGGAAAAACGGTTTCGCAACTCAAACAGAGCTATCCGCAGTACTACATGTCTAAGAATAAGATAACCATTGAACCGGGCATGGAGGTAGATGAAATTTTGTCGAAGGTTTACGATGACTACCAATCATTTAATCCTTCTTATATCGACGGGGTGAAGATTGATTTTGAAGATGGCTGGGTTCACCTGCGAAAATCCAACACCGAACCCATTATCCGAATCTACAGCGAAGGGCCTTCACCGCAGCGGGCCGCAGCATTGGCCAATGAAGTAATCGAAAGAATTAAGCAAATTATTGGGTAATTTTGTATCCGTCCCACTAAAGCAAATAGTTATGAAGGTTTATTTGGATAACGCTGCCACTACACCGCTTGATAAAGAGGTGCTCGCTGCCATGTTGCCCTATCTGGAGCATGAGTTTGGAAATCCCTCATCTTCACATCAATATGGTCGCCGCGCCAGAGCTGGAATCGAAATGGTGCGACGCGCTATCGCAAAACGAATCAACTGCTCTCCTGGTGAGATTATTTTCACATCGGGTGGTACTGAGGCAGATAACCTGGCCATCTACTGTGGGATTTTCGATAAAGGTATCAAGCACTTTATTAGCTCTCGCGCTGAACACAAAGCCGTGTTGAGTACACTGGAGCGCTATGCCGAGTTGAACATGATTCGTGTTTCCTACGTCGATCTGGATGAAAACGGCCACGTCAAGCTCGACCAATTGGAAGCTTTGTTGAATAATGCGGGTGAGCGCTGTTTTGTTTCATTAATGCATGCCAATAACGAAATCGGCAACCTGACGGACATCGTAGCCGTGGGGGAAATTTGCAGAAAGTACAACGCGCTGTTTCATTCAGATACGGTGCAGACCATGGCGCATTTTCCGTTTAATCTTCAAGATTTACCGGTTGACTTTGTCACCGCATCAGCACATAAGTTTCACGGTCCCAAGGGTGTTGGGTTTTTGTATGCACGCAATGCCGACAACATCAAATCGATGATTGTGGGCGGTGGTCAGGAAAGGAATCACCGTGGAGGCACCGAAAACCTGTACGGCATTATCGGGCTTGGAAAAGCATTCGAGATTGCCACTGATGGAATGCAAGATCACCGAAATCATATTCAAAACCTGCGACGCCGACTAAAAGAGAAACTTGAAATTTCGGTAACGGGTATTGATTTCAATGGCTGTCAAAATAGCGCTTTATACACCGTGCTCAATGCCCGCTTTCCGGATTGTAGCAATGCCGAAATGTTTTTGTTTATGCTTGATATCGAAGGGGTGGCCGTTTCGGGCGGAAGTGCTTGCAACAGTGGCGCTACAACAGGCTCGCACGTATTGCAGGCAGTTTATGGCCAGATGAAAAACACCAGCATCCGATTCAGCATCAGCCGGATGAATACCATTGAAGAAATTGATTTTGTGGCAGAAAAAGTGAAACAGCTTTGCCCGGTGCCGGTAATTGCGGACTAAAGATCACTTACTTGTCGCGCTCAGAAATTTTCTCTTTGTTTTCTGAGTCGATGGATGAGTCCGCGGAATTGCGTTCAGCATCATTGCGGTTGTAGCCAAACAAATGATTGCTTTTGATGATGGTGTCCACAAAGTCGGGAACCATTTTTTCCCAATTGGGTTTGCTTTCGCGAATCATCTTCAGCACCTCGCGCGAGTTGATGTGCAACACCGATTCGTCGTAATCTTCAATATCAACAATGCGCCCGTTGGATACCAAATAGTCGTACAACGGCTTGAGGCGCGGGTGCACCGGAAAGTTTTTGGAAGTAATCAGTTCAGAATTTTCGCTTTGCCGTCGCGGATAGAGGTAAATTTTTAAGTCGCGCATAAACAGGATACCAAAGGCTTCGAGGATCCCACCTTTAAGTTTGCGGTAGTATTTTTCGTTGAACAGCTCAATCATGTTGTCAACTCCCATAATCAAGCCCATGCGGCTTTTGGTGTGATTCGAGAAGTAATCTACCAGCTTGTAGTATTCCTGATAATTGCTGATTAACACAGTTTGACCCAATGTGCACAGTATATCTGCACGGTCGATAAAATCTTGCTCGTCAATTTCTCCATCTGCCGAAAGGTTGTTGAGTGTAATTTCGAACAACACCTGCAGGTTTTCTTTTTCTACTTTGTATTCGGTGATGAACTTGTTGTGACCCTTTAGAATCATGTCGAAATTCACCTTGGTCACCGGTCTAAAGCTTCCGCGAATGGTTAGGATATTCTTTTTATACAATACATCGGCTGCCTGCATATTGGTGCGGTCAGGATTGAAAATCACCGCGTCGGTCATGCCGTTTTTAACCAATTGCAGACTGAGAATCCGGTTGTCCACATTGGCAAAATCGGGTCCGTCCATCTGCACCATATCAATTTCTACCTGATCCCGAGTTAGGTTATCGTACAGCGACTTCAGCAGTTCTTTACTGTCGTTGTGGTAAAAATTGCAGGCATAAAGCAAATTCACACCCAACACCCCGATGGTTTCCTGTTGCAGGCTGGTTTCGTTTTCGTGCAGCCTCACGTGAATCACAACAGCGTTGGGTTCGCGGTCGGGAGCAACCTGAAATTTGAGCCCCATCCAGCCGTGACCTTTGTTTTTCTTGCGAAAATCGATTGTGGCCATCGTGTTGGCGTAGGCAAAGAAGCGTTTATTCTGGTGGTTATCGCGGTCAAGACGCTCCAGAATAAGGTTGTATTCGTGGTCGAGCATGGTGCGAACCCGCGATTCGCAAACATATCTACCCAGGGGTTCGCGACCGTAAATGGCGTCGCTGAAGTCTTTGTCGTAGGCTGACATGGTTTTGGCAATGGTGCCCGAAGCGCCGCCAGCCCTAAAAAAATGCCGGACTACTTCCTGTCCGGCTCCAATTTCAGCAAATGTTCCATAGAGGTCGGGGTCAAGATTTATCCGTAAGGCTTTCTGTTTCGGCGATAAAATAACTCTCTCCACGTTGAATTTCTTTGCTTATCGCAAAGTTAAGGTGTTAAATTCAATATCAAATTATTTAGCTCTAAATTTGGAATCAAACCGAAGTGCTAAAGCCAAAACAATCCAGTGAAAGTTATTTTTACAGGTACCGGAACGTCACAGGGAATTCCCGTTATCGGGTGCAGGTGTCAAGTGTGTACTTCCAATAGCCCTAAAGACAACCGATTAAGAACCTCGGCCTATGTAGAGTTGAACAACGGTTTTAAAATTTCTATCGATAGTGGTCCAGATTTCAGACAACAGATGCTGCGCGCCGGGATTACAGAATTGCACGGAATATTGTTTACCCACGAACACAAAGATCATATTGCAGGGATGGATGACGTTCGATCGTTTAACTTTTTAATGCGCCGCGATGTTGATATTATGGCCTCAACTGCGGTAGAAAAAGCTTTGCGACGAGAGTTTCATTATGTGTTTGATGACAATCCCTATCCCGGAATTCCAACGATCAATTTGATCTCGATAGATGACCAGCCTTTTGAATATGCCGGTCAACGCATTGTTCCGATTCGGGTGATGCACCACAAAATGCCGGTCTTAGGGTTTCGCATCAATGATTTCACCTATATCACCGACGCCAAGTTTATTTCGGAAGAGGAGAAGGAAAAGATTAAAAACAGCCGGGTGTTGGTATTGAATGCACTTCGAAAAGAGCCGCACCTCTCGCATTTTAACCTTCAGGAAGCACTCGATTTGGTAGCAGAACTGAAACCCGAAAGGGCTTATTTCACCCACATTTCTCACCTGATGGGAACGCACGCAGAAGTTTCTGCCCAATTGCCGCCAAACGTTGAGTTGGCTTACGATGGTTTAACCCTTGAACTGGATTAGGTTAACATTTTTCCAAGCGGTTGTGGCGATATACAGCCAGTGCTTTTCCGGTCAATTGTGTCCCAATAAATGGCGTGTTATCCGACTTGGAGTGAATTTCTTCTTTGGTAAGGATCCATTTGTGGTCGGGATCAAAGAAGGTTAGGTTGGCCTCATTTTCCGGAGTGATGTGCCCAACCGATTTATCGATTATTTTTCGCGGACCAACAGATAGTTTGGAAATGAGTTGCGTTAAATCCAATTTATTATTCAAACCGGTTCGGGCTACTCCAAAACAGGTTTGCAATCCGATGATCCCAAAAGCGGCCCGCTCAAATTCCACATTCTTTTGTTCTACGTCTTCGGGGGTGTGATCCGAGCAAATCGCGTCGATGGTACCGTCTTTTAGTCCTTCTATCAGCGCCTCACGGTGTTCATTGTCGCGCAGCGGTGGCAGCACTTTCTTGTTGGTGTCGTAGTCGTCGAGACGCTCGTCTGTCAGCAAGAGATGGTGGGCATAAATGTCGCACGTTACCTGAATGCCTTTTGCTTTGGCTTTTCTGATTAGCTGCACAGCTCCTTTCGAAGAAATTCCCGTAAAGTGAATCGGAGCCTGATTGTATTCGCTTAACGCAAGATCACGTGTAATCATCAGCTCTTCAGACAATGCCGGCAAACCTTTTAAACCGAGAAAGGTGCTCACTGATCCTTCGTGAATCTGGCCTCCTTCTGCCAATGATTTTTCGTGTGGAAAAGAGATGATCAAGCCATTGAAATTTTTGCTGTAGAGCAGGGCAGTGCTGAGCAAGGAAGCATTTACAACAGGATACTTGTCGTCTGTAAAAGCCACCGCGCCCGCCACGCTCATGTCGTACATTTCGGCCAGTTGCTGCCCTTTTCGTCCTTCGCTAATCGTGCCGTATGGAAAAAGCTCAGTGATCGCGCCCCGCGATTTGTTGCGCACATATTCAATTTGCGATTTTGAACTCAGCGCCGGCTGGGTGGCCGGAACCAAACCAACACCGGTAAAGCCTCCACTACGTGCTGCGGCCAAACCCGAGCAAATGTCTTCTTTGTGTTCAAATCCAGGATCGCAGAAATTGACGCGCAGGTCGAGCCAGCCCGGTGAAACGTGCAGGTTTTTGGCTTCAAAAACTTCGGCATCTGCATCAAGCTGATCGCCAATTTCCTTGATTTTACCGTCAGCAAGCAGGATGTCCTTTTTTTGCAGATGATATGGCCCCGATGGGTCGATAATGGTGGCAGATTTTATGAGCCAGTTCATTGTTTCCAAAATTTCAGCAAAAGTGTCTCAACCAATAAAAACAGCAATGCAACCATTAAAAAAAGTTTCCAGAGTTTTTCGCCTGCCTCCAAACTGATCAAGCTGGCTTCGAGCGCATCGCCAGATTGGTCGAGGATGACATGCGGAATTCCCCGGTTGTCAAGCGCCAATTTGAGTTGCCCGGCAGTATAATAATGGAGCGCCGACTCACTGCGGGGATAGTTGAACGCTACGCCCAAAACCGGTTCGTCGTTCAGGTGAATCAAGTAGTTTCCTGCTTTCTCAATCTGATCGTGAATAAATAAATAGCCTTTGCCGTCGATATAACTGAACTCAGGTATCACCTCAAAATCGCCGGTCATGTCTGAAATCCGAAATACCTGATCTCCCTGTGGAATGAAATTACCTATACTAATTGCCATGTCATCGCCCAGATCATAGCTGATGGGTGTCGATGGACGACTGAATTCTGACATTCGCAATACTGAAGCTACAAAAATGGCATGGCGCGCAAAGTTGTTTTTGTCGGTTGACAAAGGCACTGCCGAAATATACAGTCGTCCCGATCCATGTGGAACAACACTTAAAAACGGATCGCCGGTGCGCAAAGTCATCAGCGACTGATCTCTTCCTGTTACGTTGCGTGATAATTGATAATAACTCAGCGCCGTGGGCAAGTCCATGTTTGAAGGGATGCGGTCGAATAAATTGGAGTAGAAGGGAGCGTCGGTGTCTATTTCATTTACGCGTGTTTCTGATTCAACTACGCGGGTAAATGCGGGTCCTTGAAAGCGTTGCAGAAAAGCATTCAAATTCTGACCATCAATGGACAGCCCGGGAACGAGAAAGACGGAACCGCCATTGCTGATGAATGCTTCGAGCTCGCTTTGCAGGCCGGTGCTCATTTCGTTCAATTCATTGAGCACAATAAAATGTTGACTTTTTAGGCCGGAGTAGTCAATGCTGCGCTTGTCTGTACTTGAAAAATGGTATTGCGGGTCTTCGTCAAAAATCCTCGAAAAGTAGGAAGTCTCGTCACTGGATGAAGCTATTTCAAGAACTTTCAGCACAGAGTCAACCGAAAAAGAAAAATAGTAGCGATCGTCAAAGGTGATGGGATAGTCGTCAATATCAACATACCCCTGCTGAATACCTGGTGCATTGTTGTTAAAAAACATTGCAGTGTCGGTTGCGCTTTGTGGGATAATGTGATAAGTGCCAATGGCTGCCTGTGCACCGTTGAGCCGCATGTTCATCGGTAAATTTTCCGCTGTTTTTTCTGCGTGATTGCGAATGCGGATGTTGAGTTTTTCCTGTTGGTTTAGATTGTGAAACGGTGTGCTGAACCAAAGCGAATCGAGGAAAACGTTTTCGGCCGTTTGTATGCCAATGGGCAAAAAGTGAAGCTGCATGGTTGAGTCGGGTTGCAGCGATTCAAAGTCGCACATTTGCTGCTGAAAATCAGAAATGATATAAATGTCACGATCTGTATTTTGCGCCGAAGCGAGCAGATCGCGTTGACGGTTGATGATCTCGCTCAGTTTCCTCGATTGGGGAACGATTTCCACTTCTTCCAGTCGCTCCAAAAAATCTTCCTGTGTAGTAAAGCGCTGGTGATTTCCGGCAAAACTGTGGGTGAGCAACTGAAAATTGGCCGTGGCCGGATACGATTTTGCAACTGATCGCGCTTTAGAAAGTGCCTGATGCAACAACGGCCCTTCGGAGTTTTCGGCCTGCATACTAAACGAGTTATCTACGAAAATGCTGACCGATTTTTCGGATTGTATTTGTGCTGCATTCTCGTGTGGAACGATTGGCTGGGCAAAAGCCATCACCAAAAAAGCCAGCATCAGCATCCGCGCTGCCAACACCAGCAAGTGCTTTAGTTTTTGGCTCGATTGCGTTCGTTCGCGCACCTCCCGCAGAAATGCCACATTGGTGAATTTCACCTTTTTGTAGCGGCGGAAATTAAAGAGGTGAATAATGACGGGAATCGCAAGAGCGATCAGGGCATAAAGAAACTCGGGGTACAGGAATTTCATCAGCATCAAAGATAGAAATTGCTTCGAAAGCTTAACAGGATGTTCAAAATTGTTCTATTGCACCGAGTGAGAACAATGCAAAGTCGTATTTAACCGGATCGTCAGGGTCGAGTTGGCGCAGTTTTGAGGTAACAGCTTCAACTGCTTTGCGGTCGTTGGCCGTTCGGGTGAGCAGCCCGAGTTTGCGCGAAATGTTTGCTGTATGTACATCCAGAGGCAGGTAGAGACGAGATGGCTTTAGGTTTTGCCAAATTCCAAAATCCACGCCGCGCTTGTCGTTGCGTACCATCCAGCGCAAAAACATGTTCAACCGTTTCCCTGCCGATCCGCGATTTACATCAGGAAGGTGTTTCAATACCCGTTTTTCGTGTTCGCAGTCAAGAAACAGGATGCGGAAATTGGCAATACTTTCGAAGGCGTCGTTTCCGATAAAGATGTTTTCGAGTGAGCCTTTATTGTGAACAATCCATTGCAGACGTGTGAGAAAGAATTTGATGTCGTAGGGTTGAAATGTACGGTGAACAAATCCGTCGAAACGTTGCAGATCACCGGGTTCAAAATCTCGAATAAACTGGGCCGGTGCGCCATCCATTAAGTCCAGCAGTTTGTTGCCACTGTTGATGATCATCTGCCTTTTTCCCCAAGCAATGGTGGCGATTAGAAAAGCAATTAACTCAATGTCTGCCTTATCAGAAAAGCGGTGTGGAATGGAGATGGGATCGTTGGGAACAAAGTCTGCACGGTTGTATTGTTCCGTTTTTTCATCGAGAAACGCTTTGAGTTCAGCGGTTGATAATTTCACTGCCCGTTAATGATTTTACCGTCTTTCATCACCAGTTCACGGTCGGCCATTTTTGCCAGGTCTTCGTTGTGTGTCACGATAATGAAGGTTTGACCGAGTTGGTTTCGCAAATTGAAAAACAATTGGTGCAACTCGTTGGCGTTGGTAGAATCGAGATTTCCGGAAGGTTCATCGGCAAATACCAAATCCGGATTATTGACTAACGCGCGTGCCACTGCCACCCGCTGCTGCTCTCCGCCCGACAGCGCCGAGGGTTTGTGTGACAATCGGTGTGACAATCCGAGCATGCTAAGTAATTCGGTAGCGCGTTTCTCGGCTTCACTGGTGCTTTTTTTGGCAATAAACGCAGGAATACAGACATTCTCCAGTGCAGTAAACTCCGGAAGAAGGTGGTGAAACTGAAAGATAAAGCCCACGTGTTGATTTCTGAAGGCTGCCAGTTTCTTATTGTTAAGAGTGCTTATTTCCTGATTGTTGATTTCGATTGTGCCGCTGTCGGGTCGGTCGAGGGTTCCGGCAATCTGAAGTAAGGTGGTTTTTCCCGCTCCGCTGGCGCCTACAATACTGACCACTTCGCCCTGATGCACAGTTAGGTTCACGCCCTTGAGCACGGAAACTTCGCCGTAGGATTTAAAAACATCCCGTACAGTGAGCACTGCCTTTTGTGTTTGTTTGGACAATTGAAATTCAGAATTTGGGAAAAGTAAAAACCAGGCCGCAAAGATAAGATTACAACAGAGAGTTGAATTAATTTGCTCCTTTTGTCAGCGACGGCGTTTTTTTCTTTTGTGCTTTTTGTTGACCACGCGCGCAAAAATGATCAGGGCCAGAATCAACCCACCGGCAATAATAATTTGACTTATTCCACTCATGATTACAGATTGAAGTTTACAGGCCTTAAATTATGAAAATCATTGAAACATCCGAAACCACTGCGTCACCAGTGGGAAATGGTCGTTGGGAGCTTCGGGGGCTGTGAGCATATCGATGTGTCCGTAGTTTTTTTGGTTCCCGTACGTTTTTCCGAGGATTCGTAATTCATGTTCCGGATGAGGCATTTCGTTCATGAGCAACTCCACATCTGCTGGATTTCCGAGGGTATAATCGTTAGTTCCCGCCAGAAAAAGGGTAGGGGGCAACTTGAAGGTTTTCAATTTTTCCGCATAGTTGAAGCCGTCCTCCGGATCAATCCAATTTTTGCTGTACACCCAGTGATTCATTTGGCGATAAAAAGTGGCCGGTTCGTTGTCCGATCCCATGCGCATTTTTTTGGCAGGTAGGTATCCGAGCGTTTTGGTTACTGCTGTACTTGCTGCATTCCACACCAAATCCACCATCAGCCATCTTCTAAGATTTTGGTGGGCAATTCGGCGTTTGCTGCCGAAAAATACCATGGCTTCTGCATCGATTGGATTTCGAGCCAGCGCGGCGGCAATCAATACTCCCCCCCACGAATGAGCGCCAAGATAGAGCGTATCGCTTTGGTTTATTTTGCGGATGGCAGCAATTAGCTTCGCAAAATCCTCAGTAATAAATTGGGTTTGCGAATAATCGATCCGTGATGATGCGGACGGAGTGCTTTTTCCCTTTCCGGGCAGGTCGAAGGCATACACGTCGTAGCCCTGCTGCGCCAGCCACGGGGCCAGCCCTTTTCCCGAGGTGCTGAAAAAGATTCGCGAATTTTCGATCGCACCGTGAATAAGCACCACGCACGGAGCTGTTTTTCCCGGGTTAAACCGGTGAATGCAGACTTCATGGATGGCTAGCTTGACGAAAAAATGCTCGAATTTCATGACGAAAAAAAAACCGGCACAGAAAAGATTCCGGCCGGTTTTGATAATGAATTGTGAATTTTAAAACTTAATAATAAACCAATCTTCTCACTTTGGCAATATACTTTGCCAATCGCAGCACCTGCTTGGTGTAACCAAATTCATTGTCGTACCAAACGTACAGCACGATGTTCTTTTTATCAGGGCTGATAATAGTAGCCGGTGAGTCAAAAACCGAGCAGCAGGTGTTTCCTATGATGTCGCTTGACACCAACTCTTCGCTGATCGAGTAATTGATTTGATTAACCAAATCTCCGTTTAGCGCAGCGTCTTTCATCAACTGATTCACTTCTTCTTTTGAAGTCTCCCGTGAAACGGTAAGGTTCATGATGGCAAGTGATCCGTTGGGGGTAGGTACCCGAACAGCGTTTGCAGTGAGTTTATCACTAAGCGACGGAATTACTTTAGTTACTGCTCTTCCTGCGCCGGTTTCAGTAATTACCATATTAATGGCAGCCGACCGGCCGCGACGGTTTTTGCGGTGCAGGTTATCAAGCAGGTTTTGGTCGTTGGTGTAGGCGTGGACTGTTTCGATATGGCCTTTTTCAACGCCCAGTTTGTCTTCAACAATTTTCAGTACCGGACAAATGGCATTGGTGGTGCATGACGCAGCAGAGTACACGTCTTCTTTTTCGAGGTCAAATTTGTCTTGGTTGATGCCATAAACAATATTCGGCATGTCTTTGCCAGGAGCAGTCAGCAGGGCTTTGCTCACCCCTTTTGATTTGAGGTGGCGGCTCATGGCCTCAGCAGAGGTAAAAGCGCCGGTATTGTCAATGACCAATGCATTTTCGATACCGTATTGCGTGTAGTCAATGTCTTCGGGCTGATTGGCGGAAATAAACTGCACAATCTGTCCGTTGATATTGAGTTGTTGTTTTTCGAGGTCTTCGATTACAGAACCATGAAACGGCCCATGAACAGAATCCATGCGCAGCAGTGCGGCCCTTTTAGTGAGCATATTCGGATCCTTGTCGCGGGTAACAATTGCGCGCAAACGCAGTTGTTGTCCTTTTCCGGCTTGTTTAATCAACTCGCGGGCTGCAAGTCTTCCGATTCGCCCGAAACCGTATAACACCACATCTTTTGGTTCGATGTTGCTGCTTTGCTGATGACCAAAATATCTGGAGAGCTTATCTTCGAGAAATGTGGCCTTGTCTGTAGGCTGGTCTTTATCATTTAGCCATTCGCTGGCCAATTTACCAATGTCAATTTTTGCCGGAGCCAGATCAAACCCGAGAAGTATTTTAGCCAGTTCTGAGGTGGTGTAGATATCCACCGGACGGTTTACAACTTCCCTTGCATATAAGTGAAGGTTTAGAATTTCAGATATATTGGTATCGAGCAGCTGATTTCTGAAAAGTACCAGTTCTACAGATTTTTCATACATCAACCGGCCTACCGAGTTCATCAGGTCAATTGCTGCCCTTTTCTGATCTACCCAGTCTTTCAGTTCGCTATCGTAGGAAGCTTGACCTACATCCAACGTTTCGGGTTCCATGCGTTTAGTTTTGGTGTTTATTAACCAAGGTATGATTTCAAAAGTTTGCTTCGTGAAGTATGACGAAGTCGTTTGATTGCTTTTTCTTTAATCTGGCGCACCCTTTCGCGGGTCAGATTAAATTTTGCTCCGATTTCCTCAAGGGTCATTCCGTGGGTTTTTCCAATTCCGTAAAACAGACGGATTACTTCGGCTTCCTTATCGCTGAGAGTAGAGAGCGATCGTTCTATTTCCTTTACCAGTGATTCGCTAAGCAGATCGCGGTCGGCCTTTGGTGAATCTTCGTTGATCATTACATCGAGCAGCGAGTTGGATTCACCTTCCTGAAATGGTGCATCAACCGACACATGTCGTCCGGAAACTTTCAGCGACTCGGCCACTTTTTCGATGGGCATATCCAGCGCTACGGCCAGCTCATCAACAGTGGGTGGACGGTCGTATTCCTGTTCCAGTTTAGCAAACATCTTGTTGATCTTATTCAACGATCCCACTTGGTTTAGCGGAAGTCGCACAATTCTAGATTGCTCGGCCAAAGCCTGAAGAATCGACTGACGAATCCACCACACCGCATAAGAAATAAATTTAAATCCGCGGGTTTCATCAAAGCGCTGGGCTGCTTTGATCAGGCCCAGATTGCCTTCGTTGATCAAGTCGGGAAGGGATAATCCCTGATTCTGGTATTGCTTAGAAACAGAGACAACAAACCGAAGATTGGCACGGGTTAGCTTTTCCAGAGCAGCCTGATCACCTTTTTTAATTCGGCGGGCCAGTTCTACTTCCTCTTCGGCCGTAATAAGCTCCTCTTTACCAATCTCATGAAGGTATTTGTCTAGCGACTGACTCTCACGATTGGTAATACTCTTGGTGATTTTTAATTGTCTCATGTGTGATTTTTCTTTTAAAATTGGGTTAATATTGCCCCCTTGAAATCATTGCCGCAAAGATACTCTTTTATGCGGTTGAAGTCAAATCCTGAAAAAGGCGGCAGGAGGGGAGCCTGCCGCCTTTTAAGTAGATCAAAAACTTAACTCAAAAACCATCTTTAATTTATTTTTTACGGTTTCATAGAAAATGATCCCGCAGGTTTTGCTTTTTGATCTGAAAAGGATGCTCACATTCCAAATCCATAATACGCCACAGATCCGTTCGGATATTTTCCTTCAATGAGTACCCCGCCTTTGGCCTTTTGCAAATATGCGGTTACCTGATCGGGCGAGGACACTGGTTTTCTATCGATTTGCGTGATGATAAATCCGTCTTTTATCCCGGCGTTACTAATCAAACCTGAAGTGATCCCTTTAACGACAACGCCATTTTTAAGATTTAGTTTATTTAAGGTTTCGTCGTCCACCTCTTCAAAGGAAGCACCGAAGGCCGCGCTAGACTTGTCATCGATCCGAGGCTTAATCTCCGTATTTCCATATTGATTTCGCAGGGTAACGTTAATGTTCCGCTCTTTATTATCCCGCAGCACACCGACCATCACCTTATCACCGGGTCGAAATCTTCCAACTTGCTCCTGAAGTTCGGTTACGTTGCGCACCGGCACTTCATTCACTTTAGTGATCACGTCGCCTGGTTCAATTCCCGCATCGGATGCTGCACCGTCTTTGGTGAGGCCACGCACATAGACACCTGCATAGCTCGAAAGGTTTTGGGCGTCGCGGATTTCTTCGTTGATATCAGAAATGCTAACACCGATAAAGGCGCGCTGCACGGCTCCGAATTCAAACAAATCGTTGGTCACTTTCTGTACAATGCTCGCCGGAACGGCAAAGGAATATCCGGTATAAGAGCCCGTTCGAGATGCGATGGCAGTGTTAATTCCGATTAAACTGCCCGAGGCGTTGACCAGTGCTCCGCCTGAGTTTCCAGGATTTACGGCAGCATCTGTCTGGATAAAAGACTCGATCGGAA
The DNA here is from genome assembly GCA_964487545.1 of uncultured Cryomorphaceae bacterium. Taxonomy (GTDB): domain Bacteria; phylum Bacteroidota; class Bacteroidia; order Flavobacteriales_D; family SKUL01; genus SKUL01. Next base: position 14,145 of record CAZARI010000039.1, read on the forward strand.
ACTGATCGGCGTTGGGGTCGTACTGAAGCAAATTCAGGTTTCGCGCTTTTGCACTGACTATTCCAGCAGTCACTGTGGATGTTAAATTAAACGGGTTTCCAACTGCCAACACCCACTCTCCAACCTTAATGTCGTCAGAATTTCCGAAGGATAAATAAGGCAGACCCTCGTCTTCAATCTTAAGCAAAGCCAAATCGGTAGATGGGTCTTTTCCAACCAGCGTGGCAGAATAGGTGTTTCGATTATTGAGTGTGACTTCTATTTTCTGTGCTTGGTCCACCACGTGATTGTTGGTCACGATATAACCATCGGGAGATATAATGACACCCGAACCTGCAGATTTGGCAGGTTCTGCCTGATAATATCGCCGACCGCCAAAAAATTCACTCCACGGATTGTAATAAGTTTGCGGCACATATTCGGTTTTTACGTGAACCACCGCAGGTAATGACTTTTCGGCTGCCATCGTAAAATCCATGGTGCCGACCGGAACCGAAGCGCTTGAAACACGAGTGATCGGAACCTGCTCTGTGCGTTGCTGGTAGTTGAATTCGGTGGAGTTGACCGAAGAAAAAATTCCGGTATATAATAGAAGCGAAATGCCACCACCCGCAGCAGCAATCGCCAGTGTTGAAAGATAATTTTTCATTTGCCGATGTTTTTTGAATTATAAGCAACCAACTAATCATCAAGATCTATGCAAATGCAGCCCGTTGTCGTGTTAATTATCGTTAACCCAATATAACGAATTTCCCTGACATAGCAAAGGATTGCGAGGGGTTTTCGAAAGCGAAATGGGTGCCATTCATGGATTTGGTCTATTTTTGTCGAAATGGAAATTGAATTCTCAAAATATCACGGCACCGGAAACGATTTTATTGTGGTTGACAATAGGAGTAAGTGGTTTTCGGACGAAAACTTGACAGTCGTTCGCGACATTTGTAGCCGTCGCTTTGGTGTCGGTTCTGATGGGCTTATACTCATTGAATCCGATGATCAGACCGACTTCTACATGAATTTTTTCAACCCCGACGGATCCCAAAGCTTTTGTGGCAACGGCAGCCGGTGTGCAGTGCATTTTGCGCACAGTCTCGGAATGATTGGTGAATCGTGCCTGTTTCGCGCCATTGATGGAGAACACCGCGGCCGAATTGTGCACGACCAGATCGAAATCTCAATAAAACCCACCGCTTATCCTAAAAAAAGTAATGGTGGATACGTAGTCAATACGGGATCACCACACTTCGTTCTGTTCAGTGCTGATTTAAAAACAGACGACTTTGTTTCGGAAGCACGAAAAATTAGAAATAGCGAAGCTTTCCGAAAAGAAGGAATCAACGTGAACTTTGTGCAGGTACTCGACGAAAAAAATGTTCGGATGCGCACCTACGAACGCGGGGTGGAGGATGAAACCTTGTCCTGTGGAACCGGCGTAACTGCTGCAGCCCTAACTCACCTGATACGTTTTGGCGAAGGCAGAAAGGTTCACGTGGAAACCCGGGGAGGAGCTTTGCAGGTGACGGCTACAAAAGGAGCCGATAATCTGTTTTTGGACATTTGGCTGAGCGGACCAGCCGTTAGAACATTTACCGGAATATATACCGCTCAATCGTGATGATGGGATCGCAAATACGGCTTCGTGCGATGGAGCCTTCTGATATCGATCTTATCCTGGCATGGGAGAATAATCCTGAAAACTGGTTGAACAGCAACACACTAAAGCCATACTCCCGACACGATATCGAAAACCTGGTGTTTAACGCCAAAGGAATTTTTATTGATCAGCAGGTGCGGTTGATGATTGAGCTGCATGAAAGCAACCGCACCATCGGAGCGATCGATTTGTTTGATTGCGATTTTTTTAACGGCAGGGCCGGCCTCGGAATTTTAATTGAAAATCATACCGACCGTGGAAAAGGAAACGGAACCGAAGCACTTCAACTGGCATTAAATTATTGTGGCGACGTGCTGATGTTGCACCAAGTGTTTGCCGATGTGCTCAGCAACAACGAGAAAAGTTTGAATCTGTTTGAGCGTGCCGGATTTGAGAAGTGCGGCAGAAAAAAGGACTGGGTGAAACACCCTCAAGGATATTACGATCTTATCATGTTACAGTACCTCTTAAACGATGGCAAAAAAGAAGAAGAAAGCAAAGGGTAGGGGGTTAATGAAGTTGCTCTTGCTGGTTGTTTTAATAGCGGCCGTAGTAGGTGGTACAAAGCTCTTTTCGCTCTATCAACGCGTGTACTGGCCCAATGTGAATATCGATTCGGGCGAAGCGTATTTCTATATTTCTACTGGTTCTGATCTTGAAAACGTAGCCGGAAAATTGGAGTCCAAAGGTTTAATCATCAACCGACACTCTTTTGAATGGCTGGCCGAACGGAAAAATTACAGCGGAGGATTAATCGTTCCGGGAAAGTATAAACTCACCGACGGCATGAACAATGATGCCTTGATTGATCATCTCCGGGCCGGAAATGGACGGCTGGAAGTCCAAGTAACTTTTAATAATATCCGCACGCTTCAGGAGTTTGCAGGAATTGTGGGAAAGCAACTGGAACCCGATTCAACAACCATTGCTCGTCAGCTTTTGTCACCAGAAACACATCAGCATTATGGGTTTAACGAGCACACTTTTTTGACCATGTTTGTGCCAAATACCTACCACTTTGACTGGGCAACCGGCGTTGAAGAAATCACCGGACGAATGGCAGCCGAGTTTCGTCGTTTTTGGACCGACGAACGCAAGCAAAAAGCTCGAAACATCGCACTTAGCCAAAGTGAAGTTGTTATTCTCGCTTCCATTGTAGAGGCAGAACAGCGGCTGCACAAAACCGAAAGGGCCCGTATTGCTGGATTATACCTGAACCGTCTTCATCGCGGAATGAAATTGCAAAGCGATCCTACAGTGGTCTATGCCATCGGTGATTTTACCATCAATCGCGTGCTTACCAAACATCTAAGCTTTGATCATCCATACAATACCTATATCTACTCTGGTTTGCCTCCCGGTCCGATTTTGGTCCCGGATATTTCGTCCGTTGATGCCGTGCTAAATGCCGAGCAGCACAACTATATATTTATGTGCGCCAAAGAGGATTTTTCGGGATTGCATAATTTCTCGACCAATTTAAGACAGCACAATATTTACGCGCAGCGGTACCGCGACGCGCTCAACAAAAGAAAAATATTTAGATGATACATAAAATCAAATTTGGAACGGATGGCTGGAGAGCGGTCATTGGTAATACCTACACGTTTCACAATGTGCACCGCGTCACCGAAGGCGTCGTGAGTTGGCTTAAAAATAATAACCCCGATGCCACGGTTGTGCTGGGTTATGACTGCCGCTTTAATGCATCGCTGTTTGCCGATGAGGTAGCAAAAGTGCTGGCTCATCACGGTATACGGGTATTGCTGGCCGATGGCTTTGTGTCCACGCCCGCCGTTTCGCTGGGGGTGCTCAAACACGGGGCACAACTGGGCATTGTTTTAACAGCGAGTCACAATCCGCCCGAATATGGAGGCTACAAACTCAAAGGTGATTTCGGTGGTCCGCTTCCCGAACCACAAGTTAAAGAAATTGAATCCTTAATTCCGGATGAACTATCTGTGAACCCCGATACCATCAACCAACCCCAGTTGACCGATTCGGGTATGATTCAAAAAGTAGATCTCGAAACGCTCTACATCGATCACGTAGCAAAGCATTTTGACCTGGAAGCCATTGCCAATTCAAAATTTAAATTTGGTTTCGATGCCATGTATGGTTCGGGACAACGAATTATCCCGGCATTACTTCCGCAAGTTAAAACCCTGCATTGCAACTATAATCCCTCATTTAAAGGAATTTCGCCCGAGCCCATTTCGAGAAATCTCCAGGAGTTTGAGCGCTTTGTTCCGGATAATAATTTGGATTGCGGCCTGGCCACCGATGGCGATGCAGACCGGATTGCATTGGTTGATGCAGATGGAAATTTCATCGATGCCCATCACGTTATTCTCATTTTGATACACTACCTGCATCACTACAAAAAAATGAAAGGAGATGTAGTTACAGCGGTGTCGTCATCCAACAAAATTGCCCGCTTGTGCGAACATTACGGACTTCATCTCGACATCGTAAAGATCGGATTCAAGTATACAAGCGAGCTCATGCGCGTGAAGGATATTTTGGTTGGTGGAGAAGAGTCGGGTGGAATTGCGGTAAAGGGGCATATCCCTGAGCGCGATGGTATTTGGATGGGTCTGGTGATCTGGGAATTCATGGCTAAATCGGGCAAATCACTCCGCGAAATTATTGATGAGATATATGCTATCGTCGGCCGATTTGCTTTTGAGCGACGTGACTTGCGACTGCCTGAAGACGAAAAGCAGCAAATTGTTGCGAATTGTAAATCAGGCGTATATACTGCTTTCGGAAAATACAATGTGCAGCGACTGGATCTTACTGACGGTTTTAAATACATCCTTTCTGACGATAGTTGGGTCATGATTCGGCCATCGGGCACAGAACCAGTTTTGCGGATATACGCAGAAGCCGAAAATGTTGAAGCTGCCGAAGCCATTATCGATGCTGCGATTCGTCAAGTACGGGGTGCGGGTACCGTCAAGGGATAAATTAGAAAATCAGCGTTGCCCGATATTCGGCCACGTTATTTCTGTTGTCGGTAACACGCAATAGAAACTCGCGTTCTCCCGGTGCAATAGTTCCGCGCGGAATCTGATAAAACAGGTGTGATTTTTTGGGCTCATACTCCATCAAAATCCATTCGCCGTCGATTCGACCTTCAAAATGTTTGACCCCCGAAAGATTATCGCTGATATTGAAGTCAATAGAGGAAGCCGATTTCATCGATTTTCTATCGGAAACATTAATCGGTCGTATCACCGGAGGAGTAGTGTCGGCGCGCACGGTAAAACTACCAAACTCCCGCAACCGGGTAGAAATCCAGCCATCTTTGAATCTGCCATCGCGGTAGCTGAGTCGATTTTTTCCTGTGAGACGTGCCACCAGCAACTTATCTTCCAGTTCCGGTGGAACGTTATTTACCCTGATGCGCAGGGTGTACCATTTATCTACCGGAACATATTCGTGGTGAATGTGATGAACGGGTGTTAAGCAGCCCCAAAGCGTATCCGATGAAACACTGTGGGTAAATTCCAAATCCTCATACAAACGAAAAGGCGGAACAATCAACACCACATCGTCGGCCACAAACAAGTTATCTTCATCATATTTGAAAATGGCGCTGGGTGGGTTTTTTACTTCATCTGGAATGGTTTCAGGCGCTCCTAAAGCACTCACTTTAAAACCTAGAGTGGAAAGGTTTCCATGAAAGTCTCTGATTTCGTAACGCAGGTCAGTTACTGATCCAGTTTCAAAGGCCATAACCCCGTCGCTTGTAACCGTTCGGTAAACCTGTAGTTGGTTGTTTGGTGCGCGGTAACTGCGGTGATAATGCCAACCTCTTTCGTGAAATAGCTGGTAATCTTTGTAGGTGTTGATGTGTCGAGACGTATTGAAATTCAAGCTATCTAACTGACTCTCAAAAACCAGTTCATCATTTTTGAACAGCTTGATATTGTACACACCGCATTTATTTGGATGTCCGTTCAACAAGTCGTAGGTGTGAATTCCGAATGCAATTTCGCCGTGTACCCGAACCGTTTCATTGTTTTTGATCGAGTAATTGCCGTTGGTTCCCGACACCACATAACTCCGATCTTCGGGACGGTTGCTCACAAAACTCGAATCATTCATGGGGTAAACGCGTAGCCCTCTGATAGTGGGTTTAATGTTATCGACCACTGGAAAACCAAAAAGCAACGGATTTAATGGGAGCTGTGATTCTGTAATTCGGATTTCGAAATGCAAATGCGGACCTCCAGAGCTACCCGTGTTTCCTGACCAGGCAATGCGTTCACCGCGCTCAACAGGAATGGCCATGGCCGGAATTTCAATATCAACTTCAAAGTTTTCCTGTTCGCGCTGGGCGGCCAAAACTACATCTTCGAGCCGGTCGCTCAGTTTTTTCAGGTGCGCATATACCGTGGTGTATCCATTGGGATGATTGATGTAAACCGCCTTTCCATATCCAAATGGTGATATCCTGATTCTCGATACATAACCCTCTGCGGCAGCTAATACATTTTTTCCTTCAACTCCCTGGGTTTTGATGTCGAGACCTGCGTGAAAGTGATTTCGCCTCAGCTCTGCAAAGCTACCCGATAAATACAATGGAATATCCAGCGGGGATGAGAAGTATCCTTCAACCTGTCCAGTAGGTTGAGATTGTAGCGGCTCTGAAAAAATAAATACCAGTGGAAAAAAAACAAAGATCAAAAAGTAGAATTTCAATTTCATAAGCGGGTATAAAGCTAATGCGACGCCACGAGAAGAACGCTACATTGCCCTAAAGATTTCAACAGACACGGGTGAAAATATTGTGACCGCACCATACATCATTTATTTGGCAAATTGTTTGGCTGTGCTACCTTTGTGTACGAATCACCAAGTGAACACCAGAATGTCGCAATTGATGGATAAGTTAACGGTAATTTCAGACCAAGTTGAAAGTCTGGGGGGCCGATTAACGGAGCTTATCGGCGAGAATGAAGCGCTTAAAACGCAACTTGCTGATGCGCTACATCAGGTGGAACAAAGGAACCGGGAAATATCCGACTTGAGTGAGAGACAAAAATTGTTAATGCTTGCCAAATCGTTGCCTTCGGACGAAAGTCGAAAAGATGTGAAACTGAAGATTAACGAAATGGTGAGAGAGATTGACAAGTGCATTGCCTTGTTAAACAGTTAGGACGAAATAAATGAGTGAGTTATCCATACGTGTCAACATTGCGGGTCGCATTTATCCGCTCACCATTCATCCCGATGAGGAAGAGAAGGTGCGCAATGCGGCACGTGCCATTGACGAGAAAATCAGCGAGCTCAAAAATCAATATGCAGTCAACGATGTACAGGACTACCTCGCTATGGTAGCCCTGGAGTTATCCACCCACTTGCAACAGCCCGTTGCAACAGTGCCTGATGGCCTTGAAGAAAAGGTGGATTCCATTGATAGAATGCTAAAATCCTATCTAACATAAGGCAGCCTTTTCATTCTCTCATCACTGGCAATAAACTTTAATGTAAATGGGAGAAATAATTTATGCGCTGATCACCTTGTTGACCGGACTGGCGATAGGGGGCGGGGTAACTTATGCCATTCTGACCAGAATGCTTAAAAAGCGCCGCAACAATATCCTGACTCAGGCCTCAAAAGAAGCCGAGCAAATCAAAAAAGACAAGATCCTTCAGGCCAAGGAGAAGTTTTTGCAATTGAAGGAAGAACACGAAAAAGTGATTAATGAGCGCAACAATAAACTGCTGAGTTCAGAAAATCGAATCAAACAAAAAGAAAGTCAACTTAATAAGAAAATTGAGGAAAACAACCGCCTGAATAAGGAGCTCGAACGAAATAAGGGTAAGCTCGATCAGCAGCTCAAAGTTGCGGACAAGCGACAAGAAGAGCTTAAAAAATCACATGAAAAACAGGTCGAAGCCCTTGAAAAGCTGTCCAACTACTCGGCCGAAGAGGCCAAAAATCAATTGGTAGAAGTCTTGCGTGATGAAGCCAAAACGGCCGCCATGCAGCACATCAAAGAAATTACCGATGAGTCGAAGCTGACGGCCAACATGGAGGCCAAGAAAATTGTTATTCAATCTATTCAGCGTGTAGCTGCCGAACATGCCATTGAAAATTCGGTTTCGGTGTTTAATATTGAAAGCGACGAAATCAAGGGACGGATCATTGGCCGCGAAGGCCGTAATATTCGAGCGATTGAAGCAGCAACCGGCGTAGAAGTCATTGTTGACGACACCCCCGAAGCCATTATCCTTTCTTGTTTCGATCCGGTGCGTCGTGAAATTGCACGCCTTTCACTTCACCAACTGGTAACCGACGGCAGAATCCATCCGGCTCGAATCGAAGAGGTGGTGAAAAAAGTCACCCGGCAAATTGAAGATGAGGTAGTAGAAACTGGCAAACGAACCTGTATTGACCTTGGTATTCACGGACTGCATGCTGAGCTGGTTCGGATCGTTGGGCGAATGAAGTACCGTTCATCTTACGGACAAAACTTATTGCAACACAGCCGTGAAGTAGCTAACCTGTGCGCAACCATGGCCTCGGAGCTCGGTTTGAACCCCAAAGTGGCCAAACGTGCCGGATTGCTGCACGATATTGGAAAAGTGCCCGAAGATGAACCGGAGTTGCCTCACGCTATTCTGGGAATGAAACTGGCCGAGAAATACGGCGAAAAACCCGATGTGTGCAACGCTATCGGGGCGCACCACGACGAAATTGAAATGACCAGCCTCATTTCACCGATTGTGCAGGTTTGTGATGCCATCTCTGGTGCCCGACCCGGCGCCCGTCGCGAAGTGGTTGAATCATACATTCAGCGTTTGAAGAATCTGGAAGAACTCGCACTGAGCTACCCTGGTGTACTCAAATCTTATGCGATTCAGGCAGGTCGTGAGTTGCGCGTATTGGTCGAGGCAGAAAAGGTTTCCGATCAGCAAGCCGAAACCCTGTCGTTCGATATCTCGCAACGCATTCAGAATGAAATGACCTACCCTGGGCAAATCAGAATTACCGTGATTCGTGAAATGCGATCGGTGAATTACGCCAAATAAACGATGGAAAATCTGGCGGGAAAGCAGGTTCTTGTCACTGGTGGAGCAGGTTTTATTGGCTCCAACCTTTGCGAGGCGCTGCTTGACATTGGCTGCAAAGTGGTCTGTCTGGATAATTTTCTTACCGGAAAAAAACAGAACTTGAGTGATTTTATCGATCATCCCCATTTCACAGTTATCGAGGCCGATATTCGCGATTATGGGGCTTGTGAGAAGGCGACGCAGAACATAGATTTGGTTTTTCACCAGGCTGCCCTGGGTTCGGTGCCCCGGTCTATCAACGATCCATTAACCACTAATGCCATCAACATTTCAGGCTTTTTGAATATGCTTGAAGCCTGTAGAAAAAACAACGTAAAGCGGTTTATCTACGCCGCCAGCTCATCTACATACGGCGATCACCCCGAACTGCCGAAAGTGGAGGATAAAATCGGCAAGCCGCTGTCTCCCTATGCGGTGAGTAAATACGTCAATGAACTCTATGCGCGTGTTTATTCGGATTTACATGATATGGAACTCATCGGGCTGCGCTACTTTAATGTGTTTGGCAAGAGTCAAGATCCCGAAGGTGCTTACGCCGCAGCCATTCCACGTTTTATCCGTGCACTGATGAAACACGAGTCACCCGTGATTCACGGCGATGGCAGCCAAACCCGCGATTTTACCTATATCGAAAATGTTGTTCAGGCTAATCTGAAAGCGGCTGCAACCCAAAATCCAGATGCGCTGAGCCAGGTTTATAATGTTGCATATGGCAGCAATACCGATTTGCTTTCGCTGGTGAATGTGTTAAAAGAATTGTTGAGCCAGTATGATCCCAAAATAAAACAGGTATTAATCAAACACGGTCCCGAGCGAAAGGGCGATGTGAAACATTCGCTGGCCGATATTTCCAAAGCCCGTGCGTTGTTGGGTTATGATCCCGATTTCGATCTACCAGCAGGGTTAGAACAGGCTGTGCCGTGGTATTGGGAAAACTATAAATAAATCAATAGATCAAAAAACCCAATGATGAAAGTGCAGCGGGTTAAGTTGTTGAATGTAGTTGGTGCACGGCCCCAATTAGTGAAATTGGCCGTTGTGAGTCGTGCCATCCGACAGCAACCCCTTTTGGAAGAAGTGATTGTTCACTCCGGCCAACATTTCGACACAACCATGTCGCAAGTGTTTTTTGATGAATTGGGCATTCCGGAACCGAAGTATCATCTTGGAATTTCGGGCACCGGCACGGGTAGTGTAATCGCGGAGATGGAAGCGCGTTTTGCAGCGGTGATAGACCGCGAGAAACCCCAGTGGGTACTCATCTACGGTGATACTTATACCACACGTGCTGCTGCTCAAGCGGCGCATCGAAAAGGGGTTCCATTGGCGCACGTTGAAGCGGGCCTGCGCAGTTTCAATCCCGAAATGCCCGAAGAACTGAACCGCATTATTGCCGATCGATTGTCTACCGTGCTTTTTGCTCCCACGCAACAGGCCGTCGATCAGTTGTGGGAAGAAGGATTGGGCCAACCTCAGGGCAGGGTCATTCTCACCGGAGATGTCATGAAAGACGCCGCAGCAGCATTTGCTCCTGATCCCAATGAAAAGCTCGTTGGTTCTGAAGTTCCAGATCAACCTTTTTTGTTGTGTACTGTTCATCGAGCAGAAGTTACCGATGACCCCGAAAGGCTGCGCCAAATTGTTGAAGGATTAAATCGACTTTCGGAGAAATATCCGATGGTGATGCCGTTGCATCCGCGCACCGCGAAACGCCTCGAAGAATTTGGTCTGAAACTGTCTTTTCCGGTGCTGCCGCCTCAGGGATACCGCAATATGCTGGGACTGATACAACGATCGATGATGGTGATAACCGATAGCGGAGGATTGCAAAAAGAGGCCTTTTTTATGAAACGGTTTTGTATTACCCTCCGCAACGAAACCGAGTGGCGCGAACTTATCGAAATGGGCTATAATCTGTTGGTGGGAACCGATCAGGAAAAACTAATAGCAGGTGTGGAACAAATGCGCAATCGAAAAGCAGATTTCTCACAACCATTATACGGCGATGGAAAAGCATCACAGAAAATTGCAGCGTTTTTTGTGGCCGATGCGAAGAGCCATTAATCGCTGAAAATCTCAGCAAGAATTTTCATTTCCTTTAGTTTGTCGGTCTCTCCGGTGTGCTGGTAAGAAAACATAAGGTTGTGAATGTTGCGTAGAATCATTGTCCGGTTGCTGCACGGTTCAAAAAAACGGTCTTCTTGCTGGAGTTTGACGTGTTTTAAAAAGCGTTCAATTTCACTTTTGTCAAGGAGCATTCCCTTACTGAAAGGGTTGATGTAGAACAATACATCTGTTTTGCCGGGTTGCTGCTCAAAAATGTTGTATCGATCTTCGTAGGCCAAAATAAAGTGGTGTGGAAGGTTCACGCCGTGAATCGGAACATCTAGACTTTGCGCAAGAATAAGATAGATCATACTCAACAAGAGCGGATTTCCTTTTTTTGTTTCCAGCACCTGACTCAAAACAGAATTTTGAACGGCGTGATAGTTTCGCTTATTCCCCCTGAGGCCGTGCAGACTAAAGATAATTTCATTCATCACCTTAACCTGTTCAAAAGCGGTGAGATTATCGTTCAATTCGAGCCAAATGTCTTGACGGATTCGAGATATCTCCGCGCGGATCTCCTCCTCATCCAAATCGGGAAACTGATAGCGGTTCATAATCAACAACCCATCGAGCAACTCTTCTCCGCCGCTGTCGTGCCATGATTTTAGCGCCAAACGAACCGACGAAAATTGTATTTCGTGAATGATGTCTTCGATGCGAACCTGAAACAGGTTTCCAAAGGTGTCCTGTTCCCAAAATGCTTCGAGACGAGGAATGATCGATTCGCCCAATGATACAATCTGGTTTTTAACCTGATCGTAAATCATTTCATCAGGATCGTCAATCAGGCTGATCAATGCGGTAAGTTGATCTTCGTTGAAAGATTTAGAAACCTTCATGGCTCAAAAGTAGTTTGCCTGCGGGCTGTTTTTAAGCACTGGTGCAGCGGCTTTTCAATAGCCCGCTGTTAATCTTTCTAACACGGTGATGATCATTCTGTTCACAGCGGGGTGGTAATCACTGCTGAATGTTTTACTGAAACGATTGGCAATAATAGTGCATACAGTACAAGACTGGTGGCCGAGCATGGCCGATAATCCGTAGAGCGCAGAGGTCTCCATTTCGAAATTGGTAATGCGATGTTCGCCGTGACGAAATGATTGTAAGGTTTCGTTGAGGTCATCCATGCGCAAGGGTATGCGAAGAATTCTTCCCTGCGGTCCGTAAAATCCTCCGGCGGTGGCCGTAATCCCCTTGTGCATATTCTCGCCGTCAATTTTACTGAGTAATTCTTCACCCGCTTTAACGAAATAGGGCAGCGACAGGGTGTTGGGCCAGTTGCTATGAGCGGCAAAAGCATTGGCTAACGCTGTTTCTTCCTCATCAAATTCGGCGGCGTAGTACCCCAGCACGGTATCCAACCCCATACCATGTGTCGATAGCAGCATTTCATCCACCGGAATATCGGCTTGCAATGCCCCTGAAGTTCCTAAACGGACGATGTTGAGTGCCGTTTTTTCTTTTTTAATGGATTGCGTACGGAGATCGATATTCACCAGGGCATCGAGTTCATTGACTACGATATCGATATTGTCTGTGCCAATACCTGTTGACAGCGCACTGATACGAACATTGCCGATTCGGCCGGTGTGGGTGAGAAACTCGCGGTTTTGCACCTGATGTTCAATCACATCGAAATGTTGCGAAACGGCTTTCACGCGTCCCTGATCACCGACAACAATAATGTTTTCCGCAATCTGATCAGGTGTTAGATTGAGGTGATAAACGGCGCCACTACTCGTGAGCACAAGCTCTGATGAAGCAATGTTGTCGCCGTGCTGTAATGCTATTTCTTTCATTCTTCAAAGTTAATGAGCCCAATGAAATTAACTGGTTATTCTTTTTTCTTTTATAGTGGCGGAAATATTTTTCTTAATTTTAATAGTGACGAAACAGAAAAACTAAACAAGCACAAAACAAGTCATTATGAAAATCGTTGGAGTTATTTTGCTGATTATTGGGATAATCGGAACATTTGTTTTTGGTATTCAGGCAGCGCAAGATTCAGAAACATTTAGTTTTCTTGGTCTAGACATTGGCGTGAGTTCTGCCAACTGGACACCGGTAATTGTGAGTGTTGTTGTGCTGATTATTGGGGTGGTGATCACCACCGGAACCAAAAAACAATCGCGACCCCATTAATATCGTTGCAATTTTAAAACGCTACGCAGGATAGAAGTTTGCGGGCTAACCAAATTTCACTGAGGTCATGGTCAGCGATCCGGCAACGGCTTTGTCGTTGAAGAATTGGGCCTGATCGTTTTTGCCCTGCAAAGCGATGGTGTACATCAATGGCAGGTAGTGGTCGGGTGTAGGAATCGCAAGTTTGGCTTCGCGGCCAAGAGTATTGTAGTTGATCAGTGATTGGTGATTGCGATCGGTGATGAGTTCTTTAAATGTTGCATCCATCTTCAGCGCCCAGTCGAAACCGTATTCAGGTTCGTTCATTTTGTCCCAGGCAATCATGCGCAGGTTGTGCACCATATTTCCGCTTCCGATAATAAGCACTCCCTTTTTGCGCAGACTGTACAACTCCTTGGCCAGGTTGTAGTGATATTGCGCATCTTTATAATAATCGATGCTGAGTTGTAAAACAGGGGTATCTGCCTTTGGATACATGTGCCTCACTACCGTCCATGTGCCGTGGTCAAGCCCCCAGTCGTGGTCGAGCTCAACCTGTGTTTCGGTAAACAATGCAGCCGTTGTCTTGGCCAGCTCGGGACTTCCCGGTGCGGGATATTGAATTTGAAACAATTCATCGGGAAAACCGCCAAAGTCGTGAATGGTTTTTGGAAAATCCATGGC
>CAZARI010000040.1:0-26365 GCA_964487545.1 uncultured Cryomorphaceae bacterium
CGGGGCAAGTTGCTGGTGATGCGGTGAGGAGAATTTCCTAAGCAGTAATCGCTAATTGGAATATCGATTTAAGTGGATAGAGAAAACAGTACACATCTCTGCCGCATTCAAGAGGGGAAAGTGTCAGGCGCCGGGAGCGCCGGGTGGTTTGTTCCCAATGGGAGTAATCGCAATGAAAAAATCCACATTCCATTAGTTGGGACTTCTTCATTTTTTGACTCCTGTGTCACCGCTTCGGTGAAATGACAAAACCGGCCGGAATACTACATCGAATCATTAGACCATTCAACCTTGCATTCAGCCATAAACCGCCTGCACCACCTCGGCAACGGAACCATAAGTCGAAGCGCAAAACTCATCTTTTTCTTCGGGTCCGAACCACCGCAATTCCTCAATACCTTCTTCCTTTTGTGGAACGAGTTCCCCGCTATGGCTCCAACTCATCAGGTACCAGTGGGTACGCTTCAGTGCGTAGCCGTCCTTATATGGATAGACGTGAAAAGTATCCATTAGCTTCTTCTGCACTTCAAGGCCCGAAATGCCGCACTCTTCCTCCACTTCGCGCACGGCGGTTATTTGTGCCGTTTCTCCCACTTCTGCTTTTCCTTTGGGTAAATCCCACTTGCCTAGTCGGTATATCCCCAGAAAAAAAAGATCACTTCGCTGAACAATTCCACCGGCTGCTGCGATATTATAGAACAGTAGATTGAAGTTATGCCAGAATGTCTCCAAATCATCGCCCGCAAAAAAAACAAACTGGTCTGCCTTGTTTTGGCCGGTGATTTGATACAGCTTTTCGGGATTCATTTCCCCGACGGAAATACGGTGAAATTTATTGATATTATGGAAGTTAGATCCATCACCTTTGTGAATAAAAAGTGGGCGGTCGTTAACGAAAACTTTATACATTTGCACCATGAATAAGAGGGACAATTCTTCGCTAAAAGTAGCCGAATTCTTGTTACAAATCAAGGCGATCAAGCTGCAGCCATCCGATCCTTTTCAGTGGGCATCAGGATGGAAATCACCCATATACTGTGACAACCGCAAAACCCTTTCCTACCCTAAAATCCGCACCTTCATCCGTCAGGAACTGGTTCATAAAATTTCCGACGTTTATGGAAAAGCAGATGTCATCGTGGGGGTGGCCACAGCAGGTATCGCACAGGGCGCGCTCGTTGCACAGGAGCTTGGCGTATCGTTTGCCTACGTTCGTCCCGAGGCCAAAGCGCACGGTATGCAAAACCGCATCGAAGGTGTTGTTGAGCCCGGCCAGTCCATCGTGGTGATTGAAGATTTGGTTTCTACCGGAAAAAGCAGTCTTAGCGCGGTGAGTGCTTTGCGAGAAGCGGGATGCGAAGTTAAGGGAATGGCCGCCATTTTTTCATACGGCTTCGATGTGGCGGTCAATGCTTTTAATGCCGCCAACTGTCCGCTGATCACACTAACCGACTACAACACCCTGATTACCCAAGCCCTGGAGTCGGGATTTATTTCTGTTGACGATCTTGAATCGCTGCGGGACTGGCGACAGAACCCAGCAGAATGGGGCCAAAACGAACCTGCACGATGACTAAAATAGAAAGCAAAAAGGTGAATGTGGATGCTTCTGCTGCCGACGTATTTGCATACATCAATAACCTGAACCATTTCGAAGATCTGCTTCCGAAAGACCGCATCGAAAACTGGCGATCGGACGAAGACAGTTGCCGCTTCAAAATCAAAAACGTTTCTGAAATTGGTTTTAGAAAAAAATCTGCTGAAGCACCCAACTTCCTGCAACTAGAGTCGGACGAGAGCGCCCCATTTGCCTTTACGATTAACGTTTATCTGAAAGAAACCGCGGAGAACACCACCGAAGCACATCAGGTAATTGAGGCGGATATCAATCCGTTTTTGAAAATGATGGTCGAAAAACCGCTGCGCAATCTGTTCGATTACATCGCCGACCGCCTCTCAGAAGTTTTTGCGAAGTAGTTCAATCTCTTTAAAACCGCAGCTCAGCTCCGTTCCGTGTGCCGTGCGGAGCTGCAATTCACCATGCGGTCCAAGCCCCGTTATTTCTGCCAGAAACTCCTCTCCAGCTTTTCGATACCACAAGGGCTTTCTATAACCCAGCAAATGCTGCAAGTAGCGATTTTCTACGTTACGTACATCAAACATCTTTCGGTATTCCTGCTCCAGATAAGGCATCAGCTCCTGGGCAAACGGGGCACAATCGTATTCTTTTCCGGTAATGATTTTGAGAGAAGTTGCTGGTAGTTCATTCGAAAATTCGGATTGATTCAGATTCAAACCGATGCCAACAATAGTGTGTTCTACCCGCGACCCGCGCAGGGTATTTTCGATTAACATCCCCGCCAGCTTGTTGCCGTTGACCAAAATATCGTTGGGCCATTTTATCACTGCATCGATGCCCAACCCGTGTTTCAGAAAGCGCACCAAGCCAAGGCACATCACCTGATTGAGCACAAACTGATCGGTAGCCTCCAAGTATTCGGGTTTTAATATCAGGCTCATCAGCAGGCTTTTCCCTGACTCCGAAATCCAACTATTGCCTCGCTGTCCGCGTCCGTGAGACTGATAGTATGCCAATACGACAGTCCCCTCAGCCACTTCCGATGCTTTAAGGACATTGGCAGCATAATTGTTTGTTGAATCAACGCTGTCTAAAACAATAAAGTTGGTTGCGAAAGCCATAGTTGAGCAGCTTAATGGACAGAGATAAATAAAAGTATAAAACGAGCCAAATGATTACCTTTGCAGGTTCAATAAAACTACTGAATGACGGGTATTTCGGAGAAAAAAAACAATGCGGAAGGATTGGTTGATGCCATCATTCACGGATTACAGGAAGTAAAAGGAAAAGAAATCACAATTCTCAATCTGGAGAACATCCCAAACACGATTTGCAGCAAATTTATCATTTGCCACGGAGATTCACACGTGCAGGTTGAGGCTTTAGCCGATTCAACGGAAAAACATACCCGCACCATGGTCAATGAGCGCCCCATAAGCCGCGAAGGTTTGGCAAATGCCGAATGGATCATTCTGGATTATTTCGACGTTGTAGTTCATATCTTTCAAAAAGAAACGCGTGCATTTTATGATCTGGAAAAGCTGTGGGCCGATGCAGATGTGGAAGTGATCGATTATCAAATTTAAATTCGCCTATTCAATGAGTGCAGAACAAGATAAAGACAATCAATATAACGACCTGAAGGACAAGTTCTCAGGCTCGTCGGGCAAGAAGCCGCAAAACAAGCGCCCGTTTAATTTTTACTGGATTTACGCCATTATTGGGGTGATCATCATCTCATTGAACTTGTTTACCTGGGGGCCAGGAACCTCTGCCATTAGCTACACCGAGTTCGAAAAAATGGTGGAAAACGATCAGGTGGATAAAATTACCGTCATCAACGAAACGGTTGCCCACATCACCATCAAACAGGACTTTCTTGAGCGCGAGCCACACAGCAAAAAAATCAACCAGCCGTTGGTGGGCTCTAAGGTTGGTGGGCCGCACTACCGAGTGGAACTGGGAAGTATGCGCGAAAATTTTGGTGAAAAGCTGCAAGCCTGGAATGCTGAAAAAGGCATTTACTACGAATTTCGAACAGAAGACAACTGGGGACGCGAAATTTTTAGTTGGGTGCTGTTTCTCGGAATTATGATCGCCGTATGGATGTTCATTATGCGCCGCATGAGCGGTTCGGGTGGACCTGGTGGACAGATTTTCAATATCGGAAAATCAAAAGCACAGCTCTTTGAAAAAGGAAAAAGCACAGAGGTAACCTTTGTTGATGTTGCCGGGCTGGAAGGCGCCAAAGAAGAACTTGAGGAGATTGTTGATTTCCTTAAAACCCCCGAAAAATACACACAGCTTGGAGCAAAAATCCCGAAAGGTGCCTTGCTGGTTGGACCTCCCGGAACTGGAAAGACCCTGCTTGCAAAGGCCGTTGCCGGTGAAGCACAGGTTCCGTTTTTCTCCCTTTCCGGATCAGACTTTGTCGAAATGTTTGTAGGAGTTGGCGCCTCACGGGTTCGCGATTTGTTTAAGCAGGCCAAAGAAAAAGCGCCTTCCATTATTTTCATTGACGAAATTGATGCGATTGGACGTGCCCGGGGCAAAAGCGCTAATATTGGCGCCAACGACGAACGCGAAAACACGCTAAACCAGCTCCTCACCGAAATGGATGGCTTTGGCACCAACACCGGTGTCATTATCCTTGCCGCCACTAACCGCGCCGATATTCTGGACCGCGCCCTGATGCGTGCTGGTCGTTTTGACCGACAGATTTTTGTCGATTTGCCCGACCTTATTGAGCGCAAGCAAATTCTGGCCGTTCACCTCAAACCAATTAAAATCGACAAGTCGGTGGATATTGAATTTCTGGCCAAACAAACCCCCGGATTTTCAGGCGCCGACATCGCCAACATCTGTAACGAAGCCGCACTGATTGCCGCCCGTCGGAAAAAACAATTCGTCGGCAATCAGGATTTCCTCGATGCAGTGGATCGAATTGTCGGTGGTCTGGAAAAGAAAAACAAACTGATTTCAACAGAAGAAAAAAGAGTAATTGCCTACCACGAAGCAGGTCACGCTACGGTGAGCTGGCTGGTAGAACACGCCTCTCCGCTGATTAAAGTAACCATCGTGCCACGAGGCCGATCGCTGGGAGCGGCCTGGTACCTGCCCGAAGAGCGACAAATTACCACTACCGAGCAGATGCTCGATGAGATGTGTGCCGCGCTCGGTGGTCGTGCTGCCGAACAAGTGGTATTCGGAAAGATATCGACTGGCGCATTGAGCGACCTCGAGAAAATCACCAAGCAGGCCTATGCCATGGTTACCATTTACGGCCTTAACGAAAAAGTTGGAAATATCAGCTTCTATGACTCTTCGGGTTCGTCAGAATACAGTTTCACCAAACCGTATAGCGAAAAAACTTCGCAGATGATTGACGAAGAGGTGGCGAAGTTGATTGATACCCAATATAGGCGTGCGATAAAAATCCTGACTGATCACCGCGACAAGCTCGACCAACTGGCCCAAAAGCTATTGGATGAGGAGGTGATTTTTAAAGATGACCTGCGGTCCATCTTCGGTGACCGTCCATACGGTGAGCCCGACGAAGTGGCCACAACGGACAGTCCGACCGCGAGTATTGCAAAAGAAAATGGCACGGATACATCAAAAGCCACTTCACCAGACGATTCCAGTGAAGAAGATGCGCCGGTGTCACAAACCGACCCGAACTAAATCACTGCTATGGAAAAAGGCTGGATTGCACTTAAAACTTCTGCACCTCCGGAGCAACTGGAGATATTGAAGAACATGCTGGAAAGCCACGGAATTCCGGCCATTGTGCTCAACCAGCGCGATTCGTCCTATCTGAGTTTCGGTGATGCCACACTTTACGTGAAGAACACCGATTTCATCAGGGCACGCGGGCTCGCAGATCCGCAGGAACCTTAGCGCTTTAGTATCTTGTTTGATTCAACCCCGATAACTCCCCAATAATCCATGAAGAACATCGCAATACGTGCGGGCTCAGGAGCTGTGTTTGTTGCGGTGCTCATTGGTAGCACACTGATCAGTAAATTGGCGATTGGGGCTGTATTTACGGTGGTGGCGTTCATTGCCATTAAGGAAATGCTGCAAATGCTCAACAATAAATCCGTTCATGTCTCACCGCGCGCTACCTACATCAGTGCCATTATACTGTTTATGGGGTTCGGGGTGTCCATGCTCAACAACGATTCGCGGTTTTTGATACCGGCCATCGCGATGGGTTTTATTTATCCCTTTATTGATCATTTGATATTTGTTCAGCAGCCGTCGTTTACTTCGGCCATCATCTCTGCTGGAATTCCGATCTACGCTGCGCTTCCGCTCATTCTGTTGATTGAAGCGGCCAATATCAACACTGGATATCAACCTTACCTGCTGCTCGGCATTTTTTTAATCACCTGGACTTACGACACTTTTGCATACCTAGTGGGTACAGCCATTGGAAAAAGAAGACTACTGGAGCGGGTATCGCCCAAAAAGTCGGTGGAAGGGCTTGCCGGCGGGGCAATAGCTGCCCTGATTCTAGTGGGTATTTACTCGAGTTTTAACAACGATTTATCACTAATACACTGGCTGATTCTTACGCTAATCGTGGTGGTGTTCGGAACCCTCGGCGATCTGACGGAATCTGTGCTGAAGCGAAACTGTGATGTGAAGGACTCCGGTTCGATTATGCCTGGCCACGGCGGAATACTCGACCGCATCGACGCATTACTTTTTATAGGCCCTGCCGCCTATACCTATTTGTTATTTGCCGTTAATTAATTCATCTTTACCTCGCAAAAAGAACCTAATTCAAATGAAATTACACCGGGAAGGCACCAATATAATCCTGTTTTCATTTCTTGCCATTATCGCGCTGAATGTCTTGAGTTTCGCTGCGATTGGCTCGACTCGAACAGGCACATGGGCAATTTTTGTACTGAGCATCATCTACCTGACGCTGACTTTGTATTTTTTTCGCATACCACTCAGAAATGTCAAACCAATAGGAAGCAACGCCGTGATGGCTCCTGCTGACGGCACGGTGGTGGTCATCGAAAAAGTATTCGAACAGCGCTACTTCGGTGCCGAACGCCTACAGATCTCCATCTTCATGTCGCCATTGAATGTCCACATCAACTGGTATCCAGTGACGGGAAAAGTGCTAAAGTCTGATTATTCACCAGGTCGGTTTCTGGTGGCTTGGAATCCGAAAAGCTCTACCCTCAACGAAAGCCACTCTGTATTAATGGAATGGAATGGACACCAAATCCTGGTGAAGCAAATTGCGGGTTTACTGGCCCGTAGAATCGTCAATTATTCGGTGCCGGAAGGCGAGGTATCACAAGGTGAAGAACTCGGCTTCATCAAATTTGGTTCGCGTGTGGATGTTCTGCTTCCTGTAGATGCTAAGGTGGCCGTAGAGTTGGGTCAGAAAGTAAGCGGGCTGGAAACGCTGCTTGCCGAAGTGCAACCGGCTTAAAGAATCTGTTTTAGTTCCTGCAGTTGTCGAATTTCGTGGGTTACCCGATATTGATGCGGCTCGCCGCTGTGATTCAAATAAACACTGTCCATTCCCACTCCCTGTGCACCGGCAATATCGGTTTCCAAATCGTCTCCTACCATAATTGACTTTTCGGTGTCGGCGCCACAATGCTGGCAGGCCAATTGAAAAATTTCGCGTCCGGGCTTTTTAAAACCCGCACCATCAGAGGTGAGCACCACATCAAAATAGGGCGACAATCCAGAATTTTGCAACTTGAGGTGCTGTACATCCTCAAAACCATTGGTAATGATGTGCAGCCGATAGCGTGATGCCAGATGATCAAGAACGTCGATCGCACCTGGTAGTAAATTGGTCTTCAATGGACTTAATGAGATGTACAGCTCATCCATGCGTTGGGCAAGTGTTGGATCTTCAATCCCAAAGTTCCGCAGTGATAACTCAAACCTTTTCCAGCGCAAATCTTTTTGCGAAATTTGCTGATCTCTATATTGATTCCAAAGCGTTTTATTGATTTCCTTATACTGACCGATAAAAAGGTCGCTATGGCCTATTCCGCGCTCTGTTAGACTACATTCATCAAATATCTCGCAAAGTGCTTCGTGAGAGTTGGCATCAAAATCCCACAAGGTGCGGTCAAGATCGAAAAAGATATGTTCGTAATTATTCATAATAAATTCCTGAAGTAGTAAAATAGGGTGGTCAGAAAAATAGACCATCCGAAAACAGAAATAACCAACGCAGGCAGCATCAGCACTTTGTGTTTAAAAAACTTGGCTGAAACCACCGCTCCGATCGGAATAGAAAGGATGGTGGGTGTTAAAAATGCCATTCCTGCAATCCCCATATAAAGTTTCGTGCGCACCATTAGCTTGTTGAGAAAGGTGAAATTTTTGATCGTAACCGGTAATCCTTTTTCAAGTTTTCGGTTGATGCGCCCCAGTCTCTGTTTTCGAAACATTTCCATGACACGGGCACTGGTAATGTAGAAAACCACCACACTGCTCATTCCGCCCGCACTGGTTACGCCTACCGTTTCCCAATAGGAGTACCCCAGCAGCATAGCTCCCGGAAAGGCAAAAAAGAATTTAAATGCTGCTGTAAAAAACAAGGCAACAGCTTCGGCGCCATACATAAATCAAGTTTTCTCTCCGTAAGCCAGGTCGCCAGCATCGCCGAGGCCGGGCACAATATACGCTTGTGCTGTTAGTTCATCATCTACCGCACCCAGCCATAACGTACAGTTTTTGGGAAGATTCCGGCGAACATATCGCACACCTTCAACACTTGCAATACCCGAAATGATGTGAACGTGTCGAGGGGCACCCTTGGCCATCAGCGCCTTGTACACCAACACCATCGAAGTACCCGTTGCCAGCATCGGATCGGTAAGAATTAAAATTTTATCTGTGAGGTCGGGACAAGAAAGATACTCTACCTGAACCTCAAAGTCGTTTTGATTCTTAACGTGTTTGCGATAGGCAGAAATAAATGCGTTTTCGGCTCGGTCAAAATAATTCAGCACCCCTTGATGCATGGGCAAACCCGCGCGCAAAATGGTGGCAATGACCACTTCATCCTTTAAATCCTTGACCACCGCTTCACCGAGTGGCGTGGTCACTGCTCTGTCTTCGTACTGCAAGGTTTTGCTGACTTCGTAGGCCAGCACTTCCGCTATTCGTTCCAGGTTTTTTCTGAACCGCAACGGATCTTTCTGTATTTCGGCATCTCTGATTTCGGCAACGAACCGGTTCAGAATGCTGTTCTTTTTGCTGAAGTCGTGGCTTGCGATCATCTGGATAGTTATTTTTTGACGGAGACTTGAAGTGCAAAGTTAATTTTATTGGGGAAGATTCTGCCAGTTATCCTGCCCCGCACTCAATTGCAACGTATATTCAAACACCTCGCGCCAACCGCTCCATTCTCTATGATTAGTAAGTGAGCTATTGTGCCACAGACAGATAAAGTGGCCATTCACTTGCTGAACTGCCGTCACCAGTTGTTTCACCACCGCTTTGGCTTCTGAAACAGATAGCTTTTGATATTGTTGCAGCGTGCCGTCCATATAGGCAAACGGATGCAGCCAAAGTTCGGAAGCCTCATTCTTTTCCACATCAAAAAAGCGATAAGGCACACAAAGCGAGGCACGAAATCCGGGTTGCTGCGCGTATCCCATCGTATAATCGTGTCTGATTCCACAAGCCATTAAACGCCGATAGGTTTCGGGAAGGGTCATTTTAAGATAATGCTGACGACTCGATGTGATTTCCTTTCCGAGCACTTTGCGCAAGCGTTCAATTTCCTTTTTGAGTTGTGTCACCGAGCGGTGTGAGCCATAAGAAGGGTGAATGCCAACGTTTCCGTGATCTGCACATTCTCGAATAAGCTGCTGCATTTGGGGCAAGGTAGATTTGCTATTGCGGTCGTGGACGGAATAATCACCGAGCAGAAAAAAATAGCGGGCGTTGGTGCCGTGCACATTGGTTTGCTGACGGATATAGGCGTAGGTATCGTACGGATCTGGCTTTTTCAGTCGAATAACAGACCAGCGCTCGGCGGCCTGCGCCATACGGTTTTTTATAAAATCCTGCACAAAAGCTCCACCTGTGCGCCACCAACCTTTGTTTTGGTATGCCCAGGCCACATCGATATCGAAGGTGGCCTCAAAATAGAAGTTTTTTGCTCCGAATGCGCAATCCGGATGATACTGCAGGATGAGTTTCTTAAACGCCACTGCCCATTCGTTAATCACTGGACGGTGCAGAAAACCGTGGTTAAATGCGATCGATTGTTCGGCGGTGAAGCGCTGATGCCGATCGGGATGGTGCGGTAGATATTCTTCGTAGCGGCTGGCCAAAAAGAAAGTGGCTGCAAACAAATCAAAGGGCCATTTTTCTTCAGGGTGAGGAAAAAGAACGGGCAGATGATTCCAAGAGCTGGCCATTGTCTCCACCGGATTCACTGCGGTGCGCTCCATTATTTCATGCGGGAGCCAATGAACATCGCTCAATAGCTCTTGGTGCGAATAATTGATTCGGAAACCAACTGCCTGCGCAAACGTGGTTTGATCATGATGCATCTCGACCTGGGTCTGCAGCAGGTTATCAAACAGCAGATCGATGGTGTAGGACAGCCGTGCAGACGGCTTTGGCGCAAAAATGTGGATCATTGGTTACAGCATTCCTTCGTCTGCAAAGCTATAATATCCCGAGTCGGCAACAATAACATGATCGAGAACGGCGATATCGAGCAGTTCGCCGGCGCCCTTCAACTTCTTGGTCAGGCTGATGTCCTGTTGGCTGGGTTTGAGATTTCCAGAGGGGTGATTGTGAACGAGGATGATTCCTGATGCCAGTCGCTGAATGGCACTTTTAAATATCAGCCGCGCGTCGGCTACTGTTCCTGCAACTCCTCCACTGCTGATTTTAATTTTCTCGAGCACCACATTGGCCCGGCTCAGCAGCATCAACCAAAATTCTTCATGATTGAGGTCGGTAAGATGGTAGAACTCTTCATAGACGATTCGGCTGCTGACGATTTTCAGCTTGGCGGGGCGGTCTTCGGTGCGGCGTCGGCGACCCAACTCAAGTGCCGCTGCAATGGTGATGGCTTTGGCCTGCCCAATTCCGTTGTATTCCATCAAGTCATGAAGACCCAATTTGGAGAGCCGTGTCAGATTGTTGTCGGTGTCGCGCAAAATCAACTGCGCCAGTTCTACTGCACTCATCTTTCGATTGCCCGAACCGATCAAAATGGCGATCAACTCGGCATCAGAAAGTGCTGTACTGCCTTTGTAGAGCAATTTTTCACGTGGACGGTCATCCTCGGCCCACGATTTTATTCCCCCTCTGTTTGTGTAGTCCAAAACTTTGATTTTGAACCTAAAAATAAAAAAACCTCCGCACTTTCATGCAGAGGTTCAATATATACATCACAGCAATGGGAAATCTTCCTGCTTATGCTGATAGGGAATTGACATATTTGGTGACACCTGATTTCAGGTTAGCGGCTTTGTTAGCGTGAATAATATTACGCTTGGCTGCTTTGTCAATCATACCAGAAACACTTGGAAGCAGCTCCTGTGCTGCTTTGGCATCTGTAGTTGCTTGTATTTTACGGATCGCATTACGCATCGTTTTGTGGTGGTATCTATTCTCCAAACGACGGGTTACTGTCTGACGAATTCTCTTGAGTGCTGATTTATGATTAGCCATACTAAATAATTGTTTCTGCCAAATTTTGAGGTGCAAATATAAAGTTTTATTGCATCCCAACCAACACCTAAAACTTTTTAACAACAGAAGGGTTTGTTTTGTATCCATGCTGGGGGTATTCAGCAAACAACCGAGCAGAAGGATTGGTGCGATTATAAGTGGAGCAGACCTAAACGGGTTGCTACTTGTGTGCTGACGGCGAAGTATTAAATTTGTTAGACTAACAAAAAAGAAGAAAATGAAAATTGGAGTTTTGCTTGCTGGATGTGGTGTTTATGATGGTTCTGAAATTCACGAAGCGGTATTTACCTTGCTGGCTCTGACGCAGCGCGGGGCAGAAATCGTTTGTATGGCACCCGATATCGATCAGCATCATGTAATCGACCACCTCACCGGAAACGAAACCAACGAGAAGCGCAATGTGCTTACCGAATCGGCCAGAATAGCCCGCGGAGAAATTCAATCGCTGTCGGATGTAAACGCAGATGAGCTCGATGGGCTGGTGGTTCCGGGAGGATTTGGCGCTGCAAAAAACCTGAACAAGTGGGCAATCAGCGGACCGGAAGGAGAAATTTTGCCCCAAGTGACGTCGCTAATTCTTAAAATGGTCAAGGGCAAAAAACCATTGGCCGGATTGTGCATGGGGCCTACCGTCATTTCAAAGGCGCTGGAGGGCACCGAAATTAAGGCAACACTAACCGTTGGAAGTACCGAAACGGCGTCGCCCTACGATATTGCGGGAATCAGCAGTGGCATGGAGTCCATTGGCAGCAAAGTGGTGATGCGCACCCTCGATGGAATTGCGATAGATGAGGACAACCTGATCGTTTCTGCGCCTTGCTACATGATGGAGGGCTCGATTGCGGATATTCACGACAACATTCAGGAAGCCATAGAACAGTTTCTTTCTATGATTCAGCAAAACAAAAAATAAATCACTCAATTCCAACCGAAAAATGCTCCACAACCGCAAAACCGAAATCAAATGGGGGTTGATATTTGTCGCGATGCAGATTCTTTGGATGGCCATGGAAAATCTGGTTGGACTACACGGCGAGCACATCGACCAGCATTCCATTTACACCAACTTTATCGCCTTTCCCGCTTTTGCAATTTACATTTTGGCCCTGCAGGAGAAACGAAAAAAGGATTTCGGCGGTCTAATGACCTACCGGCAGGGATTAATATCCGGACTGATTATCACCGCCGTGGTTATGGTTCTCAGCCCTGTGGTGCAGTGGCTCTTTTCCTACGTCATCTCTCCTGATTTCTTTGCAAATGCCATTGCGTACGCTGTTGAATCCGGCAAAATGACCCGCGAGGATGCCGAAGCGTATTTCAATTTTAACAGCTATCTGGTGCAAGTCATTATCGGCACGCCAGTGATGGGGATTTTCACCTCGCTAATCGTGGCGCTGGTGACCAGAAAGAGCAAAGGTCCTGAGATTAAACTTTAAGCACAACGCGGTGATCAGCGTTTCAACTCAATCCGAAGAAAGGTAGATGAGCCGCTGTCGTCATCGGTTACGGCGTTGAGCAACAAACTTTTCTTTTTGACTTTCTCCACATCTACCGACTCTATTTTTCCTGTATAGGGTATGCCGTCTTTCATAACGCGTGCGGTGTAATTGACGCGAGCAGGAAGGTCATTTAGTGGTATTAGGCCCACAAAACTCCCAAGGATTGCGCCGTCGGCTGCCGGATCATCTCGATTTTCGACAGCAGCGGTGAACACGAGAACTTCTTCACCGGGGACTTTCATTCCGCCTGAAAATTTGGCCTGAACGCCGTCAATTTCGGGAAGTTGAAAATCGTAAAACAACACTTTCAGGTCTTTATTAGCCTGCTTCTTTTCATTCATTTTCATGAACTGCTCAAAGGCCTGTTTGCGAATCAATATCAGGTGATTGGTTTCGCGGTTCATTAAAACGAGGTGATCGCGCCACGACGCTGCTCCTTCGATATTGAGTTGATCGGCCGAAATCGGTCCTTTCTCAATAATGCGGTTATACAAATGTTCGAGCGTGTACTCCCTAACGTCGTATCCCCTTCCGGTAAACTCAACGCGCACCATGGTTTTGCGATTTGGACCGCTACCCGAACCAAACATCAACAGATCATTTCTGCCCCACCTGTATTTGACCATGGCTTCAAAATCGGGCTTGACATCACCCGGAACGCGGTGCATTCCTTCAAACGAATGGTTGTACACCAGGTATTTCCGAACCACCTGCAGATTGGTGTCCAGTTCGTAAAGCCATGGCGCATCGTCGCTCACGATAAAATAATGATCGTTTTTGCTCTCCATTCCGGATGCAGAAGCTATTCCAGGAAGCGCCGTTTCACTCAGCACATTGGCCGAAATAGCATTCTGGGCATAGGCTGGATAATAGGCCAATAAGAAAAATCCAAAAGTGATGATTAAGTATTTCATGGATAAAAAAATATGCGCAGGTTTTTACTCTTAAAACAACGTCAAATATACATTCCGAAAAGTTGCCACCCGCATTATTCCGGAGCGGATATTTTGCGAATGGTGACGTAGTAATCGTCGTTTAATTGTATTAGCGGCTTTTTCTTTTCTAGCCGAACCGATTGCCAATGTACTGTGGGCGCGAGCCGAAGCGTATCGTCGTTAACCCAAAGCACGACGGGCATATCAAACTCCTCGACGCAATTGACCCACTGGTAATATAACTTGCCGCCATCAACATAATACTGTAAAACGGGAATGCGCACATCGCGCAGATATTGGTTAAAAATCGGCAATAGGTCGTGACCTACCGCATCGGACAGGTATTGTTCTATTTCGGCGGTGGATACCGTTTGGTGGCGGAAGTCGGTATTTATTTGACGAAGCATTTTGCGCCAGGCATCATCGTTGTCCATTAGTTGGCGAATGGTGTGCAGCATATTGGCA
Source organism: uncultured Cryomorphaceae bacterium (assembly GCA_964487545.1). Taxonomy (GTDB): domain Bacteria; phylum Bacteroidota; class Bacteroidia; order Flavobacteriales_D; family SKUL01; genus SKUL01. The sequence goes on from CAZARI010000040.1 coordinate 14,196, forward strand.
CCCTTGTAATACATATCTGTAGAACCCGCTTCATTTACGCCGTAGCGCGCAATGATCGGCGCGTCGTTTTTCACGTTGGCGCGCGTCCCGGTGATGTATTCCGCTCCAGCGTCTTGGCCGTAATAAAATTCGACAAACAACGCTTCGCTGTATGCGGCAAAGGCTTCGTGAATCCACATGTCTGCCATATCCCGATAGGTGATGTTATTGGCAAACCACTCGTGCCCGCTTTCGTGCACGATAATAAAATCGAATTTCATTCCCCAGCCGCTGCGACTCATGTCTATGCCGAGATAACCGCGCTCAAAGCCATTTCCGTACGTCACCGAGCTTTGGTGTTCCATGCCCAAATAGGGAGCGTGCACCAGTTTATACCCATCACTGTAAAAAGGATACGGTCCAAACCAATGTTCAAGTGCGGCCAATGTTCGGTGGGCTTCGTAAGGAAAATACGTCTCTGCTTTTTCAAAATCCTGCCGCAGCACATAGTAGTCACACGATAGCGGACCGTTTTCTCCGGGAAAGGTATCGGTGAAATGAATGTAATCGCCGATGTTGATATTCACCCCGTAGTTGTTGATCGGGTTGGTCACTTCCCAATGATAGGTAACGGTTTTATCGTTGTGCTCATCTGTGCCAGCGAGTCGGCCATTGGAAACATTCATCAACCCCTGTGGAACACGAACGGAAATACGCATGCTGTCGGGCTCATCGTACATGTGGTCTTTGCACGGCCACCACACACTGGCTCCGATTCCCTGGCAGGCAGAAGCCACAAAAGGGTTTGCAGTGCTGTCTGTGTCCCAAACGATACCACCGTCCCACGGCGGCCGAATGGCTACACGGGGTTTTCCGCTGTAGTAAACCACAATGTGATCGACCGATTCGGGAATTTGGTCGAGCGAAACAAACCAGGCATTACCATCGCGAACAAATGATTGCGCACGGTGGTGAAAAACCACACTATCAATGCGCATGGGCGGCTGCAGATCAATCTGCATTCGCACCGGCGAGTCGAGCGTTTGAAAAGTAATGGTGTTTTTTCCAGCGATGGTACTGTCGGCAGGGTCAACCCGAATGTCGAGATGGTAGTGCAACAAGTCCCACCATAAACGTTCAGGGGTGATGCTTCCCCGAAGTGAATCCTGTCGCGTAAACCCCTGGTGTTTGCCAATCGCAGGAAGTGTCATCCACATCACGAGACAAAACAAAATATACTTAGGCATGGTCAAATTTAATACAAATCAACAGGCAATCGGTGTGCCTTTTTTGTCACCGCTACCAATGATGAAGCGAACAAATTTTTCCCCAAAGCGGGGAATATATCAACACCGCGTTCCCTGATGATTCCCTGTTAATGAATGAGATGGTTATGGAATTTGAATATTTTATGCAGACCGAAATCCAATCACCACAAACGCTTCACAAACCCTTTGAGAATGCGTCTTTCCTCCACTTATTTTTGGTGATTTAACCGGTTACCATTGCAGCGGCTCAACGCCTCTTGAGCATTGGTTGTAAATGCATTAAACAACTTTAATCCATCCGGTGAATATGTTTGCACCGTGCATTTGGCACAGCGCTTGAAAATGACATTGGGAAACTACCGGAGAAAATCTTCGGAAACAGAAAAACAGAAACGCTAAAATCAATTCATCATGAAAACCACAATCGTAGCAATCGCCTTTTTTATGGCAACCGTTTTTTCGGCATCCGCACAGGAAGACCGGAATAAAACCCAAGACAAAAATCAAACAAGAACAGAACAAAATCAAACACAAACGCAGCAACAGAATGATCAGTATGTGCGAAGTCACACCGACCGAATGGCGCGCGATTTTGATTTAAATGAAGATCAGAAGCGCCGATTGCAAGAGCAAAACAACACGCTTTACAACAACAATCGTACACTGGGTCAAAATCAAAACCTATCTGACGCCGACCGTCGAAGAATGCAGCAAAATTACAATGACAGATATGATCGAGAGCTGGAGGGCATTCTATCGGAAGACCAGTACAAAAAGTACAACAGTTCGCGCGACGACTACAGCATGGATACTGCTGATGACATGAACCGAAACCGCAATAACCGCGGTGGAACAAACAGATAGTAGACTGAAGCTACCATCACGCAATCTCCTCCATCATATATCTCCCAAAACCGTACGGCTACGCGCTGTGCGGTTTTTTTATTCCGCAACGTGAAGTTTCATCGGTATCAACCGAAATTCAATAGTTTTACTGCGGATGAATTACTACCTAACATTTAATGATTCCCCTTCGGGTGTATACAACAGTCAGGTGATTGACGTGATAAACTTCTTGAATAAGCAGGGGCATCCAACTCGTTTGGTGGCTTTTATTTCCCTGCGTGGATTCGCACAATCGAAGACAAAAATCACTTTTCAGTGTCCCGACGCCATTGTGATCCCAATGTTTCCCGGCGTAAAAAACTGGTACCTCAACCGCTTTGTGCTACTGCCATTGCTATGGATACTCAAGCCAGAATCCGTAATGGCCCGGGGAGTATTTGCCACCCGGCTGGCGGATTTTTGCCGGAAATATTCGCGTAGGTTCAGGCTTATTTTCGATGCCCGTGGAGCCTACTTTGCCGAATTCAGCGAGCATCGGCTAATTGAACACAACGCATTCATAACCAAAGTAAAGCAACTCGAGGCCCACGCATTGCGGCAATCCGACGCTCAATTGGCTGTTTCGAATGCGCTGGTTCAATATTGGAAAGACCAATACGAATACGAGGCCGGCAAAAAAGTGCGCGTTATTCCCTGTACCCTTGCAGAAAGCCACAACACCGAGCCGATGACTAATGCGGCACGGCGGCAATTACGACATCGGCATGAAATAACCGACGATGAGGTGGTATTGGTCTACTCCGGATCGGCTGCTGGTTGGCAGTCGCTCGATGCGCTGATGTCTTGGCTGGCTCCTCTGATGAAAAAGGCAGGTAATCTTAAGCTGTTGCTGATGACACCTGTGCAATCACTGGCTGGCACTCCGCTCGAAATATTTTCAGATCGCATACTGCTAAAATGGGTTGCGCCCGAGCAGGTGCACGAATTGCTGGCCATGGCCGATTACGGTTTATTGCTGCGCAATGCCAGCATCACCAACAAAGTGGCTTCGCCCACCAAATTTGGCGAGTATCTGGCGGTTGGATTGCGCGTACTGATCAGTCCGGACATCGGTGATTTTTCTGAGTTTGTGGCCCAACACCATTGCGGTAAGATTATCTCGGGAGATGAAATGCCCGCGTTGCACCCTTTAACAGAACATGCTCGCGAACACAGTATTTTATTATCGCGACGTTTTTTCAGTAAATCGCAATATACAACCCAATACAATGAGCTGATTAAAGCCGGGTAATCCTTCCCTTTTTTATTTAGCATCATTTATGAATCTGCACTCCTGCTTATTTGGCGTTTGATTTATATCTTTAGGAAAGAAGCTTTTTAATATCAAATGCATTTGACATGAAAGAAATTATCGAAGAATTAACCGGCATTCGCGGAGAAGCCTGTGTCACTATCACTGCTAAGTCCTACCGCACCCATCCCGACAATCAAAAGGATCCTATTCGGGTAAAAAATCTCATCAAGGAAGCCGAGCAACGATTACGCGCCGATTACAGTGCAGAAATTGCCAACGATCGAATCAGCAAATTGCAACAGATCAGTTCAAAGATCGATCACAGTCTCAACCTTGACGGTTTGCTGATCGTAGTCAATGAAAATACCGCCAATTATTATCAGTTGCCCGTGGCCATGGAGAGTCGGGTGGTGATTAACGTGCGCTTTGCCATCCGCGATCTGATACGCGCCATGCAGGAGCAGTCCTCGTATTATATTCTGGTGCTCAGCCGCCGACAAGCCCGACTGATCAAAGCTGCCAATGATCATTTGGTGGAGGAGTTTACGAACAACTTCCCGGTGATCAACGACATTGTTCCGGATAATTCACACGAAACCAGCATGGCATCTGGAACCGACAACCTAATCAAGCATTTCTTTAATAAGGTAGACAAAGAAGTGCAAAGGATGCTGAACAGCGATCCCGCTCCGCTTATTCTCGATACCGAAGAGCGAAATTACAGTTACTATACTGAAGTGATGGACAAGCAAGTGGTGTCGGGACATTTGAACAAAAACCACGACAACACGGATGCAGAATCAATTGTTAGGCAAGCTTGGCCGGTGATGAGAAACCATCTTCTGGAGAAAAACAAAGAGCGACTCAAAGAGCTTAAAGAGGCGGTTGACCAACAGCGTTTTTTACTGGATCTGAGCGACATCTGGCGAGCGGTAACCGAAGGCCGTGGCCGCACTGTTTTTGTGAAACGTGGTTACTTTCAGCCAGCTAAAATCGATAACAACACAGTAACCCCAGTTGATTCTCCGGTAGGCATAGATATAGAAGATGACGTGGTCGGCGAAATTGTTAAAAGGAACCTCAGAAATGGTGGAGATGCGGTTTTTCTCTCCGAAAAAGAGCTTAGCAACTTCAAGTATCTGGCGCTCTCAACCCGCTACTAGCACTAAATAACAAGAGCTACACGACAAGCCACTCTCGGATGTGCTGAGATGAGCAGAATGGTGGCGATGCGATTTTTTCATCGAATCGATAACGTCATTGTGGTAATTTTGAGACGTGAAAAAAAAGAAAAAATCGCAGCCGGGTTTTTTGCGGAAAACGGGGCGTATTCTGGGCCGATTGGTAGTTGCTGTTTTTCTGCTGAGCGTTTTGATAGTCCTCTTTTTTCGGTTTGTTCCGGTGCCAGTTACTCCGCTAATGGTGATTCGGTGCGTCGAGCAGTTTCAGGCCGGTGAATCGTTGCGTTTGAAAAAAGACTGGGAGCCCATCAGCCGGATTTCATCCCACCTGCAACTTGCCGTAGTATGTGCCGAAGACCAGAATTTTCCGACCCATAACGGCTTCGATATTGAAGCGATTCAAAAGGCCATTGAGCACAATCAAAAAAGCAATCGAAAGCGTGGTGCTAGTACCATATCGCAGCAAACAGCCAAAAATATTTTTCTGTGGCCGACGCGCAGTTGGATTCGCAAAGGGCTGGAAACCTACTTCACCGTGCTGATTGAATTTTTGTGGCCCAAGGAGCGTATTTTGGAAGTTTACCTCAACATTATAGAGCTAGGGCCCGGAGTGTACGGAGCCGAAGCCGCGGCGCAGGAGTACTTTCATGTATCTGCAGAAGAGTTGTCAAGATCACAAGCTGCCTTGATGGCGGCGGTGTTGCCCAATCCGCTGCGCTATTCTGCAGCATCTCCAGGACCGTATGTGCGGTCGCGACAGGCGTGGATTCTCACCCAGATGCAGCTTTGGGATTTTCGATTGATTCTAGATCCGAAGGAGGAATAGCTTTAAACTATCCGGCAGCGCTTTGACTTCTCTCCGATTGCTGCTCTTGTCCCACCATGGTTCTTGCCGTTTGAAGGATAGCCGCTTTGTCGTATCCGCACTCGCGGTATAGCTCTTGCTGGGTTCCATGTTCGATATACCGGTCGGGAATTCCGAGTCGCTTCACTTGGGCCATGTAGCCATGATCGGTCATAAACTCCACTACTGCACTGCCCATGCCGCCGATAATGCAGCCGTCTTCAACGGTGATGACCTTTTTGAATTTTCCGAAAACTTCGTGCAACAAAATTTCATCAATCGGCTTGGCAAAGCGCATATCGTAGTGTGCGGCAGAAATGCCCTCATCAGACAGTTCTTTAGCAACTTCAAGCGCGTCGTTTCCAATGGGCCCGATGGTTAAGATAGCGATGTCTTCGCCGTTTTTCAGTTTTCGACCGGTACCGATTTTAATCTTTTTAAATGGTGTTTTCCAGTTTGTTAAAACACCATTACCTCGCGGATATCGGATGGAAAATGGTCCGTTGTTTTCGACTTGTGCGGTGTACATCAGGTTGCGCAGTTCCGACTCGTTCATCGGCGACGACACGATCATCTGCGGCACGCACCGCATATACGCCAAATCGTAGGCGCCGTGGTGAGTAGGTCCATCGGCTCCGGCAATGCCACCCCGGTCGAGGCAGAAAACCACATGCAGATTTTGCAAAGCCACGTCGTGAATCACCTGATCATAAGATCGCTGCATAAACGACGAATAGATGTTGCAGAACGGTACCATTCCCTGCGTGGCCATTCCGGCAGAAAAGGTGACGGCATGTTGTTCGGCAATGCCCACATCAAACGCGCGGTCGGGCATGGACTCCATCATAATTTTGAGCGAGCATCCCGTGGGCATGGCTGGGGTTACGCCAACAATTTTATCGTTCTTCTCGGCAAGTTCCACAATGGTGTGTCCGAAAACATCCTGGTATCTTGGTGGGGTGGGGCTTTTTGGAACCACCTTAATGATTTCGCCGGTTTCTTTATTGAATAATCCCGGGGCGTGCCAGGTAGTTGGGGACCCATCCTCGGCCGGTTTGTATCCTTTACCTTTTACGGTGACGCAGTGCAAAATTTTAGGGCCGGGAATATGTTTCAGGTCCTCGAGCACTTTGGCCAGATACACCACATCGTGCCCGTCAACCGGACCGAAATAGCGAAAATTTAGCGATTCAAAAAAATTGCTCTGTTTGAGCAGCGTAGATTTCACTGCGTGCTCAATTTTCTGTGCGATGCTCTGTGCATTCGGGCCGAACATGCTGATTTTTCCGAGCAAATTCCACACCTCGTCGCGCACCTTGTTGTAGGCCTGCGAAGTGGTGATGTCGGTTAAATAATCCTTTAGTGCACCCACATTTGGGTCGATCGACATGCAGTTGTCGTTGAGTACTACCAGCAAGTTGGTATCTTCTGCTCCACCGTGATTCAGTCCTTCAAAAGCCAGACCTGCAGTCATTGCGCCATCGCCAATAACCGCGATATGCTGACGTGGATCGTTCTTTAGTCGGTTGGCAACGGCCATACCGAGTGCTCCGGAAATGGATGTTGAGCTGTGTCCAACGCCAAACGTATCGTATTCACTTTCACAACGCTTGGGAAACCCGCTGATGCCCTTGTAAATTCTGTTGGTATGAAATTTCTCTCTGCGACCGGTCAGAATTTTATGTCCGTAGGCTTGATGACCGACATCCCAAATAATTTGGTCTTCGGGTGTATTAAAAACGTAGTGCAGTGCCACGGTGAGTTCTACCACACCCAAGCTGGCACCAAAATGCCCACCTTTGGTTGAAACCACATCGACAATAAAATCGCGCAACTCTTGGCTGATTTGGGGAAGCTCGTCTAAGTTAAACTTATCCCTTAAATCTTTTGGCCATTCAATCTGCTCCAGAAGATCACCGGCTTTTATCTCTTGCATGAAAACAACACATTGGTGTAAAGAGACAAAAGTACTATTTTATTATTCGGGCTTCAAAGGGTATTTGAAAAGGAGCGTGTTAAAATCGGTGTGGCCGAATACTTCTGCGACCGGATATACTTATGTGGTATCGCCCGATGTGTTTAGTTTAAGCAGGAACAGGTTTACATATCCTGCAACAAAAATGGATTGTCGTCGTCAATAGGTGTATATTCATCAATGCTTGCGACCTAATTAGACCACATTCCAAATCAATAAAGCGTAAATTTGTGCTGTTAGTGGAATCAACTTCAACGCACAAGATACACCATCGTTTCATCCAATGAATCGCTTAGCTTATATCCAGTTGATATTATTCATCGTGTGTTGTGCCCTTTATTCTGGTCCGGCAACAGGTCAATCAGCTGTTCACAGCGGTGAATGTAGTTCCTCCTTTTCGGGTGAGTTTAACGAAGAACATGCACTGTTACACATCAGGGCTGTAACGTCAAATGTGGAGCAGCAATTAGAATTGCTGGAGAAAGCGCGGAAAAGATTTGACCGCTATCCGTTCGGTAAGGAGCAAACCCGCAACACGTCGCCCAGTGCACGTAGCAAAACCAATAAAAGTGGTGGCTCCAGAAGCGACGGATTCAATTGCGAAACCGATAACTGGGATTTTGAGAACGGAACACTCGATGGGTGGGATTACGAAGGGGTTGTTTCTATCGTGTCAGAAGGAACAGATCCGTATGGCGGGTATGACTGGGTCTATCCCGGAGGAGGAAATTTTTCGGCAAAAATCAGCAGCGATCAATACGGTGCGATGAACGACGGAAGGCTGAGCCGCGAAATTTATGTGCCCCCCACCGGTGTGACTTATTTTTCGTTTCACTTTGCCATGAGCATTTTCAATTTTCCGCACACCGCATATGAAGCCTCTAAATTTTATGTAGAATTTTACGATGAAAACGACCAACTGATCCCCTGCCCCAACTTTGTTTGCTTTTTCTCAGATGATTTGGGGCCCCAGGGTGTGGACGGGTTTGAAGTCACCCCGATGGCGGCTGCCTATTACAACCCAAATGCAAGTGGAGATCAACCGTACAACTATGGTGTGAGCTACACGCACTGGCAGGATGTCACCCTGGATCTGAGTGGATATGCCGGACAAACCCTTCGGGTGGAGTTTCGGGTAGAATGGTGTATTTATGGCCCCGACTGGAGCTATGCGCTAATTGAAGTGGATTGCCCTGTAAACAACGGCATTCCGAACACCGTGTGCAGTGATTATCCCCAGCAGATTTGCGGAATTGGTGCCGGAACCGGAAACTTTCAGAGCTACGAATGGTACGACCAAGACAACAACTTTTTGGGCAATGACGAGTGCATCATGGTGAATGAACCGGGCAGCTACTTCTGCACGGTGTTGCCCATTGATGTTGACTGCACCGAAGGGTCTGCCATCACCATTGAATACCAATCCATGCCGATGCCTTCTGCCGACTTTTCGGCAAGCAATGCAAACGCTCCCATTTGCGTTGGCGATGTGGTTGACTTCACCAACCAAAGTACTTTTCCCGGTGAAATGACCTCTACCTGGCACTTGGGCGACGGCACCGTCATTGAGGCCAACAACATCAGCCATACCTTTATCGAGCCTGGCGAATTCACGATCAGTCTTGCAGTAGTCGGCAACGAATGCACCGATACGGAAACGATGATCATCGAAGTGTTGCCTTACCCCGAGGCCGGATTCACCAGCGAACTTCAGTGCGGTTCCACTTCCGTTATTTTTACCGATGCCACCATTCAATCGTACGGCCAACCCAACCAATGGGAGTGGGATTTTAACGGCGATGGCCAGCCCGATTCTTTTGAGCAACACCCCACTTACAACTTCCCAGCATCGGGCAATTATCCAGTAACGCTTCGGGTGGCAAATGAAGCCGGATGCTCCGACGAGTTTACTTCTGTTGTATATGTGCCGACACCTCTTACTGCCGTGATCACTAATTTATCAGATTACAACGGGTATCACATCAGTTGCCATGGTGCCAGCGACGGAAGTTTTGCCATAACACCGTCTGGAGGCTCAGGCAGCTACACCATTTCGGTGAACGGCAATGCCTACGGCCACAATGAATTAATCACCGATCTGCCTGCCGGAAATTATCTGGCGGTGATTTCGGATGACGAATGTGAAATAGAACTGAACGTTCTGCTCACCGAACCGCAACTTCTATCTGCCGACATTGCCGTGATTTCGGATTACAACGGCTTTGATATTTCGTGCTTCGAAATGGCCGACGGAATGGTCCAGGCCAATGTTCAGGGCGGTATAGCACCGTATGGCTTTTCGTGGTCTAACGGCTCGGAAACACCACAAACCGACAATCTTGCCGCGGACGAAATTTCGGTGATTATTACAGATTTGAACGGCTGTGAAACTTCGGTTTCCACTCTCTTGAATGATCCGCCACCCATTGCGCTCGAAGTGCTTTCCCTCTCGGATTACAATGGGTATAACGTGAGCTGTTTTAACGGCAGCAACGGACAAGTATCTGTCGAAGGTGAGGGCGGTGTAGGCAACCTGAGCTGGACTTATAACGGACTGACCGGGTCAGACCAAATGACCGGACTGCAAGCGGGAAACATCACCGTTATGGGCACCGACCTCAACGGCTGCTCCGCATCGCTGAATGTTCTGCTCACGCAACCGCCGCAACTCAATTGCGATTTAGAAATCCTGACCGATTACAACGGCTATCATGTTTCGTGTCCTGAGAATGCGGACGGCGCGGCACAAATATCGATGAGTGGCGGAGTGGGTCCTTACCTGACCACGTGGGCCGACGGAGCAACTGACTATACGCACACGCAACTTTCGGCCGGAGAAAATCAGGTGACGGTAATCGATCAAAACAACTGCGTTAGCCTGTGTGCGGTGACACTTGAGGCACCTCCAGCCTTGATAACAACTTTTGAAATTAGGCCCGACACCTGTCAACATTCCTCTGGGGAAATCACGATAATCTCCGCGGGAGGTGTGACTCCCTATGAGTTTCAATGGTCGTCAGAAGTATCGGGATTGGATCTGGATGGGTCAGAAGCACAATCAAACTTGCCCGAAGGAAATTACACGGTGACGGTCACCGATCAAAACCAATGTGTGTTGACATCTACTGTTGCCCTGCCCTCGGTGGCTCCAGCAACGGTGAAAATTGGGCTGACGGGATTCCCTGCCTGTAATGAAAAAGAACTGTCTTTTTACTATCACAGCGATCGCGATTTACAGGAATTCTCGTGGATTTTTCCAGACGGTTCGGTGTCTGCTAATTCAAAACCGACGTACTTTTTTGATGATCCCGGCGAGTATACCGTCTATTTTGAATCGACAGATGTCTATAATTGCCTGGTGCAGACAGAAATGAACCTCGAAGTGTTGCCGGGCATGAGAATCTACGTTCCCAATTCGTTTACACCTAACGAGGACGGAATTAACGATTTATTCGGGCCCAAAACGGTAGGGGTAATCGACTATCACTTGGAAATCTTTAACCGCTGGGGTGAGTCGGTTTTTGAAAGTTTCGACCCCGACGAAAAATGGAATGGTGAATCGCCGCGCGGCAGCCATTATGTGCAAAACGAGGTATATGTGTACCGGCTTGTGGTTTCGGGAAATTGTGAATCTTCTGTGGAGCGCACCGGTACGGTGACTGCGATCAGGTAAGGGTGCTTGATTTATGGTTCAGCACATCTCATGTTTTAACCATCTTATGTTTTAACCACGAAGGGCACAAAGCAGGCACTAAGCGCGCAAAGAATCTCCGTGCACTTTGTGACAACCTTCGTGCGCTTTGTGGTTAAGCTGCTAAATCTTCAACTCTCCAGGATTTCTGCGCGAGTCAAAAACAGCAATAACCTCAATTTCATTCTTTTTAATTCTGTAATACAGCGTAGTGTGTTTACTTATTACGCATTTTCGAACGGCTCGTTTAACCGCTGATGAAGGAAAGCTTTTGGGAAACTCTACAATTGCCTGAAGCGCTGCGTCCAATTAGTCCACGAAAGCATATTTTACGCGCAAAGACCATTTTTCTTCAAGGTAAGAAAGAAGGGATTCCAGATCCGCCTTGGCCGTATCTGAGAATACAACCGTTTTCATTTTCTCCTGTGAGCCGCGATGATCGATTCATAAGGGGTTTTTCTTCCGGCGTCAAGGTCTTCGATTCCACTTTCAATTCTGACTTGTTCTTCAGGGGTTAGCTCGTCCCAGAAATCCGATTGCTCTTTCAGCTTTTCGATTTTATTCAACAACCGCTCGTCTTGGAGTTTTAACAACCATTCGATGAGAACCAACTTTTTTGCCTGAATATCCATTGATTTTAGATTTATGCCTTTTTCAAAAATACCGCTTTTTTGGAGTTATCTTTTGCGCTCAATGCATCTTCCTTACGTCTATGGCAGTACAACCCCGCCGTATTGAAGCCAGTGCTCAACTTCTGAGTCGCCATCCACATCTCGGAAGACAAACAGATTCCACAAACATTCGGACATTGATTACAGATGAGTATGAGATCATTTATGAAATCCTCGTTTCTCATGTACTTGTCATCATGATTTGGGCTTGCCGGCGAAATCCCGAAAACAAAACTGGATTTTTGACACGACTACAAACCCAAAAATCAATTTGACTTTAACCACGAAGGGCGCAAAGGAAGGCACGGAGTGCACAAAGGAAAACGAGGTGCTGTTTGTGAAAACTCCACTTTCAGTGAACAGGCTTGGTGAACTTTATGGTTTATGTTTTAACCACGAAGGGCACAAAGGAAGGCACGGA
>CAZARI010000040.1:26465-27611 GCA_964487545.1 uncultured Cryomorphaceae bacterium
CGAAGGGCACAAAGGAAGGCACGGAGTGCACAAAGAAAACGAGGTACTGTTTGTGAAAACTCCGCGTTCGGTGGACAGGGCTTGGTGAACTTTGTGTAATACCTTCGTGCACTCTGTGGTTCAGACTAAAAATCAAACTTCAAAATCCTTTGCTCCCGCCGCGGCAATTCACCCATTATATCTATTTCCGGAGAAACCAACTCATAATCTACCCGGATCCATCCTATTCGACCACAACAATAGAATGGTCAATTGTTTTGTATCAAAAGTGTAAAAGACGGTAGTTTGAGGCGATAGTTGGTATTCATATGTGCCATCCTTTCTCAAAGACTTCTTATGTTGTTTTGGTCGGTCTCTGATGGTTTCAAGACCCTGCTCAAGTTTTTTAAAAAATTGCTCTATCTCTTTAGTAGTCCAGTTGGCTTCGAGATACTCGATGATTCCATCAAGTTGATTCTCTGCCGTTTCTGTCCATTCAATTTCTAAAGCCATTTGTCATATTTTCCTCTTACTTCGCTGTGTGGTTTTGTCCTGCCTTTGTCTTTGTCTTCAATTGCTCGGGCCAGAAGGAGGTCAAGTGCATCAGCCGATGCCTTTTTTTCGCGGTACTGAAGTATACTTTTAAAAACCTTGATCAACTCAGGATCTCTGATCTTGGCGATTTCGTTTTGAATCCAGGTGATATCTGCTTCTAAATTCATGGTGCTCTTTTGTCTCAAAGTTAAGGAATTCCAATTACTGGATTGTGAGGATTGACTTTAACCACAGTGGCCACAAAGCACGCACTGAGACCACAAAGAAATCTCCGAGCCCTTTGTGAAAAACCCCGCTTCCAGCGGGCAGGCTCCGTGGACTCCGTGGTTCAGTTCCACGCTAAAAATCAAACTTCAAAACCCTCCGCTCCCGCCGCAGCAATTCATCCAGCAGCGGCAACATGTATTCGCGTTGGTTGTACTCCGGAAACACCCGGTTCCAGCACGTGCTGTTGAACGCCAAGTCATCGTACCACCACAAATTCGGAAAAGACTCCAGAACATCCAGACGCCATTCAACATTTGGGCTGTAGGTCATGCCAATAGGGTTCAGTTTGTGCAGAAATTCCGATATCATTTCCTTCGTCCACACGATGGACCAGTTGTGGCAGAG
>CAZARI010000041.1:0-25441 GCA_964487545.1 uncultured Cryomorphaceae bacterium
AGGTGCGTCTTGACTTTTTGCAACACTTTTTTGTCAAGAAAAAAGTGTGAAATAAACAAAATATACAGTGATCCTATTAAAAATAGCCTCCAAACTCAAGGACACACCGCTACCTCTCTCAAGTGACACAGGCGCCGGGAGCGTCGCGTGGTTTGTTCCAAATGGGAGTAATCGCTAAATAATAAATCGGGTTTTCGCGAAAGGATTCGGAAAAACGAAAACCTCAGTGTCCTCATCGAGTGACACGGAGGGGTTGTAGAAGTTGTCTTGTCCCTGAAATAGGTTTACACAACTCAGTAATCTGTAAACGTATTTTAGGACGGGGTCAGTTTTAAGCACAATCGCCCTCCCCGTCTATGGCTGGCAGCTTGCGCCGGCCCAGAACCCGGCAACAAACTTCGGGAGATTTCGGAAAATCAAAATATCTTTACCGCATAAAATTCAAACAATTCATGCTGAGAGTAGAAAACATTTCCAAGCATTACGCCAATCACACCGCGCTAAACGATGTGAGTTTTGAAGTGCCGGAAAAAAGTATTTTCGGATTGCTCGGGCCCAACGGTGCCGGAAAAACCACGTTAATCCGCATTGTAAACCAAATCACCGGTCCGGATAGCGGAAAGGTCTACTTCAATGGTCAGCCGCTGGCACCGGAACACATTGGCCAAATCGGCTACCTGCCAGAAGAGCGCGGTCTGTACAAAAAGATGAAAGTTGGCGAACAGGCTCTTTATTTGGCTCGACTCAAAGGCATGTCGAAACACGATGCCATGGTGCGCTTGAAGCACTGGTTCGACAAGTTTGAAATTGGGAGTTGGTGGCATAAAAAAGTGGAAGAACTCTCGAAAGGTATGGCGCAAAAGGTGCAATTCATTACGACGGTTTTGCACGAACCTCAACTGCTCATTCTGGACGAGCCGTTCAGCGGGTTTGACCCCATCAATGCCAACCTCATCAAAGGCGAAATCATGGAACTGCGGGAAAAAGGCGCCACCGTTATTTTATCCACACACAACATGGGATCGGTAGAAGAAATTTGTGATCACATTGCGCTGATCAACAATTCACAAAAGGTGCTGAGCGGAAAAGTGTCTGAAGTCAAAAATCGATTTAAGGAGCACATCTACGAAATGAAGTTTACCGGAAATATGATCGGTTTTACCAATGCCCTGTGGACTGACTTTGAGTTGGTAGAAAATCACCAGGAAGGAGAATGGATCAGTTGTCGCATCAAACTACTCAACGAGCACCAGCTCAATGACCTGCTGAAAATCGCCATTCAACACGTTCAGGTTCAGGAAGTGCGCGAAGTCATCCCCTCTATGAACGATATTTTCATCAAAGTGGTAAACGAAATCTACAACGAAAATGAATAAGATAGCGCTCATCGTCAACCGGGAATACCTTACTAGGGTTAAGAAAAAATCGTTTATACTGATGACCTTTCTCGGGCCGTTGCTCATTGCGGGACTGATGATCGGGGCCATTTACCTCGGACTATCCGACGATACGCAGCACTATGTGTTGGTGGTAGACGAAACGCCGGTATTGGAAAACAACCTCACCGTTTTTGAACAGCAGCTTAAAGACACCGAACGCATCAAATTTGATTATGCACGCGAAGTGATGACCGACAGTGGCTTCAAAGACAGTCCGTACAGCATGATGCTCATCATCAACGACAACATCATCACCAGTCCGATGGCCGAGTTGGTCTCGAAAAAGCAACCGAGTTTACGAGTCAAAACCTATATTTCCAAGCAAGTAGAAAGGGTAATTGAAACCGTAAAGCTGCTCGATCACCACCTCGATTACGACACCTACCGCCAAATCAGCACCAGCGTTGATTTGATTGATATCGACGTCAACAACATGGCACAGGCCAGCTACAAACAGGAAAAAGCCATTATCGGATTTGCGTTTGCCGTGATCATTTATTTCTTCATTTTTCTGTATGGTGTGCAGGTAATGCAAGGCGTGATTGAAGAAAAAACGAGCCGTATTGTAGAAGTCATCATTTCATCGGTCAAACCGTTTCAGTTGATGATGGGAAAAATTATCGGTATTGCGCTGGTGGGTCTCACCCAATTTTTTCTGTGGGTCATTCTTACGGGAGTGCTGATTACCGCCGCCCAATCAATTTTACTACCCGATTTGGGAGAACAGGCCCGGTTGTCTGAGGTGCAAATGACCCAGCAAGCGGCAACAGATGCCAATGCGAATATTCAACAGGAAACCATGAATCAATATTTCGAGCTGTTTTTTCATGAGGTGAATTGGGGCGTTATGATCGGATCATTCGTTTTCTTTTTTCTGGGTGGATACCTGTTGTATGCCGCACTTTTCGCTGCTATCGGTGCCGCCGTAGACAGCGAGGCCGACACCCAGCAGTTTATGTTTCCGATTACCATCCCCTTAATCTTTGGATTTATCGTTGCCGAAATGGCGCTGACCAATCCCGAAGGCTCGGCCACGGCTATATTCTCGATGATACCGCTCACCTCTCCCATTGTGATGATGCTGCGGGTAGCGATGGGCGTGCCGATTCTCGACTTACTGCTATCGATGGCGCTGCTCGTTGGTGGTTTTTTAATCACCACGTGGCTGGCAGCAAAAATCTACCGCACCGGAATTTTGATGTACGGCAAAAAAGTAAATTACAAGGAGCTGTGGAAATGGCTGCGACACGCGAGCTAACCACCCATTCTAAATAAAATTGGCCGTGAAAATCATGCAGCCAATTTTTACTTCTACAATCCCACTCGGTGGTTCATTGCTATTTGTCACTCATTTTGGCCAAATCGTTAAATGAGGGTCCTTCAATGCATTTGCCTTCCGTAGTGAATCGGCTGCCGTGGCAAGGACAATCCCACGATCGTTCACTTTTATTCCAATGCACAATGCATCCCATGTGCGGACATACGGCGGAGACTATGTGAAGCTTTCCAAGCTCATCCCGATAGGCGGCATATTTTGATCCTTCGATCTCCACTACCTGCCCCTCGGTTTGGGGCACGTCCTTTAGCTCAGCCGTATCGGCCATAAACGGGATTTTGTCTTTGATTAACTCACCCATCACATTTACATTTTCCTTGATAAAACGCCCTGCACTTTTCATGGGGTTCACCCTTCCGGGCTTATATATTTCACTCCACGGATTGTCTGTTCCCTGAATCAAATCGCAAATGAGCAGTCCGGCTACGGTTCCATATACTAATCCATCGGTTGAGTAGCCGGTAGCCAGAAAAACACGCTCATTGCCAAACGTTCCGATATAGGGAATTTTATCTGCGGATTTATAGTGTTGCGCCCCCCAAAAATACTGCACTTCGCCCACGTTAAACCGGCTGCGCATATAGGTTTCTATTCTTTTCAATCTTTCGTCGTTATCACTGTCCTGCCCCACTTTGTGTGGTTCGCCCAAACACATCAGGTAGGTTTCTCCAGAGCCATCGGTAGCGGTGCGCAACGAATAGTGGTGATCCTTTTGTTGTGACCAATAAATTCCTCTCGGAAACGGTTCCTTTACCTTTGCGGCAACCACATATTCCCGATACGAACCGAGCAAAGTGGTGATCAATTTCTCTCCTTTTGGTGAGTGCGTGGCATTGATAACATATTGCGCGTGAACCCGTCCGCGGGTGGTAGAAATTACCATGCCCTGCTTTTCCTCCTTCATTTCTTTGGCGCGGGTTTTTTCGTGAATGACGCATCCGGCCGCAGCCGCCGCCTTTGCCAGACCAGCCATGTATGTTTTCGGATCGAGCTGTGCCTGAGCGGGAACTTCTAAACAGGCTTCAACCTGAGGTAAAATATCAGAGTCGCGATGAAACGTTGCTGCAATTCCGAGATCGGCAAAAGCATCGTATTCCTTCTTCAGCTTCTCGACCACTTCTTTGGTTTCGGCCAAAAGGTTCCATGTGGTTTGAATATAGTTACAATCAATATTGTGCTCGCGGATAATATCGTCGATGGCATCCATTCCTGCCTGCCGGGATTCAGCCAGAATCCGAGCGGTTTCGCGATCAAATTTATCCATCACCTGATGATACATTTCGTCGATGGTGACATACAAGTTGCCGGTTGAACTGCCAGTGGTTCCCGAGCCGATATATTCCGCTTCAAGCACCACCACCTTCACCCCTTGGCGTGCCAGAAAATAGCCGGCCGAAAGTCCGGTGATTCCACCTCCGATAATGGCGACCTCTGTTTGCGTGTCGGCTTCAAGACCCGGGTACAACTGCGTATCGGGTTGATTGGTTTTCCAGATAGATTGATATTTCATGGTTTGATTCTTTTAAAGGTGTTAGGCCATAGCGGCTTTGTTAAGCAGGATTACGATGTTTGATACTGGGAGCCTAGGTTCAATCGGATTTTGCTGATTTCTCCTTCGCGAATCAAGCGGTGCAGCAATTGACGCACCTGATGATAATCGACCAGGCGATAGGGCGCGATGGTTTGCAGGTTTCCCACTTTAATGCTCCATGCACTTTCGGGCAGGGCCTTAAACACATCTTCATCCGTTCTATCGTCGCCAAGGGCCAAAACAAAATCCCATTTGCGACCGTCGAGCCAACGGCCGGCAGCTACTCCTTTGTTAATGCCGATATTTTTGACCTCCAACACTTTGTTGCCGTCTATGATTTCCAAGCCATTTCGGGTACAGAAATTAACGAGCGAGCCGATGAGTTGATTAACCCGGATATTGGCTACCCACGGATCGCAATTTCTGTAGTGCCAAGCCAATCCACTGTCCTTTGTTTCGATGATTGCGCCAGGTGTATCGCGGGTATAGTCTTCGAAAATCTGAGATACGGTTTTCATCCACTCTTTTGGTGCTTTGACCATTTCACGCCACCCCTTAGAGGTACGCATCCACGCGCCGTGTTCGGCCAGAATCCGAATGTTCACATTTTTAAACCAATCTTCGAGTACATCGTGAGCCCGGCCACTGATCAATACCACAGTGGTTTTATCTTGAACGCTCAAATCTTTCAGCAATTCCAAGAGCAGCTCATCGGGAAAGGCCTGATTCGGATCGTCGTTATAGGGAACGAGCGTTCCGTCGTAATCGAGAAAAATCAATCGTTCGTCGGCACTGATATACTCCTCTACCAACTCTTCTTCAAGTTCTTTAACCACCATTTTTTTCGAGTCTGCCAGTTGAAGTTGATGGGTGGCATGCAGCTTTTCGAGAAAATTGTGCGCCCAATGCTTTACACAGTGGTTTTTGATGTGACGCTGCATCTTGAGCAAGCGCAACAACTGCTCGTCATTACTCATATTCAAGGCCGTAATTACGGCATCGGCAATGGCGGTGAGGTTGTTGGGATTAATTTGAATGGCCTCCTTGAGCTCTTCTGACGACCCGGCCATTTCGCTCAGAATAAGTACACCGTTTTTTTCGCGGCTGGCAACGTATTCTTTGGCAACAAGGTTCATTCCGTCGCGGAGTGAGGTCACCAGACAAACGTCTGCCAGCAGATACAACGCTGCGAGTTCCTCGAAAGGCAAAGAGCGGTAATGGTATTGCAACGGTGACCAGTGCAGGGTAGAATATTTTCCGTTGATTTTCCCCACCATTTCGTCGATTTCTTCTTTGAGCATCTTATAATGCTCCACATTATCGCGCGATGGCACCACTAACATGATCAGGGTAACTTTGCCGATGAGCTCGGGGTGCTTTTCAAGCAGTAAATCCCAGGCATACAACCGTTGAATAATTCCTTTGCTGTAGTCGAGCCGATCGACTGAGAGCACAATTTTATTGTCGTCGAAATTACCCGCTAGCTGTCGTGCCTGCAATATAACTGAAGGGTCGCTACCCGCCCGATGAAATTTGTTGTAATTGATTCCCATCGGAAAGGCATCAACGCGCACTGTACGACCGGGCAGATGGATCTCACTGAGTCGCGACTCACAATGGGTAATCGATACTGCCGAATTGATAAAATGTCGCATATACTCGTAGGTGTGAAAACCCACCAAATCGGCGCCGAGCACACCTTCAAGAATTTCTTTGCGCCAAGGCAGGGTTCGGAACAGTTCAAACGATGGAAATGGAATGTGCAGGAAAAAACCAATCTGCGCTTGGGGCAAACTTTTTCGCAACATGGCCGGCAACAGCATCAGGTGATAATCCTGCACCCAAATGACATCATCAGGACGAACAATTTTCATGATGGCATCGTGAAATTTTTGGTTCACCGCTACATAACGCTCCCAGGTTTCGTGATTATATTCCACATATCTGGTGAAATAATGAAACAGTGGCCAAATGGTATTGTTGCTGAAACCTTCATAGAAAAGCTCAATATCTTCTTCAGTCAAAAACAGCGGGTGAATGTTTTCTTCGGATAACTTATCCGCAATAGACTTCTGAATATCAACATCATCAGTGCTTGTCCCCGGCCAGCCGACCCAATGCTTTTCAAAATTGGTTGACAGCGAATCGAAACCCGTTGCCAAACCACCCTCACTCTTTTTAAAGTTGATGCTGCCCTTGCCTTCACACACTTTTACCGGCAGCCTGTTCGCGATAATCAACAATCTGTCGCTCACCTTATCATCCTTGTCCATTTTCCTTGATTTTGAAGTTTTCTGTTTCAATAGCATAGTTGTTCAGGCAACTACTATGCCCCTGCCCAAAACTTCAAAATACGAGCGGAGTAAAAATCGGATGGATTTATTGCGACCCGGCAAATGGTGACAAGCTGATTTTTCCGGTGTGGATGATTTCCATTTCTACCGGAGCCAACACCTCAACCGAATCGAGTTCGATGGTTATGTTGCCGGTGACGGTATAGGGCAGCGGATTGAAGCCAAATACTACGGCAAAACCATCTTTGATGAGTTGAAAATCTTGTATTCCAATAACCGTACTTACCAGGACGCTATCATGAGGTGGAATTTGAATGGGCGGGATTAAGAGTACGGCAGCACTGAAGCGGTCATCGATATCAACGTGCAGATCTGTTTCCAGAACGGTCAGTGCCAACGAATTGGGATTGTACAGATATCCAACAGGAATAAAATGCACCGAATCCTTTTTGAGTGAAAAGCTTTCTATTTTCTCGAAACTGTACTGCGGTGCACGTGGCTTCACCATCGTCATTTCCTGCTTGATGGTGGTGGTGCGATAGTAACCGATAGCTGGAATTTCCTTACTAATATCCACATACACCCGCAACTGAACCGAATCAGTTGGGGCGTCGAATAAATGACCGATACTGCTCAGCGGTATCATTCCGGGAATTTCAATATTGTGTGGTGTCGATTCGTTTTGTTCACGCTCCATGGTCATTTCTGCCATTTTCAGCGTATCGATGAAGGATGTGATTCGAATATGACTGGCCAATGCACTCAGCCCGGAGAGCAAGTCATTGTTGAGTTCCATGTTCAGGTAAAGGGTATCATTTTTTAATTGGGTGCGAACTTTCTTTATCTCCAAGTCAATTTTTGGAGGAAAGAATGAAAACACCACATCAGCCACGATAACCAACGAGATAATGATAAGAATTGCTATGACGATGCGCCAGATCATTTAATGAAAAATACGTGATTGCCGATAAAATACAAAACCCGCTGCCTCGGCAACGGGTTTTGTATGTGAATTAAGATGGAAAACAGCGTTTCAATATTAATTGCGACTCTGATTGATGATTGCCCGAACTTCATCTTTTGATTTTCCAAGCTTCTTTTCCAAACGACCCACCAGCTCATCTTCCTTACCTTCTTCGTATATCAAATCATCGTCGGTGAGTTCGCCATAATTCTGTTTCAATTTTCCTTTAATTTCTTTCCAGTTTCCTGAAATTCTTAAATCGTCCATAATTTTTGTTTTTAGCGTTTATCTTGAACAATCATAAGTCAATCTCTTTGCCAATGTGTGAAATCCCCGATTACCGCTAAAAAGCACAAATATTAGTTTCTTGAAATGGGTATGTGGTTCCCCAAAATGTATCGGCTTCTGCACGACTAATCCGGCTTTCAGGTTCCTGTCTTACTCGCTGCCAAGGGAAACACCAGGGTAAACACCGAACCGCTGTCGCCACGGCTGTCCACTTCCATCAACGCACCGTGTTCTGCTAGAATTGACTGGGCACTAGTAAGACCCAAACCGAGGCCTTTGTTTTTGCTTGTAAAAAATGGGGTGAGTAGTTTGTCTTTTATTTCCTCAGAAATACCGACGCCGTTGTCTTTAAAATAGAGGTAGAATTGATCGTTGGCCATTCCGCTCCCAACCGTAATGCAGCCCCCCTCTTTTTTGCCAATGGCTTCGATGGCATTGTTCAGCAACTGCGTTATCACAAACCATATTTTATCCTGATCGAGAGAGATCAGATACATGTCTTGTTCAAATTGCTGCAGGGTTTCAATCTGATGTAGCTGTAGCTTATCATCAAAATTGCTCAGTACCTGTCGAGCCAGAAAAATGATGTCGGTGTTTTCGAGCTGCAATTGTTTGGGCTCGGCACCCTGTAGTAGTTGGTTGAGCAAATCGCCGATACGTTTTACATTGCGGTTGATGATGCCCAGAAATATTTCGGTTCCTTGTCGGTCGTCTTGTGTGGGCATTTCTTCAACCAATTGGCCCAATGCTAAGGTCACATTGGTCAATGGATTTCTGATTTCGTGAGCCAGACTTCGCGCCAGCCGATAGGTCATGGCCAAATTATTCATGCGCACTTGCAGGTCTTCCATAAATTTTTGACCAGATACATCTGTAAATGAACCATTATAACTCATCACTGTTGCTTCGGCATATCCGGCCGAATCCTTTGTTTCTCTTACTGCGCGCATTTGCAGCCGCACGGGGGTTCCTTTCATTTGTGCAGTCGATTTCAGGTAAATCACTATGTTGATTTCCCGATCGGGATGCGATTGCAGGGCTTTCACAATGTGCTCGAAGTCTTCGGGGTGTTGAAGAATTTCCTCAAAATTGGTACGAACTACCCGGGGCCTTTTGGTTCCCCAAAAATTGCGGTAAGCCGGATTGACTTTAGCGAACTCCCAGTTACTGTTCAAAATAAAAGCGGGGTTCGAAGCCTTGTCGAACATCGACTGGTAGTGCTTTCGGTCAGACCGACTGGCGCGTTTTTCAAGGGTGTGTGATGAAGCAAATTTCAGGACAGGAGTCAGGCACTCCACCGAAAGTTGACTTCTGGGTATAAATCGTATCACCAGATGACTACAGGCACTTTCGATTACGGCTTTTGCAATGATATTAGCTGGGGCAATCAACACCACAAACGGATTGGCTTGCAGGGAAAGATCAGCGCTGTTGTAGTACGAAACCACCTGTTGAAAGGTGATGTAATTGTCGAGGAGCAGAATATCCACCGGAAGTTTTGTGCCGTCCCATTTTTTGGATACTAAGAGCTGGTGCTTAACCGCATATAATCCAGACAGGGCGTCTTTGACACTTTTGTGAATAAGGTGCTGATCAGAAACAATGTTGATCAATACCGGCATTAGAAAAACGATTTAAATTCCGAATTGCTTCAGTTTGTTGTATAATGTTTTTCTGTCGATATTCAATAAATGCGCCGTTTTGGATTTGTTGTAGCCGGTTTGTGTCAGCACCGACAGGATTTGTTCTTTTTCCGCTTCTTCGGATGCCGCTTTTAACGGAGAGGCCGCTTTTGATCCCTGCCCACTAAACAGGTGGTAATGCACAATTTCATTGGGCAGGCAATTACAGTCAATTTCGTCTTTTTGGGCCAGTAACACCGCGCGTTTTACCACATTCTTTAGTTCGCGCAAATTGCCGGGCCAGTTGTAGGCCTGCATTTTTTCAAGAGCTTCGTCTGAGAAACTACGTACATTTTTACTGAGCTGTTGGTTTGCTCTTTCCATGAACCGCATGGCGAAGTACTCAATATCCTGAGGGCGCTGACGCAGTGGAGGAACCGAAATATTAAACTCGTTCAGCCGGAAATAAAGATCCTCTCTAAAATCGCCTTTTCTGACCGCTTCCTTCAGGTTTTCGTTGGTGGCTACAATTAACCGCACATCTACGTCAATCAGTTGGTCTCCACCAATGCGCATAATACTTCTTTCCTGCAATACACGCAGCAATTTCATCTGGATATCGTACGATAGGTTTCCAATTTCATCGAGAAACAAGGTGCCGCCGTGGGCATGAACAAACTTGCCGTCTTTTGATTGAACCGCTCCGGTAAAGGCCCCTTTTTCGTGACCAAAAAACTCGCTGCCGGCAATATTTTCAGGAAGTGCTCCACAGTCAATGGCGACAAAAGGACCATTTGAACGACTGCTGAGATGATGTATTTCACGTGCAACAAATTCTTTTCCGGTACCCGTTTCACCAGTGATTACCACCGAAATTGGAGTTGGTGCAACGAGCTCAATATTCTGATATACCTTTTTGCTGTCGGGGTTGGTGCCAATCAAATACTCAGAGTCGCTGGCCACCGCAACATTTCTTTTTTGTTTGGGTTGCGCAGGTTGCGTCTTATTGCTGTCATTAGAAAAGCATTCGTTAATCAGGTTGAGCAGTTCTTCGGGATAGAGTGGTTTAGTGATGTAATCGAGCGCACCGTATTTTATCACCTCAACAGCCAAGCGGATGTCAGAGTAACCGGTGATGATGATCACACGGATATCGGGTTTGACCCGCTTCATTTCCTTAAGCAATTGCAATCCATCGAAGTCGGGCAGTCGATAGTCTGAAATCACCAGGTCGAAGTGATCTCTATTGATGGCTTCCAAGCCATCCTTGCCATTATGCGCTATAGAAACGTCAAAACCGTTTCTGGTCAAGAACCGCTGAAGTATTAGGCAAATGTCTGTTTCGTCGTCAATTACGAGTATTTTCTTCATCAGATCATGGTGTAATGGTGTGGTCTATTAGTGAAGTTAACACTTTCTCACCAAAACCTAACAATGAATATTACACTTATACTACGGCCATTACATCTGCTTTGGAAAATGGCTTAAAAATAAATTTACTCACCCCCGCCGCTCTCGCTTCCTGAGCAATTTCATGCGCACACTGGGCAGTAATAACCACCACATCACAACCGGGATTTTTATCAAGAATCTGTGGCATCAATGAAAGTCCGTTATACTGACCGAGGTTGATGTCAAGAAAAACAGTGTGGTACAACCCGTGTTTTAGGGCCTGCTCTGCCTTTTCGGCTGATAGAGCAAAGCGAACGTTGAATCCGGCATTCTTCAAAATAGCCGTCAACAACAGGGCAATCTCCGGCTCGTCATCAATCACCAGTACATTTTTCATCGCACAGTTTTATTTAATTTTCGGCTGACAAAATGCAAGTCGCCTGCCGAAATCGGCAATTGAGTTGATTCCATTAACTTCGCTGCAAATAAATTTTCAGCACCAAAACATTTTTTGTGAGCATTGCGCTTTTAGACCTGGGCAGCAACACGTTTAACCTACTGATCGCAGCCCCAGACGGTCAGGGACATTTTAAGAAGCTATACGGCGCTAAACTTCCCGCACGACTCGGGGAAAACAGCTACGAATCAAATAAAATCACGCCAGCGGCTTTTCAGCGCGGAATGGAGGCCCTGAAAATGCACCTCAAAAAAATCGAAGAATTTGGATGCGAGCGGGTTTTTGCTTTTGGAACAGCAGCCCTTCGATCGGCGAGCAACGGGCAGCAATTTGCCGAAACCGTTTTGCACGAACTGAACCTGCGCGTGACGATTATCGACGGAGACACCGAGGCCCAGTTGATATTTCACGGTGTGCAAATGGCGATGGATTTGAAAGAGCCATCGTTGATTATGGATATCGGCGGCGGCAGCACCGAGTTTATCGCAGTAGCAGACAACGCAGTTTTATGGAAAAAAAGCTTTCCACTTGGCGCTGCCAAATTGCATCAGTGGCTAAAGCCCACCGATCCTATCACCGAAAATGAACAACAAAAGTTGTGGCGTTTTCTGCGCAACGAACTCAGCGAATTACCAAATATTTGCCGCGCCCATCAGGTGCAAACACTCATTGGATCTTCCGGATCGTTCGATTCGTTGGCCGATTTGGTAGAATGGGAACTGCATCAAAGGTCTGCTAACAACATATCTGTAGCGCGTGAAATAGATACGGCCGATTTTGAGCAAATTAAAAACCG
The DNA here is from genome assembly GCA_964487545.1 of uncultured Cryomorphaceae bacterium. Taxonomy (GTDB): domain Bacteria; phylum Bacteroidota; class Bacteroidia; order Flavobacteriales_D; family SKUL01; genus SKUL01. Next base: position 12,120 of record CAZARI010000041.1, read on the forward strand.
GATATTGCTTGCAGATCGCGAAGCCCGATTAAAGCTGCGTGGATTACCGGCTTTTCGTGTAGATTTGATTGTTTTGGCTGTAATTGCCATCGACGTTGTGCTGAAAAATTGTCAACTAAGCAAAATAAAAACCACGGACTATGCGCTCAAAGAAGGCGTATTAAACCAAGTATTAAACGGAAAATTATAACCCATGCCTGAAGTTTTAATCATCGACGACGAACGCAGTATCCGTTCGGCATTGCGTGAAATTCTTGAACTCGAAAACTTTTCTGTTGACGACGCCGAAGACGGAAAATCGGGGTTGGAAAAGCTCAACAGCAAAAAATACGACTTGGTGTTGTGCGACATCAAAATGCCCAAAATGGACGGACTTGAGGTGCTTGATAAAATTCTGGAGCGCGAAGATGATATTCCGGTGATTATGATTTCGGGCCATGGCAATATCGAAACGGCCGTGGATGCCCTCAAAAAAGGCGCCTACGATTTCATTGAAAAGCCGCTCGACCTGAACCGCATTCTGGTATCTGTACGCAACGCGGTCGACCGTTCGGCGCTGGTGCTCGAAACTAAGGTGCTGAAGCGAAAAATCAATAAAGGACAGCAATACGAAATCATCGGCGAGTCGGAACCCGTTCTTCGCATCAAGGAGATGATTGCCAAAGTGGCTCCTTCGGATGCCCGCGTGCTGATTACCGGTGGAAACGGCTCGGGAAAAGAACTCGTGGCGCGGCAAATTCACCAAAACAGTGTGCGTGCTGCCGAACCGTTTGTAGAGGTCAACTGTGCGGCCATTCCGTCAGAGCTGATTGAAAGCGAACTGTTCGGACACGAAAAAGGTGCTTTTACATCGGCCATCAAGCAGCGCAAAGGAAAATTTGAACAGGCCGACGGCGGCACGCTTTTCCTAGATGAAATCGGCGACATGAGTCTGTCGGCACAGGCCAAGGTTTTGCGGGCGTTGCAAGAAAATAAAATTACGCGAGTGGGTGGCGACAAAGATATTTTGGTGAATGTGCGCATGGTTGCGGCAACCAATAAAGATCTGCGGGAGGAAATCAAACAAAATCGCTTTAGGGAAGATTTATTTCACCGGCTGAGCGTAATTCTCATTCATGTTCCGTCGCTCAACGAGAGAAAAGATGATATTCCGCTGCTCACCAATCATTTTGTCGATCAACTGGTGGCCGAGCAGGGATTACTGCACAAGGAATTTACCGACGCTGCCATTAAGGCATTGCAGGAAGTAAACTGGACCGGAAATATCCGTGAGCTGCGCAATATTGTTGAGCGGTTGTTGATCCTCGGTGGCAAAGAAATTACCGATGATGATGTGCGCACCTATGCCAATCCGGTGGCAAAATAAATTCAAACTCTTCGGGTGGCAGCCTATCGGGCGGCAGCTCTTTCGGAATATCGGGCTGTTGGGGCGGTGGCTTGGGCTCTGGTGGAGTAGGCTCGGGAATGGGCGTCGGCTTTTCGGGTTTCGGATCTATCCCCGGTTCGCGCGGTGGCTTTATCGGTTTGTCGGGTTTGGGATATTGCATTTTCATGAGTATGGAAGTTTCGGTAAACACAGCTATCCTGAAGTTACGTATTATTTGGATTTGAAATGTGTAGGAGAAAATTAAAATTTTATTCTGCCTCTCAACTTTCCCTTCAAAATGTATAAAGCCTATTTCTACGAATGTATCTGTATCTGAATCGGCAAGAAACCAACATGAGGTTTCTTTAAGAAATTTGATAGGTTGTTAATTATGCGTAGTTTTATCGATGTTCCTGCCAACCAAACACCTTGAAAACTATTCTAACAATGCTGATTCTGATTTCAGCTATCCTAATCAACGCGCAGGATTTAACCCAAACTTTTATCAATCAAAATTGGTCGGCAATTAACGGGCTACCCGAACAAGTCGATTGGTCTGCATCTGTTGTAGATGCTCAAAGAAACCTATACATAACCGGAAACAAAGCCACCCTCAACGAAGGAACCAACCTTACACTAACAAAATATAATCGCAGCGGGGTTTTGGTTTGGGAAGAAGAATACAATAATTCTTCTGATGGAAATGATTATGGTACAGCATTGGTTATCGATAATTCGGGAGATATTGTGGTAGTTGGAACCAGCTATAATCTGGCCAACAATTATGATTACACCATTTTAAAGTACGACTCCGACGGCACATTGCTTTGGAGTGAGCACTTTGACGGAACTGCGGGTGGACATGATATTGCAAGTAGTGTCACTATAGATGCTTCAGACAATATTTACCTAACCGGAGGCAGCGAAGGAACCACAACACTGGTTGATTATTGCACGCTGAAATATTCTTCTTCCGGAAATTTTCAATGGGAGGCCCGGTACGATCATCAAAACATGTATGATGGAGCTGTTTCTATTTTAACAAGAGGATCATTAATTATAGTTACCGGGGGCAGTGGAAACGATTGGACCAACGGTGAGATTGCCACAGTAGGTTACGATTTTAATGGAAATGAAGTTGCCGTGCGCAGGGAAGAGTCAGCAGAAACCGGTTATGACCAGCCGTACGATCTGAAAACCGACAATGCCGGAAATATTTATGTCACCGGAAAAGTGGCTTCCACCTCTGATGGATTCAATATCAAAACCATTAAGCTGGATGAAGACCTTGACGTGATATGGGTGAATGAATTTGACGGCCATGGGCTGGATGATGAAGGCCGCAGCATTGCATTGGACGGGTTGGGCAACGTATACATCACCGGAACGACCACAAAGCCCGGAGGGGGAAGCAATATTATTACCATTAAATACGACATTCAGGGAAACCAAGAATGGGCAAAACAACAACACACGGTTCCTACTCACTTTAATGCACGTGGAGTACGTATTGCTTATAACGACGGAATGCTGGTGGTTTGCGGAGAGCGCGAACGTGAGCAAGGTTCTCAAGTGTCAACAATTGGATATGACACAGACGGAAAATGGCTTTTTCTAAAAGATTTTGAATACGAAGCCAATTCTGATCATGCTGCACACAGTCTTTCATTAATAGATAATACGATTTACATTCATGGTATTTTAAATATCAATGGCAATGACAAGTATTTTGCACTCAAATATCATTACCACCACAAAGAGAGCTACTTCGTTTCAAGTGAAGAATCATTCGGCAGGGTAGGCAAAGAGCTTGTAATTGATTTTGACCCAAACGTAATGAATCTCGATGTTGTTGATCATGATCATTTTATGTTTTCAGCATTGCGGAGATTTATCAACGAACCTGCATTAAATTGTTTGCGTGATAAAACCAAAATCGATTTTTCTAAACAAATTGCAACAAAAGTATTTCCTGAATGCCATTCCTGGGACACCCTTTCAACAAGCCGGTTAGGCAACCCGGTTCCAATACCGAAATTCTGGAGCACTTTGCTGGTAGAATTACCCCCGGGGGCTAATGATACACTAATCCTGGATTCAATTCTAACCTGTACGCAATACGTGAGGGGTGCATATTTCAATGAATTGGGTGAATATGCAGATTGCACCCCCAATGATCCAAACTATCAGGCAGAAAATCAAGCTGGACTAGCTCCAACATTACTTACACCAAATGCTCATGTGAATATCGAAGAAGCCTGGTGTTTTGCTTCGGGGAGTTCTGAAATAAAGGTTGGAGTATTAGATTCAGGAATTCGACATAATCATGAAGATTTGCACGATGAGCCTGGCTCAGAATCCTATGAAGGTTCGGACGTTGCGGGCGGTTATAATTTAGTCATCCAGTTGAGTACACCTCCCGTTGCTATACAAGACGTTGGCCCACCAGAATATTTCCATGGCACAAACGTGGCAGGAATTATTTCCGCGCGCAGAAACAATGGCATTGGTGTGGCAGGAATTGCCGGCAGAAATGACGATCAGCAAGGTGTTCAATTATTTGACCTTAGGGTCGGAAATGTTCAATTGGGGCCTCAAACTGTTTGGGCAAGAGCAATGTATCTTGCTGCCACAGACGAAGACCAGGTTGGTCCTGAAGAGTTTCCAACAGACGTAAATTCTGGTTTAGGACTGCATGTAATCAATATCAGCCTTACCGGTGGCGAATTGCCCTTTCGCAAAGCCGCGGAATACTGCTTTCGAAATGATGTTGTAATTGTTGCGGCCAGTGGGAATTGGACAGAATCCAGTCCTTATGATATTGATTATCCTTTATATCCTGCATCATTCAGAGATGAATGGGTATTGAAAATTGGAGCAAATGATAATACCGGAAATAGGGCGGAGTCTTTTTCAGTGTATGACAATGATTTGGATTTTATTGCACCAGGGGTTAATGACATCTACCAAAGCCTACCGCACGACGATATATCGGGGTATACACCAACAGAAGTCAATACAGAGAACTGGATGTACCCCGGCACATCCTTTGCCGCACCCCATGTTGTAGGAATTGCCGCTTTAATGAAAAGTTATGTGGATGTTCATCCAGAAGCGCCAAATGCATTGTCTGCCGAGGATGTTGAACACCTCATGCAGACCAATGTTAATAATGATCCACATTATTATGACGTAATTATTACAGGGGTTGGATATGATGTTGAAACCGGGTACGGCAGACCAAACGCTGGTAAAATATTAGAAAAATTGCAATTGCCTTGCTACAAGGTTCGTCATTTCGCAGGCTCTGTTCAAGCCAATATAGCGTGGGTGAACGATGGAACAACAACAGTGAACGTAACAACCAGTCAAACTGCGCTTTCCTCGAATCTTCCCTTTGGGTTTCCGACCGCTGATTATACCGCAAACCGCTATAAAGTATCACTCACTTTGCCTCATGATTTGGAAGGGGATGAAGTAATCAATTTCTGGAAGCGTGATGCTGCTTCCAATCTGGCTTCAATAACCAACGAATTGCCCGGCGAGGGGGTCAATGTATCTGTTGAATCTTTTTCAGAAACCAGTGCTACCCTCAGCGGCTACATATACCATATTGTGGACGGGGGCAACGAATATTGGTGGCCAATAGAACCCACAGACGAAGCTGTTTTTGCCTATTCTGTCTATACGTACAACCCTGAGGCAGAACCCTGCTTGACGACCTCGATCAATACAGAAGAACCTGTTCGTGCAAACATCTACCCCAATCCAGCCTTCAATCAAATTTACATTACATGGTCGGAGTGGAAAGACCGGTCAACTTTGCAGATTTTCAGTGTTACAGGCACTCAAGTTTCACAACATATCATTTCGGGAAAATCCGGAATCGTCAACGTGTCTCACCTTTCCTCAGGAATGTACTTTTTTGTTTTGCGAAGCGATGATGAATTGAAAACTTTTAAAATTGTGAAGCGATGAACCGACAACAATATGCTGCGTTTTTAATACTGCTTTTGGTTGTGTACTCATGCAAGAAGGAGCCAAATGAGCCCCCAGGCAATCAGGGTGTTGACTGTCCACCTTACGAATTGCCCAACGATTCACTGGGGTTATTGTTGGGTTGGTCTGACCGCAAAATGATGCCTCATTTTAATCCCAACAACAATGATGAGTTTTTGTATATCGATAAAATTCCAGGTTCACCTTTTTCGGACATGTGTATTCACAATTTGGCCACTGGTCAAAACCAATGCATCCTCAGCGGACAAACCTACCTTTATCAGCCTCGGTGGCATGCCAATGATTGGATATTGTTTCGTGGAAATGGTGACAATGTTTATCGTATTAAAAGCAATGGTGACAGTCTGCTTCAAATAACCTCATCCAGCGTATTCCAAAATCCGATTTGGCGACCCGATGGACAGGCGTGGATTTCAAATAATGCGGTAGAATACACCGGAAATATTGAAGTGTTTGATTTATCCGGTGAGATTATAGATATAGTTCCTGATGAGGTATTTCATTTTGGTGATTGGTCACAAGAAAATCGCATTGTCACTCATTATCCAAACAATTTCGACCCTCATCAACTGGCATGGACGGATGCAGAAAATGTATCTTGGCAATTACTGGACTTTGACACGGCGTCACCTCAAATGAGTGTTCAGGATATCAAATGGATTCCAATGAGTGATGAAGTGATGTTTTCTCAGGTATATGAAAATATTTCGAGGATTAATGTTATAACTGGAGAGAAAACCCAGGTCACTGACAGATGTCCAGGTACTTACTATGTGTATTTTTCGATTAACAACACTTGTTCTAGGATAATAGCCGAACGAATATGGCCTGAAGAAATATATTCTGATGGTTGGAATAATGTAATCATCCACAAATCTGATATCGTCATCATGAACTTTGATGGCACGGGCGAGGAGGTGATTGAGTTGCCGTAAAAACTGTTTAGAGCAAGAGTTTTGAGTATGGAGGCCTGAATCGAATACCCTCGTAACTCTACACTGTTGCTCAAACTGAAAAAACACCGATGAAAAACAATCAAACTTTTCAAATTATCAGTGTCACAACATATCATTGCTGGAAAATCCGGAATCGTCAACGTGTCTCACCTTTCCGCTGGAATGTACTTTTTTGTTTTGCGAAGCGATGATGAATTGAAAACTTTTAAAATTGTGAAGCGATGAACCGAATACCAGCTGTACTGGCAATAATATTAATATTTTCCATTTTGTCCTGTAAAAAGGAAATGTCACAACCCCAACCGTATTCATCTACCAATGAAACCGAAAATAATTCTGAATGCCTGCCCATTATGGCACCCGATACAACCTTAGGTTGGATGATCTCATGGTCGAATTACCGTAAAATGATGCCGTACTTCAATCCCAACAACAATAATGAGTTTTTATACATCGATAGAATTAACATATTCACTGGGCAGGTTTCAATGGTTCGTTCGGGAAGGCTGTGGAAACCGCTATTATGAATATTTTTCCATCAGCAATGACTGCTCCAAAATTTTAGCAGAGCGTGTATCTATTGAAGATTTCTACTCCGATGGCTTTTACAATATCTTAATACGTAGATCTGATATCGTCATCATGAACTTTGATGGCACGGGCGAGGAAGTTATTGAGTTGCCGTAAGACAGTTTAGAGCAAGAGTTTTGAGTATTGAGGATGAAACAAATCTCTCAAAACTGAGAAAAATCGTCAATCGTCAATCAAGTTAACCACCAACCTCGAAACCCCAATTCTCGCTCCTTGCTTATCCATCAATTCGAATAAATACAATCCCGAAGAGAGTCCATCGAGTGCTACATGGTTTTCACCAGATGAAAGATTTTTCTGCAGCACCACCTGCCCCATCGAATTTAGTATTCTGACCTCAATGGCATCCGGCGCATCAAACCACACGCGCGAAGTAGCAGGGTTTGGATAAACCATAAGTTTCCGTCCGAAACGGTCAGCTACCGAAGATGGTTCGTACACCAACGAAAGGTCGTCTATATACATTTCTGTCCCCAACACCGGTTCAAAAAAAGAACTGCAAATGACTCCGAGCAACATGGTATCTGGATCCTCCTCCAGAATATATTCGAGTGGAATTTCAAACTCGGTATAATTCTGCACCGTTTCAGATAGCTGTAACAAGGCAGTCCCCACCGTATCGCGCATTCCCGTTTCATTGTTCCACTTGCTGAGCAACATACCCACCTGCGCGGTATCTGCACCCTGCGGAAAGTATTTGATCCATGCTTTCATCGCATCGGGTCTCAGGTTAAACGGGATGCCACCTGTAACCTGTGCGATCGGAGGAATACCGGCAATGCTCACCTCTCCTGTAACGGCAGCACCTTGTGCATAAACATTGATAATAGCGATGTGGTGTGTGCGCAATTTTAAAGCAGCATTTCCGGAATGAACAAATTGCGGATCTGTGGTTTTGGTGGCGGTTACAAAACCAAATCCATTGGTCGTTGGATTCGGTGTGCCCCAGCTTTGGGGTTCTTCGTATGGGTTGAAAATCGAGCCGCCGCTCACCCATTCCTCAAAACCGGGGTTGGGGATGGCATTTTGTCCCGAAACAGAAAACACTACTAACAAACTACAAACGACAGAATAGAAAATTCGCATAGGCCTGATTTATTAGGCTGTAATTTAACGATTCCTGCCAAAAGGCAATTGTTAAAAACGAGGTTGATGCGGAACTTTTTAATGCTGCCCTTTCTCAACCGGAGGCTGGACTGACCAAAAAAATCAAGCGCTGTGAGTCGTCCGTTCGAGCAAAAGCTTAGTGCTCCGTTATTTTCCGAATTGGCTTTCCGGTGGCGGCAGCGGGCATGCTGATTTGCAGTAATGTTGCAATGGTGGGAGCAATATCAATTATCTCCAGCCGCTCGTCGGTATAGCCGGGATTTACACCCCAACCATAAAACAATGCCGGAACATGCGTGTCGTAGTTATAGAGCGAGCCATGGGTGGTTCCGCGGCGCCCGTATTCAATCCACCCCGATTCAAAAATCAAGGCCACATCACCCGATCGTTGGTGGTTAAACCCCTGCTGAAGCGCTCCGGTAATTTGATCAGTAAAAGTGGTGCGCTTCAAATCCCAGGCGGTATAGGTTTCGGCAACCCCTTCGAAATTCATTACAAAATCGGCTAACAATTGCGCCACATACTCCGGTTCCTGCCCCATCCGGTATATGCGCTCGGTATTCAGAAAAAACTGATCGTTGGAATAGTGCATGATTAGGCTATCGGTGCCAAAATGCTGCTGCAAAAAAGCCTTAGCCGACTTGTTGATCAGCGATCCATCGATATTTCCACCGGGGATATTAAGATCTTCGAGATGCGCAGGCACCATCGCTCCGCCGTGATCGGCAGTTAGAAAAACGAGGTAATCGCCTTTTCCGATTTCATTATCGAGAAATTGCAGAAAATCAGCGATATCGCGATCCAGCCTGAGGTAATTGTCCTGCACCTCCACGGCCTGCGGACCAAACATGTGTCCGATATAATCGGGTGAGGATAAGCTCAATGCCATAAAATCCGGCACCTCGTCACTACCCATCGATTCGTTGATAATGGCGGCTTTGGCAAATTCAAAGGAGATGGTATTTCCAAAAGGAGTGGCTTTGATCATGCTCATTCCGCCGTTTTCGGGCATCAGTTCTTTCAAGTTGTAGGGAAACACCGGCCGCTCTTTTCCGCGAAACGCATATTCGTATTCATTATCATCGTCCCAGCTTTCTACGTATTGATCAATAGGAAGCAAGGTGTTCCATTCATCGGGAATCCATTGGTGCATGTTGTTGTTGAAATCAGCTACCCACTGCGGAAGTTGGTCCATGTAGTGCGTGCTAGAAATCCACTTTTGCGTCATCCAGTAGGCCGCATCGGCAGCGTGTCCGGCAGGCAGTGTTGCTCCCCGATCTTTTATCGAAATTCCGATGATTTTACTGCGTCCGGCGGTGAATAATTTCAGCTCGTCGGTAACCGTGGGGGCCTTCATGTTCTTGGGTGACATCTGTCCGGCAGGAGTGTCTTGACCTACTGATCGGACCCCGCGATCTTCAGAACAATAAATGGTTCGTCCGGCCTGCCGATCATACCAGTCATTGGCAATGATGCCGTGATAACGCGGAGTGGTTCCGGTGAAAATCGATGCGTGGCCCGGTCCGGTAAATGTCGGTCCATAATTGTAATGTAGATTGCGGCAGTTAAAACCATCGCGAATGAGGCGTTTAAAACCGTTATCGCCATAGTGATTCCAGTAGCGGTTCAGGTAATCGTAACGCATTTGATCGACGGTGATTCCCACCACCAGTTTGGGTTGACCATCGGGTTGAGCGTAAACAACAAAAGACAAAAACACAAAGCAAATCAGGAGCAAGTACCTCATCGGAAAACGATTTATGACCGCCACAAAATACGGTATTTACCAGTGAACACAGAACGGGCTATCGAACGAACCAATTGGGGAATTGGTGTTGCATTTTTCGGACACCAACCACGGTCAACCACCCCAAAACGCCACCAAGCATTCCGCCCACGATGATGTCTGAGGGGTAATGCACACCCAGATAAATTCTGCTGTACGACACCAGCGCTGCCCACAACATCAACAACCAGATGTAGCGGCTGTTTTTAACGAAGAGGGTCAGGGCAAAATACACGGCAATACCAAAATGATTGGCGGCGTGCGACGATACAAATCCGTATTGTCCGCCACAGCGGTCATTGACCGTATGTATCAGATGCGTTATTTCGAGATTGTGACAGGGACGGTACCTTTCAAACACTTCTTTAAACAACTTTACCGAAGCCTGATCGGTGAACACAATGGTGAGAGCGGCAAAAAGGGCAAAAACGCCCAATCCTTTCCACCCCCATTTTCGCTGTGCGATAACAGCCATGAGCAGGTACAGGGGAACCCAGGTGAGTTTTTCGGAAATCAGCACCATGATGGGGTCGACTACCGGATGATGATAGCCATTAAGCGCGAGAAATAAGGCGCGATCTATCGATTCCAGCCATTCAATCATACACTGCTATTCAGGGCTTTCCAAAGGATGTCTTTCAACGCTGTCAAGCCTTCCTGTGTTAGCGAAGAAATGAAAAGGTGTGGCAAATCGCCCAGTGATGCGGTGATTTCTTTCTTCAGCTCGTCATCGAGCATATCGGATTTTGAAATGGCTATTATGCGCTGTTTGTCGAGCAGCTCGGGGTTAAATTGTTCGAGTTCGTTCAGCAAAATGCGATATTCTTCGGCGATATCGTCGGCGTCTGCCGGAAGTAAAAAAAGCAGCGCACTGTTGCGTTCAATGTGTCGCAGAAAACGCAAACCGATACCCTTTCCCTGATGAGCCCCTTCGATAATACCGGGAATATCGGCCATCACAAACGAGCGGTGCTCGCGATAGGAAACAATGCCCAGGTTGGGCACCAGCGTAGTAAAAGGATAGTCTGCAATTTCGGGTTTGGCGGCTGATAAAACCGATAGCAGCGTAGATTTTCCGGCGTTGGGAAAACCGACCAAACCAATATCGGCCAGCACTTTAAGCTCGAGGATTTTCCACTCCGACCGACCGTCTTCGCCCGGTTGAGAAAAACGCGGTGTCTGCATCGTGGCAGATTTAAAATGTGCATTTCCCATTCCACCTCTTCCGCCACGCACAAAAACAACCTCCTGACCGTCTTCGGTTATTTCGGCTTGTACTTCGTTTGTTTCGGCATCGCGAGCAATCGTTCCCAATGGCACTTCGAGAACAACATCTTTTCCGGAAGCACCGGTGGATGTGCTTTTCCCTCCAGGCTCACCGTGTCCGGCGATGACATGCTTTTGGTATTTTAGATGAAGCAAGGTCCACATCTGTGCGTTGCCCCGAAGAATTATATTACCACCGCGACCGCCATCACCGCCGTCGGGACCGCCACGAGCTGTTGTTCTATCGCGATGCAGGTGCGTTGAACCGGCTCCTCCTTTGCCCGAGCGGCAACAGATTTTTACGTAATCTACAAAGTTGGAACCCGACATTTTGAATTCTATTTTGGTATCTTCTAATTTCCCTTCACCGTTCACCCTTCACCATTCCACCATTCACAATTCACAATTCACAATTCACCATTCACAATTCACCATTCACAATTCACCATTCACAATTCACCATTCACCATTCACAATTCACAATTCACCCCTATCAATCGCCAAAAAAAGTCTTTCCGAGATCTCGTCAATACTCCCCAGACCGTTGATTCCTTTATATTTTGATTGCGTGCGATAATGCTCAGCAACCGGAGAGGTTTCGCGCTGATAAACGGCAATTCGATTTTTAATCACCTCCGGATCGGCATCATCGCTGCGTCCGCTGGTTTCGGCACGGTGTTTCAATCGTTTTTTCAACTCTTCTTCGGGAACTTCGAGTGCCAGCATCATGCTGATTTCTGTGCCGCGCGATTCTAAAAAAGCATCCAAAGCTTTGGCCTGCGCCGTGGTGCGTGGAAAACCATCGAAGATAAATCCTTTGGCATTGGGCTGTTTTTCCACTTCGCTTTCGAGCATTCCAATGGTCACTTCATCGGGAACAAGTTCGCCTTTCTCCATATAGCTTTTCGCGGTTTTACCCAACTCGGTTTCGCCTTTGATATTGGCCCGGAAAACATCTCCGGTTGATAGATGAACCAGTTGATAGCGCTCGATGAGTTTTTCGCTCTGGGTTCCTTTTCCTGCTCCCGGAGGGCCAAACAATACAATATTCAGCATGATGAAATTTTATTCTGTGATTTTATAAATGTGCTTCAGGTTGCGACCCAGCCCGTCGTAATCGAGGCCGTAGCCAACGAGGAAGTCGTTGGGCACACGCAATGCCACGTAATCGACTGGCAGCGCCTTGGTGTACGCGTCGGGTTTAAATAGCAGCGTGGCTACTTTAATTTCTTTTGGCCGCTGGGTTTTCAGCGATTCGATCATGTGCTCGATGGTGTTGCCGGTATCGACAATATCCTCGACTATGACCACGGTGCGATCGTGAATATTTTCGCTTAGACCAACGAGCTGTTTAATAGCCCCGGTGCTGGAAGTTCCCTCGTAGGAGGCCAGCTTGACGAATGAAATCTCACACGGAATAGTCACGTGTTTCATCAAGTCGGCCAGGAACATAAAGGAGCCGTTGAGCACGCCGACAAACAGCGGTGTTTCGTCTTTAAAATCGGCGTTAATCCGACGAGCAAGTTCAACAATAGACTGTTGGATTTCTTCTTCGCGAATGTTAATGGCGAAGGTTTTATCGTGTAGTATAACCGTGGTTTCCAATCCTGAAATTTTGATTGGGCGAAGGTAAACATTTTTGAGTGGTAAGTCGGGAGATCAATGCGACGTGTTTAAGAGAGCAAAACGGGATCTATAGTGTTCCATTTTAGGCGGAGATAATATTATGATTTTCGTATTTGTCGATCAGCATCGAAAGAATTTCCAATTTATCTCCTTGTTCAGTCCCTTTTTTTCATCAAAAATCACCTCCAGCCGATCGAGTGCCGTTTGATAGTCCGCTTCGTTTCTAATTGGTGTTAAATTCATGTTTTCACGGCAATATACTCCTTCACCAGCTTTTTCACTACCAAGCCTTTTTCCGTTTCAATTTGCAGCAATATACTGAGGCACTTCGTCGGTATAGTATTCAATATTTACTAGCGACAACGAATAATTTTCAGTCTCTTCGATAATCTGGGTTAAAAAAGGAAAAGAGATTGCTAAAAAGAAGATAATAGCTTTCATAGAAAATTGGTTAAGTATTGTTGGTTCAACCGAATCTATGAATAACTCTTAAAGGTCACAAATAAAAATATTTTTCTGAGTCATTTATCACATATTTAAATAATCCTGTTAACCTCAATTCCGCAAGTTCAATCCCTGATGTATTTTGATTGATATCAGACAC
>CAZARI010000042.1:0-23970 GCA_964487545.1 uncultured Cryomorphaceae bacterium
CGCCAGCCACGGGGCTCCTGGTGTACAATACCACAACCAGCACGTTTTGGTTTTTCAATGGCACAGATTGGATTGAAATTACTTTTCCAGTTGCCGAAATTCGCGATGCTGATAGTGATACCTGGGTCACCGTTGAGTACACCGCCGACGAAGACATTATCCGATTTGGTGCAGCCAGTGATACCAGCCAAATGCATTTCGACGGAAAAACATTGCACTGGACCAACAACAATATCTTTATCGGTGATCAGAGCGGCGCTTTAAACTCCGGAGAAAACAATACTTATCTCGGATTTCGCACCGGCAGTAATGTCAACGCGGGTTCGCGCAGTGTTGTAATCGGTAGTAGAGCAGCAGAAACAGCAACTTCACTTAGCGATCAGCTCATCATTGGCTTTCAGGCCGGTTCTTCGCTCACCAATCCCAGCGATGCCAACACCTTTATCGGTGGTTCTGCAGGGCGCAATGCCATTACCACCCGATTTAACACCTTTGTGGGCACCAAAGCTGGTTTGCTTGCAACGGGTAATGACAACACTTTTATCGGTGATAGGGCTGGTGAGCGGGTTACCTCTGCCACTCAAAACACCTACGTAGGTGGGATGGCTGGAGCACGAAATAAAACCGGGAATTTTAATGTCGCCATCGGTCATGGTGCCCATGGTGACATAGATTATAATAATCCGGTTACCGCCCAAAATAACGTCTATATCGGACGATTGGCTGGTAAACTAAATAATTCAAACGCCAATGTGATGGTGGGTGCGAATTCTGGTGAACACTTTGACGTGGGATGGAATAATACATTTGTGGGGTATCGATCTGGACGAGGGCCTGCTTCTGGTAGCAACACTACTGGAACCAATAACGCTTTCTTTGGGTACCAATCAGGTATGAAAATAACGTCGGGAAATAAAAATACGGTACTGGGAGCAGAAGCCGGAGATAAGATAACCTCGCATTCTGGAAACGTATTTATTGGTTATAAGGCAGGTTGGACCTTTAATCAAAGCAATACGCTGATCATTGCCAATGATGAAGATGCGCAGGATGTGCTGATTTACGGGCTGTTTCGCGCACACGGAAATGGTCCTAAGGTGGCCATTAACCAAACCAGTGGACTTCCCAATGCTACCTTTACGGTGAATGGAAGCGCCTATAAAACCGATGGAAGTAATACCTGGAGTTTACCTTCTGATAAAAGAATTAAGCGCGATATAAAGGAGTTTAATGACGGGATTAAGGTAGTCATGCAATTGCAGCCTGTAAAGTTTCGCTACACCGAAAATTCCGGTGCCTTCGATACCGAAAGCCAAATTATCGGGTTTATTGCACAAGATGTTGAAAAGCTAGCGCCATATATGGTTTCTCAGTTTGATGATAGCGAGGGCACCAGCGGACTGAGTGATAAACGCATATTGGACGAAAGCGCACTCACCAAAGTGCTGGTCAATGCCATTCAGGAGCAACAAGCACAGATTGTTTCACTTGAAGATCGCATCGCTAAACTCGAAAAATTACTGCTTCGGGAAAACGCGGTGGTGAGCGAAGTAAAATAAAATTATTCTTTTCTTTTCCGCGCTTGCAGGTCTTTCAGGATATCAAACACCTGATCCACACCGACCTGTTTGGCCACAATCTTTTTATTCTCGTCAAGCAGAAAAACCTTGGGTGTGCTGAAAACATCGTAGGCGTTGCGATAGTTTAAGCTCTTGTAATCGGTTTTTTTGTCGAGAATAAGCTGCGTGGCATACTGGCTATCTTCGTACACCTTTTGTGGTGCGGCCAGGTTGTAAATTCCCGCTTGTCCCAATCCTTTTTCGCGGATAAAATTTTTCCAATCGTCATCGCTGCTTCCGCTCACGGCAATGATAACCACGTCGTCGTTTTTCACTTCTTGAAAATGCTGTACCAGGTCGGGTGTTTTCTTTTTGCAGTGTCCGCAGTCGGGATCGTAGAAGTAGAGGATGGTATATTTTGCTTCGATGTCTTTCATGTCGATCCAATTTTCGAGCGTGCTATCGGCTAAAATGAGCGGCGGAGCCTGATTTCCGATCATGGTGGGTTTTATTCGCTCCACGCGTTCACCAATTTTAGCTACCGTGCTCGAGTCGGCCCAGGTAGCCTGTCCGGTCAGGTAGTACTTCTCTGCGAGGTGCAAAAACACGGCATCCATGCCCATGATTTGTGATGTTTCAAAATTGTTGGTGACGTATTGCACCACATACTGAAACAGCTCGTCGTTGCCGCGAATCTTTTCAATGAGTTGGTCGGCGCGGTGGTTGATACTGTCGGGAACCTGAACCACGATGCGGTTAAAATACTCGTCGAGCTTCTGGTGAAACTCTGGCAAACGAACCATTGCCGGATCGCTCAAATCGGCATGATCAAGAAAATGGTTAAGGTAGTAGCGATAAGCGAAAAGAGAGTCGATAGAACCATCGTCTTTTACCGGCGGCTCGGGCACGGTCACCGGAATCATCAATTTAATGGCCTTGGCCGCGATCAAATCTGGATGGTTTGCTACTATTTCATTCTGACGCGCAAGCACTTCGTTGTTCAGCTCAACCATCCGCCCAGTGATTGCGCTTGATTTTGCCGCATCGCCAGCTTGAGCAACGAGCTGTGCGTTAAGCGTCTGACTTTCTTGCCTTTTTTCAATAATAAAATGGATGTAATCGTAAAATAGTTTGTTGTTGGGAGAGTCCTTAACCTTGATGTTTTTCACCAAATCGGTGGTGTCGGTTTCCATTTCAAAGCGCTGCTCCTGAATAAATACCTCGAAAAATTTTGGGCCAGGAATCACCACGGCGTATTTTCCGGTAGGTAGGGCTTCTTTTCCCGTAAACACCATTTCGCCGTTTGCGTTCACCTTAGTGGTGTCTTTGTAGAACAGCCGTGCACCGTAGTAATTGGCCAGATATGCCGTGGTATCTTGTACACCGCGCACCTTAAACCGTAGCTCGTATGCATCGGTAGGTTGTGCTTCGACCATCACCGAACAAATAAAAAAGATAAAAACAGCCAGTTGAAATTTCATAAATCGCAAATTTTGATGAGCAAATTTAACAGCTTTGAGTGATTCTGAGAATATGGGAAAATGAACAAGCTGCGGTTTTATCAATAAGAATGCCAGCTTCAGGACGTTTCGACCTGTATGATTTCGCTGGTGAACTTAAACCGGATATCGGGGTTTTCCTGTTGCTCCATGCGTAAGATAAACTGCGATGGTGCCAGATACACCGGCTGATCGTCTTTGTCGTAGGCCATGTTGTTGAACTTGATGCGAATGAATTCGTTGAGCTTGTGCTCATCGTCCGAACTAATCCAACAAGCTTTGTAATACGACAGCGGCGTGAAATTACATTTGGCGTTGTATTCGTGCTCCAGACGATACTTGATCACATCAAACTGCAGTTCGCCCACCGTGCCCACAATTTTTTTGTTGCCCATCGGGTGAATGAATAGCTGCGCCACCCCTTCGTCGGTCAATTGACGGATGCCCTTGTCGAGTTGTTTCGATCGCAGGGGATCGTCGTTGGTCAATTCGCGAAAAATTTCCGGACTGAAACTGGGTATGCCCTCAAAAAAGAATTTATCCCCTTCGGTTAGCGTATCGCCAATTTTGAAATTTCCGGTGTCGTACAAACCGATCACATCCCCGGGGTAGGCCTGGTCGATTACATTTTTGGATTGTGCCATAAATGCATTCGGGTTGCTAAATCTGATTTTCTTTTCCAATCGGACGTGAAAGTAAAACGTGTGCCGCTTGAATTCTCCCGAGCACACGCGCATAAAGGCAATTCGGTCGCGGTGGTTGGGGTCGAGGTTGGCGTGGATTTTAAAAACAAAACCCGAGAATTTTTTATTCGAGGGTTCAACCATGCCCATGGTGGTTTGGCGCGGACGGGGAGAGGGGGCGATGCGAACAAAGGTGTCGAGCAATTCCTGCACACCGAAATTGTTGAGTGCACTTCCGAAAAACACCGGAGCCACATCACCGGCTTCGTAATCGCGTTCTTCGAATTGGCCATAAATGCCCTCAATCAGCTCCACATCCTCGCGCAGTTGGTTGGCTTTTTCGTCACCCACTTTCTGTTCGAGCTGTGGGTCAATCAGACTTTCGAGAGCAAGCGCATCCTGCTCAATATTGGTTTTGTTGGGATTGAATAGTTTGAGGTTGTTGTCAAACAGATTAAACACGCCTTTAAACGAATCGCCCATTCCGATAGGCCAACTCAGCGGTCGTGTTTTAATGTCGAGTTTTTGCTCCAGTTCGTCCATCAGATCAAACGGGTCTCTGCCTTCGCGGTCCAGTTTGTTGACAAAAATAATGACCGGTGTTTTGCGCATACGACAAACCTCCATCAGCTTTTCGGTTTGTTCCTCAACGCCTTTCACGCAGTCAATCACCAGAATAACGCTGTCAACTGCAGTAAGCGTTCGGTAGGTATCCTCGGCAAAATCCTTGTGACCGGGCGTGTCCAGAATGTTGATGTTTTTGTCGCGATAATGAAAACCCATCACCGAAGTGGCCACCGAAATTCCACGTTGCCGCTCAATTTCCATAAAATCGGAGGTGGCGGTTTTTTTGATCTTATTGTTTTTTACCGCTCCGGCTGTTTGAATAGCCCCACCAAAGAGTAGGAATTTTTCGGTGAGTGTGGTCTTTCCCGCGTCGGGGTGGCTGATGATAGCAAATGTTTTTCGCTTCCCGATTTCTTCTTCCAATATCATGCGTAAAATTTGCCGCAAAGGTAAATAAACCATTCCGGTAGCGGACATTCATTGCTGGCAGATGAAACTTTTGTGTTGATAATTGTTTTAAATTTAAATCTTCAACCTGCAAAACTTTAAACCATGACCAAATCATTAACTGCCATTTTTTCCTTTTGGATATTGCTGACAACTGTTGCCAATGGACAAAATCTCATTTCTGAACCCCAACTTACCCTCGAAACCTTTGCCACCGGATTGGCCAGTCCGGTAGCGATGGCAAACGCCGGAGATAACCGATTGTTTGTGTGCGAACAAAATTCGGGACTGGTGAAAGTGCTCGACGAGGACGGCAATAGTCTCGGCACGTTGATTAATGTGTCGTCAGCCATTAGCACGGGTGGCGAACGCGGATTACTCGGCATTGCTTTTCATCCCGATTTTGTGCAAAACGGCTATTTCTACCTCAATTACACCAATACTTCGGGCAACACTGAAGTGATTCGTTACACCATTTCTGAAGATAATCCCAATCAGGCCGACCCCACGTCAGGGCAGGTGGTGATTCGTATTAATCAACCGGCTTCGAACCACAACGCCGGCAGCTTGGCCTTTGGACTTGACGGCCTTCTTTATATTCCCATGGGCGACGGTGGAGGAGCCGGAGATTTGAACAATAATGCGCAAACCATGACTACGCTGCTGGGTAAAATTGTTCGTATTGATGTCAACACCGATGATTTTCCTACCGATCCGCTCAAGAATTACAGCATTCCTGCGGATAATCCATTCTTTGATAGTTCCAGTGTACTAAAGGAAATTTGGGCCTCTGGACTGCGCAACCCGTGGAAGTTTTCTTTTGACCGCGAAACCGGTGATCTCTGGATGGGCGATGTGGGTCAGAACGCCTACGAAGAAGTGAATATGCAACCCGCTTCGAGTACAGGCGGAGAAAATTACGGCTGGCGCTGCTTCGAGGGTTTTCACAATTACAACACTACCGGCTGTCAGGATTTTGAGTTTTATACCGCTCCGGTTTACGAGTTTGCACAATCGGGTTTTGGCTGTTCGGTGATCGGTGGGTATGTCTACCGTGGAGGTTCCTATCCATTTCTTCAGGGGCATTATTTACTCACGGATTATTGTGGAGGAGAATTTTATACCGTTCAGAAAAACAGTGACGACGAATGGGAAGCCATTTCGGTGAATGATGCGTACACCGGAGGCTTTGCCGGATTTACAGCGTTTGGCGAGGATGCCACGGGCGAATTGTATGTACTTCGCACCAATGGTACGGTATATCGCATTGTCGAAACCTGTTCGGGATTTATACCGGAGATAACTGTTGACGGAGCGGAACTCATGGCGACCAACGGAGAGTCTTATCAGTGGCTGTTGAACGGTGCACCGATTGAAGGGGCTGCTGAACAGACCTATACGGCAGTAGAAAATGGAAATTATTCAGTGGTGGTTGATGCTGGAAACGGTTGTGTGGTGGAGTCTGAGCAGATTATGGTAACAGTGACTGATGTTCCAGAGCATCCGTGTTTTCAGACTTTGACCATTAGCCCAAATCCCACGGGTGCAATGCTTACTGTGAATGCTTCGATTAGTTTTCCTGAATCTGTTTATATCAGGATATTGGATCAGACCGGTCGTGAAATGCACATTGAATCTCTGGGAATAGTTTCCGGTTCACTGCATCACACCTTTGATATCGCCCACCTCAGGCAAGGAATCTATTACCTTCAGTTATCCGTTTCAGATTATTTCGAAATAAAAAGACTAGCGGTGGTCAGATGATTTTCTTTGATTAAATGAATAGGGTGTAAGGCACCCGAAACTGATATAGGAGCGTTTTCCAACTTGGTTGAAGGGATAATTTCACCGAGTCATGATTCGTGTCGAGTCGAGGCCCGAAGTATGGTTGTTAAAGAAGCCACCTGTCATGATCTACTGTTTTTTATCTTTGACCAAAAAGCAATGCCGGTTAATAAATACGCCCTGTTGCGTTATCGCATTATTGATAGCTGTATTTCCAATAAATACAAGCCTTATCCGTCAAAGGAAGAGCTGAGACAAGCCTGCGAAGAACATCTCTACGGAAGCAATGGTGAGTATATTTCCGACTCCACCATCGAAAAGGATCTATGGGCCATGCGCTATGAAACCGAACTGGGGTATCATGCCCCCATTGCCTGGCATCCGAGGCATCGCGGTTATTACTATTCCGATCCCAATTATACCATTAAAGACGTTGCGCTGCACGATGAAGAGGTGGACGCCATTCGCTTTGCAGCGCGCGTGCTTTATCAATTTCGTGGAATCGGACCGTTTAGTCAGTTCGAGAACGCCATCGGGAAAATCATGAACAAAGTAACCGTTCCAGATCTCAACGACGAAAATACCGATGCGCACCTGATTCAGTTTGAGGCAGCTCCGGGCGATGCCGGTTCGCAGCACCTGGGCGTATTGCTCGGTGCCATTCAGCAAAAAGTGCAGATCAATATCCGCTATCAAAAATTCACCGCCGACAAGCCCAGTAGCTACCTGCTCAATCCGCTTCTGCTAAAGGAATACCGCAATCGATGGTACTTGATTGCCTATCGCGAAAAGCGAGAAATGATTCAAAGTTTTGGCCTGGACCGCATCCGTGAAATCGAAATCACCGGACAAACCTTTTCGCCACCCGAAGACTTCGACCCCGGAGTGTATTTTTCCAAAAGCTTTGGCATTACGGCATCCGAAGCCAAACCCGTTAAAATTCGCTTTCAAACTTCGCCCATTACCGCAAAGTACCTGAAGACACAACCCATTCACCAATCGCAGAAGTTGGTGAGAAATCATCCCGAACAACCGAGATTCGAAATCGAAGTGCTCCTATCCGAAGAGCTGATTATGTATTTCCTCGGACTCGGTCCACATGTTAAAATTCTCAAGCCTAAATCGCTGGCCAGCGAAATTTTCGAACGACTAAGGGAAGCCGCGGGGCAGTATAAATAAGCGATTCTAAGGAATTATTTTCAGTGCGTAGATAGGTTACGTAGTCGATAATGAACTTTGGATTCAGTTTTAAAATTCAAAGTCCATGAAAGATTTAGGTCAATTACTGTACAACCAGCGCCGCTACGACTTTTCGCGCGTTGAAGTGTTGAAGTTGCTTTTTAAATGCACCGGAGATGACGTGTTGCTGGTGAGCAAGGTTCGCTACAACGATATCACTTATGAAGCCACGCTCTGTGTTACCTTCGGTCAGCTCAATGATTTGCTTACCGCTTCGGGCAATCAAAAAATGAACACCGAAGTGGCAGCACTTATCGGCGAAGCCCTGTCGATGAAGGATCAGCTCAAGTTGCAAACTACTTTTCAGATCAATCTGATGACGGTTTTTGACACCCCATTGCAAGTTCAAGACTGTACTTACCACACCCATCTGGTGAAGTTGCCGCTCGAAGAACTGGCCACAGAGCCCGACGTTGCTTATGTTTTTCTCGTTAGCCGAATGACTTTTTTGCCGGCCCTCAAATAATTTTTTAGTACGTAAATCCATTACGTACCTCCGGTTACATCTTTGTACCGAACGTTTAATTCAATGGTCATGAAAACAATGTCAGAAGTTAAATCCCACATCGATTCATTTACCCGTCCAAGTGGCTACAACCACTACGCCTGGCGTGCGGTTAAAAAATTGGCCTACCACGCCTGGGAGTGTTATTTGGAAAACCGCAGCTTTACCCATTCGGCAAGTTTTCTGTGTCGTGAGTTTTACCTGATGGTGCGAAAAGAGGATGGCGAGTTTGTAATTCCCAACTGGAAGATGAAACATTTTTACGATCTTTAGTAGGAATCTAAATTTGGTAAGGCAATGGCAAAAACAGTAGTAATCGGGGCTTCTACCAATCCCGAGAGATATGCATACCTCGCTGTGCAGCGGCTAAAAAAACACGGCCATGAGGTTGTCCCGGTTGGTCGTCGCGAAGGGGAGATAGAGGGGGTTCCAATCCAAACGGGTCAGCCACCTATCAACAACGTGCATACGATTAGTTTGTATCTGGGCGCAAATAATCAGCCGCCGATGTACGACTACCTGTTGTCGCTGAAACCCAAACGCGTCATTTTTAATCCCGGCACGGAAAACCCCGAGCTCAAGCGAAAGTTGTTGGAGCAAGACGTCGAAGTGCTCGATGCATGCACGTTGGTGTTGCTTTCTACTGGCGATTTTGATCGGTAGAGTTTCACTGCGACGAGCGGGTAGTGGACAATGAAATTATGCCGACAACGCCGCAGCAATACTTTCGTTGATTTTTTGAGCGGCAAATTCAATTTCCTCTCTGGTCATAATTAGCGGAGGTGCCAACCGGAAACTGTTGTTGCACGATAGAAACCAAAACGTAATAATTCCGTTTTTGAGGCACTCGTGGTAAATTTTATGTACCTGTTCAAACGATTCGAACTCAACAGCCAGCATCAGTCCTTTTCTTCGGATTTCTTTAATTGCCGGATGATTGAGTTTTGATTCCAAAAGTGCCCCTTTTTCTTCACAAGTGTCAATCAGCTTTTCATCCAGCAGCACGTTGATTCCAGCCAGTGCAGCAGCACAACTCACCGGATGTCCGCCAAAAGTGGTGATGTGACCGAGCATGGGGTTGTGCGTCAAACGGCTCATAATCTCTTGGGACGATATAAACGCACCCATGGGCATTCCCGCGCCAAACGCCTTAGCCACGGTCATCACATCTGGAACAATACCGTAGTGTTCAAAAGCAAACATTTTTCCGGTGCGCCCCATGCCAGTTTGAATTTCGTCGAGGATAAGCAGTGCACCGGTTTCGCTACATTTTTTGCGCAGTGCCAGCATGAATTCCTGTGTCGGAATCCGGATTCCCGCATCGGCCTGAATGGTTTCCAGAATCACGCCTGCCGTTTGGTGGTCGATCAGTTCAAGATCTTCGAAATGGTTCAACCGGATATGATAGACCTCAGGAAGTAGTGGTCGAAATGCGGTTTTTTTCTTCTCGTTTCCCGAAACACTTAACGATCCGTGCGTGCTGCCGTGATAAGCTCCGGCAAATCCAATCAGTTTCGTCCGGCCGGTATATCTTTTGGCCAGCTTTAGAGCGGCTTCGTTGGCTTCTGTTCCCGAATTCACATAGTAGATGCAATGGAGCGAATCGGGCAGAAGCTCACGCATTTTCATCGCCAGTTCCACCTGCGGAGCCTGAATGTATTCGCCGTATGGCATGGCGTGCAGGTATCGGTCACACTGGTTTTTTATGGCTTCAACCACCTTTGGATGCCGGTGCCCTAGGTTGGTGACCGCCAGCCCCGAAACCAAATCGATGTATTGTTTTCCATCGGTATCGGTCACCGTAATTCCTTCGGCTGAGGCAATTTCAATGCCCATCGGATGGGCGGTGGTTTGTGCCTGAAGCTCCAAGAATAGCGCCCTGTTTTTGCTCATTTTTGCAGAATTTGGCTTATCCTTTTCGGGCAATGACCCGTTCTACAGCGCGCACGACATCAACAGTGCTCAGTCCGTATTTTTCCATCAACTGGTCGGGGGTGCCGCTCTCGCCAAACGAGTCGTTCACGGCAACATATTCCATCGGCGTAGGTTGTTTCATGGCCAGCAACTGCGCAATGCTGTCGCCCAAACCACCGTTTCGTTGATGTTCTTCGGCAGTGACCACACAACGCGTCTTGCTCACCGATTTCAATACCGCCTCTTCATCAAGGGGCTTAATGGTGTGAATGTTAATGACCTCAGCGCTGATTCCTTTTTCGTGGAGTTGTTGTGCCGCTTCGATCGATTTCCATACCAAGTGCCCGGTGGCAAAAATAGTAACGTCTGTTCCTTCAGTGAGGTGCAGGGCTTTGCCGATGATAAACGCTTGGTTTTCGGGAATGAAAATCGGCATTTTAGGACGTCCGAAGCGCAGATAAACCGGTCCTTCGTGATCGGCAATTGCAATGGTAGCGGCCTTGGTTTGGTTGTAGTCGCATGGGTTAATGACCGTCATTCCAGGCAGCATTTTCATTAGGCCAATATCCTCCAGAATCTGGTGTGTTGCACCGTCTTCACCCAAGGTCACTCCGGCGTGTGAGGCGCAAATTTTCACGTTTTTTCCAGAATAGGCGATACTCTGGCGTATTTGATCGTAAACTCTTCCGGTTGAGAAATTGGCAAAAGTGCCGGTAAAAGGAATTTTGCCGCCAATGGTCATTCCCGCTGCAAGTCCCATCATGTTGGCTTCTGCAATTCCTACCTGAAAAAAGCGATCTGGAAAAGCATCTTTAAAGGCGTTCATTTTGAGCGAGCCGGTCAGGTCGGCGCAAAGAGCAACTACATCGGGGTTTTGTTTTCCGAGTTCCAGCAAGCCATCGCCAAATCCCGAACGGGTGTCTTTATTACCGAGCACTTCAAATATTTTCATCGATTCTATAGTTTGATATTGGTTGACGATCCAGATCGAATCGTAAATTCTTGTTCTCTGCTGTAAATGGTTTCTTTTGAATTCCTTGATCGGTACACCACTTTGTAATTTCCCGGGAGCAAGTTGTACTGTGAATTGGTGGCGTTTTCAGTCAGGTCGCAAACCCAGTTCATTTGCCCTTTGCTGAGCTCAAAAATACTACCGTAGCCCGGCGATGAAAGTGATAGGTTGATCACTCCCGGCTGGGGAATTTCCACCGTGGTGGTATGACTTTGGTCGATATTTACGTCGGTAATGGACAGGCGTGGTAGCGAGAGCACTTCCAGATCATAAGTACCCACCAAGTATTTTTCCTGCTGATTAAATTGCTGAACGTGAAGGGTTTCTGATTTGCCTTCTTGCCGGATAATGGCCTGATACTCCACACCGCGGTTTCTACCGGCAACCTTTAACTCGAGAGTTCCCTGCGGTGATTCAACACCGATGATATTATGGATTCCCGGAATGATTTTAATGTTTGACTTTTCGACTGGTGGAATGGTGTGCACTTTAATGCGATAGTTGATCACCGGGTCGATGTTGAGCGTGTCGGGATTGCCTTTATGGTTGAGGGTGTGCACAAGGTGCCAAACGGCTTCGTCGGTATCCTGATTGTAAAGGCTCACTGCAACATCAGTTTCGGTAGGTTTTCCGTTGATGTTAAGCAGGTTGATTTGCGACGTGGTGCTGTTCAGTGCTTGCGAAATGACAATTTCCAACACGGTGCGAAACGTGGCTTCATTGGTGGCGTCATAATAATTACCCACACATTCAAACGTACTTTTAAACCCTTCGTCCAAGCCGATACCGATTACAAAAGGCTTCAGGATGACGTTTCTTTTTTGCAGCGATCGCGACACTGCGCACGGGTCACCATCGCACGCTTCAATGCCGTCGGTAATCAGAATGATAATATTTCGGCAGTCTTTGCACGGCGGAAAATCCCCACCTGCTTTTTCCAGTGACCGTGCAATGGGGGTGGTCCCTTTTGGGTTAATTTCTGAAATGACCTTTTTAATTCGTTCGTGGTTGTACTTGCCAAACGGTACTTCAAGTCGGGTGTCTTCACAATCCTGATTTCCCGCACGGATGGGAGTCTGATGGCCATATACGCGCAGGGCGAGTTCCAGATTTTTGGCCGAGGCCAGTTCGTCCATGCTCTGGTGCAGCAGTTCGCGGGCAACGTGTATTTTGCTGTTGGTGTCCCAGCGTCCGTTCATTGAATTGGATGCGTCAAAAACGAAAAGAATGCGGGTTAGCGGTTGATCCTGTGCCAGGGTCACCCCGGTCAGCATCATCGCCATTATCATCAGCAGATATTTAATTTGGTTTTGCATTAATAATCGCCGAGCGTTTCGGGCAGTTGCTGCAGCGCGCGCTCCAGTTGTTCGTCGTTGGGCGCAATGCCGTGCCACTCGTGGGTTCCTACCATAAAATCAACACCTTGACCCATTTCGGTTTTCATCAATATCATCACGGGCTTTTCTTTACCGGTTAATGTTTTGGCCTTGTTCAATCCATCAATCACTGCCTGCATGTTGTTGCCGTCCATTTCCATTACTTCCCAACCAAAAGCAGACCATTTTGCGTGCAAGTCACCCAGCGACATTACTTCTTCAACATCGCCGTCAATCTGCCGGCCGTTGTAGTCAATGGTAGCAATGATGTTGTCCACTTTGCGGTGAGCAGCAAAAATTGCGGCCTCCCAAATTTGACCTTCTTGCAATTCTCCATCTCCGTGCAGCGAGTATATTAGATTTGGATCATTATTCAGCTTTTTAGTGAGCGCGGCACCCAATGCAACCGACAGCCCCTGACCGAGCGACCCCGATGCTATTCGTACCCCAGGAAGTCCTTCGTGCGTGGCCGGGTGGCCCTGCAAACGGGAATCGATTTTGCGGAAAGTGGAGAGTTCACTCTCGTCGAAGTATCCGCTGCGTGCCAGTGAACTGTAAAACACCGGTGAGATATGTCCGTTGCTCAGAAAAAACAGATCCTGATCTTTACCGTCCATATCAAAAGGTTGGGGTTGGTGTTTCATCACCTCAAAAAAGAGCGCCACGAAATAATCTGCACAGCCGAGCGATCCACCCGGATGACCTGAATTTACCGCATGAACCATTCGTACAATGTCGCGTCTTACCTGAGTTGCTGTTTGTTGGAGGGTCGTCACATCTGCCATGAAATTGAGTTATAAAAGTTTGATGCAAAATTAGTACAAACTGTAATGGCAGGCGGTAAAATATACACGAGTTTTGAAGACCAATTGTGGATAATCTTTTTGATGCTGCCGCACTAATTTATACCTCAAAACGCGGTGTGTTTGGGTAAATTGTTAATCGGGGTTGGTTCGACAATTCAGTGGCGATGAAATTAACCGGTTAAATTGCTGTACTTTTGCGCAAAAATTGAATTATGGCTTTGAAATGCGGAATCGTCGGATTGCCGAATGTGGGTAAATCCACGCTGTTTAATTGCTTGTCCAACGCCAAAGCGCAGGCAGCGAATTTTCCATTTTGCACCATCGAGCCCAACGTCGGGGTGATAACCGAGCCCGACGAACGACTGAATCAACTGTCCGAATTGGTTAAGCCCGAGCGCGTATTGCCTACCACCATTGAAATTGTGGATATCGCCGGATTGGTTAAAGGCGCTAGTAAAGGCGAAGGGCTTGGCAATCAGTTTCTTGGAAACATCCGCGAAACCAACGCCATCATTCACGTATTGCGCTGCTTCGACAATGACAATGTAGTGCACGTCGACGGATCGGTTAACCCCATCCGCGACAAGGAGGTGATCGATACCGAGCTGCAGCTTAAAGACCTCGATACCGTTGAAAAAGCAATCAACACCGTGCAGCGCGCAGCAAAAACTGGTGATAAAGAAGCCCAGAAAAAGTTTGCAGTGCTCGATAAAATCCGAAAGACCCTGTTGCAAGGCAAGTCGGCACGTGTGGTAGCCCTCGAAACCAGTGAGGCCCCATTTATGGCCGAACTTCAATTGCTAACCGCCAAGCCGGTGCTGTATGTATGCAATGTGGATGAAAGTTCAGTGATTTCGGGAAACACCCACGTGGAAGCAGTGCGTGAAGCAGTGCTGGAAGAAAATGCAGCGGTCATTATCATCGGTGCAGCCATCGAAGCAGATATCGCTCAGCTAGAAACTTTTGAGGAACGAAAAGAGTTTCTCGAAGATCTCGGTCTCAAAGAAGCTGGAGTAAACAAATTGATTAAAGCGGCTTACCAACTCCTCGATTTACAAACGTATTTTACCGCAGGAGTGAAAGAAGTGCGCGCATGGACCATCCACAAAGGAGATACCGCTCCGCAGGCGGCCGGAGTAATTCACAGCGATTTCGAAAAAGGCTTTATTCGCGCTGAGGTGATTTCTTTCGGTGACTTCATCCATTACGGGTCAGAAGCAGCCGTGAAAGAAGTCGGTAAAATGCGTGTTGAAGGAAAAGAGTATATTGTGCAGGACGGAGATATCATGCACTTCCGGTTTAATGTCTGACTTGTTTTCGACATAAAACCTGTCAGCCGGCAGTGTGCTTTCTGAATGGAACCCACACAATTTACGGCTGTTGTTAGCGTACTTCTTTGCAGAAGATTTCAGAATCGGCTGTGGATAATTTCTCTGTGTGACACCCAGAAATAACTGCTTTATAGCCTATTTTTAACGCGTTGCAAATGCGTGTCAACACCCACAACAACCACGATTATGGCAGAACAATCAACATATACAGAAGATAATATTCGGTCGCTCGACTGGAAGGAACACATCCGTTTACGTCCCGGTATGTACATCGGAAAGCTCGGAAACGGAAATTCGTTCGACGACGGAATTTATATCCTGATCAAGGAGGTGCTCGACAACTCGATCGACGAGTTTGTGATGGGGCACGGAAAGAAAATTGAAGTAAAAATTAAAGATGGAAGGGTTTCCGTACGCGATTTCGGACGTGGAATTCCACTCGGAAAGGTAATCGACTGCGTGTCGAAAATCAACACCGGTGCCAAATACGACTCCAAGGCGTTTAAAAAATCAGTTGGGCTTAACGGCGTGGGAACCAAAGCGGTAAACGCGTTAGCTTCGAGCTTTAAAATAGAGTCAGTTCGCGATGGAAAAAAGAAAATTGCTTTGTTTGTCAAAGGCGAGCTCACCAGCGATGAACCACTGGTGGATACTGATGAACGCAACGGAACCTATGTGGAATTTATCGCCGACGACGAAATTTTCAAAGGATATAGCTACCGCGCCGAACACGTTGAGCGGCTCATTCTGAACTATTGCTACCTCAATACCGGTCTGTCGATTTGGTTTAACGGGACGCGTTATTTTTCCGAAAACGGTCTCTTTGATCTGCTTCAGGAGAAAATGGATGGCGAGCCACTGTACCCCATTATTCACTTGCGTGGAGAGGATATTGAAGTAGCATTTACTCACGGCAGTTCATACGGCGAGGAATACTATTCGTTTGTAAACGGGCAGCACACCACACAGGGTGGAACGCATCAGGGCGCATTTCGTGAGGCTGTGGCCAGAACCATTCGTGAGTTTTATGGAAAGAATTACGAAGCCGTGGATATTCGCAGTTCCATTGTAGCAGCGATTAGCGTAAAGGTGATCGAGCCCGTGTTTGAGTCGCAGACCAAAACCAAACTCGGTTCGCAGGAAATTGAGCCCGATGGCAAGTCAATGCGTGCGTTTGTGGGAGATTTTCTCAAAGAGCATCTCGATAATTATCTGCACCGCAATCCAACCATTGCAGAGGAGTTGGAGAAGAAAATCAGGCGATCAGAAAAGGAGCGAAAAGAGCTGGCCGGTATTCGCAAACTGGCAAAAGACCGCGCCAAAAAAGCCAACCTACACAACAAAAAGCTCCGCGACTGCCGAATTCACTTTAACGATGGGAAAGATCCAGAACGCGAAAAGGAAACCACCTTGTTTATCACCGAAGGAGACTCTGCAAGTGGATCGATTACCAAATCGCGCAATGTCAATACCCAAGCTGTTTTTAGTCTCAAAGGAAAACCGCTCAATACCTATGGTCTCACCAAACGCGTGGTGTACGAAAACGAAGAGTTTAACCTGATTCAAGCCGCCCTCAATATCGAAGACGGCATGGAAGGACTGCGCTACAACAAAATTGTAATCGCTACCGATGCCGACGTGGACGGAATGCACATCCGGCTGCTACTCATTACGTTCTTTTTGCAGTTTTTTCCCGATGTGGTGAAAAATGACCACCTCTATGTGCTGCAAACACCGCTATTCCGGGTTCGCGATAAGAAGCAAACATTTTATTGCTATAATGAAGATGAGCGGCGGGAGGCAATCAGAAAGTTGGGTAAAAATGCGGAGATAACACGATTTAAGGGACTGGGTGAAATCTCACCGGATGAGTTTAAGAACTTTATCAGCGAAGATATACGTATCGACCCGGTAGTCATAACCAAGGAAAGTCCGATCCAAGAAATGCTCAGTTTCTATATGGGAAAAAATACTCCCGATCGTCAGGACTTTATTATTGACAATCTTCGGGTAGAAAAAGACCTAGTTGAAGAAGTTAAAGCCGAACTGGAAACAACGATAGAGTAAAAGAATGACTGACGATAACAATCCGGAAGAACTGGATCCAAGAAGAGAAGAACAGGACGAGCAGGACGATAATCTGGGAAGGGTAATTGCCGTTTCGGGAATGTACAAGAACTGGTTTCTGGATTATGCTTCATACGTAATTTTGGAACGAGCCGTTCCTGCCGTGGTAGACGGATTGAAACCTGTTCATCGCCGGATTCTTCATTCGATGAAGGATCTCGATGACGGTCGCTACAACAAGGTGGCCAACATCATCGGTCACACCATGAAATATCACCCACACGGCGATGCCTCCATTGGGGACGCCTTGGTGCAACTCGGACAGAAAGATTTGCTGATCGACACGCAGGGTAACTGGGGAAATACACTCACCGGCGACGGTGCGGCAGCTCCTCGATACATCGAGGCGCGGCTGTCTAAATTTGCGCTTGAAGTTCTTTTTAACCCGAAAACCACCGAGTGGCAATTATCATACGACGGTCGAAATCAAGAACCAGTGCATTTGCCGGTGAAATTTCCACTGCTGCTGGCGCAAGGGGCAGAAGGAATTGCCGTGGGACTGGCTTGTAAAATTTTACCACACAATTTCAACGAGCTGATCGATGGATGTATAGACACATTGCGCGGCAAGACACCAAAGTTGTATCCCGATTTTCAGAACGGTGGAATGGCCGATTTCACCAACTACAACGATGGTTTGCGCGGTGGACGCGTTCGGGTTCGTGCCCGAATTAAAGAGCTGGATAAAAAGACGCTCATAGTCACTGAAATTCCGTTTGGAACAACCACAACGAGCCTCATTGATAGTGTTGTAAAGGCAAGTGAAAAGAATAAAATAAAGATCCGGAAGATTGAAGACAATACCTCCGATACGGCTGAGATAATCGTTCATCTTCCGCCGGGTACCTCACCCGACCGAACGATAGACGCCCTGTATGCTTTTACTGATTGCGAGGTGTCGATATCTCCAAATTCCTGCGTGATATGGGATGATAAACCTGAATTTATCGGTGTTGCAGAAATCCTCCGTAGATCTGTCGACCGCACGGTGAGTCTGCTTAAACTGGAGCTCGAAATACGACTCGGTGAGCTTGAGGAGCAGTGGCACTTCTCGTCACTCGAAAAAATCTTTATCGAAAACCGCATTTACCGCGATATTGAGGAAGAAGAAACCTGGGAGGGGGTGATTTCGGCCATCGACAACGGTTTAAAACCACATATCAAGCACCTGAAAAGGAAAATCAACGAAGAAGATATTGTCCGGTTGACGGAAATCAAAATCAAAAGGATTTCTAAATTCGACAGCTTTAAGGCCGATGAGGCCATTAAAAGGTTGGAGGATGCCATGTCCGAAGTAAATCACCACCTGCAACACCTGATTGATTATGCCATCGATTATTATAAGCGACTCAAACAGAAATACGGAAAGGGGCGCGAGCGCAAAACGGAGATTCGAACATTTGAAAATATCGAGGCATTTAAGGTGATTGTAGCCAACCGAAAACTCTACGTTAATCGCGAAGAGGGTTTTGCCGGCTGGGGAATGCGCAAAGACGAATACGTTGGCGACTGCTCTGATATCGATGATGTTATTGTGTTTCGTCGCGATGGTACCATGGTGGTGACCAAAGTCGATAATAAAAAATTTGTCGGAAAAGACATTGTAGGTATTGCCGTTTGGAAGAAAGGAGATAAACGTACCATTTACCACATGGTATATCAGGACGGCCCCAAGGGTCCTGCCATGGTGAAACGTTTTAATGTAAGCAGCATTACCCGCGACAAAGATTACGACCTCACCAAAGGCACTAAAGGTTCGAAGGTGCTGTATTTTTCTCGCAACCCAAATGGTGTGGCCGAAACCATTACTGTTAGGTTGCGGCCCCGACCTAAATTGAAAAAACTGCGCTTTGATTTTGATTTTGCCGAGATGACTATTCGCGGAAGAAACGCGACAGGAAATATCCTGACTAAAAATATCGTCAGCAAAATTGAGCTCAAGGAGAAGGGAAGTTCAACACTTTCCGCCCGAAAAATCTGGTATGACGATACGGTGAACCGCCTCAATGTGGACGAACGCGGAAAGTATCTCGGTGCTTTTGCCGGTGACGAACGCATACTTACGGTTTCGGAACAGGGTACGTATAAACTGACCAATTACGATTTGTCTACACGATTTGACGAAGACTTGTTGATCATTGAGAAATGGGAACCGCTTAAGCCAATTAGTGTTGTGTATTTTGATGGAGAAAAGGAGCAGTTTAATGTAAAGCGGTTCCTGCCTGAAAAAAGTGATCGGGTAGTAATGTTTACAAGCGAGCACGAAGATTCAAAATTGCATGTCGTTTCGTCTCTGCATGCACCCATCGTTGAGGTGCAGTACGACAAGCGCAGTGTAGACAAAGAAAATGAAATCTACAATTTGCGCGATTTTATTGCAGTAAAAGGTGTTGGCGCAATGGGCAACAGGCTCACGTCGCTAAAGGTTAAGAGTATTGAGCTGCTCGAAGCCGACAATGAGCTCGAAGCAAAATTCGAAGAAGAACTCCAGGAGGAGCTGCGCAAAGAGCGGGAGGAGACGGCCTCGCACGAAAAGGGCGAAGATGATGGCAACGATGATTCCGGCGGAGAAACTACTAAATCGGTTGAAGTGGAATTGACTAAAAGCGGTGAGAAGCTTGAGGAGAAAGAAAAACCCGGCAATTCTGTAAGTGAGAAAAAAGAAACTATAGCAGAAGAAGAAAAGACCGATGGAGGACCAATTACTGTAGAGTGGCCAATGGAGGAAGAGGATGAAGAGAAACCGGTGAAATCAACCCCGCCAAAGAACAATAAACCCGATTCCGGAGATAGCGGAAACCAGATCACTTTGTTTTAATAGCTACGATTGATATCAATGAAAATCCCGGCCAAAGAGCCGGGATTTTCATTGTAATATGATTGTAATTAGATTGTTATCGTATAATCATTAACTTCTCCAGATAAGTCGCTTTATCCGTTGTTAATCGGTACAGGTATATTCCAGGACTCAGATTGCTTCCGTCAAATTTGAAAGTATACTGCTGTTTGGCTTCTGCACTTCCACGATAGAGTGTGCTGAGCACTTTGCCGTTCAGGTCAACAACTTCCAACGTAACATCAGCAGCATTTTCAGGAATGGTGAATTCGAATGTGCTGCGGCTTGCAGTCGGATTTGGAAAAGCGTTGATAAGCGGTTTTGGACTCTTTGTCACCAGAACCTGATCAAAGTTAACCAGCTCTGCAGTTTCATCAGATGGGGTCACGGTGATTACCTGGACGTCGGTGCTTGCGTTTCCACAATCGTCGGTAGCCGTCCAGATTCGCGTGATGGTGTAGTCGCACTCGGGGCAATCTGATTCAAAACCAAAGTCACCGATACCGTTCACTCCTTCCATACCCATCCAGTTGCCATCGTAGAAGAACCATCCCGACATTCCGTCGGCATCGTTTCGGTTGTTGGCGGCTTTACCCACTTGATACCCAAAGTAGAGGCTGGTAGGAGCGTGAGACAACGTCAGCTCCGCGCCGGCATATACACCGTCACCATAAAGCATGGCACTATCAGCGTTGATGATGTAGTAGTCCCAGTTTTCAAACTCATCACCGACCACCAGCGCGTCATCCTTGTAACTTCTTCCTAAATCGCTCCAGGTTTCCCAGTCGGCACGGTCTTTAAAGTAAACATCAATGATCCAGCGCTTGTTGGTGTTGGTTGGCGCATACACGGTACCCGTCAGGCGAGCACGTCCGTCGGACAATTCCACAAAGCTTCCACCGGCCTCAGTTAAATGGTAGTACTGTGGTTCTCCAATTGTATTAGGCAACCAGAGTGCCCAAGGAGCACCAACCACCTCAAGCGGCGTAGTGAGTGTACATTCGCGCAGACCGTCTTCACCAGTAAACCCTTCGATGTATTCCTCGGCTGTTACCGTCACGTCAGAGCAGCTATCCCATGCGGTAACATCTGCCATAGCGGGAATTTCGTCTGTACATGAATATTCGGCATCTTCAGGAACATTCACCAACACGGGTGGTGTGTTGTCAGACACAATTACCGTTTGTGTCACTACGCTGGTGTTTCCGCACCCGTCGGTAGCGGTCCAAGTTCTGTAAAGGGTGTAATTTCCAGCACACTCACCATCTTCTGTTGTCTCGGTAAATACGACTTCTACCAGACCACAGTTGTCGGTTGCAGTGAGCGCTGCGGGAGCCGGAACAGCATCGCACTCGGCAGTGATTTCAGGTTCTATTTCCGAGCTAAACACAGGAGCGATGTCATCGATCACGATAATCTGTTGGGTGTAATCAACGTAATTGCCACAGGCATCGGTCAGTCGATAAACCCGTTCGATCACGGCGTTGCAGTCGTCGCCACTTTGATAATCACCCTCATGGGTAACCGTCACCCCTCCACACTCGTCCTCACCGATAACCAGAGAAAGATCAGATTCAGGAACTTCGGTGATGCAGCTTACGGCTACATCTGCCGGTACTTGTACCAGCACCGGTGCACTATCATCAACATAATTCACGGTGATGATTCGCGCGGCAGTGTTTCCACAGGCATCTGATGCCATCCAAGTGTGAACGGCTGTCCACTCGTTGGCGCAATTACCTTCGATAATTTCAGTGTTCATTTCAATGTTCACTGCCGTAGCACAGTTGTCGGTAGCTGTAATCTCAGGCAGTTCGTAATCTACACTGCAATCTACAGTTACTTCGTAGTCTTCTCCGCTCAATACCGGTGCCGTGGTGTCGATTACCTGAATAATCTGGGTGTAGCTTACCGAATTGTTGCAGGTGTCGGATGCCGTCCATGTACGGAACAGCGTGTACTCCTGCGGACAATTTCCAGCTTCGATCATTTCAGAGAATTCAATCTCAACCAAATTGTCGCAGTTGTCGGTTGCCGTTACTTGAGCAGGCGTAGGGATTTCTTCATCGCATTCGTATATCGCATCCTCAGGGAGTCCGGCAAATTCCGGCGCGATGGTGTCGATCAGGGTGATATACTGCTCGTGCACGGCAGTGTTTCCACAGGCATCCGTAGCAGTCCAAATACGTTGAAGCACGCCGTTGCAACCACCAGAGAAGAGCAGCTCACTATAGGTCACATCGACCTCACCACAGTTGTCGGTGGCCATTACAACGGCAGGGTTCGGAATATTTGAGCAGTCTGCTATCATATCTTCCGGAGCATTAACAAATACAGGGGCTTCATCGTCGGCATAAGTGATAACCTGAACGCAGTCGGTATAGTTGCCACAGGCATCGGTAGCGCGGTAAGTACGGTAAATGGTTCCTGCGCATTCGTCGCCGTCTATCTCATCACCCAGGTGAACAATGGTCACGTCATTACACTGATCAATAGCATCTACCAGACTAAGGTCTGCTTCGGGAATGTCGGCAAGACAACTGTAGCTGGAGTTTTCAGGACAACTGATAAAAGTTGGCCCAATTTCGTCAATCACAGTGATGGTTTGGGTTAGCTCAGCAGTGTTTCCGCAAAGGTCGGTAGCCGTCCACGTCCTAGTGATGATGGTTGGACATCCTTCTTCGATTACTTCGAAGTATCCTGCAATAATATTGGTGCAGTTGTCGATGGCATAGCTATCTCCAGGCGTTGGAATGGAATCGCAGGTAACGGTGATATCCATCACTTCGAATTCAAACACTGGTGGAGTGGTATCGTTTACGACGATGTTTTGTACGTAGTCGCTATAGTTACCGCAATCATCAGTAGCGCGGTAGGTTCTGTTGATTACAGCAGAACAGTCATCGCCAACTTGTTCATCGCCCACGTGCGTGATGGTTACTTCTCCGCAGTTGTCGGAAGCGACGAGCAGTGATACATCAACTGCAGGAACATCATCGATACACTCGAAGTAAAGATCTCCCGGTGTTTCGGTAAATTCAGGTGCCACATCATCCACATAGTTTACGGTGATGCTCACCGAAGAACTGTTACCGCAGTTGTCTGTGGCAGTCAATGTGATGATCTCAGTCCACGATCCCGCACAGTCACCTTCAACGATTTCAATTTCTTCGGTCACTTCAATGTCAGGGTCGCAATTATCTACGGCTTCGGGAAGTACGATATTGGGTTCACTGTCGCAGCTAACCGTGATTTCGCTGTCGCCTGAAGAGAATACCGGAGCTTCAGTATCTGCCACGGTAATCACCTGAGTGTGTGACGTGGTGTTGTTGCATTCGTCGGTAGCCGTCCAGGTGCGGTAAATGGTGAACGAACCGGGGCAGTCACCGGCAACAAAGGTTTCTTCAAATGCTACTTCTACATCCTCATCACAGTTATCGGTAGCATATACATCCTCAGGACTAACAGGGTCTGGCTCGAAGTTGATGGTGGCCACTTTTCCGTTGTGTAGCTCAATGCGCACGCCGTCCACTTGGCCCTCAAAACCATCGGCCCATGCTGTTCCGGTTGAGATTCCGAAATAGAATACTTTTTCATCAGTATAGTCGTACAAACCGCTTACATAGGCAGGGCTATACGTGCTCCAGTCAATTGGTCCGGCGGTTACATCACTCCAGAACGGATCGCTGAACGTGCCGTACACCGGAATGGTGGGGCCTCTGTTGGGGTCAAATACACGCAGTTGGTTTGGACCCTCGTCGGTATTCCACTGAACCCAAGTGTTGGCCGGAGCTGAAATTCCTGCTGAGAAATAGGGTTCCAAATTCAACCGGCGACCATAGAAGAAGTTGTCGTCATCATTGAAATCAGGCATGGTGTATATCTCCAGAAACCAGTTTAGGTAAATCGGATTCACATTGGCTATTGCCCGCTTGGTGAAGTAACTCATCGAAGCGATATCACTGATGGTGATGATTTCTCCAAACAGCTCAATCGGGGTGAAGTAGATGGCTGTTTTTTGAGTGCCGTTGGCCGCAAAAGAACCACTGGTAAATCCTGGAGCTGCATCGTTATACACGCCAAGCGGTGGGGCAGAAGAGGTGATGCCGTCGCCCGGATAGAACGTCAGGTTGTTGCCGCTCGCTGCCATTCCTGCCGGAGTCATGAACAATGCCGGTGGTACTGACTCGAAGCACTGATAAGATTCATCTGCGGGTAAGTTGTGTAATACCGGAGCAACCGTATCGATCAGCGTGATGTACTGCTCGTGTACAGCTACGTTTC
>CAZARI010000043.1:0-22220 GCA_964487545.1 uncultured Cryomorphaceae bacterium
GCGCTCTTGTTCATATTCTTCCTTGTAGCGAGAAAAATCGTCGATAACCGCCGGAGCACCCATTACCGTATGGGTAAATTCGTTCATGCTAAAGCGATCTTGTTCCTTAAAAAATCGGGCGGAGCGGTTGAGCATGTCGGCCTGATCTGCTTTGGAAACTTCAAATTTTTGCGGAAGCTCCTTTTTAATAAAATCCTGACACATCGAAAGCATCGCGCTCGTGTGGTGGTATTTGTCGCTGCGCGGTTTCAAACCCAAAAATTCGTCTTTCCAGTAGCGCGCCTCTTCGCCTTTGTTGGTATTATCGATGACCGAAACCACAAAGCCATCATCCTGCTCAATAGCGTAAATCAAACAACCTTTGTCCAACTTTTGGAGCGGTATGCCCTGATGACTTTCCAGTTTGAAGTTTTTTCCTTCCTGATGCACTTTCAGAAAAGGATCTTTGGTTTCAGACTTAAACAGTGCAACCGCTTCTACCGTGCAACCCTCCACAATACAGTCCTGTAAATAGGCCACGTAGAACTCACCCGATTTTATATTGGGATGGGTGCTGCACGCATAAAGGTGCTTGGCCAAATGCTGCGATTGTTCGTGTAGTGTTTCGGGCTGATCAAAAATGTTTTTTACAAAAGCGAAAACTTCGTTCAGCGCAATGTCGCTTTCGTGGTGCAGGTGAAAATACGCGTCGGATTTCATCGGCAGGCTGAGCCATTCTGCCAGTTTTTCCTGCAGCTCGTCGGTTAAATCCAACGCAGAAGTGGTCAGGGTTAGCGGTTCATCCAGTTGCTGATTGCCCACATAATGGGCCGAAATTGCTGATAGGAAAGGAAGGTGGCCGGAAGTCATGTTTGTTTTTTGAGTATGCTCAAAACTATGATTTTCTGTGTTGATGTACAGCGAAGGTTTTAAATCACATTCACTTCGCGCTCCAGCTCCACACCAAATCGCACTTTTACCGATTGCAGCACCTGCTCCGACAAGTCGAAAATTTCCTGACCCGTGGCACCGCCGTAATTGACCAACACCAGGGCTTGCTTTTCGTGCATGCCGCACCGTCCCACTGTTTTGCCTTTCCATCCGCACTGCTCAATCATCCAGCCAGCCGCCAGTTTCCGTTGGTTGCCGGGAGCCGGATAATTCGGAATGTTTGGAAACGCCTTCACCAGTATCTCGAATTGCGCGTTAGAAATGGTTGGATTTTTGAAAAAACTACCCGCGTTGGCCAGCACTTTTGGGTCGGGTAGTTTCGATTGGCGGATATTAATGACGGCCTGACTCACGGCGTGTAGTGTTAAATTCTGAATTCCCATGCGCTCCAGTTCTTGTTCAATGGCTCCGTAGCTCGTATTGAATTTCGGATCTTTACTGAGCCGATAACGAACCGAAACAATGGCGTATTGGTTTTTGAGTGCGCGTTTAAAAACACTCTCGCGATAACCAAATTCGCAAGCTGCTTTGTCAAATTCGCGCAGTTCGCCGGTGTTGAGGTCCACAGCGAGGAGCGATTGAAATGTGTCTTTGATTTCTACTCCGTAGGCACCGATATTTTGCATGGGGCTGGCGCCAACATTTCCTGGAATGAGCGAGAGGTTTTCCAATCCGCCCAGTTGTTGGTCAATGGTCCACAACACCAGTTGGTGCCAGTTTTCGCCGGCACCGACTTCGACTATTGCTTCGTCGTTATTTTCAGTGATGATATGCCTTCCGGTGATGTCCATCTTGATCACCAGCGCATCCACCGCTTGAGTGAAAAGGAGATTGCTCCCACCGCCCAGAATCAAACATTGATGTGATGCCGATTTGTCGTTGAGCAAGTTCTGAAGTTCCTCAACGCTGTTGACTTTTGCCAGCAATTTTGCCGTGGTGTCGATGCCAAAAGTGTTGAAAGATTTTAGCGGGGCGTTTCGAATTATTTCCATACGCTTGCAAAATTAGCGGTCGTTATTTTGTGGGTGTAATCATCTGGCGAATCTTATCAACAACAAAATAATTTTTAATTCCTCCGGCCACTGTATCTTCGTAGCCAATGAAAAGAGTAATCCTGTCGGTTACCAATGACTTATCTACAGACCAACGGGTAGATAAGGTGGCTCGCTCGCTGCAAAAATCCGGATATCAGGTGGTGCTCATCGGTCGCTTACTGCCCGACAGTGTGCCGCTGCGTAGAGACTACCCCTGTCACCGCATGAAGTTGTGGTTTCGCAACGGTGCGCTGTTTTATGCCGAATACAACGTGCGCTTGTTTTTTTTGTTGATGACTATTCGAGCAGACATTTTACTGGCCAACGATCTGGACACTTTGCTAGCCAATTACCTGGTGTCGAAATGCAAAAAACGTGAACTGGTATACGACAGTCACGAGTATTACACCGAAGTGCCAGAGCTCAAAGGACGCAAACACGTTCAAAAATTCTGGCTGTGGATAGAACGCTGGATATTCCCCAGATTAAAACACGTTTATACCGTCAACCAATCCATTGCGAAGATTTATGAGGATTTGTATGGTGTGCCGGTAAAGGTGGTGCGCAATCTGCCTGAAACCGAAGAGATTGCCAAAATTCTGTGCCGTGAAGAGCTCGGCCTTCCATCGGATAAGTTTATAGTGATACTGCAGGGCTCAGGAATCAATATTGACCGCGGAGGAGAAGAGCTGGTTGAAGCCATGACCTACCTACCGCAATGTTGTTTGGTGATTGTGGGTAGCGGTGATGTCATTGAGCAGCTCAAAAGCATGACTAAGGTGAGAAAACTGTCGGCTCGTATTTTATTTCGGCCCAAAATGCCGTACGACGAAATGATGCAATACACGCTAAATTCCGATTTGGGCGTCACACTCGATAAAGATACCAACTTGAATTACCGTTACAGTTTGCCGAACAAAATTTTCGATTATATGAAAGCGGGTATTCCGGTGTTGTCGAGTGATTTGCCTGAGCTGCGTCGGGTCATTGACGAGTTTCAGATCGGCACTTTCGTTGGCTCTCACGATCCAAAAGACATTGCGCGCGCAATTGAAAGTGTAAGAAGCAATCCCGCACAGCACAAGCAATGGGCGGAAAATACTAAGTTTGCAAAGTCTGTTCTAAACTGGCAGAATCAGGAAGAAGTGCTGGCTTCTATTTTTAGGGAATTTGTCTGACCACCATCTGCATATTGTTGCATTCGACGTGCCTTACCCACCCGACTACGGGGGGGTGATTGATGTGTTTTATAAAATTAAGGCACTTCACGCCGCGGGGGTACACCTCTATCTTCACTGTTTTGATTACGGCCGTGGAGAGAAAGATGAATTGCTGAAGTATTGCAAAAAGGTGTTTTACTACAAGCGCAATACCCGAAAAACTTTGCTCTTTCACAAGCTGCCATTTATTGCGGTTTCGCGCAGAAGTGTGTCTTTGGTCAACCGGTTGGCCAAAGACAATCACCCGATCCTTTTTGAAGGCTTGCATTCGTGCTATCACCTGGATCATCCAAAGCTAAACAACCGCATAAAGCTGGTGCGAACACACAACGTAGAGCACGAATACTATATGGCACTGGCCCGCGCCGAAAGCAATGGCTTTAAGAAAGCATATTTTGCC
The DNA here is from genome assembly GCA_964487545.1 of uncultured Cryomorphaceae bacterium. Classification (GTDB taxonomy): domain Bacteria; phylum Bacteroidota; class Bacteroidia; order Flavobacteriales_D; family SKUL01; genus SKUL01. The sequence goes on from CAZARI010000043.1 coordinate 3,585, forward strand.
CGTGAAACACTCAAGTTGCGTGCATTTGAAGAGAATTTGCGCTTTGCAACGGCTATTCTTGCCATTTCGCCAAACGATTATCAGCACTTTAACCGGCACTATGGTACTGCGCACTATGTTCCTGCTTTTCATCCAGAAGGCGATGGTGTTTTTGCAGAACCAAAAGAGCGAATGGCGTTCTACCACGGCAATTTGGCTGTGGGCGAAAATGATAAAGCCGCACTGTGGCTAACCAACGAGGTTTTTACCCAAACGGATTTTAATTTGGTAATTGCCGGAAGTAACCCGTCGGTTGAGTTGCGTCGCGCCGTGGCCGACAAGCACAATGTGATTTTACAGGATCAACTCGACACCGAAGGCATTCGGAAAATGGTGCAGAAGGCCTGGATTAACATCCTCCCTACCTTTCAGAACACGGGCATCAAACTCAAGTTGTTATTCGCGCTGTACAATGGTGGATATTGCATGGTAAACACCCCAATGGTTGAGAACACAGGGCTCGAAGAATTTTGCATCGTCAAAGATACCCCCGAAGAAATCACCAATACCTTGGAAGCGCTGATGCGGCTTCCGTTTAACCGCGAAGAGTTCAACGCGCGGCTGCACAAACTCCATGCGTCGTTTAGTACGGCCAACAGCGCACAAAAAATCATTGAATTACTTCAGGTATACGGAAAGTAAGTGATTGCGCGCTTCCTATTTGTCAGCGGCGTTTTGCGTTTCAGAAAGCTTGCTGGCGCCCTCAGGCATTTGATCGATTAATCTGCCGTCTTCACAGATGATCACCCGCGAGGAGAATTGTTTCATGTACTGATAGTCGTGCGTAGCCATTAAAATTGCCCGGCCGCTGTTGCTGATGTCAAACAGCAGATTCAAAATATCTTCGGTGGTAGCAGGATCGAGGTTTCCCGTGGGCTCATCGGCCAGTATCAAATCCGGATCGTTGAGCAGCGCACGGGCAATGGCTACACGTTGCTGCTCTCCACCAGAAAGTTGGTGGGGCATTTTAAAACCTTTGGTGGCTAATCCTACTTTTTCGAGCACTTGCTCCATTCGGTTGTTCATCTCAGATTTGTTTTTCCACCCCGTGGCCTTAAGCACAAACAACAGGTTGTCGATTACGGAACGATCCATGAGCAATTCAAAATCCTGAAAAACAATACCGAGCTTGCGCCGCAACTGATGAACCTTAGAGCGCTTGAGGTTGCGCAGATCGCATCCCGCCACCTGCCCCGTGCCCTCTGTAAGCCCCAACTCACCGTAAAGGGTTTTCAGTAAGCTGCTTTTTCCGCTACCGGTTTTTCCAATCAGGTAAACAAATTCACCTGGCCGGATGGTGAGATTCACGTCAGAAAGCACCAGATTGTCGTGTTGAAAAATCCGTGCATCAGCAAGTTGAACAATCGGTTCGGTAGCAGACATAAGCGCAATTCAATTTATTCTGAAATCAACTGTCAAAGGTGAACAGACTCTTTGGCCCAATGCCATAAAACTACTGAAATAATTTTAACAGTCGCGCGTTGATAAATCACGCGGTTGGCCGAGGTTGTTGCCCCTGTATCTTCAGTACATTTATCATTTATAATTTGCATCTCTAAGTCGCATGTACAGAAAAGCTTTAGTGCCGGGTTTGATCCTGATGATGTTGGTTTTGTCCTTTCAATTGCTCGGTCAAAAAACGGCTTCTCTCATTCACGAAGACCGGGATTTCCGCATGGGAATGGAACTCTTTGAGCGTGAAAAGTACACTGCGGCACAACCTTATTTTGAGTCGGTTATCGCCCGGATTCCCAACCGGCACACCGAAATGCACGTGGATGCCAAATACATGCGTGCACTCACCGCACTTCGTTTGTATCACCGCGACACCGAGCACCTGATGTCGGATTTTATTAAAACTTATCCCGACAGTAAGTGGATTAATCGCGCCAATTTTGAACTGGCACGCTACAGTTTTCAACGAAGAAAGTACGATACCAGCCTGGAATATTTCAGAAAAGTTGACGAACGCGATGTGGAGCCCGAAGAGGTCGTTGAGTATCGTTTCAAAAAGGGGTTTTCGCTTTATGAAGAAGGTTTCCTTGACGAGGCCCACAACCTGTTTTATCTGGTGAAAGACGTAGAGAGCGAATACCAGGCTCCCGCGGCCTACTACTACGCACATATCGCCTACGAAAGAGGAAATTATCAGGTGGCGCTCGAAGCCATGCAGGCCATTCAGCACCACGAATCATTTCAGCAAGTGGTGCCATACTATATCGCGCAGATCTACTTTATGCAGGAGCGCTACGACGAGTTGCTTGAATATGCTCCGGCGCTGCTCGACACGGCTCGCGCCCAGAAAGCCAACGATATTTCCAAACTGATTGGCGTGGCTTATTACCAGAAAGAACAGTATGCTGATGCCGTTCCTTATCTGGAAAGACATTACCTGAATTCGGGCAGAAGAAACCGCGACGATGCCTACCAATTGGGATATGCCCATTATCGCGCCGACGAGTACAACAAAGCCCTGCAACGATTCAGCGAAGTGAAGCAGGAAGACGATTTGCTTTCGCAGACCACCAGTTACCAGATGGCCCATTGCTACCTTCAACTCGATCAAAAACAGTATGCCCGAAATGCATTTGAAGCGGCAGCGGGCTATTCGCACGACCGTGGCATCACCGAAGATGCGCTGTTTAGTTATGCCAAACTATCCTATGAGCTGTCGTACGATCCCTTTCACGAAGCCATACGCGCACTGCAAGGATACCTTGAAAAATATCCCGATTCCGAACGCAGCGAAGAGGCCTATGAGTTTTTGCTGAACATATACATCAGCACCAGAAATTACGACGCCGCACTTGACGCCTTAAGCCGCATCGAAAACAAGAATTTTAACGTTCAAACCGCCTATCAAATGGTGGCCTTTAATCACGGAGTTCAGTTGTTTCAACGTCGCCGTTTCCAAGAGTCCATCAACTACTTTAACAAGGTTAAAGACTACCCAATAGACACCAAGCTCAATGCTTTGGCAGTGTATTGGAAAGCCGAAGCCAATTATCAGATAAAAGCATACAGCGAAGCCAGTAAGCACTATGCTGAGTTTTTGATAATGCCCGGCGCGTTTACATCTGGCGTTTATGAAAAAGCATACTACGGATACGGTTATTGTCTGTTTATGCAGCGTAAATACAATGAGGCCGCCATCAATCTACGCAAGTATGTTGAAAGCGCTCAACCGTCGAAACGGGTAAATGATGCCCATCTGCGAATTGGTGACGCCTATCTCGTAGAGAAGAATTATCCACTATCTGTTCGTTATTATCAACGTGCGCTGGATATTGGCGTAACCGACAACGACTATGCACTCTATCAGCTGGGCTTGGCCAACGGCCTGATGCGCAATGAAACCGATCAAATTGCTTCCTACCATAAATTGATTGCAGATTACCCCAATTCTCCGCTGGTGGTGGGAGCGCGCTTTATGCTCGGAAATACGTTGATGGACAATGGGCGGTATGACGAAGCTTTGTCTCAGTTTGATGAAATTATTTCTAATTACAGCGGAAACACTTACGTGCGAAAGGCCTTGTTGCAGAAAGGGTTGATTCAGTTCCGTCAGGAAAATTATCAAGCGGCACTCGGCACTTTCAAAAAAGTGGTAGAGGAATTCCCAACGCTGCAGGATTCGCAAGAGGCCATTGCTCGAATCGAAGATATTTATGTCAGGATCGGACAAATTGAAGAATACAACCAGTGGGTTTCTAATCTCACTTTCTACGATGTTTCCACAGCGCGCCTCGACTCCATTACATACGCAGCGGCCGAAACCCGATATGTCAATGAAGACTGCGATGGTGCAATCGGTGCATTTCGCAGTTACCTCGAAAAGTATAGCGGAGGAAATTTTGCCCTCAATGCTAATTTTTTCATGGCGGAGTGCCTGCTGCAAAATGAGCAATTTGAAGACGCACTGGTGGGCTACAACTACGTGATTGATCAGCCAATGAATAAATTTACGGAACCTGCTCTTTTGGCGGCTTCTTCCATTAACTTCAATCTGAATCACTTCGAAACTGCGCTCGACCAGTACAGTCAGCTTGAGCGGGTGGCAGAGTTTAAGGTGAATGTGCTTGAAGCATTGATCGGTCAACTGCGAAGTAATTTTCGGCTGGGCCATTACGATCAAGCGTTAAAATATGCCGACGCGGTAATCAACAGCGAGGGAATTCCCGACAATATTCTTCGCGAAGCTTGGCTCGTGAAAGGGAAGGTATTACAAACTTCCCGGTCGTGGGAGGAAGCGCGCGAGACCCTTCAAAAGGTTCATGAACAATTTTCCGGTCCGGAGGGCGCCGAAGCCAAGTTTCGCATGTGCCAGATTTCGTTCGAACAGCAAGATTTGAAGCGTGCAGAGGATGAGGTTTTTGAGCTGATAAAGGACTATCCGGGTTATGAGTTCTGGAAAATTAAAGGGCTGCTATTGCTGTCGGATGTTTACCTGGGCATGGACGATCGATTCCAAGCAAAGGCAGTATTGCAGAATGTTATCAGCAATGTGGCCGACCAGTCATTGCGGGGTGAGGCTCAACAAAAGTTAAATGCCATTGAAGCCGCCGAGGAAGCCGAACGAAATCAGGGTGAAGAGGAGTTTCTGGAACTCGAATTTGGTGAAGGAGATATGGACCAACGGCTTTTTGAACAGTTGGATGAGGAGGCAGAACAGGGTGCGCCAGTCCAGTCACAGCCAAATACCAATCCACAACAAAATACCGAAATTGATAATCAGCAAAATGAGGGCAATGAATAGATCAGCAATATTTGGTGTAGCCCTGATGTTTTTGACCGTGTCGGTGGCAGCACAAGACGATCAGTATGACGAAACGCAGATCGTTACTGGTGTTCGCGAGAATGCAGTGAAAAACGCACTCAAAATTTCGGATACGCCCGTATTGGTCGATACCACATTGCGATCGCAAAACCTGGAATACGACTTGTTGCCCCGCCGGGTAGAAACCACCTATCACATCGACACCATTCAGGCGGCACGCCTCAGAATGCGCGAATCGTTGAATCGCTTGTATAAAGGTTATATCCGCGGCGGAATCGGCCTATTTACCACGCCGCTGGCCGAAATCAGGTACAACAGCGTGCGTTCGCGCAACAGTGCTTTTGGTGCACACGCCAAACACTTTTCCTCCAAAGGCGGAATTAATGAAGTGTTGAAAAATAGCTACAGTGACAATTTAGTGGATGTGTGGGGACGGAAGTTTTTTCGCGAACACGAAGGCTCAATCGGTGCAAAATACGAACGCAATATGGTGCATTACTACGGTTTTCACGAAGATTCGCTGGCGCGCATCCTAGAAAACGAGAATGTGCGTTACGATTCCAAAGATATCCGACAGATCTACAACTACATCGAAGGTCGTGCAGGTTGGAAGAGTTACTACCGCGATTCCACCAAGCTCAATCACACCATTGATGCCCGTTACTATCACTATACCAGCGCCTTCAATTCGCGAGAAAACAACATGTTACTCACCGGCCACCTGGTTAAGTTTATCAATAACGACCACTACACACTCGATATATCGCTCGATTACAATAACTACAAGCGGTCAGTAAATGAGGTTTTTCAATATTATATACCGGAAGGTACGGAGCAAACGGTACATCCAGAGAATGCCACGAACAATGCCATCTTAAAGCTTCGACCGCAAATTGTAAAGCGCGGACGCCATTGGCATGCCTTGATTGGAATTGGCGTCTATACCGAGTTAGCGAGTACCGCAAAGTTTCATTTCTATCCCGATGCAGAATTCAAATACAGTCTGTTCGACGACATGCTCACCCCCTACGTGGGATTGACTGGAAAATTGGAGCGCAATTCATATTACACGCTAACGCAGGAGAATCCGTTTTTGCTGGGCGATGTTTCGCTGTTTAATTCCAGTGTGGATTACGAGCTGTATGGTGGATTGCGCGGACGATTTAGCCGCGAGATTTCATTTAATGTTGGGGTGAATTACAGCCGAACACGCGATATGCCGCTCTTCGTCAATGACATTATTTTCTCCAGCGAAAACCGCTTCGACATCATTTACGATCGCGTAGATCAGTTTAAAATTTTCGGCGAGCTGACGTTCCTTAAACACGAAAAGCTGTTGGTGTTGGCAAAGGCATCATACACAACCTATTCGTTGCGCACCCAACCCGAAGCATGGCATCTGCCCAACCTGCGAATTGATCTGACTACCGATTACAATCTCGGGAAAAAGCTGTATGCCAAAATTAGGCTACACGCACAGAACGACCGGACGGCACTTTCTGTATTGAATGTCCCAGGAGCTGAGCCTGCCGGAGAGAACTTTAGTGTAAAGCTCAAGGGCTTTGTGGATGCCGATCTCGGTCTCGAATACCGCTACACGAACCGCCTTTCTGCCTTTGTAGAAGTCCGCAACGTGTTTGCCTCGCGTTATGAACAATGGTATCGCTTTCCTGCGCAGCGGTTTCTGTTACTTGGCGGCGCAAGTTTCTCCTTTTAATCAGCCTTCATTTTTTTGGAAAACCATTGTGAAATCCGCATGAAATTTATGCGGATTTGCACTTTCAGGTTTTCAATTGTGACCTGCTGCTGTTCCCATAGTTTAATTGTTGATAAATGCCTGTGTAGGACTGATGTTTAAGCGGTTTTTAGCATCTAATTTCGTACCTTTGGGAACCTTATTTTTTAGTGTAATAATCCAATCAAGAATATGTCAGAAGAATCGAAGAAACCAGATGAATATTCATCGAGTAATATTCAGGTATTAGAAGGACTTGAGGCGGTTAGAAAAAGACCTGCCATGTACATCGGTGATATTGGCGTTAGAGGTCTGCATCACCTGGTATACGAAGTGATCGACAACTCTATCGACGAAGCGATGGCAGGCTATTGCGATAGAATTGAATTGGCCATTCACGAAGATAATTCTATCTCCGTTCAGGATAATGGACGAGGTATTCCGGTTGACTTTCACGAAAAGGAACAGCGTTCTGCGCTCGAAGTGGTAATGACCGTACTGCACGCCGGAGGTAAGTTCGATAAAGATACCTACAAAGTGTCCGGAGGATTGCATGGTGTTGGGGTGTCGTGTGTCAACGCCCTCTCATCTGATCTGCACGTGACGGTTAACCGAAAGGGAAAAATTTACGAGCAGGCATACAAAATTGGAAAGCCGCAATACGATGTTCGTGAAATTGGAACCAGTGATATCACCGGAACGCGGGTGCATTTTAAACCCGATGAAAGCATCTTTGATGAAGTGGAGTACAGCTACCACACGCTGAGCAATCGCATGCGCGAAATTGCTTTTTTGAATAAAAGAATTACCATTGTTATTACCGATGAGCGTGAAAAGGATGAGGAGGGAAACTTCATTAGCGACACGTATTATTCTGAAGGTGGGCTGAAAGAGTTTGTCGAATTTCTCGATGAGACACGCGAGCCGCTCATTTCACAACCCATCCATGTCGAAGGAGAGCGCAATGGTATCCCTGTTGAGGTGGCCATGCTCTACAATACCTCCTTTTCGGAGCATGTTTTTTCGTATGTAAACAATATCAATACACACGATGGTGGAACGCACCTGGCCGGTTTTCGCCGAGGCTTAACCAATACATTGAAGAAGTATGCCGAAGACAGCGGAATGCTGAGCAAATTGAAATTTGAAATAGCCGGTGACGACTTTCGCGAAGGCCTAACTGCCGTAATTTCGGTGAAAGTTGCCGAGCCGCAGTTCGAAGGTCAAACCAAAGGAAAATTGGGCAACCGTGAAGTGACAGCAGCCGTGAGTCAGGCAGTAAGCGAAATGCTCACCAACTACCTCGAAGAGTATCCGGCCGATGCCAGGTCGATCGTTCAAAAAGTAATTCTTGCGGCAACCGCCCGCCACGCTGCCAGAAAGGCGCGCGAAATGGTGCAGCGTAAAAACGTGCTCACCGGAAGCGGATTGCCAGGAAAACTTTCGGATTGTGCGGATAAAAACCCAGAAAACTGTGAGCTCTACCTCGTGGAGGGAGATTCGGCAGGAGGAACCGCCAAGCAAGGTCGCGATCGTCACTTTCAGGCCATTCTGCCGCTAAGGGGTAAGATTCTGAACGTAGAAAAAGCCATGCCGCACAAGGTTTTTGAAAACGAGGAGATCAAGAATATTTATACTGCTCTGGGGGTGCGGGTAGGAACCGAAGAAGACAGTAAGGCCCTCAACATCGAAAAACTGCGTTATCACAAAGTGGTGATCATGTGTGACGCCGATGTTGACGGAAGCCACATTGAGACGTTGATCCTCACTTTCTTTTTTCGACACATGCGCGAACTGATTGAAAAAGGATACATCTACATTGCTACTCCTCCGCTGTATATGGTTAAGAGAGGGAATAACCAGCGCTACGCGTGGAGCGATAAAGACCGCGATGAGATTATTGCCGAATGGGTAGGAGAGGGCAATGAGAGTAAATTGAATATTCAGCGATACAAAGGTTTGGGAGAAATGAATGCCGAGCAATTGTGGGAAACCACGATGAATCCGGCAAAAAGAACCCTTCGTCGGGTAACCATCGAAAATGCAGTAGAAGCCGATCGCGTGTTCTCTATGCTGATGGGTGACGAAGTTCCCCCACGACGCGAATTTATCGAAGCCAATGCCAAGTATGCGAAGATTGATGCATAACTGAGTTTATATATAACCCATCAACAATAATAAAAGGGCGCCAAAAGCGCCCTTTTATTGGTTGAAATTCCAGAAATTTATTCGTCGTTGGAAGTGATTGGAAAAATAGCGCTTTACCTTAAAATGGTCAGGTGGCCATTATGTTCAATTACTTCTCTGGTGATATCGTCGGTTACCTGAATATCAAAAACGTACACTTCATCACGCGCATAATAGACACCGGCTTTGTCGCTGCCATCCCAACCCGTGTTCGGATCGAGTGATTCGAAGATCATCTCGCCATACCGGTTAAAGATGCGCATCCGAAAATTACTGTAGTTGTCGGTACTCAGATAGGCCTTAAAAATATCATTGATACCGTCGCCGTTGGGGGTAAAGCTGTTGGGTACATACAGCGAGAGGGTTTTGTTCACCACTAAATCATGGCTGGTACAAGCGACACATCCCGCTTGGTTTTCAACACAAAGCTGAACGGGATAAACGCCCGCATCGTGATCGGGGAAAGTGAATGTTGGCTGCTCTGCTGTTGAAGTTCCCAATACATTTACCGTATCAAAAATCCAGTTATAACTCGCTATTGGTCCCGGATGCGAATGATTGTAAAACGTAACGGTCGTGTTGGTCCAGTTGGTAGGCGAGGGGTGCATACTAAACTCCGCAACGAGCGGGGCCGGCTCAGTAATCGTAGCGACTGCATAATTCGGACATCCTACCTCATTCAGAACAGTGATAGAGTAGGTGTCTGGACACAGGTTGTCGATGAAATTTTCATTTCCATAAGTGTTTCCGCCGTCAAAGCTGAAGCTTATCGCATCGGGGGTCAGTACCATTATTTGTCCGTCGCATTCGCCATAGCACGATACCTCAGTAACCGAAACGGCTTGTATTTCGGGAGCTGGAAGCGCCGAAACTACCGCAGAAACACTGTGACTGCAACCGTATTCATCTTCAATCATCACGCTGACTTCACCTTCGCAGAGTCCTGTTCTTTCGTCGGGAGAATAACCTTCTTGACCTGCGTTCCATACGTAGCTGATGGCTCCCATTCCACCAGAAGGAAGAACAATTGCGGTTGCATTACAAGAATCCGGACAGCCAGCAGGGATGATATTCAGTTCGGCAGAAACAGGATCCATAAAAATTACTTCTACCACATCACTTTCTTCGCACATAAACCCATTGTTATCGGTCCAGATCAGTTGATATACTCCACCCGGTGACGGAACAGTAACGGTGGTATTCGGATCGTTTGCGTTTTCAAACACCGCTTCTGCCGGGCCACTCCATGAACCGTCACCAACAACCGGTCCGGCACTTAATTGCCAGCTCAGGTCACAGGCCACGGCATCTGGCCCGGCGTCTGCCGAAGTCAAACAGCAATCTTCGTGGCCGGCTTCGAGCAAGTTGATGGTTAGATTGGCAGATTTCACACACGGACCAAAAGTAACGGTATAGGTGTAGTTGAAAACACCGCCATCCTGATAATTAGATGGTGTGAAAACCGGGTCAATTTCGTTGCCTGCTGCGTCGGTCCATACCCCTGTGTTAACCGGCGTGCCGTGAAGCGAATCGGTTAGCGTAAAAACAGGAGTGTTGTAGCAAATGGTGATTTCATTATCCTGTCCTGGATTGGCATCGGGCTCCACGGTAACTTCTACCTCATCTGTGGTGGCGCATTCTGGCCAATCGGTTTCCCAAACGGTTAGCGTGTAGGTGGTGTTCTGATCCACCATTACCATTGGATTGGAAATGTGCGGATCAGAAAGCCCCGTAACGGGGTTCCACAAATACTCATAATCGGGAGATTCCGGTTGACAGTCAACAATACCATTCCAGATGTTGGTTCCGATGACTATCGGCGTGCCTGACGTGTTGGTTCCTTCATCAGAAAAAACCAGTTCACCGGCAGGATTGTATAAATAGTAAGCCACCTCGTTATTCCACGTTCCGCCCGAGGCATTGATCTGAATTTGTGCGCCGTGATTGAGCGGAATGGTAGCCGTGGAAGATGAGCCGGTAGTGAAAGTGTAGTTTCCGACTGTACCGCCATTTTCCAGAACAGTAACGGTAAAACCATTCCATCCATCACCCCAGGTGTCAACCATTTCCAAGGTATATTGGCAGTTGGGCGGTGGTGGAGGAATACCGACTACCCCTCCATTAAGCTGCAGCGAATCCTGACACAACACCAGATCTTCGCCGGCAGAAGTTTCGGGACCTGGAACAACGGTGACGGTTACAGTAGTATCTTGTGTGCATCCAAAGTTGTTGGTAACCTGAAAGGTAAAATCAAAGTCTCCTGTACTGGTAGGGGTAAAATGGACAATGTTTCCATCTTCAGAAACCGGAGTGATATTCGGTCCTGACCAAAAGCTGGAGTCCGCACCCATTCCAATTTGAGGCGTGAAAGTCGTGACACCTGGAAACAATTCGGGATTTAGGTTGAGTCCCCAGAAAAAAATGTTTCCATTATCAATGTTTAGATTGTCGGTGATGATTAATGTCCAGTCACCGTTTAACGGACAGCCAACCAGTTCGCAGAGGTCTCCGGTTGCTTCGTACGTACCTTCAGGAAGAACATTTGCTGTAACAGTTGCACCGTTATTATCGATGTACGTGATGGTATTATTTGGTTGATTATTTACCGTTCCGTTAGTTGAGGTAGGCGACCAATGGTAGGTGTATCCTTCGCCGGGAACTGTAGGTGTTGATTCATTATCTACTGCTTCGCCAAAAAACATTCCCCCACCTCCATTGGGATACGGAAGCAAGACGACCGTTGTGCCATTCGGACAGGCAATTTTTATTTCAAGGTCTCCCATATAGGAGTGTTCCATATTGATAAAAACATCTAACAAGTCATCGCAGGATTCCAGTTCGGCACCGGGTTCAAAAAAGTCAAAGGTGATGGCGTTTTCGTAGCTGAATCCGGCTCCGTCGGGCAGGTAGGTCGAACCAGAGGATACTTGAGGCGGGAGCGCCGACCACGTTGTGCTTTGTATTGCAGACCCATCAATGGTTGCAGTAGCACCAAGACAAATGGTTTCATCAAAAACAGTATTGAAGATGGGCAGTGTGCTGATTAATACCTGCATGGGTTCGAGGTTAAGGCTCGTACATCCATTGTTATCAATGACCCTGAGCGTGACCAGGTATTCTCCGGGTTCTTCATAAACATGCGTTACTTCAGGACCTGACGTGCTGTCTACACTCCCGTCGCCAAAATTCCAGACGTATTGATCAATAGTAAACCCGGGTTGCGCTGTAGAACCATTGTCAGAAAAGGTGATGACATCCCCCATGCATGCACCGATGGATGGGGTGTCCCCTGAGGGAGCCGGATCTGTGATTACCGCGGCAGAAGTTGGAGGTGCGCACGGTGTGGTGCACGTTATCAACCCTTCCCATCCAGGTGCTCCAGGACCATTGGGATTAGGAGAAAACACAAAGGTGAGGCACCCTGAGGGATTGTTAATCGTTGCCGTAGCTGCAAAACCTTGCATTTCTGACCCTGTGTATGACCCTAACGATGGAGCCGATGCGTCCGGGCCATCAAAGATGTACAGACGATCGCTGTTGTTTGGATTTGGACTCTGCCACAAACTAAACGCGAAGAAATGAACCTGAATCACATCACCCGGATTGTCGGGACACAGCGTGAAAACGTAATCGTTATTGGAATAAGGGGCGGCACCCAGACCGTCATCAAAAAAAGTTCCTCCGCAGGTGTTGATCGTGCCGTTTTGCATGGGGTATTGCTGCTGACTCCACCCCGTTGTACACACGAAAACAGAAAAGATTACAGCAGCGTATTTAAGGAAAGTGGATTTCATTGAGTTGACTGATTTTCAGCTTCATAGAGGTTATTGACTAATGCCGTTTCATAAATAACCAACACCATTTCGCTGGCTCCGATTCGATAATATAGATTCCGATCTGTAGCGAGCGGAAAATCATAAGCAAAAAGTGGAAACGAGGTCTTTAGTATTTCTATCGTTAAGGGCGGAGTATCTTCGTGCAGCGGTTCCACTGCCAATGCATCAGGAAATGCGGAAACATCCTTGAGTCCGCTCAAATCCTGAACGGCATATCCGTTTAGATTCTGAAATTCCAGAATCGCGAGTTTTTCCGTCCCCTGAATCGAATGGATGGCTTCTTGGCCAAAATGCTGAATTAATACTTCTTGAGCCTGACTATCGATAAGTGGCCACAAACCAAATACAATGAATAAACTAACATTCAATCTCATTTGCAGTTCTTCTTGATGTAGAAAAGTGACGCTTCAGGTCAAATTTCGTTGTAACAAAAGTACGCGAATTTCAGATGAAGTAGATAGAAAATCACTAAGGTCTCAAGTGGCGCTTCACATCAATCCACGCCAACTGCGCGTTCGAAGCGTTTTCATGAAACACCTCGGACCAGTAGATTTAAAAAATTTTAACGATTGACTAAGCTCGTCTGTTTGGTGTTATCGGAGTACGGTAACACTGCCGGTGAGCTCTTTTACCGACGAGCTGAAACGATCGCTCGTTTTCAGTACCCACACATAAACACCGTCCTGCGCATAATGCGTTTGGCTTGCATCGCTTCCATCCCATTTGAGGTCGGGAGATGAAGTTTGAAACACGAGTTCGCCCTGCCGGTTGTATATCAGGAATTCAAATTTCTCGGGCCGGTAGTTGTGAATAACGGGGCCGAATAGCTCGTTGATGCCGTCGCCATCGGGCGAAAAAGCATTGGGTACAAAAATGGTCAACTCACCAACAACCGCTATCACTTCCGTTAATGAAGCTTCGCAGCCGGTATTTTGATCCTCAGCTAAAAGGGTGACCTCATAATTTTGCTCCACACCCTCGGGAAAGGTGTAAATCATGTGCGTGCTATTCGATGCTACGCTGTTGAATACCAGCCAGGTGTAGTCGTTATTTCCGGGAGTGTGATTGTAAAAGTTAACGGCTGTGGCTTCTGTGGTGACCTGGTCGGGATTGTGTGAAAAGTCAACCTGTGGATCGGCATATAGGGTCACATTCATTGCTGCTGTGGTACTGCAAATACCGTTGCTGACGGTGAGCGTGTACTCATCACTTTGTGCTGCTGGTGTTTCGTTTTGAATCGACAACACCGGATTGGCGATAGCCGGATTGCTCAAACCCGTCTGCGGCCACCATGCATAACTCAGGTTTGGCTCTGGAGTTACCCCGATCTCAATAGCAGGATCCTGATTGCAGCGCGAAACATCATTCAATACTGGAGCTTCAGGGGCAAGTAATACTTGGGCAATGACGCCCTCATTTAAATCACGCACGCACGCTGGCTCAGTACCGTCAGAGATGGAAATTAGCGTGTATTCGGTGTTCTGTTGTGGATGTACATAATGGTGAATGACCGCGTTTGTTTCGGTAATCATCAGTTCGCCATCCATCATATAAACCACTTCAAACGGTCCACTGCCCGTGGGTTCGATGCTCAAAAGCAATGAGTCGCCTGCGCAAACCGTGTTTTGGCTCAGAGAGATGGACGCATTGGGAATAGGGTTCACCACCACCTGCACTTCATTTCCATCGCCGAATGCAGTGCAATTTTGGTCGCTAACTTCCACAATGGTATAAGTTCCCGAAATGTCGGTTTCAATCATGGTGATGCTGTTTGTCAACGCGATTGTTTCGGCAATTTGACCATCAATGGCGTAAGTCAGCGTTTCGGCGCTTTCGCTTTCAAAAACCACCGTTGCAAAACTGCCTTCGCAAATCTGTCCTCCTCCAGAAATGGAAGCCGTTGGAACCGGTGAAATGCTGACGTTCGCTTGTCCACCAGCCGTGCCAGTACAATAAGCATCTGCTATCGCGGTAATTTCATAAGTGCCCGATGAGGTGGCTTCAAGTATGTATGGCGAGCTGTCTATTTCGATCGGCGCAGCCTCCGATCCATTTATCGTGTAGGTCATGGTCCAGGGTTCATTTCCGGTCAGGTTGATTTCTGGTCCGCCCCCCAATCCTTCACAAAGCTGGGCATCGGAGATGGTAGCGTGCGGTGTTTCAAGCGCAAACACTTCGATGGATTCGTTGGGTGACGAAGAACAGTGGACATCCGATAAGGAAGTGATGGTATATGTTGCGGCAATACTTGCATGGATTGAAGTGCTTAAATCGTCGGCAATGAAGCTGTCAGAGGCTTCGCCGTCGATGGAATACGTTATCTGAATGGGAACGGTGCCAGTTAGCGATAACATTAAGTCTGTTGAGCTACCGGGGCAAAGGGCGATAATCTCTCCTAAAAAGTTAGCTTCAGGTGCGGGCAGAAAGGTAACGGCTACACCGGGACTCACCGAAAGACACGGGTCAGAAAAATCTACTGAATTGCCCGACGCGTTGCCCGCAACTGCCGAAATGTAATAGGTGGTATTATAATCCAATGCTGGCCCATATTGAAATTGTGGCGACTGGCTTTCGGCGAATATTTCGCCCACGTCATTACCAGCAGCATCGTGCAAAATGTAAATCAGCGCATCGTTGGCATCGAGCAGGTGATTGCCCAGATGTGTGGCTACGGCCATTTCTGAGGAGCAAACTTCGAGCACTGTATTTTGTATCGTTC
The DNA here is from genome assembly GCA_964487545.1 of uncultured Cryomorphaceae bacterium. Taxonomy (GTDB): domain Bacteria; phylum Bacteroidota; class Bacteroidia; order Flavobacteriales_D; family SKUL01; genus SKUL01. Next base: position 18,878 of record CAZARI010000043.1, read on the forward strand.
CGGCGCTGGTAATGCAATCGCAGGTATGATTTCCCGAAACCTCTACCGGCCCGCAGTTATTGAAGTCATCAATGAAAAAATGATACGTCGTTCCGCTCGGAATTTCATCGCTGATGAACACGTTTCCGCTTAGGGTGCCACTCATTCCAGTAACCGAATAGCTGGTAGCATCTCCGCCCTCTACGATAAAAGACACTTGGTAGGCTTCGTTAATGTCATTGCATAGCACACTCAGGTTGTTGTATACCGGAGGCACGGAAACGCTGACGGTGACCAACCCGTTGCTACTACCAAGGCAGTTGGGGTTTCCCTGACTAACTACCGATACCAGTTCATAAAATGAAAAATAAGCCGGGCTCACGGTAAGGATATGTCCGTCGTTTATACCGTATAGATTAAAGAAGTCTGCACCGTCGGTGTACACCACATTAAAGGGGGCCGTCCCGCTCAGGTTAAAGGTGAGCGTGGTGGCTTCGCCCAGACATATTTCCCCTCCGCCCGAAATACTTCCCGAAGGCGGCACACTTACAGAAAACCCGGCGTTGCCACTAACATTTCCACTACACAACGAAGTGGAGTTGTCGGTAACGTTCACCAGTGTATAAGTGACATCTTCAGTGGGATATACGGTTTCGGTGTGACCATCTTCGATCTCTGAGAGCGCAATTTGCTGGGTGCCGTCGGTAAAGGTCACGTCAAACGGGCCTTGACCGGTGAGGCTGAAATGCAGTGCTGCACCCGTTCCCACACACATCGATCCACCTCCCGAAAGATGTGCCGAGGGCGTTGGAACCATATCCACGGTGATGGTGTTTCCGCTGCCTGTACAACCCAGCTCTGAATTGTCGGTAATCTGGAGTAGTTTGACTTCCAGATCGCCAGTTCCGGAAACGTCTTCGGTGTGTTCGCTGGCGATGTTGGTGATGGTGAATGCGGTGCCGTTTACAGTGTATATTACGTCGAACGGAGCGGTTCCGGTTAGCTCGAAAGCTACGGTTGCGTCGCCATACTGACAATAGGAACTATTCGCGCTGATTGTGCCTGATGGTGCCGTTGCTACCGATAACGACACCACAGCGATATCGTTGCAGGACATACCACCCACTTGGTAGATATAATCTCCGGCGGCGTGGATAGCCGGATCAAAAATGCCATCAAATCCCTGTCCGAGCGGATTGGCCCAAAAACCGTTGTTGTCTGCGCCAGGCAGTAGCGTAAACAGATCGATTGGAATATTTTCACACACCGCCACCGAAGTGTTTTCGCCGGCATAGGGCAGTTGAACAATGGTGACCGAAACCACTGCCGAACTGCTGCATAGTGACTCACCAATGGTATAGGTATAATCCCCGGAAATGGCTGTAGCTGGCGATAGCCATCCGTTATGCAGATTGCCTTCGGGATCGCTCCACGATCCACCGGCCGTTGGTGCGTTCATCAAAAAGTTGAAGAGGTTCATTTGAGCACCGTCTGCACACACGGCCAACGAACCATTGTTTCCCGCATGGGGAAGTGGATTTACCACCACCGAAACAACTGTCTCGCTTTGCGGACAACCCGTTCCGCTTCCTACCGAGTAGGTGTATTGACCTGCGGTACTCTCTCCTGGTGTGAATGTTCCTTCAAACGGGTTTCCATCCGGATCCGTCCACGACCCGCCGCTGTAGCCGCCGATGATGTATTCGAAGAGTTGGAAAGGGGTATCGGCCTGGCAGACTTCAATATTTTGTCCGGTGCCGGCATTTCCCGGAGTATCTACAGAAACGGTAACAGTGGATGACACCGAACACACACCCGTATCAATGGTATAGGTATAAATTCCCTGCGCGCTGGTACCCGGATTGAAAATTCCGCTGGTGATATTTCCCAGAGGGTTGGTCCAACTGCCACCTGAAGGAGCAGAATTGAAAAGTTCAAAAAGGGAAAAGCTCGATGCATTTGCACAAACTTCAAAGGAATGATCTTCACTGACACAATCGTTCAGAAAAATATCGGGACCGGAAATGATCGCCGGTGGACAGAGTACATTTCCCCAAGCCCCGGAATGATTATCACCGAGTATCATAAAGTCCACATTAAGGGGTGCCCCATTTAACGTCGGATCGGTTGAGGTGGTAAGCGTAATGCAAAAACTTAGAGCGGCGCCAGAGCCACAATTGTCGCCGTAATTATTCCCGGGATTATTGTCTCCGCCGGTGTCATAAAACATACCCGGTCCGTAGGTTCCGGAGGTATATGAGATGCCTGTTACACTTTCATACCAACCCCATGATCCAACATAGCTGCATCCCGAGGGGAGGGTGTATTCCAGCGATGACAAATCCCAACCTTCAGAAACAATCGGCACGATGCCGTGTGCCCATATTGTGCCGTACGAAGTAAAGGTGAAGGAACCGCATATCTCAACGGTTTGCCCAGGCACATAACTGTCGTTTGTGGGTGACGGATTTAAAGAATAAGTTAAATTTCCAGCGCACTGACCAAAGCCGGCAACTGCACATATTAAGGTAAACAGTATGGAAGTGGCAAAAGTCTTAATCACTGGTCGGTTAAATTGTTGGAGTCGTCGAAGTCTACGACGAATGGCGCCAAAGGTTCACCTGTTGAAATACAGGTGCTTTGTGATTGAGTCTTGACGTTTTTATGACAGCAGAAGTGAGCCATTTCCTTTTCTGACGCGCTGAATGATGCGATGCCATCTTCTGCCAGTAAAGGTAACACGAATTACCTGATTAGGTTAACCGTACCTTGAATCACATCGGTGTCATTGTTGGTGGTTTGCCGCAATTTAACCCTCCATGAATAAACCCCTTCGATGGCGTAGTGCGTTCCGTTCATTCCGCTACCGTCCCATTTTTGATTGATGTCAGTAGTGTAGAAAACGGTTTCGCCCCAGCGGTTGACGATGATAAATTCAAATGAATCATCGGCAACATTGTGCATCACGGGGCCAAACAAATCATTGATGCCGTCTTCGTTTGGTGTAAAGGCCGTGGGCATGTAAAAGGTGAAATCGTCGTGAACGTGTAATGGCAGACACATACTATTAGAGCAACCGTCGGGGCTTAAGACGTACAGACAGGCTTGGTAAACGCCCGGAGCGTTGTCGGGATAAGTAAAAGTAGGATGCTGATCGGTACTGGTTCCAATTAAGTTCCAGTTGTTGTAGTCGGTTAGCTCATAAAACTCCCAAAGTAGTTGTAATCCGAATACAGTAGTGGCGCTGGAATACTGGATTGTGGTGTTGTGAATGTTGACATCGTAGCGGGGCTCGAAATTGAATGAAGCCATTGGAAGTGGACTGACATGAACAACCGACGTGTCTGAATAGGCTTCGGTACCA
>CAZARI010000044.1:0-21847 GCA_964487545.1 uncultured Cryomorphaceae bacterium
GGTTGAGACAATGGGAACAAGAGATAAAAAATGCTGCCGCTAAATCGGTACCGGCGGGGGCGTGTGAACACCGTTTTTAAATGGCAACAAAATCGATCAGGTAACGGCAGTAATAACTGTAGTTTCCTTTTAATACATGGTCGATTCAGAGTTTGGAAGTAGTAACCCTCACCGGATATTTTCGTAAGACGTAACTATAAAACAACCCGTCATGAAAATCTCTACCAATATTTCGCTTTTGTACTTCCTGCTTCTCCCGTTTATTTCCGAAGCACAGTCTGAATTTGTACGAACCTACGACCAACTAACAGACAATACTTCCATTGCCTATTCTGTAAAAGAGACGACTGATGGCGGTTTCATCAGCATTGGAAGTACCAACAACGAGCTGAATCCGGATATTTTTATGATCAAAACCAATGATTCCGGAGGAGCCGAATGGGCCAAGCAATTTTCGGGCGAAGGACTGTCGCTGGATGTAGCTCTGGACATTGTACCTACCGAAGATGGTGGTTATATTTTCTGCGGAAATTCAGAAAACCGAAGAATTCTGTGGAAGGTGGACGCAACCGGTAACCATGTCTGGAATACTCCGCTGGGCGATACCGGTGCCGATGCATTTACAGCATTGACCGCAACCAAAGATGGAGGATTCATTGCCGTTGGCGATGGCATGGTGGTAACAAAAATCGATTCTGAAGGACGTGAACTCTGGACGAGAAACAAACCCACTGAGCATGTTTCTGCGTATCGCGCCATTAAAGAATTAGCCAATGGTGATTTATTGATCGGCGGTTTTTTCACAGCCCGTGACGAAGGAAAGGCCATAACCATTCTTGTGAAAACAGATTCCGAAGGAAAAGCAATTTGGGCTGAAACTTACGGCGCAGGAATTATCAATGCCATTGACACCGACGATGACGGAAATATCTGGGTAGCCGGAAACGCAAGTTATGCCGTACCGATTGTTTTGAAAATCGGTTCCAACGGAAAAGCCATCTGGGAAGGAATGTACGAAGAAGGCCGTTTGGGAAGTGCCCACAGCATTTCGGTTAAAAATGCCGAAAGTGCATTGGTTTTTACTGCGGCGGGTTATTTCCTGATCGACCAGGAAGGAAAAATGCTTCGCAAAGAAACCACCCCGAATTTTGGATTCAATAAGGCCTTTATTAGCAAAGACGGAGATCTGGTGATGGCCGGGTTCAGCGATGAATCCATCAACGGCCACGAAAAATTCACTTTTCTGAAAATGGATGAAGCGGGTTTTCCATCACCAACTGCCTCTGCTCAGTAATTAATTTGCTTTCTGAACTTTTATCGATTCAGATTTTCCGTTGAGATGAATGCGGATCAGGTAAACTCCGTTTTGTAATCCGGCAAAAATCCCGCTCAAATCTACCCAGGATTGGCCCGGTGAAATGTTCGGTTTTTCGACTCCGACCTTACGGCCCTTGACATCATACACTTCACAGGAGAGGTTTCCACCTTCCGTATCGCCAATCAACAACCTCAATTGCTTGTTGAACGGATTGGGATAGGCTTTGGCCAACAACCGGAATTGCTCCGGGTCTGTTGTGCCGATGACCATATTCTCAAGGATACTCTGCGCCAGGAAGAAATTGGGCAATCCGAAGCCCAGCGAATCGTTGGGATTAGTGTATAAATGTGCGCTTTGTTCAATGGCTGCAAAAACCTGCATATTCGTAGCTGCTGGATTACTTTGCCACAAACAAGCAGCCAGTCCGGCAATGATCGGCGAAGAAAAAGAGGTGCCGTTTCCTTTAAGTACCGTATTGTTCTGATTGGCCATTACGGTCTGATATCCCTGAGCACAAACATTGGGTTTGACCCTACCATCGGCCGAGGGGCCACGAGAACTGTAATTGGTTACCACGCTGTCGGCGGCCACTGCTCCCACCGCCAACACCGAGTCGGCATCTGCCGGAGCACTGATATAGTACCACGGTTGATTTCCTGAATTTCCTGCACTGTTTACCACCAGCATCCCTTTTCGAGCAGCCATATTTCCCGCCCTACTAATCCAGGTGGTTTGCCCGTCCATATCGGCATAGTTGTAATTCTGCAACGAATCGTCAAAAGAGGTATAGCCAAGCGATGTATTCAACACATCCACTCCGGCAGAATCGGCCATTTCGGCTGCCGCAATCCAGTTGACCTCTTCCAGTTGATATTCAGAAGCAACATTTTCGGTGATAAATAACATGTACTCGGCACCAAAGGCTGCTCCAATCACACTGTCGGGCCACATGGCTCCCATGGTCGACCAAGCCAGCGTTCCGTGAGAACTACTGTGAAAAACGTTTTCATCGCCATGTACAAAGTTGTACGTTCCGACGAGTCTGCCGTCTAAAATCAGCGGTGCAAAAGCTTCCATGGCATTGGCCCCCGAATAGCCGGCATCCATCAATCCGATACGAATTCCGTTGCCCGTGTAGCCCATTTCATGCAATAAGTGTCCGTTGAGCATGGCAATCTGATGTAGCGAGGCACCGTATTCTTCCAGGTTTCTTGAAGAAAAAGCATCATCAGTACGCTGAGACACCTCTTCGCGACCAAAATGCTGAACCGACCGAATATCAAGAACAAATGGCAATTGCATCACTTGGTTGAGCACGGATTCGCTTTCTGTTGAAATGACGGCGGCGTTAAACCATTTGGAAGTGTACAGCACCTCCAGGTCATCAATCGCTTGCACCTGCAAAACATAGCTCGGATTGACTGGAAGATCGGTTTCATCCACTGCGATATTCTGATTCTGACGACGCTCAATGGCACGCTGGCTTAGAAACTCCGCAGGGTCAGAAATGCTAAACGGTGTGTTGTTCTTATCGCTAAACTGAACCCAATACTTGTCAGGAGCGAGTTGTGCCTGCACATTGCCCGTTAAAAGAAAAGCAACTAAAGTACACTTAATGCTGACCGTGATCGAGATAATGGTAAAATACTTCATATCCGTTGTTTATGTTCTGTGGAATGGGGTTGGCCGTGTAGCCTACTTGGGTGTTAATTTGCAGCAGGTATTTGTATATCAATCCAACATTTTCGGCGTAAATCTCCTCGCCGCGTTCCTGTTCAATGAGATTGACTTTTCCTTGTTGTTGTACTGTGGCTGTGCGATGAAAATAAGTTTCATTATGGGTTGCGCTCTCTCCGACTTGAGCATAAGAATAATCCCAGCGGTCAAAAGTATTGAGTGTATTGCCATCCCAGTATTGGTTGGTTTTCACCGGAAAATTCAATCGCACGTACCGGATGTTTTCTTCCACCTTCTCCACCTTTCGACTGGTGACGATTACTTTCCAGATGTCTTTGATTTGCCAAGGCTGATCTTCGCTCAGTCTGAAATAACGCTCTATTCGGCGTGCTGGTCGTCCTTCATCACCCATAAATTCGGATTCGACCAATTCTTTGATCTGATATTGAAAAGTATCTGCCGAAGCTTCGGAGAACCAAACAGAATCAACTTGATAAGAAACCCAGGAGTTCAGCGAGGCAGGGAAAAATTCATATCCCATTTCGGGTTTGGCATTTTCTGATTTACAACTTGCCAATCCCAGCGCCAAACATCCGATAGCAACAAACTGTTTCATTTCACTTGCGCTCCGTTGATGTACTCTTCCTGACGAATGATTTTGCCTTTTTCGTCGTACTCAACCAATTTTCCGTGCAATTGTCCATCCTTATAATGCGCCTCTTTGGCTTTGGTTTGACCTTCTACCACCCAGTAAATTTCAATCTCTCCGCCTTTATTACGGTTGTCCACCTGCTTCTCGGCCAATTGGCCATTGTCGTGATACTGGATATAGGCTCCGTGTAATTTACCGTTTTTATAGTTCTCGACCAATCGGGGACGCTCCAGTTCATAGTAATCAGTGAAAGTACCGTTGTGCTTTACCTGCTTCTCTTCCTTTCCCCTGCGATACACTACCATTTGTCCGAGCGAGCCATCTTCGTTTCCATACAGCCAGGTGCTTTCTTTAAACCCGTTGATATATTGGCCTTTTACCCACATGTTTCCGTTCGGATAGTTTTTGAGATACTCGCCTACCCGCTCGCCATTTTCGAACGTGCCGCTTGCCATGAGCGTGCCACTGGGATAGAACTGTTTCCAGGTGCCGTGGCGCTCGTCGTCAACGTAGGTTGTTTCTTCGCTCACTGCTCCATTGGGGTGGTAAATTACCGAACGGCCGTTGCGTTTGTCATTAACATAAGTGTCAACACCCTTTAACTTTCCAACCTCGTCATAGCTACGCCACACACTGTCTTTTTTCTGGTCGAGGTATCTGCCCTCGGCCATCATGACTTGCCCTCTTCCAAAATAGTACAACTTGGCGTATACCTCTCCAGAAGGACGATAATTCATCTCTGCTTTTAGGGTTCCGTCATCATAAAAACGCTTTAAAACACCCACCGGCTGGTCGTCTTTAAATTCACCTTCATAAACCGTAATGCCCTGCGGAGTTGTTTGTATCCATTTCCCTTGTTTTCTTCCTTGCGCATCCACTTGATTTATTTCCTGTGCCCAGGCCACACAAAGGCTTAGGATGACAAAAATCAGGGTTAACCAAAACTGCTTTTTCATGTTTTAAGACTTCATTTTATCGTACAATTCTTCAAAAGCTTTTACCATGGACGTCCACGAGAAATCCTTAGCACGCACATCCACCTGTGCGGCCATTTCGGGCTCGCGGTTGTGCTGGTAAAAGTCAACCAGTGCATCTGCAACGGCCAGCGCATCCACCCGAGTAACATAACCACCTTTGTTGTGATCTACAATTTCGGCCAGTCCTCCTACATCGGTCACCAGCATCGGTCGACCAAAATGATAGGCTATTTGTGTTACTCCACTTTGGGTGGCATTCAAATAGGTCTGGGCAACGATATCTGCTGCGCAAAAATAATGTGCAATATCACCGGCCGGAATAAAATGGCTATGAATCAACGTTCGCGGGTTCATCTTTAGCTTCTCAATCAGATGGAGATAGGGTTCTTGTTCATCGTAAAACTCTCCGGCTATCAGCAGTTTCACATTCATTTCTGCCAATCGTGGATCGGCCATGGCATGCAATAATAACTCCAAACCTTTGTATTTTCTTATGAAACCAAAAAAAAGCACCACCCTTTCTGCCGGATCGATATTCAACTTTTTGCGCGACTCATTTTTCGGAAGGCGCTTGCCGTAAATATTATAAACCGGATGCGGTACAAACTTTTTGTGGGGCGATCGGGTAAACTGGTTCAGATCGTGTAAAACTGCTTTTGACATGGTAACAAAGCCATGCGCGCGGCTCATAAAGTACCGCGTAAGAATCGCGTCACCTGGTCTCTTTTCGTGTGGAATGGCGTTGTCAACCAATGCGATGGTTTTGATCTTTTTGTGGAGCAACCGCATGATACTGCCCAATGATATGGCCATAAATGGCAACCAAAACCTGACGATGATATAATCAGGTTGACGACGGTTGATGTACCGCGCGGTGCGAATCCAACTCAAGGGATTGACCGAATTAATCAGTGGGCTGATTTTTAGCTTTGGATCCAGTCGGGTATCCGATTCTTTCTGACTTTTTCCCGGAAACAAAACCGCGGGATACTGCAACGAAAACGATACGATTTCAACCTCGGCACCCGCTTCGTGAAACGCGCGATAGAGCGCTTCGTTAAAGTTGGCTATTCCGCCACGCAACGGATAAGCTGGTCCCACGATTATTACCGATCGTTTCATCTGCCCAAATTAAGGTTTATGTATCTTATGTCGAGCGGCACCAAAAACAGATTTCTGACGAAAATATCAACAAACAGGCAGGCTTCGTATCTTTGCAGCATGAAACGCGTTGTTGTCGGATTATCAGGAGGAGTAGACTCTAGTGTGGCGGCTCATTTGCTGATTGAGCAAGGGTACGAAGTGATTGGTTTGTTTATGCGAAACTGGCACGACGATTCGGTGACCATTTCTAAAACCTGTCCGTGGATAGAAGACAGCAACGATGCCATGCTCGTGGCGCAAAAGCTCGGCATTCCTTTTCAGGTGATCGATCTGAGCGAAGAATACAAAGAGCGAATTGTAGACTATATGTTTGCCGAGTATGAGGCGGGCCGCACGCCCAATCCTGATGTACTTTGCAATCGCGAAATCAAGTTTGATCCTTTTCTTAAAGCCGCTGAAAAGCTCAACGCCGATTTTGTGGCCACGGGACACTACTGCCGAAGAAGTGAAGAAACGATCGACGGAAAAACCATTTATCGCTTGTTGGCCGGAAATGATCCGAACAAAGACCAAAGTTATTTTCTCTGTCAGCTCAACCAGCAGCAATTAAAAAAGGCGCTGTTTCCCATCGGTGAGATGCAAAAGTCGGAAGTGCGTGAATTGGCGCGTGAGCTCGACTTGGTTACCGCCGAGAAAAAAGATTCGCAGGGGCTCTGCTTTATCGGTAAAGTGCGATTGCCAGAATTTCTTCAGCAGCAACTCAAACCGAAAAAAGGTGATATTTTGGAAGTGCTTGAAACCTACGCCGGATTTGAAAAAACATACAACGGCGAGTGGAAATCGTTGAACGACGATCAGTTGGTTGCGGTAAGCGCTCCATTTCAGTACCATCGTGAAGCGGGAAAAGTGGTTGGGCAACACAACGGCGCACACTACTTTACCATTGGTCAGCGCAAAGGATTGGGGGTGGGTGGAACGATTGAGCCACTTTTTGTGATTGACACCGACACCAGTGAAAACTTAATCTATACCGGCCAAGGCGAAAATCACCCGGGATTGTTGCGAAAAGGATTGTTCATCCCCACCGCCGATGTGCATTGGATCCGACCGGATTTAAAAATGGAAATAGGCGAAGAACGCGAATACCTGTGCAGAATCCGCTACCGACAATCGCTGCAAAAGGCTCAGGTTTATTGTCGCGAAAACGGGTTGTATGTTGTTTTTGAAAATCCGCAGCGGGGTATTGCCCGCGGACAGTTTGCCGCATGGTACGACGGTGAAGAACTCATCGGGAGCGGCGTAATTTCATAGGGATTTTAGTGCACAACTTCAGCGCACATCAATCGATACGTTCGGATATTTTGTAGTGATTTCTATTTGGCGCGCTTCGGGCTGTCAACTCGGCCAGAAATCCCGCCAAGAAAAATTGTGTACCAATAATCATTGCCGTGAGCGCAATATAAAACGCCGACATGTGGGCTATGTTTTTGGCCGGAATTCCCTCGACGAGTGCATAAACCTTATTTCCAACCAGCCAAAGAATCAGAATGAAACCGATCAAAAACATGAGCGATCCAAAGGTTCCGAATAAGTGCATCGGCTTTTTCCCGAATCGCGAAACAAACGAAACTGTGAGCAGGTCCAGAAATCCGTTGATAAACCGTTCCATTCCAAACTTGGTGGTTCCGTATTTTCTTGGGCGATGGGCCACTTCTTTTTCGGCAATTTTCCGAAACCCCTCCCTCTTGGCCAGCACTGGAATATAGCGGTGCATATCACCATAAACCTCGATGCTTTTAGCTACTTCGCGTCGGTATGATTTTAAGCCACAGTTGAAATCATTGAGTTCAATTCCCGACATTTTTCGCGTGGCCCAATTGTACAATTTAGTAGGCACGGTTTTGCTAATCGGATCGTAGCGCTTGCGTTTCCAGCCAGAAACAAGATCAAAGCCGTCCTCCACAATCATGCGGTAGAGCTCGGGTATTTCATCGGGCGAATCCTGCAGATCCGCATCCATGGTAATGAGCACTTCTCCCTTGGCTTCGCGAAAGGCGACATTCAACCCAGCCGATTTTCCGTAGTTGCGCTGAAACCTAACGGCACGGATTTGTTCATTAAGTGATTTCAGTTTTTGAATCACCTCCCATGAGTCGTCGGTGCTACCGTCATCCACAAAAATTATTTCGTAGCTAAACCGGTTTTCATCCATCACGCGTGAAATCCAATCGGTTAGTTCGGGAAGCGATTCCGCTTCGTTGTAAAGCGGAACCAAAACAGAAATCTGCAGATTCAAATTCAATTTAAATTGACGTGGTTTCTCTTTTGAGCATTGCCGCCATAATCAAAGCAGCAATCAATCCCCAAAAAACAGTCATAACAACTCCTGTTGCGGTAAACACTGCGGGGGTCATCCAGGGAAGTACAAACTTCATTTGTTGATCGACTTGACTTTGAGACATGCCGCGCCCCAGCATATCTTCGTAGCTTTTTTCAATTGCCATATCAATCGTTTCGGGTGCAATCCACATGAAATAGATGTAATTAAAAACCGCACTGATAACCGCCGTGACGACTAAGGTGAGCATTAAAAATTTAAACACTTGTCCATAAGAGAGGTTACTTCTGCCTCCTGCGTCACGGTATTTCGATCCGGCCACAAATAAGGCAACTATCATTACCGCAATGGAAATATAACCCACCCATTGTTCGGTGTGCAAGTTGAGCAAATAGCCCAACATGGTGAGTACAATTAATATCGCGGTGATGACAACGCCACTTTCAATTGCAAATTTGAACATCGGTGGTCGGATGTCGGTAGCCAATAAGTCTCTTTCGTCCATTCTGTCGATTTAGAACAAATATACTTCAGAATCTGAAATATTGGCTCCTACTGGATATCAACCCATTTAATAAAGTTGTTGAGATTATGTGCAGAATATTGGTTAAATGTCCGCGCTTTGGTACCTTTGCAGTGGGCAAGTCTTATACGACCAGCTCCTGTTGAACTCCCCCAGGTTCGGAAGAAAGCAAGGGTAGACGGTTGTAGCGGTGCGATATAAGTAGCTTGCCCATTTTTTATTTAATATGGGCAAGGTCGTCATCATAACCGGAGCTTCCGCAGGAATGGGAGCTACCACCGCAAAATACCTCGCCGAACGTGGGTATCAGGTTTTCGGCGCCAGTCGGCGCGCAACCACCGGCAACATCACCAACGGATTTACAGAACTACAAATGGACGTCACCAACGAGCAATCGGTGGCAGCGGCGGTTGGATATGTCATCGATCAGGTGGGCCGCATCGACGTGCTGGTAAACAATGCCGGCATTGGATTGATTGGTTCGATAGAAGACACCTCCGACGCTGAAGCCCGGGGCGTTTTCGACACTAACGTATTTGGACTGCTCAACGTGAGCCGCGCGGTAACCCCCTACATGCGAGAGGCCGGAACAGGAACCATCATCAATATTTCTTCGATTGCCGGCGTGATGGGACTTCCCTACCGGGGCATATATTCGGCCAGCAAAGCAGCGGTCATAGCCATTACCGAAGCCATGAGCGCGGAAGTGAAAAAGTACAACGTGCGTGTGAGTGCCCTACTGCCCGGCGATTTCAAAACCAGCATCAACGAAAACCGACGAGTGGTGGCCAATGCACTTACCTCAAATTATAAAACAGATACGGAGCACCTGAACCGGTTTGTAACTGACGAAGTAGCAAGCAGTGGTGATCCGATAGTCATTGCTAAAAGAGTGGAACAAATTGCGTCGGGCAAGGCCGGCAAGATGTTGTATCAGGTGGGTGCTCCGATGCAGAAATTGAGCACCGTGCTGCACTACCTGCTTCCAAAGCGTTGGTTTGAACAAATTCTACTGAATCACTACAAATTGAAATAGGCTGACTTTTTTATTTCCATCACCAAACCCCTATCTTTAAACCACCTAAATTTAAGAGCAAATGAAATTTTTTATCGACACGGCCAATCTGAATGAAATTCGCGAAGCACACGATCTGGGCGTGCTGGATGGTGTAACTACCAACCCGTCGCTGATGGCGAAGGAAGGCATTTCAGGAGAAGACAGAATTATTAAACACTACCTCGACATTTGCGAAATTGTGAATGGTGATGTCAGCGCAGAAGTTATTTCAACAGATTTTGACGGCATTGTTGCCGAAGGAGAAAAGCTTGCCGCCCTTCACCAGAATATTGTGGTAAAAGTACCCATGATCCGCGATGGCGTAAAGGCCCTGAAATATTTCAGCGACCAAGGCATCAGAACCAACTGCACGCTGGTTTTCTCTGCCGGCCAGGCTCTACTTGCCGCTAAGGCTGGTGCCAACTACGTTTCTCCATTTTTGGGACGACTCGACGACGTTTCAACCGACGGCGTTCAGTTGATAGAACAAATCCGAACGATTTACGATAACTACGGCTATACCACCGAGATTCTCGCTGCGTCGATCCGTCACCCGATGCATATTATTCAATGTGCCGAAATCGGTGCAGACGTCATCACCTCGCCACTTCAGGCTATTACCGCATTGCTCAACCACCCGCTCACTGACCTCGGGCTGGAAAAATTTCTGGCCGATCACAAAAAAGCCATGTCGGTATAATGATGAAAAAACTGATTGACTTCATAGCGTCATTTGATCTGTTCATAAAGATTATGGTGTCAATCGGTTTTATTCTACTTCTTATTGCGATTTACTATCTTTTGCGCGAAGGCATCAGTTGGGAAAATAGCCGCGGTGCCATCTTGGCTTGCGTTTGGGCGGTGATGAATATGATTGTTTTTATCGAAACCGGACGCAAATTTTCCCCGGGACAATTGATTTTTTCACACTTTATCCTGCATTTCAATGATTCTGAATATTTACCCCGAAAATCCTGACCCCAGAAGAATAGCACAAGTCATTGACTGTCTGCGCAAAGGTGGTGTCATTATTTACCCTACCGATTCTGTTTACACCATTGGCTGCGATCTGATGAATATCAAAGCGCTTGAACGCGTTGCGCAGATCAAAAACATCAAACTAGAAAAAGCCAATTTTTCGGTGATTTGCTACGACCTCAGTCACATCTCTGAATATGCCCGTCCGTTGCACAACACGGTGTTTAAGTTGATGAAAAAAGCACTACCAGGGCCTTATACCTTTATTTTGAACGCCAGTGGAAATGTTCCGAAAATCTTTCAGAGCAAGAAAAAAACAGTAGGTATTCGTGTTCCCGACAACAATATTCCGCGTGAGATTGTCCGTATTTTAGGCAATCCAATCGTCTCAACCTCGGTGCATGACGACGATGAAGTTTTGGAATACACCACCGATCCGGAATTGATTTACGAGCGGTACCGCAATCAGGTGGATATTGTCATTAACGGTGGCTTCGGAAACCTGAATCCCTCAACCATAATTGATTGTACTGGTGATGCCCCCGAACTGATTCGTGAAGGAATCGGTCGGGTAGATATTCTCGGTTAATAAACCGGTGCCACTTCAAACATATACGGCCAGAGCTTTCCGGTGACCAAAAACGAACTGTGCTCGCTTCGGTAGGCTATTCCGTTAAAAACATCTACTCTGCCCTGGTGTGGTTGTGTTTGAAGGATTCCGCTGAATTCCCAGTAGGCTTGCACGGCACCCGTTTCAGGATTGATGACGGCCACTTTGTGATCGTTCAGAATATTAGCATAAACGCGTCCGGAAACGAATTCAAGTTCATTGAGTTGTAATACATCGCCAACGTGATCGAATACGCGAATCCTGCGGGTTTCGGTCCAAGTTTCGGGATCGATAAAATACAGATTGGCCGAACCATCAGAAAAAATGAACTGCTCGCCGTCGTAGCAAAGTCCCCACCCCTCGCCATTGCCAATTTCATTACGAAATGATCGAACCATTTCGAGTGTTTCCACATCATAAACAAACACCTCGTTTTCTTGCCAGGTGAGTTGGTACAGTTCGTTGTTATACAGCGCTAATCCTTCTCCAAAGAATTCGTTACTCATGGCCTGTCGGCGGATGATTTCACCGTCGTGGAGGCGGGTTCTTCTCACATCTGAAAACCCGTAACGACCGGTACTTTCATACAGCTCTTGGTTGTGATAGAGCAATCCTTGGGTATAAGCTTTAGTATCGTGCGGATAGACTTCAATAATGCGATATCCCCATTGGGCGGGCGCTTCGGGCAGCACAACCCTAACGGATCCTGAGCCGCGCATCATCGTGTTGTTCTCAAGGGTAACTTCTGCACGCAACCCATGATAGCCCCCACCTAAGTCGGCTGTTGGAATGTGATAAACCAGCGAATCGACGGATGGTAATGGTTCCTCCCTTTGAGTTGACCGGAGGGTGACTGAACGCACGGGACTGTCATCATCAAAGTGCAACTTCACCTTTAGCGTGTCGCCATATAAAATACGCGATTCATTTTCGTTCAGAATGTCGAGCCGGACATTTTTCACATTCGGAGCAGCTACCCGACTTCTGGTTTTTTGCTCTTCCTTGCAAGATGCAAAAATGAGCAGTAATAAAAATAAAGGAATACGGATTTTCAATTTCAGTCAATTTTACCGCAAATTAAGCGATAAAAAAGCTTTTCCAAGATATTGCCACAACAGGGAGGCTGTCAGTGCCTCCTCTCCGCAATCTATTACCGCCAAATCTCCAGCTTTTCCGTGCAGGTACATTCCCAATATGGCGGCATCGTGAATCGGGTATCCTTGTGCCAGCAAACCCGTTATAATCCCGGTTAGCACATCTCCACTCCCACCGGTGGCCATTCCGGGATTTCCAGTGCTGTTAAAATAGACTTTACCCTCAGGGGTGGCCAAAGAAGAATAAGCGCCTTTTAAGAGTACATAGCATTTGTGGTCTTTAGCCCATTTGATTTGAATACTCAATTTTTCAAAATCAGTGCTCCATTCGCCAGCCATTCTCTTGAACTCTCCCGGATGCGGTGTCAGTATAACTTTTGCATGCAAATTTTCATACCAATCCTTATTGACAGATAATATGTTGATGGCGTCGGCATCGATAACCGTTGGAATATCAACAGCGGTAACCATCTGCCGAACCACCAGTTGGGTTTCCTTATCCAATCCGATTCCAGGGCCAATTCCAATAGCGCTATAGGCAGACACGTCGATTTCACCGGCAAGAAAGTCATCTCCTGTTTCATGAGCCATAGCTTCAGGAACCGAAATATGCATGATGGTTGTTCCGCTTGATGGCAGCACGGCAGTGACCAAACCTGCACCGGCATGAAGCGCACCCCGCGCTGCCAGCACTGCCGCGCCAACTTTACCTTTGCTTCCGGCAATAATCGCCGCATGACCGAAGGTTCCTTTGTGTGAAAACTTTTGTCGGCGTTGATAGATGCTTGTCACCAACTGGGAAGTGACCAGAAGATAATCTGTTTCAACCGATTCGATGAAATGAGGATGAAGCTCAATATCAACTACTTCGCATTGCCCCACGAAGCTTGCATTCTCTGCGAGTAAAAAAGATGGCTTTAGAAACTGAAAAGTAAGGGTGTAGGTCGCTTTAACGATGTTTGATCTTATGTTCCCGGAATTGTCGGCATCGAAAAGCCCCGAAGGCATATCGATTGAAATGACCGTTGCACCAGCGGCATTGATTTTTTGAATGACCTCGGCAGTTATCCCTTCAACCGGACGGCCAATACCTGTTCCGATCAGCGCGTCTATCACCAGTGAATCGGCACTTATATCCGGAATATCAGCCGCAGTTGTAATTCGATTTACTGTGAGTTTGCGCTTACCGATTCGCTGAAAATTCGTCTTAAAGTCGTCACTTTCGTTCTTCGAGAAATCAACGATATATACTTTTACATCGTAGCCATTGCGATTGAGGAGCCGGGCAATGACAAGTCCGTCGCCACCGTTGTTTCCAACTCCGCAAAAAACGTTAAAGGTATATTTCCCTTCGTCGAGCTGTTCGGGAAACAACTGAGGTGCATGCCCGTAAATCCACTGAAAACATTTCTCACCGGCACGCTCCATTAGGTCAACAGACGAAATTGGTTCGTGGGCTATGGTATAAGCATCACCTTCTCTAATTTGTAGAGCGGACAAAATCTTCACAGCACAAGTTTTCATTAAAGGTAGAAAGATGAACGCACTGCACAGCACGCTAAAATCAGAAGTGAAAGTTCAGATTGATACTGCCTCGGGTATTATCTGTATCGATTCCTATTGAGGTGTGTCCGCCGTGCTGCGTAATCTTTGAAACCAGGGTTTCGGAGCCTCCACCGGTTGGAATGGTCCATGATTCGGATTCCACTTTACTCTTGCCTCGTACGGCCACCATGGCTCCGAGTCCGAATTCCAGACCGAGTGATACTTTAGGGAAGATAAAAATTTCGGCTCCGACAAAAGCCCGTGCGCCTACCGTGAACCGCGGACCCGTGTTATGGCTTATGATAAATGCGTTGTTGTCGGCAAAATTGGTTTGCGTTTCGGCCGATGGGTCTTGAAACACCAATTCGTATTCGGTACGCGTCGGCACTTGGTTATTATTCTCGATGGCATTTCCGTAGTTAAACTTATGGCTCTCGGTGGCAAGCCCCACGCCTCCTTCGATACCATAAAAGCCCTGAATTCGTGTTTGGCCTTTTCTTTTCTCCACACCATAACTCACGTAGATATTGGTAACGGTGCGATTGTATGAATCCTTTACCACATTGTCGGTGGCCACATCCGAGAACTCGGGTTGATAGCCATTCCAAGTGTCAGACATAAAGCCCAACCGGATTTTAGCTCTATTGGCGAGATCAGCCCGCCGAAAAATCTTTAATGAAATGGCCAATTCGGGATTGTTGAAAGCCGTACCGGGCGCCTGATTTCCATTGGGCGAAAACATATTTCCGAGGTAGAACAAAAACGGAGCAGCATCAACACCAATAGCATATTCGCCAGCTTCGGGAAGAAAGGGTTCGCCCTTTTTTGATACAGGTTGGGCGGTGATGCTCAGCGCAAATAGCACCGACAGGCTGGATAATATAATTCGCATGATTAATAGTTTGCTGTTAATACGATCGAAGGCGGAGGTTATTGCTTTTGCTGCACTATTTTTTTAGGTTAAAGCGGTAGTAATCGTTGGATGTACCCTCCGCGTCGTTTATTTCGACGATATCGATTACCGCGTATTTTTCGGGCTCGGTACTGTATTGAATGATGAGCAAATTATCGGTAGTCAGATCGCCAGCTATATCCAGCTTGGTTCCGTTATCGAATGCGCTCTTTGCCGAGGCAAAAGTGGCCTGTCCGTAATTAAACGTACCCGAAGTGGCTTTAACAAACTTCACTCCGTTGAAGCTGGTGAGCATCCGGCTTAGCGTGCCATCGTTATCAGCGGCGTGTTCTACAAGATCGATTTGGGTGGAGTCCGTATCGGCGGTAATTTGCAACAGCTCTCCGGATGTGATGTTAAACGCGCGTTGTGCATCGTCTCCAGCGTGAATACCATGCAATATATGGCCGGCAGATTCGGTGAGCAGGGCGGCTCCCTGAACAATCAATCTGCGTGGTGTGGATACTTTTCGACCGTCCATATCCTCGAGCGTGAAAACAAAATATATTTCATTCACTCCATCGGAAGGCACCAGAAAAGGATAGTTAAAGTTGGATTGTTTGCCGTTCAACAAGGTGTCGAGCAGCGTTTCGGTAATGGTATTATTTACTTTTTTGGTTATGCGCAGCGATTTCAGTCCTTCTTCGGCAGAGGCCGAGATACCAAATTCCATGAGCACTCCGGGTTGGCGGCTAAATTGTGTATCAACAGGCGTGACTTTTAATACAGGGCCTTCAATGTCTTTATTGCAGGCTACGGTAATCAACATGGTGACGAGCAATAGCACTGAACCAGCAAAAGTTTTCATTTTCATTGTTATTAAATATTTGCTCAAAATTAGGCTAAAAACAAAAACACCCGCACAAAGGCGGGTGTTTTTATGAAATTGTATCTGTTAGTGCTTATTTGGTAGCAATACGATAAGCTTTTGCACGAACAGTAAGTGTTTCCTGACGTCCGAGGAACATTTGATCTACGGTTGTTTCGTAAGAAACTGGAAGAACAAAGTCAGCATCAGGTCGTGACATTAAAGCATCGTACAGTGCATTGTTCCATCCGCGGGTAGCAAGTATACCAGGCTGGCCTCCACCGATACCGGTGTTAGAAAGGATTCCCTGAGTATAGCGACGACCACCGTATGGAATGCTGAGGAAGTATGACTGAGTAGTTTTTCCAACCACTTCGCCAACGTACTCGAGATCATCCATGGTGAAATTCACCTGGGTATTAATCGGACTAACCGGTGTTGCTTTCTGTCGCATAGTGCAGGAAGTTGCAACCATAACGATCAGAGCAAGCAACATCATTATTTTGAAGTTTTTCATTTTGCTCTGGTTTTTATTTAGGATTAACAACCTACTTACTATCGGGTAAAGTAGAAATTGACAGTCAGACGAACGTTAGAGTTGGTGTCCATGTTAAACTGACGCTGGCTCAGATCGCTGTACAATCCAGGAGCTCCGTCGGTAGTGTAGTACTCTACGCTGTAGCTGTTTTCTGTGTCTGGGTTGTTGATATCACGCTCTTCAGTAACTTTGGTTTTGCCACCAAGGAACCACTTCATAGAAAGACCGTACTCCAGACCTACAGAGATAGGAAGCTGAGCTACAAAAGTGTTGAAACCTACTACCCATCCAAGACCGATAACAGTAGAGTTAGTCTTTTGCGTAAGCAGGTCACGAGTTGGGCTGTCGGTGATAGAACCATCGAGCATAGCGAATTCGCGCTCAGTTGTAGTTCGCTCTTTGTTAAAACCGAGCAACAGGTCGGCACCAGTGTAAACATCAAAAATGTTTGAGTTTGCAAAGTGGTGCTCCACACCAAGTGCTAATGTGTATTCTCTGTTCTGGTTGATGGTCTCCAACATAGAAAGGTTACCATGCGCCAGCTCGTTGCCAGAAGGCTGATCGTTCAGAACAGTTCCGTTCAAACGGTCGTTGTCTGCATAAAGGCGGATACCGGCACGCAACACGAAGTTGTCAGTGTGGTAGTATTTAAAGGTCAACAGATCGCCTGGGCTCAGGAAATTACCGTTGAACAAACCTGCCTGGTCGTTGTCGTTCAAACCAACGATAGGAATAACAAAGTTAAGAGCTGCATCACCAGCTACCGGACGAGCGCCCAGTTTGGCAACGATAGCTTCATTCTCCCGGGTTGAGAGACCCTGTGCAAAGGTAGCGCTACTACCTATTGCCAACAGTGAAATTGCAAGTAATGTCTTTTTCATAACATTTAATTTAGGGGTTGATTTCGATTTAATTTTAATTAAAAGTTGAATTTTGACTTAAATTGGATTTTCATTCTAATTCAGAACAAAGTTATTCTGAAGCGGCCGCAAAGATATTATAGAAGCCTATACTTTTCAACAATTTTCTGTTTATTCCGAAAGTTTACAGATATAGTCCTGATTATCAAATGCCAAAAAAGCGAAAGATTCTGGTAATACTAGCGGTTTTGGCGGTTTTGAACCATCGGAACAAACCTGAAAACGCCGTGTTCCTCTACTTTCAGCGTCCCATCTGGTCTCTTTACCACTTTTTTCATGAGCTGTTTTACTCCCTCGCCTACAGGAATCACCAGTATTCCGCCGGGTTTGAGTTGCTCGATAAGTGCCTCGGGAATAAAAGGTGCTCCGCAAGTAACCAATACCCGATCGAAAGGCGCAAATGCCGGAAGCCCTTTGTAGCCGTCGCCATATACAACCCGGGCATTATACTTCAGCTTTTTTAACAATATGGTAGACTTGTCGAACAGCTCTTTTTGTCGCTCGATGGTAAAAACCTTGGCTCCCATTTCACACAGCACTGCGGTTTGATATCCCGATCCTGTACCGATCTCCAATACTTTCTGTCGCTCTTCTACTTCGAGCAACTGCGTTTGAAACGCCACGGTATAGGGCTGCGAGATGGTTTGACCGGCTCCAATAGGAAAAGCGGTATCTTCATAGGCAAAGTGCAGAAAGGCATTGTCCATATATACATGTCGCGGCACATTCATCATCGCACGCAACACGCGCTGGTCGCTGATGCCTTTCGACTCGAGTTCTTCAATCAGCCGCCGGCGCATCCCTTTATGTCTGTAATTATCTTCCATAGACGCGGTGCAAATGTGGCAAATTAAGTCTTTAAAAAAAAGGTGTTGAAAAGTAACAGGGCTTTCTCCTGAGATGTTATCAGAGCCAAGTAATTTTGTAGCTCAAATTCAAAATTGTTCATGTTAAGGATAGGCGTATTAGGAGCCGGACATCTGGGAAAAATTCACCTCAGGCTCATTCAGCAGATTGCCGAATACGAGCTGGCAGGATTTTATGACCCGGATGAAACCAAGTCGGCAGAAGTCGAAACAGAATTTAACATACACAGGTTTCAAAGCATTGATGACCTGATTGACAATGTGGACGTGGTAGATGTGGTAACCCCCACCCTCTCTCATTATGATTGTGCCTCACGAGCACTTCGGAAGTTTAGGCACGTGTTCATAGAAAAACCTGTGACCAACACCATTGAAGAGGCCCGCAAGTTGATGGAACTGGCTCATGAGGCCAGCGTTAAAGTTCAGGTGGGGCACGTTGAGCGGTTTAATCCGGCGTTTATGAAAGCCCGCGACCACATCCAGCATCCAATGTTCATTGAAACCCATCGACTGGCCCCATTCAATCCGCGCGGAACAGACGTTTCGGTTGTGCTCGACCTGATGATTCACGATTTGGATATTGTGCTGAGCGTGGTAAAATCAAATGTTCGTTCTATTAGTGCCAGCGGTGTAGCCGTGCTCAGCGATACACCCGACATTTGCAACGCCCGGCTCGAGTTTGACAATGGTTGCGTGGCTAATATCACGGCCAGTAGAATCTCGATGAAGGCCATGCGCAAATCCCGCTTTTTTCAACGCGATGCTTATATCTCTGTAGATTTTCTGGACAAGGAAGCAGAAATCATCCAGATGCACGATGCTCCCGAAATACCCGATCCTTTTAATATGGTGATCGAAATGGGAACGGGAAAAAAGAACAAGGAAATCCTGTTTCAAAAGCCCGACATTCATCCGCACAACGCCATTCAACTCGAACTGAGCTCCTTTGCCGAAAGCATTTTGCAGGGCACCACTCCCCAGGTCACCATCGACGACGGTTACAAAGCCTTGGAGATAGCCTACCGCATTCTCGACAAACTCAAGGTTAACGGCCATTGAGCTGAGCCTGAATTCAGCCAACCACGTAATATTCCGGCAGAATTTGCGTTGGGTTTCAGAATATACCAATCAAAGTAAATCAAAGTTCAAACAGCTATATTTGCGGCCTTTTTAAAAGGCACCTCTCTGATGAAACCAAATGCTATACTTTGGCTTTTTTTTATACTCCTGTTTGCAGGCTGTAAGGATACCGAAGTCCCGTCTTTCCTACACATCGAAAAAGTGGAGCTGAAGGTAACCGACGACATGCAGGGAACTGCAGACCACGGTATCAGCGATGCATGGGTATATCTCAACGACGATTTTATTGGCGTTTATGAAGTTCCAGCTACCGTACCCATCATTGCAGAAGGGGTTCAGAAAATCACCATCATTGCTGGAATCAAAAACAACGGAATCAACTCGGCACGCATCAACTATCCGTTTTACGATCAATATACTGCAAACCTCAATCTGGTAAAAGGGGACACCGTTGATTTTGCTGACGATTTGGACAACACCACTATTTCAAATGGATATTTCGTTCCACAAGTGACCTATTTTGGCGGTTTGGAATTTTGGAATGAACAATTTGAAGGTACTGGTATTCAGCTTGAAAGCACATCGATCAGCGATGCAGAAATGACCATAACCAACGATCCCGATCGGGTTTTTGGGTATAACCCAGAACAAAATTCAAACGGATCGGGACTGGTCGTGCTCACCAATGACGAACCGTATTTTGAAATTCGGTCGGATCACGAATTCTCACCCATTAAAGGACAGCGTGTATATCTGGAGCTCAACTACAAGTGCGACTGCGTGCTGCAGGTTGGCGTTTATGAAAAAGCACCTACCGAAACGAAAGTGTATGGAAAGGGAATCAACCGCACCGATAAATGGTCAAAAATATACATCGAACTCACCGGCGAAGTGGCCCAAAGGGCAAACGCAACAAGCTATAATGTTTTTATTGAAGGCCTCAAGGGGGTTGCGCAAAATGAATGTGAAGTGCTGATTGATAATGTGAAACTGATATTTCCGGAATGAATAGACGTCGACAACGCCTCAAGTATATTCTTGCCGATTATTTTACTGCGCTCTTTGCTTGGATATTCTTCTTTTTTTACCGCAAGCATTACCTCGATCCGTCGGCACATGGCCAGCTAACTAAAGGTTTTGATTTCGATCAAAATTTCTTTCTCGGCGTATTAACCATCCCACTTTTCTGGATGACCCTTTATGCGCTATCAGGATCCTACAAAAACGTTTACCGCCGTTACCGGCTCAAAGACCTCGGACAAACCCTGCTGATTACTGTAATCGGCGTGTTGTTTTTATTTTTCACCCTGCTGCTCGACGACGAAATTGCCAACTACACTTATTATTACAAGAGCCTAACCGTTTTATTTCTGCTTCATTTCGGGTTCACCTTTTTTGCGCGATTTATTATCACCTCCTCTATTGTGAAACGAATTCACCGACGCGAAATCGGTTTCAACACGATTATGGTGGGGTGCAATCAACTGGCAGTTGACACCCTGGACGAGCTCAACAGCATTAAAAACTATCCTGGTTTCAGGATTGTCGGCTTTGTAAGCACCAATGGTGGCGCAGATTTTATCAGACAACATCAACTGAATTACCTCGGCCACTTCGATACCATACGTGGAATCGTGCAAAAACACGAAATAGAAGAAATTATCATCGCGCTGGATTCGTCCGAACACCGCCACATCGGACATGTAATTACCGAACTCGAAGATTGCAACGTTCGCATCAACATCATCCCTGATATGTACGACATTCTTTCGGGATCGGTTAAAATGACCAGCATTTTTGGAACACCGCTCATTCAGGTCAATGCCGAAATTATGCCTGCATGGCAGTTTTCGATCAAACGACTAATGGACATATCCCTGAGCATCATCGCTTTGATTGCTTTGCTTCCCGTTTATTTCATTTTGGGGGTGCTGATCAAACTTACTTCCCCAGGACCCGTATTTTTTAATCAGGAGCGAATCGGACTGCACGGCAAACCATTCCATATCTACAAATTCAGGTCGATGTATGTGAATGCAGAAACGAACGGGCCACAGCTATCAAGCACCAGTGATCCTCGCATTACATCAGTTGGAAAATTCATGCGTAAAACCCGGCTCGACGAACTGCCTCAGTTTTTTAATGTACTCATCGGCGATATGAGTCTGGTAGGACCCCGACCCGAGCGGCAGTTTTTTATCGACCAGATTATGAAACGTGCGCCACACTATAAACACCTGCACAAAGTCCGGCCGGGAATTACCTCCTGGGGGCAGGTAAAATTTGGATATGCAGAGAATGTTGACCAGATGATTCAGCGACTCAAATACGACGTACTCTACATCGAAAACATGTCGCTTTCGCTCGATATTAAGATACTTGCTTACACCATTCTCATTATCCTGAAAGGTTCGGGGAAATAAGACTTGGGTGCTTGTTTTAGAGTCCTTAATTTAGCAGCAAACAAAGAAAAACGATGAAAAATATCAGTGTTATTGGAGCCGGTACAATGGGAAACGGCATTGCTCATGTTTTTGCACAAAATGGTTTTCAGGTATCCCTGTGCGATGTTTCGCAGGAATCGTTAGACCGCGCGTTGAACATGATCTCCAAGAACCTCGACCGACAAATCCACAAAGCACTGATTGATGAACAAGCCAAACAACAGTGTCTGAACAACATCGTTACTTACACCGATCTAAAACAAGCCGTTGCCAATGCCGACATGGTGGTAGAAGCCGCCACTGAAAATATCGATTTAAAGCTGAAAATTTTTGGGCAGATGGATGAGCACGCTCCCGAAAAATCCA
>CAZARI010000045.1:0-21424 GCA_964487545.1 uncultured Cryomorphaceae bacterium
GCGATTTTGTTTGTTGTGATAGGCGTTACGGCAAAAATCATCGCAAAATTTTTTATCTGCCCTGCCCATGAATTCACTTCCGCATTCTATACATTGCCTTTTCATGTGGACTAAAATAATAAATCTTTGAAACTATTCATTACTAATTCTATAATACCATTTTGGATGATACCGTCAATGTTTTAATGGGAAACTGCCGATTTGAACAAACTGAAGTGACCGATTAATAGTTGGTGAATTTTATCTTTGCCTGTTAAAACCTTTAAACACTTTTTAAATATGGAATCGAACGACCACAATCTTCCAGAAATTGGTGCTCCTGTTGCCTTTGCACTTTTCATTGTTGCGCTCATTGTTTTGCTTATCTGGATGGCCAGCTAAAAGCCAGTCATATCAATGAAATCTAATCATCGATAACAATTACCAATCGAAATTAATATTCGATAGGCAAAAACCAACCTATCTTTGAGCTGCTAAAAAATTTAAATAAAACAGAACTTATGGCCATAACAAAAGCTAATGATCAGGAGTTTGATCAATTGATTAAAGACAATGAAAAAGTGGTGGTAAAGTATTATGCAGATTGGTGCGGTTCCTGCCGGCTTTTTGCTCCGAAATACCGACGTCTCTCTGAGGACGAGCGATTTTCTGACATTCATTTCCTGGACATCAATGCCGAAGAAAACGAAGCGGCACGTAAACTTGCCGGAGTGGACAACCTCCCCTACTTTGCTGTGTTCCGCAATGGTGAATTGCTAGCCGGAAGCACTACTTCAAAAGAAGAAAATGTTGTAGAAATGTTAAATCAGTTGCAATCATGAAAATTCCGGTAATTAAAAAATTGGTTGAAGATTACGCAATTGAAGACCTTCAGCAAGCCGAGCAGGCCATTCTGGAGGGTCTCCAGCCCGCCATTGTGATTGACGGAGACGATGAAGGCGAGCAGCTTACCCATGCCTATGCCGCTATCGAAATCCTCAAGAATATGAAAGAAAATAATTTACCCATGGCCAAAGCCGTTCGCGATTACACGCTGCGCGTGCGCACTTCCATTTCGTAAATCAGCTCAGACACCAGTGAATGGGCGCAATGTTTTTGGCTGTGAGAAACACATTGGCTTTACTAAAATGTCCGCTCCCAAAAAATCCACGATAGGCAGCCAGCGGTGACGGATGGGCCGCTTCAAGAATCAGGTGCTTTTCAGAATCGATGAGAGCACCTTTTTTTTGCGCATTATTTCCCCACAACATGAACACAACATGCTGGCGATGTGCAGATACCGCGCGAATTACCGCATCGGTAAACTGCTCCCAGCCTTTGTTCTGATGCGATCCTGCCGATGCCGCCCGAACCGTCAGCGCAGCATTGAGCAACAATACGCCGTTTGATGCCCAGGGATCCAAACTACCCCCACTTGGGATGTCGCACCCCAGATCGGCGTGGAGTTCTTTGAATATATTTCGCAAGGAAGGTGGAAATTTCACAGTATCATTCACCGAAAAGCTTAATCCATCCGCTTGTTTTGGCCCGTGATATGGATCCTGACCCAGAATCACCACTTTTACTGTTTCGAACGGACAAGTATTAAATGCGCGAAAAATGGCCGTTGCATCGGGATAAACTTCGTGATGCGCATATTCTGTGGTGATGAAATCTGCTAACTTATTGAAATAGTCTTTTTTAAACTCTTGTTGTAACCGATGCTTCCAACTTTCGCTCAAATGTTCTTCCAATCGCATTCTGGTGAGGTTTTGCTGCGAAATTAACAAGAACCTCAGTCCTCCTTTCTATTGCCGGGAAAATATTCTCGGAAGGTTCCGTTGCGATAGAACAAAACGATCCGTTCCACTTTTGGAGAATTCAATTCCACTTCTGCCTTCACTTTTGATTCTCTTTCGAGTGGTATGGGTTCGGCCGGTTTCTGCACAACGGGCGGTGCATCGGTGGATGTTTGTTGGTCAGGATGTGGGGCTGTAACTTGACTTTTTCCTGTGATTAACCAATGTGCGTTTACTTTTGGATACCGCTCAAGCAACCGGTTCAAAAAGTCAAATCCCGGTTTATTTCTGCCCGATAATAGGTGTGACACGTTAGATCGCTGCACCCCGATTTCATCGGCCAACTGCGCCGCTGATAGGTTGTTCACCTTCATCACCACTTTGATTCTATCTATTAACTCCATTGGTTTACATTTGTTATTTCATTGGCATATTCAATCGTGAAACTCCATAAAACCGTTCATTAAATCGATCAAAGCCTTGGACTAAACAGTTAGATAACATAGCTTAAAGTACTGATCAATCACTATTAGAGGTTCATTAACAACTTCGTTGTAGTTTTGTAAACATTTAAGACCAGATCACGGGGAGTGCGGTTCACTTTTGTATCGTAATCACTTGTACAAATGTAAACATCTTTCGAGTAACAATTGTAATCCAACAAATGGGCTGCACATCTTTCAACTCCTTGATGTCTTTGGATTATTTATAAGTAGGATGCAAGGAGCACTACCCGGCGCTAACTGCATAGTGTGTGAATTACCGTGCTGCTCCGCTATCGAAACTAAAGCGAGAAATGGACAACCAAAAGGAAAGAAAAATGTTGGGTGTTGGGTTGCTCCCGAATTAGTTCAGCTTAATGTCTCGCGAATAACCGAAGCCGATAAAATAGCGATGACTGGGGCGTCCCCTGCGAATCTGCTCGTCGTGCACAAAGAAAAGCCTGATACTTTCGCGCGAATTGAGTTCGTAGTTTACCCCGACACTTGTGCGGGTTCGGTGTATCCGGCGCTCATCGGCTTCGATGGGACCAATTTTAAAATAGGGTTCAAAGTATGCGTAAACATCCCATTGTCTATTGATATCGTACTTTACCCGGGATCTGTTGCGGTAATAAAAATCATCCGTCACCTCGCTCAGGTCAAATGAATCATCCATCCCCGTTTGGAATCGGTTTCGATTATAAAACCGAAAGTCACCCAAACGATAGGTCAATGAAACATTTCCACGAAACTGGTGACTATGACGCCAGCCGTCGCGCCAGTGATTCTTGAGGCTGTATCGATAGGTAACATTTAGATCGAGCCATCGTGCAGCTTCATAAGAAACGCCAAGATCAGCAGCGGTATAATCGAATCGGGTGGCATTTTCGTTTAGCCTAATTTGGTTTTTGAAATCTATGCTCCATTTTTTATGAAGCTCAAAGCTTAAATCGTAGTATCCCCAGAAAAAGATATCGCGTTCAACAGGCGATTCCTGCGCTGAAATCATCAACGGCAATAGGGCCAAAATCAATATGGATGCTCTTTTCCTCACAGTCAAAAATAGACGGCACAAGGAAATCAATTCCTGTTAAATTGACAAATAGGATGATTCTTACTTTCCAGCCAGTAAAGGTTCCGGTTGCGAATGTGCTTTTTTGTTCAGATTTATAACCAAAGCACCTTGCGACCGGACATCGGTGTATGTTACTGTGGTGGTGTCGCAACACAACTTTCGATATCGGTACGATGAGCTGAGCGCGATGTGGTGAAAATTTTCCTGCCGCTCGATTTTACTTCTTTCGGTCATCACCAGCAAATCTACCTTTGGTGTAATTTCGCTGTGGCTTTCGTTATAATCGCTAATCACTTTGATGCGATATCCGTGAAAAGAAATAAAATTGCCTTGTTTTATAAAGCCTGGATGCCTCGCTATAGAATCCTGACGGATGTCAATAAGAGTCGCCTCTTTGAATCCGCGATGAAACCAGAAGCTGCTCAAATGATAATTCTGTTTGGATTGATCGTGAATTAATGAGGAGTCGGCAAGAAGGATATTTTGGTTTCCATCTACAAAGCTCAGTCCTGTCATTCCAGAAATGTTGTGCACCACAATGACAGGATGATTAACGCGCTCATACAACCTGAAGGTATAAGAGCTCAACAGAAAAAGGGTGCAGGCTATGGTCGCAAGTAAAAAGTGAACATGTTTTCGGTAAATGAGCAAAATGATGAAGCCGATGAGCAAATATATGGCCACGGATTCTGGGGTGGACAGCACCAATCCCCGGGTAGTGGCAAACGGTAAAGCATCGATGAACTGAACGGAGAAATTCAAGTAATACACCAACTCATTCAACAGGAATCCCAACAAATCGTATAGCGGAGTGAAAACGGTACTGATCATTAAAGCCACACCGAGCTTGAGGATAACAAATGCAGCTGGAATTACAATTAAATTGGTGAGTAAAAAATAGTTGGGAAACTGATTGAAGTATAAAATGCCCAAAGGAAAGGTTGCGATTTGTGCCGCAAGTGAAACACTCAGCAGTTGCCATATTTGGTCGCCAATTTTAGACTTAAACACCATCAGGCGATATACCGGTGGTTGAATAAGAACTATACCCAGTACTGCTATAAATGAAAGTTGAAACCCGACATTCAATAGTAAATAGGGATTATAGCACAACAGTATAAGTGCGGCAGTTGCCAGGGTATTATAAATGTTAGAACGGCGTCCAATATTTTGCGCAATGGCCACCGCCGAAAACATGGTGGCCGCCCGGAGCACTGAAGGAGAAAGACCGGTGATGATGGCATAGCTCCACAGCCCGGCAATGATGACAAACAGCTTAAACAGCATGGACCATTTAGACGAACCGAGCCAACGGATAAACATGCGAATAATCAGATATATAATTCCAACATGCAGACCTGAAACGGCAAGAATATGCATGGCACCTGTTCCCGAATAAGAACTTTTAATCTGCGGTGTGAGAAACTCCTTTTGTCCGAGAATCAATGCAGAGCTGACCGCAAAGGCGTCGTCATCAGGCAAGGCACCGCGCAATTTATCCACCATCCATTTTCGAGTGTGGTCAAAAATCTTGAGCGGTGAAGACACATATTCCTTTTTTAGCAGGATGGCATCTGAGGGGTCTCGCAGAAACAGTTGATGTGTTATGCCATGATTAAACAGGTACTTTCGGTAGTCAAACTCATTTGGATTACCCGCTGAGCGAATTGGAACCGGTGAACGGCTGATGAATATGCGATCGCCTTTATGCCAATTAATTTCAGCCGCTTTTGAGATGTATAAAATGAACTCTCCCGAAGTTTTGTGAATTTCCCCGTCGGCCATAACCTGCTTTGCAAAAACGGTTGTTTTATAACTATTGGCCGTTTCTTCGGGATCGGTAGACAGTACGCCATCAACCAGTTCTATGTGCACAAACTTTCCGAAATGATCGGGATGAAAAACGACTGTTTTTAATTGTGTAAGTGATCCGGCAAAACACAACAACTGAAAGTGAAAAACCAAGCTAAAAAGCAGTTTTGCATTGTAACGAAGCGCTTTCCAGCCGGTCAGTACGGAAAGAAGTAAGAAGAAAAACAGGCTTCCGGTCAACCAGAAAGTGATTGGAAGCGGCAGGTACATTTCAAGGAGTATTCCTGCCGAAAAGGGAATCAGAATCCGGAGTACCGGTATTTTCCTCCATATATTGTACACGGTAGTAGCATTAAATCGATCTAATTTAATGCTACTACCACAAACAACAAAATATTATTTACTATCTATCAGTTATTTAAAAACTGTCGGAGCACATAGTGAAGGATGCCACCGTTCAGGTAATACTCCAGTTCTATTTGTGAATCCAGTCTGCAACGAACGTCAAATTCGACCACTGTTCCGTCTTCTTTCATAGCCGAAACATGCAGCATTTTCAGCGGTTTCAGACCAGATTCAATCCCGGTGATGGTAAACTGTTCTCTTCCGTTGAGATTCAGCGTATCGGCAGTTTGTTCGTTGACATACTCAAGCGGAAGTACGCCCATTCCCACCAGATTGCTTCGGTGAATTCGTTCGTAGCTCTCTGCAATCACCGCTTTTACGCCGAGCATTGAGGTACCTTTTGCTGCCCAGTCGCGTGATGAGCCACTGCCGTATTCCTTTCCGGTGAGCACCACCAACGGTGTATTGGTTTCAATATACTTCTGCGCAGCGTCAAATACAGTCATTTCTTCACCGCTGGGAATGTGTTGGGTAAAACCACCTTCGTAGCCCACCAACTCATTCTTGATTCGAACGTTGGCGAATGTTCCCCGAACCATGAGCTCGTCATTACCACGCCTTGATCCATAGGAGTTAAAATCACGTGGCTCTACGTTGTTTTTAATCAGGTACTGCCCTGCCCGGCTATTCGCTCCAAACGAACCGGCAGGAGAAATGTGATCGGTGGTAATAAAGTCGCCAAGCTTTAGCAGTGCATAGGCTCCATTAATATCTGATGGCTGTGGCACCTCAGTAGGAATTCCTTTAAAAAACGGCGCTTCTTTGATGTAAGTCGAATTGGCATTCCATTGATACACCTTATCTGGTGGTGGCGTCATGCGTTTCCACGGTTCATTGCCTTCGTATATTTCGCCGTAGCTTTTCTTAAAATCGTCGGGAGAAAGCACTTTGCGCATCAGTTCGTTAATTTCATCGTTGCTCGGCCAGATATCCCGAAGAAATACCGGTTTGTTGTCGGCTGTATGGCCCAGCGGCTCATTGTATAGGTCGATATCGATTCTACCGGCCAATGCGAATGCCACCACCAGCATCGGCGACATTAGGAAGTTCATTTTTACCTGCGAATGGATGCGTGCTTCAAAATTTCTGTTTCCACTTAAAGCAGATGCCACAATCAGATCGTTATCCGTAACGGCTTCTGCAATAGGTGGCGCCAGTGGTCCAGAGTTTCCAATGCAGGAAGTGCACCCATATCCAACCGTGTGAAATTTCAAAGCTTCCAGGTCTTTCAGTAGATCGGCTTTTTCGAGATAATCGGTGACTACTTTTGAACCGGGAGCAAGGGATGTTTTTACCCAAGGCTGGATGTCAAGTCCAAGTTCTACAGCTTTTCGGGCCACTAATCCCGCGCCGATCATTACGCTCGGGTTGGAAGTATTGGTACATGAGGTGATTGCGGCAATCACTATAGAACCATCGTGCAGGTTAAACTCTTCGTTTCCATCTGTCACCTTAACCGTACGCAACGCACCTACTTCACCATCACCCGATTTATCATCAGTCCCCAAACCTCTTGCACCGCCGTTTCCACCTTCGCCTTTCCAGCGGTCGATGGCTCGTTGGGCAATGGGTGTGTATATACGCGAGTGACCTCCTTTTAGCAGATCTACATATTTATGGCGGAGCTCGCGAAGTAAAATTTTATCCTGTGGACGCTTGGGGCCCGAAATGGTAGGTTCTACCGTTGAAAGATCGAGCGCTACAATGTCGCTGTACTGAATGGCCGTTTCATTTTCGCGCCACAGCATGTTTTCTTTGCAATACGTTCTAACCAGATCAATCACCGATTGCGGCCGATTGGTCTCTGCCATGTATTCCAATGTTCTGTCGTCGATGGGAAAATACGTCACGGTACATCCAAACTCTGGCGACATGTTGGCGATGGTGGCGCGATCGGGAACGGATAAATGATCGAGGCCAGAGCCGAAAACTTCCACGAATTTCCCGACAACGTTGTTTCTTCTCATCAACTCGGTAATGGTCAGCACCATATCGGTAGCTGTTGTGCCAACCGGCAATTTCCCGGTGAGTTTCAGACCCACCACTTCGGGCATGATAAAGAACACTGGTTGGTTGAGTATGGCTGCCTCTGCTTCAATTCCACCTACTCCCCACCCCAACACACCTATTCCGTTTACCATTGGTGTGTGTGAGTCGGTGCCTACCAGCGTGTCGGGAAAAACGTTGCCGTCACGGGCAATTACTCCTTGTGCCAGGTATTCGAGATTCACTTGGTGGCAGATTCCCATTCCCGGAGGCACCACGGAGAAATTGTCGAAATTTTCCTGCGCCCATTTTAAAAACTCATAGCGCTCGCCATTGCGCTGATATTCCATTTCTACGTTCTTTTTGTAGGCATTTTCAGAACCGAAATAATCGACCTGTACACTATGGTCAATCACAAGATCGACCGGAATAAGTGGGTTTATTTTCTCTGGATTCTTTCCCTTTCGCGTGGCCTCGGCCCGCAACGAGGCGATGTCAACCACTGCCGGAACACCGGTAAAATCCTGCATAAGTACCCGAGCTGGCTTAAAGGGAATATCCTTAGAAGAACTTTCAGGCGTCCAGCCCAAAATGGTCTCGACATGCTCTTTTGTAACCGAGAAGTTATCGTAATTACGCAGTGCGTTTTCCAATAATATTCGAATGGTAAAGGGAAGTTTATCAATATTATAACCTTGATCTTGCAGTGCTTTTAAATCCCAAAAAGTGAGGGCTCCATGCTTAGTTTCAAGTTGTTTTTTTACATTAAGTGGATCTTGTGACATTTGCGTTCGATTTTTCTTAAAGTTACAGAAATAAATATAACTCTTCTGTCCAAAAGTCCAGTAAAATCAACTGTATAAATGGCAGCACAGTTTAAAGGGTGAATGGCGTAAAATGCGTTGAGATAAAGTTTAGTCGCGGGTTATACCGTGCAGTCGTGAATGAGCAAATCAACTTTAGCCCATTTGTTTCTGCAAAAAATGAAACTTATCGGCTGGGATTAATTTCCTACGGATGAATTGAGATTTCCGGTGAGTCGAAACAGTTCAACTTCGGCAGTTTTGGCGAGGAATTCGGCATTGAGCAAACGCCTTTCGGATTCAATCAGGTTAACTTGTGCCTCGCGCAATTGCAAGTCGTTGATGGCGCCAAGCCGATAACTTTCAGTAGCCACTTCAACACTTTGTCGGGCCACCTCCACATTGGAAGCTTCGAGCTCAACCAGTTCAACATTGGCCCGATGGTCGGCCCAGGATGAAAACAATTCGCTGTGCAAATTTTGGTTTTGTGCATCGAGCCAGGCTTGGGTGGACAACACCTGTAGTTTTCGGTTTTGCACCTCTCGACGACGATTAAATCCGGAGAAAATATTGAACGAAGCGGTTACTCCGTAAACGGGTCCCAGGTTTCGGTTGGACTGCAACACCCCCACTTCATTTTCGGAACGATTGTAATTATACTCTCCAAACAAATTGATTCGGGGACTATATGCCGCACGCGCTTCCTTTATTTCGAGCTCTGCCGCGCGAAGCTCTGCTCTGGCTGCCATCAATTGAGGATTCTCATTATTCAACCGCTGAAGAAGGCTCTGATAATCTTCGGTTGGCTGCAGGGCAATTTGGCTTTCTACCTTAAAATCGATATCCGGATCGCGTGCAAGCAAGGTATTGAGTTGTGACTTTGCCCTGATCAGTTCTGCTCTTTGCTGCAACAAGTTGGCGTAATCGGTATTCCGGTCAACTCGGGCCTGCAATAATGCCAGTTCAGAACCCGAACCGAGTTCAAATCGTGCATCCGCAATATCTTGTCGAACCGAGGAAAGCTCAACGGCCTCCTCCAATACCGAAATAAACTGCTGAATCTGTACTACGGCATAATATTGTTGTGAAATATCAGCCATGGTCGCTTCAATTTCCGACCGGGCGATAAATTCACCCTGTGCCTCTAACTCGGCAAGTTTGCGTTTTGTCAGAAACATTTTTGTTCCATCAAATATGGTCCAATTGAGCGCAGCTCCTGCATACAAGGCATCAGCACGGGCACCGGTTGCCGATTGTTCTCGGCCGTCGAAAAACACGAGCTGATTGTTGGTTATGGCACGTGAAATTCCCGCTTGAGCGTCAAGTGTTGGCAAAAAGCCAGCATTGCCAAGGGTATTGTCATTGGCCAGAATTTCTGCATTATTGCGGGCAATAATAATATCGTAGTTGTTTTCAAGACCAATAGCCATGGCTTCTTGCAGCGAGAGTATGTTCTCAGATTCACTAGCCTGTTGGGCAATGACTCCCGAAGGAAGCATTAGCAATAAAACGAGTCCCGCAACGGTAGTCGTTTTCGAAAGATTTGGCTTATTGCCTTTAGATTTTCGACTCATATAACTATACAACGCCGGAATGACGTACAAGGTGAGTATGAGCGAAAAGAGCATTCCGCCAATAATCACCAGTCCCATCGGAACCCGGCTCTTTGCCGAAGCTCCCAGAGCAAACGCAATGGGAAGGGCGCCTAAAACAGTGGCCATACTCGTCATCAAAATAGGTCGGAATCGTAAGCCTGCCGCCTGAACCACTGATTCGGTAGTTGCAGTGCCCCGATTTTGTATCTGATTGGCAAACTCAACGATTAATATTCCATTTTTCGTTACAATCCCCACCAGAACGATGATGCCGATTTGGGAAAAAATATTAAGGGTATGACCAAAAAGAAATAAAACGGCAACCGCTCCTGCAACGGCCAGAGGCACTGTAAACATGACAATCAACGGATCGACAAAGCTCTCGAATTGTGCAGCAAGTACCAGATAAACAAGAATCAAAGCCAGTAAAAAGGCAAACATCAGGCTGTTGGAGCTTTCCATAAATTCTTTGGATGTTCCGGCCAGCGTTGACGTAAAAGTATCGTCAAACACTTGGTCTGCAATGTGGTCCATTTCCTCGATACCTTCACCGAGGCTCACGCCCGCTGCCACATCGGCAGATACCGTAGCGGACACATATCGATTGTATCGAAAGAGTTGTGGTGGTGTGGTCTGTTCACTCAGCTTAATGAGGTTATCGAGCTGAACGAGGTCTCCACTGTTATTACGAACGTACAACTTGGTTAGATCAACCGGTTCGTCGCGGTTTTCGCGGCTGGCTTCACCAATTACCTGATACTGTTTTCCGCCCATAATAAAGTAGCCATATCGCTGACCAGAAAAATAGAGCTGCAACGTTTCGGCGATATCTGCAACGGTTACGCCCAGCGCTCGTGCACGGTCGCGATCAATTTCTACGCTGAGCTCGGGTTTATTAAATTTAAGGTTGAGGTCAGCGAAGCTAAACTTCGGACTGTCATATGCTACTGACATAAACTCAGGAATTTTTTCTCGGAGTTTCTCAAAGCTTGGCGCTTGAATGACATACTGAATCGGCAAGCCTCCCCGACGATCGCCAATGGTTTGTTGCTGGCTGACAAAGGTGCGGGCAAAGGTCATGTCAGACAGTTGGGCCATCAACTCTTGCGCCAACTGATGCTGCGATTTGTCGCGATCACCGGGTTCAACCAACGCCACACGTGCAAAGCCGGAGTTTACAGAAGTGCTCGATCCAAAACTCGGGGCAGTAACAGTAAGGGCCGCTTTCTTCTCGGGCATTTTATCGATCACATGCATGATTTGCTGCATATACTCATCCATTTTTTCGAATGAGACACCTTCCGGGGCCGTGCTGTTAATCATTAGTGAGCTTTTATCTTCGAGGGGCGCAAGCTCAGAAGGAATTTGGGAGCCAAACCCAAAAATCATCCCAATAGATACCGCTATCACAATAAACGACACCCAACGGTAATCCATAAACCACCGCAAAGAGCGTTCGTATGCGTTGCCCAACTTTTGGTATTGGCGTTCGGACCATTCATAAAGTCTGCCCCGTTTCTTAGAGTAACGCAATGTACGCGCACTCACCATCGGCGTGAGCGTGAGCGAAACCACCGAGGAGATAATCACCGCACCAGCTACGACAATTCCAAATTCCCGAAACAATCTTCCCGTTAGGCCTTCCAGAAAAATAATGGGCATAAACACCGCGGTGAGCGTAACGGTAGTTGATATTACTGCAAACACAATTTCCTGCGTTCCAAGGTACCCAGCCTCAATAGAATCCATTCCTTTTTCAATTTTGGAATAGATATTTTCCATTACGATGATGGCGTCGTCCACAACCAATCCCGTAACCAGTACAATGGCCAGCATGGTCAGGATATTGATCGAAAAGCCCATGACGTACATTATAAAAAACGAACCGATCAGTGAAATTGGAATGGCAATGACCGGAATCAGCGTGGTACGCCAATCGCGCAAAAAAGTGAAAATGACAAGCACTACGAGCAAAAACGCGAGAACAATGGTATCGATTACTTCGTCAATAGCCTTTACAATAGGTGCAGTGGTATCTACCACCATGTTGTAATCCAGGTCGTCGGGAGCAATGAGTTTGATTTGCTCTACCCTTCGTTCAAATTCTTGTGCAATGGCAATGTGATTGGCGCCCGGCTGTGGTGACACGGCAACGGCAACTTGTGGAAAAGCGAAATGGCCACGTAAAATACTTCGTTCATTTTCAGGCAGTAATCGCGCTTGTCCGATATCGCGCATACGAATTACCGCACCATCCTGCTCCCTGATGATTAGATCGTTAAATTCTTCCTCAGTGATGAGCCTGCCCGAGGTTCGAATGGTCATTTCTTTTGAAAATCCTTCGATTCTACCGGTGGGCAATTCAATATTCTCACGGTTTAGTGCATTGCGCACATCCATCGGAATCAAACCATAGGCCGCCAGCTTTTCGGGCTCCATCTGCAGCTTCATCGAGTATTTTTTATCGCCCCAAACGTTGATGTGGCTCACTCCAGGAATGGTTTGCAGGCGTTCCTTAAAGAGGTTGGTGGCAATATCGCTGAGTTCTAGCAGGGAATAGTTTGGACTTGAAATGGTCATCGATAAAATTGCAGAGGCGTCGGCATCGGCTTTTCGCACTACTGGTGGATCGATATCGGGCGGCAATTGTCGGGCAGCAGCCGAAACCCTATCACGTACATCGTTGGTGGCAGCCTCCATATCTACTCCGAGCGAAAACTCAACCGTGATGGTGCTTCTTCCGTCGGTGCTGATTGAGGAAATGGATTCGATTCCCGCAATGCCATTGATACTCTCTTCCAAAACTTCCGTTACCTGCGATTCAATTACGTCGGCGTTGGCTCCTACATAATCGGTGCGCACAGTAACAATCGGCGGATCGACATTCGGAAATTCACGAACGCCCAAGTACGAATAGCCAATGATTCCGAAGGTGACAATCACAATTGAAATCACAATTGTGAGTACCGGGCGGTTGATAAATATGGCTGCAAAATTGAAATTCATTACACTGGAAAATTTAGCGTGACATACTTACCGAATACTTACTGCGGCACTGTCGCGCAATTGCAAAAGACCGGTAATGGCAACGGTATCACCGGGCGATATACCCGCTGCTATCTGACTGCGGCTTTCGGTACGAAAACCGACTTCAACCTTTTGTCTATGCACCATTCTGTTTTTCACTTTATACACGTAGTGCCCATCAATTTCTGGCTCTACGGCTTCTGAAGGAATTAATAGGGCATCGTCCAACTCTTCGAGTATAATGCGCATGTTGGCAAAGGCTCCCGGATACAATAAGCGCTCGGGGTTGGATGTTTGTGCCCGGGCGGTGATGCTACGGGTTCCCGGATCAATACGCGATTCTACGGCATAAACTTCTGCCCGAAAAAGGGTATCTAAACCGACCACCGAAAATGCCACTTCGGTACCCGGTTGGATATAGCGACGATATCTTTCGGGAACCGCAAATTCAATTTTTACCGGATCAATTTGCTGCAAAGTAGCCAACAAAGCCGATGGATCGACATAAGCGCCCTCGCTCACCGATCTCAATCCAACAATGCCATTAAATGGCGCCCGTATTTCGGTACGTTCAATATTGGTTCTGACCACTTCTTGCTGTGCCCTGACCGAGGCCCGTTCGTTTTCTGCACGCTCATGTTCCTCCCGGCTGATAGCGTTGATTTTCAACAGCGCTTCACTCCGGTACAACTCACGACTCAACATACTGTCTTGCAAAGTCAATTGGTGCAGCGAAGCTTTCAAGTCGCGGTCGTTGATTTTAACGAGCAGATCTCCCTTCTGCACTTGGCTACCCTCGCGCAGATTCAACACCACTATTCTGCCGTTGGTTTCGCTGCGCAATTCAACGCGTTCGTTGGCGAGAACAGAGCCCGTGACACTAATGGTGTGCTGAATGGGTTCTGGTTTTGCCACCACCACCTGAACCGATACCGTTGGTGCCTGGGGAACTCTCTGGCTCGACTTTTCTTCTGAGCTACAGCCAGTGATAAAAGAAATCGTGACGAGATGAATAAATGCAATCGGAAGGAATTTTTTCAAATTCATTATTTTCATGAAGCTATGCGTTAACCTTCTCCTCCTAACAGATATGAATGGATTTCATTCTGACAGGATATTGAAAAATTGTTAATTTTTCTTCGCGCATATCGCTAACTTTTTGACGGCGCAAAAGAATCGCACGAAAATACGGATAACTTAGGAACAGCTATTGGCTTTGCAAAGATCGGATCATCGATTATTGCCGTTCAATCGGTAGGTAAAGGTCAACATGGCGTAGCGGTTCAGCACGTTGCTGGAATAGTTGTCGGTATAAACATCGCTGATCATTCTTCTGATCGATGTGTTGTTATTGAAAAGGTCGAAAACAGTGAATCTGAACTCCGCCTGCCTGTTTTTGAGAAACTGATAACCGATGCCCACATTGCACAATAATATGTCGCGGTTGTAGAATTCATCATTGCTGCGAAGCATCAGGTGACGCAAATCGGTGTTAATGGTAAAACCTTTCCAGATCAACTTTAGGGCTGCACCGGTTTCCTGACGGAAAATGTGATTTTGATCAGATTTTCGTTGCGAGTACAATGCTGTTTCGTAGGCGCTTTTGGATGAAATGTCAAAATCGACATTCTTGCTTAAGTTGCTGGATAATCCGAGTGATAGATCGACTGATTTGGAATCGGTCCAGGTCGTTTTCTCGTTGATTCTCCCCGGCATTCGCCCCTGACTGAAACCTACTCCGGCAGAAAAGGTGGAACTTAAAAAGTTCACATCTCGATCCATAGAGCCAAAAAAGTTTAGCAGATAGAATCCGTTCATATTTTCGGTTCGCATCAACTGTCCTCCGCGTTTCAGAAAAATCCGGTTGTCAATGAGCGTGTCGCGATCGGTAGTGGTAAGTGTGCTGGCGTAAAAATCGTCGACAATCGACAAACTACCGCCAAACATAAATACTGAGCCTTTATCAAAATTATTGGTGATATAATTGGCCGAAATACGATGACGGATTTCCTGATTCAGGTTTTCGTTGCCAGCATACTGGCGCATGGGATTGGAATTATCAGGAACAGTTTGCAACTGAAAAGCAGAAGGCGCGCGGTTGCTGGCGTGGTAATTTAAGTTAAGTCTCTTGCCCTTGCCAAAATTTATTCGCCACGAAGCCTGCGGCAACACGGCTGTAAAGTTGCGATTA
This sequence comes from uncultured Cryomorphaceae bacterium, assembly GCA_964487545.1. Lineage (GTDB taxonomy): Bacteria > Bacteroidota > Bacteroidia > Flavobacteriales_D > SKUL01 > SKUL01. The sequence goes on from CAZARI010000045.1 coordinate 15,155, forward strand.
ATTTGATACGCATCGGGGAAAATTTGCTCACTACTGAGCGAAGCAAAGCTGTACTCCACCCCTATTTTGAATTGATGACCACCCGAGCGAAACATATACTCTGGCTTGACGGCTGTTCTGTACGTTGTTCCACTAAATTTATTTGATAAAAGGCTGTCAGGTTGATTGCCTTCTTGCATGGAAACGCCGTTTCGATATACCCGCTCATCCGATTGCTCCAACGCCGCTCCGCCCGTCCAGTGAAGATAAACGGTACTTTTTTTACTTATCGGTTCTGAATAGTGCAAACCGGCATTGAAGTTCCATGATTCTGCGTTGTTTCTGCCTTGCTGATAAGTGGAATCCAATTCGGTTATATCGTTGTACATCCACTGTTGGCTGGTGAGCCAGGTTTCGCCGCGACTTTTATTATATGTTGGGGTAAATTCTGCCGAGATGGTGCGGCGGGGTTTATGAAAGCGGTGCGAAAAAGTGACCGGAGCCGTAAAGTCAGTTCCTTGGCCAACACTCGAAAAGTCAGATGCTGAAGAAGAAAGTAGTTGTTGACTTTCGATGGTTTTGGTATTTAGGTTTTGAAGCGATTCGTAGCCATTGTGATAAAAAGTGGGCTGAAACAGTATGCTACTTCGGTCGCTGAGCTCGTGTTGCAAACGTAAATTTAGATTGTGTGTGAGCGATTTTGAGTGTTCGTCGCTGTCTTCGTAGTACTTTAAATTCTGACTGGTATTTTCTATAAAATTTCGCTCCAGTTCTGTTTGGCCATGGAGGTTGTTAGCGTGAACCAGATAAGTTCCTGAAATCTCTGTTTTTTCGGTGATGGTAGAAAAGTCGATTCCACCAGCCTGAACTTTTGCCAAACCCGACTGCTCGCTGAATCCGGAGTTAGAAATTTCTGACACATCTTCTTGCGCAAAATTTTGCTGGTTGATGTTATTGGCTTGATACAACACCGAAACGCGCTGGTCGTTGTTCATCACATTGATATTTCCTCCACCTTGATAGGTCGCATCAGAACCACCTCCAACGTATCCACGGCCAAAAGTACGCTGACGAAAATCGGATTTTGTAACGATGTTGATTGATTTTCCGGTTCCGCCCTCATCGATTCCGGTGAGTTTGGCGCGCTCCGATTGGTAATCGAATACTTCCACATTTTCTACACTTCCGGCAGGCAGCATTTTGAGGGCTGTTTCCAGATCGGTTTCAAAAAACCTCTTTCCATCAACAGTAATTTCAAGTATATCTTCACCTTGCGCCTGTAACTGACCGTTTCGCGCGCGGAGCCCAGGCATTTTATCGATCAGTTGTCGGGCTGTGGCGTTTTCGTCTACATGGACGGCCGATGCAAAATAAACCGTGGTGTCACCCACCTGTTTCATCATCACGCGATTGGCCGATACTTCAACAGTTTCTAACTGAGTAGCAGCGGGTTTTAAAAGCATCATTCCCAAGCCTAACGACCGGTCTTGTATGGAAAACGACTTATACATTGGCTCATGACCTACGTATGAAACCTGAAGCACATACTCGCCGGATGACAAGCTTCTTACGGTAAAATTCCCTTCCAGGTCGGTTGTGGTGCCCAAAACGAAAGTAGAATCGGATGCAGACAGAATTATGGTAGTAGCCCCCGGCAGCGCTTGCTGATCGGCAGGGTTAAAAATGGTTCCGGTTACTGAGTAGGACTGCGCCTGGGATGAAAAGCCAAATACCAGCATCAACAACAGTACAACCGAGGTGTGGAATAAGCCTTTAAAGAAACCTTTATATCTGATGATTAAAACGGACACGCTAAGCAGTATTTACTCATTTTTGGTGATTGATTGCATATTCTGCAAACACTGAATTGTACTGCCAGTACATCGATTGGGTTACAACATTTTTAAGGGTTTTTGGTCTGTTTCGAAAAACAGGTTAACAGAAAGTGTAGATTATTAAAAATAACGGCCAAAGGGTGGAGCGCAATTCGTTGTCATTTAATGCACTTGTTTTTCGATATAGTCCGAATTCATAAGCCGCAGCGCACCCATATACTTTAACCGAAAAGATACCAGATCGCCTACTTTGTAGTTTTTCCGGCTGTTTCCGAGGTCCAGTATGAGCATATCCGAACTGGCTTCGGCAATGGTAATTTTCTTGTCCTCTGGAATGAGGTATTGCGTTTGCACATCAAGCAACCCGATATCAACGATGGCGCGATAGTGGGTTTTTCCGTAGTCGTCACCTGAAATGGTTAGGGTATCGCCCGAAACATTAGGGCCCAAATCACCGGTTGGCAACATGGGCTTTTCGGTGAGCTCGATAATTTCGGCATATAGCTTAAACACATCGGTCTTCATTCCCGGAACGCTTTTATTGGTGAACAGGTTGTTTCCAAAAAACAACACCTCTCCCACTCTGAAATGGTTCACTGCCATGGGGCGCATGTTTTTCAGCAGCAAGGGAACGGTTACCGAGGTGCCGCCCGACACCCACGGTATTTTGATATTGAATTTGGCTTCGATGAGTTGTTTGTACAGACTGAGTTGGATGAGCTTATCTTGCGAAGGCATCACACCGTGCAGGCAATTGAGGTTGGTGCCGATTCCGCTGACGGAGATATTGGGCATGCGGAAAATTTTTCCATAAAAATCGAGCAGTTCATCTCCCATCACCCCTTCGCGCAGATCGCCCATTTCGATCATAATCATCACCTTGTGCGTTTTATTTTGGCGTTGTGCTTCTTCCGAAAGCATGTGGATGGTTTGCAGCTCCGAATTGAAACTCACATCGGCATATCTAACAATGCTGGCTATACTTCTTTTGGCGGGGGGCTTAATATAGACCGTTTGAATTTTGGGGTTTAGCTTTTTGATCAGCTTCAGGTTGCTCACCCTGGAGTCGTGAATTTCCCTCACGCCGAGCTTTAGAACTTCCTCAATGTATAGTTTGTTCCCACAGAGCAGTTTCGATACTATTCCCCACTCTATGTTTCGCTTTTCGAATAGATTATTGAGAAAATCGTAATTGTGTTTCAGTTTATCTGTGTACAATCTAATAAATGCCATTATTCTACAATTTTTCGCGGAATGCTCTCGGGCAACCGCGTCAGTATTTCATAATTAATCTGATGACTAATTTCGCTAAAAGAAGCCACAGATATTTCCATATCGCCTTGATTTCCGATGAGCACTACTTCATCGCCGCGCTTAACGCCGGGAACATCGGTGATGTCGGCCAGCAGCATATTCATATTAATTAGCCCCACAACGGCAACCCGTTTACCACCGATTAGCACCCGCCCTTGATTGCTTAAATCACGTGAAAAGCCGTCGCTGTATCCAATTGGGACAACCGCGGTTCGCATGTTTTCTCTTGCCAGATAAGATTGACCATATCCAACAAATTCACCCGTGCGCACTTCTTTGATCGCCATCACCTTGCTTTTCCAAGAAATGACTCTTTTCAGCGGATCTTCTTTGCTTTTGCGGTCGGATACATAATGGATAAAAACCTCGGGGCCGGGCCAGAATCCGTATTGCATGATGCCAATTCGCACCAGATCATACCGATTTTTGGGATACATCATCATGGCTGCCGAACAGGAAGTGTGGCCAATTTGAGGTTGCAGTGATTGTTGTTCGAAATAGTGCTTTCCGGCTTTGAACTTGCGAATTTGCCGCTGAACACGCACATAATTGGCTATACTTTCGGCTCCGGCATAATGCGTACAAAGTCCGCTAAAAATAAGTTGATCCTTGTTTTGTGACAACAGTTCGCTTACCACATCCAGCTCTTGAAAACTAAAGCCGGTGCGGTTCATTCCGGTTTCGAGCTCTATGTGCACTTTGGCCGGAATGTTCAGCCTTTTACTCATGGAAATGGCAGCGCGAAGCCGCTCGACATCGAAAACAAAAAACGCAATACCGTTAGAGATGGCCCATTCTAGCGCTTGTCCACTGACCTCTCCCATAATCATCAAAGTGCAATTTTCAGGAGCCACTTTCATCACTCTTTCTGCTTCAACAGCGCTAAAGGTCGAAAAATGATTAATTCCGGCCCGGGCTACCAAGGGCACCCATTGCTCAATACCATGGCCATAGGCGTTGCCTTTCACCACGGAAGAAATCCGAACGTTTTTACCCACACGGCGCTTCAGAAACCGGATATTGTGCTCTACTGCCGATTGGCTGAGCGTGATGTATGATTCTTCAAACATTCAGTACTTCATTGATGGTTTCGTAAAAAACCTTTACTGCTGTTTCAATGATTTCATCCGGAAAGTCGTAATCGGGATGGTGCAGCGCGGGATGATCTTCGCCAGCGCCCACACAAAACATGGCACCTTTAAAAGCGTGAGTAAAAATTCCGAAATCCTCACCCCACCTAAAGGGCTGATCTACTTCCCTGAGCTTTGCGCCGGTTTTGGATGCTGCCTTCCGGATATAATCAACGGCCTGTTCATTGTTAAATCCCGAATAAAATTCTTCAATCCAATCGGTTTCAATCATGAGCTGATGGCGATCGGCTATGGCTTTGGCCCGTGATTCAATTCGTTTTTCTATTGCGCGCATCTGTTCGGTATCGCGGCAACGCAAGGTAAAATGGGCCTCTCCTTCACCCGCTGAAGTGCCATAGGCTTTTTCACCCAACTTTTGATAAACCGGTGTCACAATCAGAAAATCATTGAGATTGGAATCGGTGTTCCAGTCGAGCAATTCGATGGTCAATTCGGCCAAAGCACGTGCTGGGTTTACACCTTTATCTGGCGTGGCGGCATGTGAGGTATAACCGGTGTACTTCACGATGATGCTGTTTACAGCCGGCGTGAACTGTCCGTTTTTTACAATAATTTGATTTTTAGGAAATGTCGGTAGGTTATGTAATGCGAAAATCCAGTCGGGCTTGATTGCTTCAAACTTTGGATCGTGCAGCACGCTGGCGGCTCCCTTGCCATTTTCTTCGGAGGGCTGAAAGAGCAGCACCACCTTTCCCCGTTTTGGCGGTTGATGTGATAGCAAAACTGCCACACCACATAAAATAGCCATGTGACCGTCGTGCCCGCATTTGTGTGATACACCGTTATTCTCCGAGCGATGTGGAATATGATCCGGCTCCTGGATAGGCAATGCATCGAGTTCGCAGCGCAACATCACCACCGGACCGTCATCTTGGCCGCGGTAAATAGCGGCAACGCCTGTCCCGCCAATTCCGCGGATGATTTCGTCGGGATTGCACGCAGATAAAAAAGCGGCTATTTGATGGGCCGTTTCGGTCTCGCTACCTGATAATTCGGGATATCGGTGTAGCACCTTTCTACGAAAATGGATCAAACGATCGATGGGTATGTCGTAAGTTGACATGGCTACTTTTTGAGACGCAATTCAAGATATTTGTTTTCGAAACCGAGCTTAGTGTATAGCTGAAAGGCCGGATTATCGGGTTCTACGTGTAGCGCGATATCGCCCCGGGCACGATCAATTGCCGCTTTCATGAGCAGTTTACCGGCACCCTTGCCCCGCATTTTCTGGTGCACAGCGATATAGACCAATATGTTTTCGGGAATGTAACCCGCCATGCCGGTTTCGTTGACGACCACAGCACCCACGATCTTGTTGGATTCGGTTCCGACCACTACAAAACCACCTTTTCCGGGTGCTTCAGACAATGAATAATCAATGGCTTTAAGGATGTCTTCGCGCTTGTCGCCGTATTGATCCAGGTGGTGAAACAAAAAGTCGGCTACGTGATCTCGTGTGATGGGATGTGTTTTGTTGGTACTGTCAATAATCAAAATGTCCATAATCGTGTTTGCGTGTATTGTTCTGTTCTTGGTAAGCTGTAAAATACGAATTTGTATGCAGAGGATGAGCTAAATATGGAAATGGAATCGAAATAAATTCGTGTATCCATTGTCTCGCTCCAACAATTAATGCGTTGATAAAGTGAAGTAAGGAATGGATTGTTGGGCTTTGGATTGATATTAAAGCCAATCTGATCAGGTCTGTATTTACCGGTAGAAATCTGACCAACCCACAACCCGCTTATTAACAGGTAAAAACCTGAGCCATTCAGCGGTATGTCGGGTAAATACATATCAAAGTACCGAAATTGGTACTGCGCAATCCTTTTTGGTGAACTGCAAATTTATTAAAAATATGCGGAATGGGCTTTTGCGATTGGTTTATGTGACAACAAAGACGGTTCTTATATTGGCCATTGAAGCATAAAGCATCATTTAACCTTAATTCCGCAAGTACCTGTTGAAAAAACGCGGAAAACTTGATTAGA
>CAZARI010000046.1:0-20834 GCA_964487545.1 uncultured Cryomorphaceae bacterium
GGAAACGTAGCTGTACACGAGCAGTACATCACGCTGATCGATACGGTTGCTCCGGAACTCCATGGATTGCCTGAAGATGCTACCTACGAGTGTAACGAAGAAATCCCCGTTCCTGCCGAAGTTTGGGCTACCGACAACTGCGATGCAGAGGTGGTAGTGAACTTCGCCGAAACGACAGAAGCTGGCGACTGTCCGGCATCGTACACCATCTTCCGCACCTGGTCGGCTGTTGATACTTGTGAAAACGTTGTTAGTTATACTCAGGTGATCACCATTGAGGACAACACTGCTCCAGTCTTTGCTGAAACTCCAGCAGATATGACTGTAAGCTGTGATCAGGTTCCTGAAGCCGCCGTGATGACTGCGACTGACAATTGTTCTGAACTGGTTGCCATTACTTTCGATGAAGAAATCACCGAAGGTTGTCCGTACACCATCACCAGAACGTGGACTGCAACTGATGAATGTGGAAACAGCACTTCTCATACTCAAACCATCACTGTTATTGATGAGGAAGCTCCAGTGTTTAGCATGTATCCGGAAAATATGACCGTTTCATGTGACGATATTCCTGTTGCCGAAGTATTGAGTGCTAGCGATAATTGTGATACAGATCTGATTGTTGGGTTTACCGAATCAGCCTTCGAAGGCTGCTCAGGTACAATCACCAGAACATGGTCTGTAACCGACTGGTGTGGAAACACTGCAGTTCACACTCAGGTTATCACCGTTATCGACACCGTTGCTCCTGAGTTCAATGAGTCTGTAGAAAACATGACCGTTGAATGTGATGAAGTTCCGGTTGCTGCTACCATCACTGCCACTGACAACTGCGATGTGGATGTAGAGGTACAATTTGCCGAGACTTTCGAAGAAGGTGAGTGCGAAGGTTCGTACACCCTTATTCGCACCTGGACTGCAACTGACGATTGTGATAATGTTAGCGTTCTCACTCAAATCATCACTGTGGAAGACAATACTGCTCCAGTATTTGTGAACGTTCCTGAGGATGAGTCTTACTTCTGCTCTGACACCATCCCTGCCATGGAAGAGTTGCTTGCTATCGACAACTGTTCTTCTGACATTACGTACACCGCCGAAGAATTCATCGAAGGGTACACTGGTGAGGATGGGTTAAAGCAGTGCAACCTGACTACTCCGCTGGATGTGGTTGGTGCGGCTTGGGCACTCTGGTTACCGAACAATATTGGAGAGCCTCAGTACTACCATCTAGATGCGGCCGGCGGTCAGTTTATCGAACTGTCTGACGGAAGAGCTCACCTGACTGGTACCGTTTATGCGCCAAGCAACCCCAACAAGCAATGGGTGATTGATGTTTACTTTAAAGACGGTGCTGACTGGGATACTTGGAGTGCACTAGGCAGAAGCTACAAAGACGACGCACTGGTAGCTGGAGATGAGTATCTGGATTGGGATTACTATATCCTCAATGCCGATAGCTCTGTGTTACATGGTGCTGGATTGTATGCCGGAGCCGAACTGACACTGTCTCACGCTCCAGCCAGTCTCTACTTCGGTTATCAGGTAGGTAAAGCTGCCAACAACCGAAACGATGCTGATGGTATGTCAGGATGGTTCTTTTACACTGGTAACTGGATGGGTGTTGAAGGTGTTAACGGAATCGGTGACTTCGGATTTGAACACGAATGTCCTGAGTGTGACTACACCATTACCCGAATCTGGACGGCTACCGACGATTGTGGTAATGCCACTACTGCGGTACAGACCATCACAGTTCAGCCTGGTGAAGAAGAAGAAAATTCTGAAGACATCATTGAAATCAGCTCTGAGGCTGCTGTTCTGAACGCTTGGCCTAACCCAACTTCAAACACCTCTACTATCAACTTTACCGTTCCATTCGACACCAAAGCAACCCTTGAAGTGTTCAACATGGATGGTAAAATTGTTGAAACGCTATACAGAGGAGACGTGTCTGCGAATCAGGAGTACCACTTCAGATTCCAAGGCGAAAGGCACACCAGTGGTGTGTACCTCTATAAGCTGACTACCGAAAAGGCTACTTATATCGAGCGATTGATGCTTGCCAAATAAGCAGCCGCCAAATCAAATCTTAAAAACGGCCGTCCTTTCAGGATGGCCGTTTTTTTTTCAACCAATACCAGACACTGATTAGATCGTTGACTTTGGAACGACTCTCAAATTTAGAGGGTATGGTCCGCCTATTAATTAGGCCAACCGACTTCGAGATGATGCAATCGAGTTGTTACCATTTCTCGGGCAGCTATTAGGGTGAAAACACAAGAGACTACAAACAGTGTTTACTCGACAATGAATACATTCATGACTGGCCCCGCCAATTCTTCCTCACCAAAAAAAACAAATCATAAAAGACGCCTCTGCTAATTGCCATTAATTTCATCTGAAAGATTGGAGACTGATCAACAAAAAAAGCTGAAATGAATTCGGAAAAATTTTCCAATCCATTTCAGCCTTAAGTTTCTTGTGCTGATATCCAGCAGCCGTCTACTACATTATACTTTCGCGTTCCAATTGAATTTGTCTTCCACTCTACCCTTACGGTAATCGTTCAAGTAACTAAGCACCTTATTTGAGAATTCACGTTCTTCAACAGGAGGCAATTCATAATCGGTTCCTTCGTGACCGATCGTTGCAATATGCGCGATGGTTGCTGCGGTTCCTGCACCAAATGCATCGGTTACTTTGCCTTGCTTCAATTTATCAATCAATTCAGCAACTTCAATTTTTCGTTCGGTAACTGGCACACCCCAATCTTTGGCAAGAGTTAACACACTGTCGCGCGTAATACCCGCCAGGATGGTATCAGAAAGTGAAGGTGTAATCAATCCCTCATCGGTCATAAAAAACACATTCATCGTACCAGACTCTTCGACATACTTATGAGAGACGGCGTCGGTCCAGATCAACTGATCGTAACCTTTTTGCTGAGCCATCTTTGCGGGATAGAGTGCTCCCGCATAATTTCCAGCAGCCTTAGCAAATCCGGTTCCACCAGGTGTCGACCGGGTGTAGTGTTTCTCTATCAATACCCGAACCGGCGCAGTATAGTATGCATTGACCGGACAAGTAAAGATCAGAAATCTGTAGTTTTCTGAAGGCTTGACTCCGATAAACTCATCGGTTGCAAAGTAAATGGGACGAATATACAGTGCTCCACCTTCGGAGGGAGGCACCCAGTTTTTATCCAGTTTGAGTAGTTCGAGGAGCGCTTCTTTAAAAATATTCTCTGGCAGCGGTGGCATACACATGCGCTCTGCCGATATATTCATACGCTTGATATTCTTTTCTGGCCGAAACAAAAATACTTCACCGCCATCACCTTTGTATGCCTTCATCCCTTCGAAAATTGACTGGCCGTAATGTATCACCGACGTCGCGGGGTTCATAGAAAGGTTTTCAAAAGGTTTAATCACCGGATTGCGCCAAGATCCATCTCGATACTCCATCGAGAACATGTGGTCGGAAAATTCACGGCCAAAGCGTAAATTGTCAAAGTCCAAAGCAGGCAGTCTGGATTGGGTAGTTTGGGTGATTTTAATATTGGTTTCCTCTGCGATCATATCCTTCTGAATTTATTAAACGACTATAACTTGCGGTAGAGCGGCACAAATAATGGCGAAAAATGGACTTTTATCAAAACTGCGCCAATACTTTTGCGACTACCAATGCCAAAGTTAAGAATTCTGAAAGATTAGTGTTTGATGATGGTTATGTTACTAAAAATTAACAGTTTTGAAACATTGTGTCTGAGATCAAAAAAATATTGAAAAAATACTGGGGCTACGATCAATTTCGTCCGTTGCAGGAAGACATTATTAACAGCCTGATGGAGGGTAGAGACACGCTGGCACTAATGCCCACCGGCGGAGGAAAATCTATTTGCTTTCAGGTTCCAGCGCTTGCCAAGGATGGAGTCTGCATTGTAATTTCACCGCTGATTGCCCTGATGCAAGATCAGGTAGATGGACTCAAACGTATTGGTGTAAAGGCACTGGCTCTTCACAGTGGGATGAGTAGTCAGGAAATTGATTACGCACTCGACCGATGTGTGCACGGCGATATCAAATTGCTCTATCTCTCGCCCGAGCGACTGCAAAGCCACCTGTTTATTGAGCGCTTCAAACTAATGAAAATCAGCTTTATCGCTGTTGACGAAGCCCACTGCATTTCTCAATGGGGATACGATTTCCGACCAGCCTATCTGCAGATTGCCCAATTGCGCGAGATGGAAAGCGCACCGGTTCTTGCTCTAACGGCAACTGCAACCCCTGAAGTGGTAGAAGATATTCAGGAAAAGCTCCGTTTCGGACAAAAAAATGTGCTTCAAAAAAGCTTCGTTCGCGAAAACCTTGCTTATGTAGTTGTTCAGGAAGAAAACAAACGCAACCGGCTCCTCAACATCTGCCGCAAAATTCAAGGCACAGGTGTGGTCTATGTCAGAAACCGAAAGAAGACCGTTGAAATTGCTGAGTTTCTGTGTCGCCATCGAATTTCGGCTGAGGCATATCATGCAGGATTGTCTGGCGAGATTCGCAGCGAACGTCAAAAAAACTGGACAGCAGACCGCACCCGCGTGATCGTTGCTACCAACGCTTTCGGAATGGGAATCGACAAACCCGATGTGCGGTTTGTCGTTCACCTGGATCTGCCTGAAGATCTGGAATCTTACTTTCAGGAAGCGGGTCGTGGCGGCCGCGATGGCGAAAAAGCATGGGGTATTTTGCTCTACGAGAAAAATGATGTTCTCAATCTGGAACAGAAGGTAAAGAATAAGTTTCCGCCCCCAGAACTCATTAAAAAGTCGTATCGGGCAATGATCAACTACCTGCAACTTGCCGCAGGAGCCGGTCAGGGTGAGGCATACGAGATTGACCTCCATGCGATTTCGAGTCGATTCGACATCCAAGCCATCGACTTGTATAACAGCCTTAAGCTTCTGGAAAGCGAAAGCTACGTTTCGTTCAATGAGGCATTTTACAGTCCCTCGCAATTTCAGTTTCTCGTATCACCCTCTTCCCTTTATGAATTTCAATTGCGAAACCAAAAATTGGGAGAATTTACGCAACTGATTCTTCGCTCCTACTCGGGAATTTTCGACAGTCCGGTCAAGATCGATGAAAAGCTGTTGGCGCGAAGGATAAATGCCTCGCAGCAAAGTGTAAAGCAGATGTTAGACCAACTGCATCACCAAAACGTCGGCGATTACAAACCAGCCAAAGACTCGGCTATGGTAACGTTTATTCTTCCGGCGCAATACGATAAAAACCTGAAGCTATCACCAAATATTTACCACCTTCGCAAAGCTGTTGCCGCCAACAAACTGCAGACCATGAAGGATTATCTGGCACCGGGCGTTTGTCGTCAAAGAAGTTTGTTGCACTACTTCGGCGAAAAAGGGGCAAAAAATTGCGGGCATTGTGATGTGTGTTTGAAAAAAAAGAAAAGCAGCCACAACAAAGAGTTCATCCGCAACAAGATTATCGAGACCATAGAGAAACACCCGATGGATCCGCAGCGAATCACAGACGCATTGTCGCAATACGAAATCAATGATGTGCTGGAAAACATTACTTGGATGGTTGACGAGCAAATGATTTACTATCTCCCCGACAAGTCGCTGACCCTGAAAGAACAAAAATAAAACCTTTCAATTGAGTGCAAGCTTTACCTCAAAAACGATCTCACGTTTTAACCATTACCTGCCTAAAAAAAACACAACATGAAAGCACAACTTCGCATTGTTTTTATGGGTACCCCCGAATTTGCCGTTGCCTCGCTCGCCAAACTTTATCACAGCCGGCATCAAATAGTGGGAGTCGTTACCGCTCCGGATAAACCCGCAGGACGGGGCTCAAAATTGCGAACATCCGCAATAAAGGACTACGCTATTGCGAATAACCTAACCTTACTTCAGCCTGTCAATCTTAAAGACGAATCGTTTATTGAACAACTCCAGGCTCTAAACCCCGACTTGTTGGTGGTGGTGGCATTCCGGATGCTGCCCGAGGTAATTTGGCAATTGCCACCTCAAGGAACCATCAACCTGCACGCCTCACTCCTGCCCGATTATCGCGGTGCTGCTCCCATCAACTGGGCCATTATCAACGGGGAAACCGAAACCGGTGTGACCACTTTTTTTATCAATGAAAAAATTGATACCGGTGATATAATAGATCAGCAGAAAGTATCGATCACCAACACCATGAATGCAGGAGAGCTCCACGACCAACTCACTGATGTGGGGGCTGCGCTATTATTAAAAACCGTAGACGCCATTGCAGAAAGCACCATTTCTCCCATCAGTCAAGACAAAATTGAGCATAGAACCAAATTGTCCGAGGCACCAAAATTAGACCGCAGCAATACGAAAATTCAGTGGTATCAACCGGCACCGCAAGTATTGAATCTCATTCGTGGGTTGAGCCCTTATCCAGGCGCCTACACTTTTAACAGCACAAATAATTCGATTGTAAAAATCTTAAAAGCTTCGGCGGGTGACAAAACCCTAGATCCCGGAGAAATTCTATTCTCCAAACACCAATTTGAAGTCGGAACCGAAAGCAAATCAATTCAAATTGAAGAGATTCAAACTCCCGGAAAAAAAAGGATGCAAATAGCAGACTTTTTGAATGGCGCCAACCCCGAATCGTTTAAACAATTTGAGTAACCCATCGACCAATTAGGGCATATAAAGTAAAAAACATCCCGAAAAAAAGTCGGAATCCCACTACTGACGCGGATTACGGTTGGAGTTTTCAACAAAGACCCATTTTTATTAACAAAAATCCGTCTTTTTGGAGCAAGCACTTGATGCCGTAGTATTTTCGTATAAATTTGTATTAGATGAAATTATTTTTTTAACCTAAATCACTAAACATGAACAAAGCAGAATTAGTAGAAGCGATGGCTGCAACTGCCGGATTATCAAAAGCAGATGCCAAAAGAGCCCTCGATGCATTCATCAGCACCACCACTGATGCCCTGAAAAAAGGAAACAGAGTTGCACTTGTTGGCTTCGGATCCTTTTCAGTGTCTGACAGAGCCGCCAGAAAAGGCCGCAACCCTCAAACCGGTAAGGAGATCGAAATTAAAGCCAAAAAAGTAGTTAAGTTTAAAGCGGGTGCTGATTTAGCTGAAAAGATTAAATAATCTGCTCAAGACTCATTAACCTAAACAAACCCCTGCCAAAAAGCAGGGGTTTGTTTTTTAACAATAGGTGCTAAACCATTCGCGAGTTGCCCCCAATTAGCCCGACAAAATTTCTATCTTTGATATTTAACCTTAGTAATTAGATAAATTATGGGAAAAGGAGATATTAAAACTGAAAGAGGAAAGCGTATCAGGGGCACCTATGGTAAAACCCGAAAAAGAAGCATTAAATTCAGAAAATACGTTGCTGAACCTGCCGAACAGAAAGAAGCTAAAGCCGAGGCAACCGATAAAAAAGCAACAGCAAAAGTAAAGTCCACAACCACCAAGGCCAAAGCAACCAAAACAACCAAAGCAAAAGCTACCACCGAAAAGAAAAAATCTACGACTACTACTAAGAAAACGCCTGCCAAAAAGGCCACTACCAAGGCTAAAAGCGAACCCAAAGAAACAAAAAAAGAAGCCTAATTTAAGGCGACAACCTTTCCACAGTCCACACGCCAGACTCTTTTTTGCGATACCGGATTCGGTCGTGAAGGCGACTTTCACGGCCTTCCCAAAATTCATATTTCGACGGAGTTAATTGATAACCACCCCAAAAATCAGGTCGTGGAATTTCGTCCGACGATTCGAATTTGTTTCGCAGAGCTGCTACCTGTTCTTCCAGCTCTTGACGCGAACCGAGCAATGCAGATTGTTTTGACGCCCACGCACCAATTTGGCTCTCGCGTGGCCGAGATGCAAAGTAGGCATCAGAAACCTCGGCACTGCATTTCTGAGCCTTACCAGTTATGCGCACCTGCCGCTCATTAAATGGCCAGAAAAACAATGCGCCCGCATGTGCATTAGCGGACAGATGTTCCCCTTTTTCGCTCAGGTAATTGGTGAAAAACACCAGCGATCCATCGTCCTCAAGACCACGCAAATAAACGATTCGTCCTGAGGGAACACCATCTGCACTAGTCATTAAAACAAAAGCATAAGGCTCTGGATTCTGCTTTTCAACAGCCAATTTCAGCCATTGTAAAAACAATTCGGCAGGCTCTGCGGGCAGCTCATTTTCATTCAAGCCCTGTTGGGTGAAATTACGCCTGTCAGAAGATAAGAAACGGTTGAGATCGCTCATTTTCGGCAAATTGATTCACCAAAGATATCAGACCTAAAACAAATAGCACGACGGGAGTTGAGCTAAAACAAAAAATAGCAAAGGCAAGTTGGTCCATCCTGCAGGAATTGACTAAATTGTAACAAATAATACGGATTTCATGCTATGATCAATCTCAACCCGCCCAATAAACTTGCCCCCAAAAGAGGCCGGCTACTGATATCCTATCCCCTCATGAGCGACCCCTATTTTAAACGGTCGGTAGTGATATTGTGCGAACACAATGAAGAAGGTTCTTTCGGGTTTGTTTTGAACAAATACCTCAATGTTAGCCTGTCGGAGCTGGTATCGGGATTGCCCGATGTAAAAAACAAAATAGGACTGGGCGGACCGGTGCAAACATCCAATCTTTTTTTTCTACATACTATTGGACCGGCCATCGTCGGAAGTGTAAAAATCAAGAAGGACTTGTATCTGGGCGGCGAATTTGAATCGCTCAGAGCGCATTTGATTAACGGGCAGCTCGAGGACCATCAGGTGAGATTTTTCGTAGGCTATTCCGGTTGGTCGGAAAACCAACTAGACGACGAACTTTCGGATAATGCCTGGTTTATTTCAGAAGCACCGGCCGATATTCTGATGAACACCAGCACCGATAAGCTTTGGCAAAAAACGCTTACCGCCATGGGAAAAGAATACTCCTTTTTGGCCCATCTACCCGAAGATCCGAGTTTAAACTAACGGGTCAGTTCTACGGCTTTGTCATTGAGCCGCTCCATCAACCGATCGCTCATTTTATGGAAATAGCGTTTCATGCGATAGCTCGAAACCCATTTAATTCCCTGAATGGCATTGGTGAGAAACATTTCATCAGCCACCAGCAGGTTTTGCGGGGTAAGTGCGCACTCATACACTTTGATATCCGACTCAAGTGCCAGATTAATTATCTGCATTCGCATCACCCCCCCTACGCATCCATCCGAAATAGCCGGAGTGTAAAGCACACCATTACTCACAATAAATAAATTGGAGTTTGTAGATTCTATAATTTGGTCTTTCTCGTTTACAAGCAACACGTCATCCAAATTCATGGTTCGCCCGTGAATACTTGCCAGAATGTAGTTTTGGCTGTTTACTGATTTGAAATGAGAATAGGGGGTGATTTGCTTTTTTATTTGCGTGTATAAATCCACCACCAACCCCTCTTCATTGAGCATGTATTTATTCAATGAATCGGGAATAAGGCTGATTACGTACGAAAACCCTTCGCCTGTTGGCAGGTAAAAACCACCGGGATTACGAAAAACGGTAACCCGCACTCTTCCGCCAGTTCTTACCTTGCAATGATCGATGAGCTGAATGATTTCACGCTCCAACTTTTCGGCGGTAAAAAGTTCGTCGGAAGTAAATTTCAATGACTTCATCCCTTCGCTAAGCCGACTGAAATGAACTTTCACAAAAAGCGGTTTGCCATTCACCACCTTGATGCTCTCGAACAATCCGTCGCCAAACAAAAAGGCCCTGTTATCAGGACTCAGCCCCGATTGGCTGATATCGCGCAACTCGCCATTGTGAATGATAAGGTTTTCGGATTTTGAGTTCGACATATTCTCAGAAAAGATTTGCAAACCAGTTGCTGATCTGAACAAAAAAATTGATCAAAAAATTATAGTCGACAGCAACCATAAATGACACACCAAAGAGAGCACCCCAGAAATGCGCGTCGTGGGCAACGTTGTCGTTCGACCTTTTGTCCATCCACGCCTCATACCAAAGATAGCCTATTCCAAACAGAAATGAAGGCAGCGGAATAGCGAAATAAAGGTAAAGAGTTTCGGTGGGCAGCACCAAAATATGGGCGAATAAAACCGCCGACACCGCACCTGATGCCCCTACCGCGTTGTACCCAGGATTTTGCGCATGTCTTTTAAATGCAGGCAGCGTAGCAAAAATAATTCCGCCGAAATAAAGCAGTAGAAAATACACTTTACCCGCTCCGCCGTAATACTGAGTGAAAATGTACTCCATGTTCTGACCAAAAAAATAGAGCACAAGCATATTCACCAGCAGATGACCCCAACTGGAATGAACAAAAGCATGGCTTATGACCCGATACCACTCGCCCCTGGCCTTGATCACATAGGGATTAAACATCAAACGAGAAAGTCGCTGATAGTTACCGAAAGCCTGCATCGAAATAATAACAGTAGCAACAATCAGAATTAAGTTTAGTGGAATCATATTAAGCAGGTTTTCGGTATCAAATCAATTATATCGGGAAATCCATCTCGCGCAAACCAAGTGAGAAACCAATTCCCTCAAAATTAGTAAAGCTGACAAAACCCCTCTCAGTGTACTTTAGAATAAAAAAAGGGAAAACCAAAATGGATTCCCCTTTAAATGAAAAGTGTAGCGAGACAGGGGCTTGAACCCTGGACCTCAGCATTATGAATGCTGCGCTCTAACCAACTGAGCTATCTCGCCAAAGTGGCCGCAAAGATAGAATGAAAATCAAAATCATCAACCCCCTTTTGGGTTTATTCTGATTATTTTTTAACGACCCTAATTTACCGTTGTCAACCAGCTAAAACAAAAAAAACACAAGCAGATAACAAGGTTGTTTTGGATGATATTTTTGCTATATTGTGCAACACTCACTACGGATTCCGGCGCTACCGGTTCTACCTGACAAAAATGAAAAAAGAAAAAATACAGCTAGAGTATCTGATCAAGACTTCTACAAAAATTCTTTATACCCTGATTAGTACTCCCAGTGGGTTATCAGAATGGTTTGCCGACGATGTGAACATTGCCAACAATAATCTTTACACCTTTTTCTGGGACGGCAGTGAAGAGCAGGCCAAGTTGATCAACAAAAAACGCGATGCCTTTACCCGTTTCAAATGGCTGGCAGATGAAGAAGAAGGCAACGATTGCTTCTTTGAATTCAGAATAAAAATCGACGAGATCACCAATGAAGTAGCGCTGATTGTTACCGATTTTGCCGAACCCCACGAACTGGAAGAAACCGGCGCGCTCTGGAACAGTCAAATTGAAGGTCTGAAGCACGTGCTCGGTTCCTGAGGTTGGCACTGGTCTTGCTATATTTGCAGCATTTCAGAAGGAGTACAACTTGAAAAAACTCTATCAGCTCATCGTTGGCGCTTTTATCGGGCCGTTCATCATCACTTTTGCGGTAGTCCTGTTTATCTTTCTCATGCAATTTGTGTGGAAGTGGGTGGATGATTTCATGGGCAAAGGACTCGAAACCACCGTCATTCTTGAATTGCTACTCTACGCATCGGCCAATCTGGTAAATCTGTGCTTGCCGCTGGCCGTGTTGTTGTCATCTATTATGACGTTCGGAAATCTCGCCGAAAACTTCGAACTCACGGCTATGAAGTCGGCCGGAATTTCGTTGCTGCGCATTATGTTTCCACTCACCATTTTTGTTGTATTCATCACTTTTGGCGCTTTTTATTTTGCCAACAACATTGCGCCAGTTGCCACGCTTAAGTTTAAAAGTCTGCTTTTCGATATTACCGAAGCCAAGCCAAGTATTGAACTGAACGACCGCATTTTTTACAATGGCCTCGACGGCTACAGCATCAGGGTGGGTAAAAACGACCGCGAAACCGGCGATTTGCACGATATGCTAATCTACGATCACACTAAAAAGCAATCTGGAAACAAAACCGTGATCCGCGCAGAACGGGGCCGAATGGAACAAACCGACGACAAACGCTTTTTGATCCTCACACTCTACAACGGCTACACCTACGACGAAACGGGCTCTGAAGAAAGCGCCAAATCCGACTACCCAATGGTGAGAAACAAGTTTGAAAAAGACATTCTCAGAATTGATGTCTCGGGTTTTATGTTGCAACGCACCGACGAAGACCAGTGGAAAAACCATATTCAGATGATGACCATGGGACAACTCGGCGCCTCGATCGACAGCCTTTACCTACTTTACAGCCGCAGAGAGCACGACTACGAAACCTATATCAATCGCACCATTCGGCTTCGAAACGACTCCACAGGAAACATCCACACTGGTTTAAATCAAGACGATTTCTTTGCCAGCGCCAATTACCACTCCAAGCGCAGATCGGTTGATATTGCCACCAACATGGCGCAAAATGGCGAAAATCACACCGCTGCGGTGGGGCACGAATTATCGCAGCGAAAAATGTATATCAATCGCCACTACAATGAATGGCACCGAAAACTCACCCTTCCTTTTGCGTGCATGGTATTCTTTTTTATCGGAGCACCACTGGGCGCCTTGATCAGAAAAGGCGGAATCGGATTACCGGTGGTGATTTCGGTTCTCTTCTTTTTGCTCTTTCATATTTCTTCTATCACTGGCGAAAAAATGGCGCGAACTGGTGTAATCGACCCCTTTAGTGGGATGTGGTTAAGCACCTTTATATTATTGCCGATAAGCGTATTTTTGACGCTTCGTGCAACGCGCGATGCATCATTGTTTCATCCTGGAGGTTTGGATCGGATAACCTCCAAATTGAAGTTCAAGAAGAAAAAGG
Source organism: uncultured Cryomorphaceae bacterium (assembly GCA_964487545.1). Classification (GTDB taxonomy): domain Bacteria; phylum Bacteroidota; class Bacteroidia; order Flavobacteriales_D; family SKUL01; genus SKUL01. The sequence goes on from CAZARI010000046.1 coordinate 12,823, forward strand.
GGACATGAAAATATTACAGTTGTGTCACAAACCTCCGAATCCTCCAAGAGACGGTGGGTGTATTGCTATGAATAACATTTCCGAGGGGTTGATCAGACAGGGTCATCAGTTAAAAATCCTCACCATTCACACCCATAAGCACGGCTTCGACCCCGCACTGCTCAATGAGGAATATTTGACTTCCACGCGTATCGAATCGGTTTTTGTGGACACCAAAATCAATCTGGTCGATGCCTTTTCCAGCCTCATTACCCAGGATTCATACAATGTGAGCCGCTTTTTTTCTGCTGATTTCAACATCAATTTGCAACGCATCTTGCGCAAAGAAAAGTTTGACGTCGTATTGCTCGAGAGCTTGTTTATGACGCCCTACATTGATACGGTGCGGCGCTTTTCGAAATCGCATGTCATTCTGCGATCACACAATCTCGAGTACATCATTTGGGAACGCGTGGCCAAGGGATCAAGAAATCCAGCCAAAAAATCCTATCTGCAACTGTTGGCACGTCAACTGAAAAAGTACGAACTAAAAATTCTTAGCCAAGTTGACGGGATCGTTTCCATCAGCAAAACCGACGAAAAGAAATACCTAACACTCGGTTATTCCGGACCAATTACCACCATTCCATTCGGAATCGACACACATAAAATCAATTACAGCGCCGACTCCATTCCCGAACTATCCGCTTTTCACCTGGGATCCATGGACTGGATGCCCAACGTGGAAGGAGTGTCCTGGTTTCTCGACGAAGTGTGGCCAAAGGTGCAGCAAAGTCAAATTCAAATACCCCTTTATCTTGCCGGTCGAAAAATGCCCGAAGAAATTGCGAGCCGAAAAGATCAAAATGTGATTATCGAAGGAGAAATTCCCGATGCCTTTGCCTTTATGCAGAAACACGGAATAATGATTGTACCGCTCCTATCGGCCGGTGGAATCCGCGTTAAAATTATCGAAGGCATGGCCCTGGGCAAAGCCATTATCTCTACAACAATAGGCGCCGAAGGAATTGATTATCAGAAAGGCAAAAACATCATCATTGCCGACACCCCCAAAGAATTTGTTGATGCCATTAATTTTCTCACCAAAAATCCGAACGAAATTGTGAAAATTGGCCGGGAAGCACGTAAGCTGGTCAGTGAAAAATTCGACAACGACAAGCTAACCACCGAGCTGGTGAATTTTTTCTCTTCATCAATCTGATTCATGAAGCTACTGGTTATTCTTTCGCGTATTCCCTACCCCTTGGAAAAAGGAGATAAACTGCGGGCCTTTTATCAAATCAAAGAATTGAGCAAACGACACCACATTTATTTGTGCTGCTTGTCGGACGAAAAGCCCCATCCCAAAGCAGCAGAAGTACTGTCAGAAATCGCCACAGAAGTGCATTTTTTACCGCTCAAAAAACCGCTCATTTACTGGCAACTCTTTTGGGCCTGGTTTGGAAACAAACCCTTTCAGGTAGCCTACTTTTACCAGCGCAAACCGCATCAAAAAATCAAAGAAATCATCCGTAAGGTTCAGCCCGATCATATTTTCTGTCAGTTGATTCGCACAGCAGAATACGCAAAAAACGAACACACCTACCCCAAAACACTCGACTATCAGGATGCATTCAGCAAGGGCATGACCCGCCGGGCCGAAAAAGAAAAGAACTTTTTTAAAAAAACCATTTTCAAAACCGAAGCCCGACGGCTGCTTCATTATGAGCACGTGGTGTTTGAGCTTTTTGAAAACAAGAGCATTATTTCTGAACAAGACCGATCGCACATTTATCATCCCCGGCAAAAGGAAATAACAGTGGTTGGAAATGGCGTGGACCCCGACTTTTTTCATCCCCAAGATTTGGCCAAAAAATACGACCTCTGCTTTATTGGAAACATGGGTTATCCGCCCAATGTAGACAGCACGCTATACCTGGTTAATAAGGTCATGCCCATTTTACTTAAAACCAGACCAGACCTTAAGTTGCTGATTTCGGGCGCCACACCTGCCGAATCAATTTTAAAACTTCAAAGCGAAAACGTAACAGTAGCGGGGTGGGTAGATGACATTCGAACATCGTATGCCTCCAGCCGGATTTTTATTGCCCCAATGCAAATTGGAACAGGACTTCAAAATAAATTGCTCGAGGCCATGTCGATGAAAATCCCGTGCATCACCTCTCCGCTGGCCAATAACGCCCTGGGAGCCACGCATCAGCACCAATTATTGGTAGCCAAACAGCCCGAAGAATATGCCGAGGCCGTGTTGTATTTACTGGACAACCCTGATCAAGCCAAACAAATGGCCGAGCAAGCCCACCGTTTTGTTACAGAAAACTATACCTGGCAAAGCAGCACCCAAAAGCTCGAGCGCATGATGATGGGAAAACCCAAATAACCACATCGCCGAGAAACCCGTTCAATCCGCAACGATTACACCAGCGCACCTTCTCTCCCATTGCTTCTCCACTCCGTTTATTTTTTTTGGGCGTGCCCCTGCGGGTCGGGCTATTCGCTGCAAGTCCTCGCTGCGCTGCGGGCTTTCCACTGCTATCGCAGCATCGGAAATTCAGAGTCCGGCATTCCGGTTGAATCAACCCGGCATAACTGACGAAGGGATGAAATATTATTGGCGACCAAACTGTCCGTAAAAAATCTTCCGGCTACCAAAACATGGTCATCCTCATCGATAAAGGAATCCAGCGCAACACTTGACAAAAACCCGCTGTAGGCCGGCTTTTGATACTCAAATCTAAATGAAAAATCGGTAGCACCAGACTCACCAAATCGAGCGATATTGTAAGAATCCGGCTCGATTAACATTCGTTTCGAAGCGCTGTTTCTCACGCTGCTTCTCTGCCTTATTTATCGGCTCAAATACAAATTCCTTTCGGCATGAATTTTCAAAAAGAACGGATCGCGGAGGGAGTCGATAAACTGAATGGCCTCGCCGGTAGATTTCATTTCGGGACCGAGTTCTTTGTTCACATTCGGAAATTTATCAAACGAAAACACCGGAATTTTTATCGCATAACCTTTTCGTTTTGGATCAAACTTAAAGTCCTTCAACTTAGCTTCACCAAGCATTATTTTGGTGGCGTAGTTTACATAAGGTTCGTCATAAGCCTTGGCAATGAACGGCACCGTTCGAGAGGCGCGCGGGTTGGCTTCAATCACATAAACCAAGTCGTCTTTTACGGCAAACTGAATGTTGATCAATCCAACTGTATTTAGTTCCATCGCAATTTTGCGTGTAATGTCATCGATTTGCTGCATTACCAAGTCGCCGAGATTGTATGGTGGCAGCACCGCATACGAATCACCGGAGTGAATACCCGCCGGTTCGATGTGCTGCATAATTCCAATAATGTACACCTCTTCGCCGTCGCAAATGGCATCGGCTTCGGCTTCAATGGCTCCCTCGAGAAAATGGTCGAGCAAAATTTTGTTGTTCGGCATATCGCGCAGAATGTCCACCACGTGATGTTCCAGCTCCTCCTTATTAATAACAATTTTCATCTTTTGACCGCCAAGCACATACGACGGACGTACCAACAGCGGAAAACCGAGCTCTTCGCTCAATTCCAGGGCTTGCTCTGCACTTTCCACCACCCCAAATTTCGGATAGGGAATTCCGTTGGCCTTGAGCACATTCGAAAAGCTGCCGCGGTCTTCGGCCAAATCGAGCGCCTCATAGCTGGTTCCTAGTATTTTAATACCATAACGCTCCAGTTTTTCAGCCAGTTTCAAAGCCGTTTGCCCTCCCAATTGAACAATCACTCCTTCGGGCTTTTCGTGCAAAATAATATCGTAAATGTGCTCCCAAAAAACCGGTTCGAAGTAGAGTTTATCCGAAGTGTCGAAATCCGTTGAAACCGTTTCGGGGTTGCAGTTGATCATGATGGTTTCGTAGCCACTCTCCTTAGCAGCCAGCACGCCGTGCACACAGCAATAATCGAACTCAATTCCCTGCCCGATGCGATTGGGACCCGAGCCCAGCACAATCACCTTTTTGCGATCGCTCACCACCGACTCGTTTTCTTCGTCAAAAGTAGAATAGTAGTACGGTGTATGGGCCTCAAACTCTGCCGCGCAGGTGTCTACCAGTTTATACACGCGGTTGATGTGCATCTCCTGTCGCTTCTTAAACACCTGGCTTTCCAGGCAGCGCAACAGGTGAGCAATCTGGCGGTCGGCATAGCCTTTTTGCTTGGCCTCGAACAACAGATCACGCGGAATATCCTCAAGCGTATAATTCTGAATTTCGCGCTCGAGCAGGACCAGTTCTTCGATTTCCCGCAAAAACCACTTATCGATTTTGGTCTTTTCAACGATGGTTTTCATCGGAATGCCCAGCTTAATGGCATCGTGAATATGAAATAAACGATTCCAACTCGGGTGACTTAAGCTGTGTAGAATTTCGTGTTGATCAGTCAATTCCTTTCCATCTGCACCGAGTCCGTTTCTGCTGATTTCGAGCGATTGACAGGCTTTTTGCAGCGCCTCCTGAAAAGTTCGTCCGATGGCCATTACCTCTCCCACCGATTTCATTTGCAGCCCCAGTTCGCCGTCGGCACCTTTAAATTTATTGAAATCCCAACGCGGAATTTTGACGATCACATAATCGAGCGTAGGTTCGAAAAACGCCGAAGTTGTTTTGGTAATTTGATTTTTGAGTTCGTCGAGGTGATAGCCGATGGCCAATTTGGCGGCAATTTTAGCAATTGGATATCCTGTAGCCTTAGATGCCAACGCTGACGAGCGCGAAACGCGCGGGTTAATTTCGATGGCGATAATTTCTTCGTTTTCGTCTGGACTCACTGCAAACTGCACGTTGCAACCTCCGGCAAAATCGCCGATCGCGCGCATCATCTTCATGGCCATGTTGCGCATGCGCTGGTAGGTGCCATCGCTCAGGGTCATGGCTGGGGCAACGGTTATCGAATCGCCAGTGTGCACGCCCATCGGATCCATGTTTTCGATCGAACAGATAATAATTACGTTGTCGTTGGCATCGCGCAGCAGTTCCAATTCGTACTCTTTCCAGCCCAGCAGCGCCTTGTCAATCATCACCTCGTGAATGGGCGAAAGGTGCAGACCGCGCGTCAATAACTGGTCAAAATCTTTTTGCTCGTGCACAATAGAAGCGCCCGATCCTCCAAGCGTGTACGAAGCGCGGATACACAGCGGAAAACCGAATTCCTGCGCTACTTCTTTTCCTTCGAGGAAAGATTTGGCAGTGGCCTGCGGAGCCATTCCCACGTCGATGGTTTCCATCAATTTGCGGAATGCCTCGCGATTTTCGGTGATCTCGATGGCGTTGATGTCCACACCGATCATTCGCACGTTGTAATCGTCCCACAACCCAAGCTCCTGACATTGAATACAGAGGTTCAGCCCCGTTTGGCCGCCCATTGTTGGCAGCACTGCATCGATATCGTGATTTTTGAGAATTAGCTCGATGGACTCCGGCGTGAGCGGCTTCAGGTAAATATTGTCGGCCGTGAGTTTATCGGTCATGATCGTGGCCGGATTGGAATTGATCAGCGTAACTTCAATTCCTTCTTCACGCAGCGAGCGCGCCGCCTGCGATCCGGAATAGTCAAACTCACAAGCCTGACCGATTACAATAGGTCCACTTCCAATAATAAGCACGTGCTTAATGCTGGTATCTCTGGGCATAGCAAAAAGAAAGTTTAAAAAAGGGTGAAACTGCGGGCAATTCCCGAAATGGGTGGTAAACTGAAGGGATGTAAGGTCCGATTTCCATCGGGCTGCAAAGTTAGGCTATTTAGGCTATCAGCGCGTAGGTTTCCTGCAATTTTTGGCGGAGTTTTGAACAGGATGATGAGATAATTGGATGATGAGATGATTTGATAATGTAGAAATTCCTCTTGCTCACTACTCCTGCTCAAAACTGATTTTGGGCGTGCCCCTGCGGGTCGGGCTTTTCAGGGCTTTGGTGCTACGCACAGTCTAACGGCTCCCTTACAATCCCTCACGCGGGTTGGCGGCTTCGGAATAAAAACGGTGAACGAGTGAACAGTGAGCGGTTTACAGGTCACGGTTCACCGGGATATGTTCACCATCTCATATCTCCTCGTTTCTATCTTCTATCTTTCAAAGCACCTCCCACTCCTCTATCTCTCCTACCACAATGACAAACATCGGATGTGGCTCAAGATTAAACAGCTCTTTCGTTTGCTCAAATTTTTTGGCATCGCGCACTTCCAGTTTGCGCAGCAGGTGTTCTCTTTCGTACTTCATTTGCCCGGTAGTAACCGGTAATTGAACCGGCTCGAATTGCCAATTGATTTTATTCCGATCGAATCGGTAGCCGCGCGCGGTAGCTTCTTCGTGAATTGACGACAAATAGTAATGGATGGCATTCACAGGATTGGCCGATTTTTTAAACCGCACCAATTGCGGATGATTCCGGTAGCCAATGGTATTGCCTTCGAGCACATTTTTGGCCAGCAGGCTCTCGCGCCACAAGGCCACCAAACCTTTTGTATCGAGATATTTTGGGTGGATGGACCAGAGTCTCATGGAACAGGTATCAGAATTATTACCGTTTCGGACAATGATAGGAAGAGATTCTGAATGAGATAAAGTCTACAGGTGACTTTTTCGAAGAATCAGATTTGAATTTATAACTTTCCGTCGGTGAACCAATTTATCGAACCATGCGAATTATTTCGACTATAATTGTCATAATCCTTTCCTTATCAGGGTGCAACACCAAGCTGATCGTTACAAATCAAAATATTGAACAAGAACAACTTCCGGATAAAATCTATGTGATTCCCAATGATTCTTCCCGATTTATTCCGGCAAGTATTTATCCTAATCACAAGGTAGTCGACAACTATGTAGCTAAATCGATAACAGCACTATACCCCATTGATTCGCTTCTCTGTGCAACTTTTGAAGCAAGAAATATAAAATGTTCAATTACCGGAAAGGATGAAGCTATCCCTCTAGATGCTCCGCAAATTGTTTATAAAGATTACTGGACCTGGGATTTTAGCGATTACATGCACATTTTAAAAATTAAAGTGTACAAAAGCAACGGCACCGAATTGATGGAAGTAGTAAGCCAGGGCAATACCTCCGGAATGCACAATTATCCACAACCCAAAAAACAGGTTCCTAAGATGGTCGATCTGATTATCAATAAGGGATTCAAAGAATAAAAATGTTCGCTTCGTTCAAGATCTTTAACTCAATTCCAATTATCCTCCGCCCCGGCCGGATCGTATGTTTTGGAAGAATCAGCAAGGAGCCTGTTCAATTCAGCGAGTTCTTTTTTCGTTAAATCTCTCCACGCGCCGATCGGGATATCGAGCTTGATGTTCATGATGCGCACACGCCGGAGCTCCACGACGCGGTAATCGAGGTATTCGCACATTCTTCTGATTTGCCGGTTCAGGCCCTGGGTGAGCAGGATCCGAAATTGGCGCTCACCGGTTTTTTCTACCACGCAGGGCTTTGTCACCGTATCGAGTATGGGAACTCCGGACGACATCTTTTGTAGGAACTCTTTTGTGACCGGGCGGTTTACGGTGACAATGTATTCTTTATCGTGGTTGTTGCGCGCGCGGAGAATCTTGTTGACGATATCGCCATCGTTGGTCAGCAGGATCAAACCTTCGCTGGGTTTATCGAGCCGCCCTATCGGAAAAATGCGGCTCGGGTAGTTGATGTAGTCGATGATGTTGTTTTTCTCTACGCGTGTATCGGTGGTGCACACAATACCTACCGGCTTGTTGAACGCAATGTACACGGGCTTTTCTTCGTTCGCTCCGATCAGTTTTCCATCCACCCGCACCTCATCACCGGGTTGTACTTTAGTTCCCATTTCCGGTACCACTCCATTGATCGTGATCCGGCCAGCTTCAATGAGTTTATCAGCTGCACGGCGCGAGCAATAGCCTGCTTCGCTGAGGTATTTGTTGATGCGCGTAGATTCAGATTCTGACATGGCGCAAAGGTCAGGAATAATATTAAAAGGTGTCTCTCTTGGGTCG
>CAZARI010000047.1:0-20039 GCA_964487545.1 uncultured Cryomorphaceae bacterium
TGTTTTCTTGGTCAGGATCACCATTAGGATTACAGTTAATGGCTTCGTAAAGAAACAGAAAGTCAGAGTTGTTTTGAATTGTGTTCATAATTAGAAGTGTTATTAATGATTGTTGTCAGATTTTGTCAGTCCAAAAGAATATCCGGCCATTAGGTAAAAAACACCTTGTTCCTTACTTAAGGTCCATGCTTTTTCGTTAAACTTATCAGTAAATTCGCTGAAGTTCCATTCCGTTTTGTCATGTATCGTGTATTGTCTCGTTTTTTCGCGCAAGTCCAAACTTAACCGCAGAATGCTTTCCGCGTCCATACCATTATAGTTCACTTTATTTAATACGGGTTTAGATTCATGTCCTTTTTTGTACTGTGCGTATGCCACGGCTGATAAGACCCTTCCCAGATAGAAGAGAGCCTTTTCTTCTTCTGAATAATTCATTCTTTCGAAAAACGTTTGAACTCTTTTTTGAAAATCAGAAGTTGATGTTTGAACATCGTTGGCATCGGTCATTTGTTTTTCCATATCTATAAGTTTTAACTGTTTTAAGGTGTATATTAAAGCAGAGTATTTGTAAACAGCGTCTTTAATTGCAAAATCGATCGAATCGATTTTGCGGATATTCTTAAACGCAGCATACCTTTCATACCAATGACAGAGCATGAGTTCAATAAAATGCTTGAAAATGACTTCAGACTGTATGGGCCTTTGTTCTAAAATATCCTTAAACAATGTAAGAGCAGGATTGATTTTTGATTTACCGCTGTCTCGTACAGGAATTATGTTTGAAACAGAGCGCAGGTTGAATGGATACTTCCCACCTATATAATCTTGAAACGCCAATCCTGTTTTTATAAAATTCTCAGTCAATTGAGCTAGATATACACTATTTACATCCTTGATGTGGCTCATTATTTTAAATGACTTTCCGTCAGATTCAAAACCGATATAGTTAATCCAAAACAGACCAAATTCAGGTAAGCTCTGCTCTATATCAGCATCCAGTGATTCATAGCCAAATAATAAATCATTGGATTTGTTCAGGTATAGTTTCATTTCATTCAGCCGGAACAATTCCAGATCTTTATTAAGGAAGTGTGGCACAACAATATGAGTGATTCCTGCAATTCGGGTTTGGTAATTATCCAGGACATACTGAGAGGCTTTATCCATTGCTGCAAAAACATCTGCATCACCCTGAAAATTTCGCTTAAAGGACTTGAAATTAGTAGCGTAATTCACTGAGGTTGTCTGGAAGATTTTGTGAATGTTGTACCTTCCAGAAAAGCTGGCCTGCACAACTTCATTTACTGGCTCTCCGCTCATGTAATCTAAACCAGGTTCTCCATTTTGGTTCGTCCCAAATCGATGAACAATAAAATCATCAAAACCGTCTGTATCAGTCATTTTAATGGGTGCTGAGTTGTTGAGAAGTTCGCTTTTTACGACACTATAAAAAAGAACGATTTCATCCTCGCTACCAAAACCAATCCCTTTCTTTATTTCCGAGAGATCAAGTCTATTTGTATGTTCATTCAATGTTGAATGTATCTCTTGAAGAACTTTGTATATCGGCCTCGAAGAGAACTCAGGGAAATCATCTATTGAGCGTGTCATGCTGCCAGCACCGTCTGATCCTTTTCCAAAAATGGTTTCCTCCAACATTTCAAAATTTTTGGGAGCAACTGTAAGGGAACATTTTTTTCCCCTTGGACCCCAAAGAGAAGGTGATAAATACTTAAACTTGATAATTGACTCATCAGGCTTAAATAACTCCATCTCATCTTTCAGAATACGAATCTCTTTGTTTACACAGTCAAAAAGTATTGGACAAACCCAATTTCTTTTATTAGAATCGTATTTGGGTTCAGTGGTCAACCGTGCCCATACACCTTTCCCCTCGAGAAGATGTTCGCCTATTTTTGCAAGTGTTGAAAGCATCAGAGTGTTGAATTTCAGCTAAAGGTATAAAAAATTTATAAGTTCAAATTGATGATTGAGAAATTTACTACTTTTGTCTTAATGCAATGAAAATCGCGTTGAAATTAAGTCCAAATAGATGAGCAGTTTTCCAATGAAAATAGGTTAATTCGGCCCCATAGTTCAATTGGATAGAATATATCCGTCTAAGGGTATGGTTCCAGGTTCGAATCCTGGTGGGGTCTTTTTTAAAACTTTCATTAAGTAATTTGTATTTAGTTGATGACTAAAGCGGCGCCGACATAAAGACGCTCGAATCGAGCAGGTTACCCATCACTCCCCCAGCCCCAACCTTGTCCTCACCTTCTCATAATTCGCAAAATCGAGCCCATCGTATTCATCCAAACCCGAAGCGTCCAGTACCACCGCTTTAAACCGGCGCTGCACATTATTGGCTGCCCACGGAGAACCAGTCTGGTTGTCGCCCCGGTCAGTGCGAACTTGTATGCGTTCCAATACCTCGTCACAAACAGCCACATAATTCACAGGCACGTATCCCGGAAAATTGTTGAGATAGGGTAGAAGAACCCAGTCTTTGTAGCCGGTGTCCAGATAAACGAAGGTTACCTTATTATACATACTTCCACTGGGCATATGATGCGTTTGAATCGTGGTAGAAGTGCCAAAAGTGAGGGTGAAATCATAGGTGTTGGCAGAGGGCCCCGGCGCTCCTTGTGGCCCTTGTATGCCTTGGTGGCCCTGCGGCCCTTGAACGGTTTCCTTTTTGCATCCAAACGGTAGGAGCATCATCAGTGCCATCAATACTGTCAGCGGTTTTTTCATGGTTGTTATTTTAATTTTAAAGTAGTCAGCTTAACTTCTATGCGCAATCCCCACCAAACCTCTTTGGGGTTTTCATGAAGTCGGCGCACGGTGGCACGCAACGGTAATCCTTTATCGAGCATCGTAGAAAGCACCAGGTTATCTTCTTGAGCGATATAACCGAGTTGGTGAGTGTCCGCAAAAACAGAAATAGCTTCAGCGTCATATCGGTTCTCCGGCTCGCGCTTTAGCGTTAAAACTTGTCCGGGAACAATTGATTCGCGGATGTTGAAAAACTGGTAATACTGCAATCCGCGCACGTTGCCCCGATAGATCTCCACTTCGGTTTCACATGGGTCAGCCGCCAGTGTGCCGGGCAATAATCCAGTACCGATGCTGCCGAATACCAGGTTTCTAAGAAATAATTTGCGCGTAATCATCAGGTTGTTTTATTTGGAGAAAACAAACCTAAATTACTTTTACGACAAATAGTGTCGCTGATGAAATATTTCGAATTTTTTATTCAGATGTTCAATAAGTTCCGTGGGTTCAAGCACCACTATCTCTCCGATGAGTCCTCCTGCAAATCTTCCGACGGCATCCAGTCCATTGACTGAAGCCGAAAAACGGAATTTATCTGAAATTGGCTGGATGAATGGCTGCGCTTCTGGAAATTCTTCAACCATTAACCGCTGTGCCCGCAGCGACAGATCGATTACTACGTGAATTGGACTGTCACCTGTCATTCCAAAAACATCGATGGTTGAAACAACGTGTAAATGTTCACATCGCCAAGGTTTATTTGTGCTCTTTACCCCACCGATCCGATCTATTTTGAATTGTCGGACTTCTCCACTTTCCTCCTCAAAAGCGAGCAGATACTTGTAATAATCAAAAAACCGGATCGGCTCTACCATTCTGTTGGTAATGGTATTGCTGTTGACCGATTGATAGTCTAGTAAATAGACGCGCTGTTTCTCACGGATGCAGGTGCGGATGGTGCTGAGGTTGCGGGAAACTTGTTGGTGGTGTAGTGCATCACTTACCTGATCCATATCCGTGAGTGCGTATAGCTTTTCCAAAACGCTCTTTCGAAATGGCCCGGTTCCCGAAGCATTCAACATAGCATCGCGAACAGTTGCCGCCTCCTCTACAGAAAACACGACCAAATCGTGAGGATTAATTACTTTTTCTAATACCTTAATTTTAAATCGGCTACCTGTGCTCTCAATGTGGAAGCCAATGTGTTGAAGCAATTCAATGTAGCGCTCAATGGTTCTTACACTGACCTCAAAATCTGCGGCGACTTGTGTTTTATCTACGCCTATTGGTGACTTCAAGCGGGAAATAAGCTGGAAAATCCGGAAAATGCGTTTGTGGTCTTGCATGTCGGGGTTGAAGTTAGTGTAAATTTATTCCTCTCATGGAAAACTGGGTCAACAGGGCATTCAGCGATTTTGCAACCAACGGGCAAAAATTACATCGTGTACCAGAAAGGCGTTTCCATCTTTGATGACCAGTTCTTTGGTTTGTAGCTGCTGCATTGCGCTGCTCACAGAACTGGCCGCTCCGAGGCGATACCGAGTCAGAATTTCTTTGGACAGAGGATTGATCATGGGTTCTTCTTTAGCAACAGCGAGCAAAACATTCCATTGCGTTTCGGTGAGTAAATTGAAATAGTTAGAAAATACCGCACTTTCCTGCTCAAGTATTTCAGCGTAAACCGTGTGTAGGTACTGTTTTTTTACCAAATCAAAATGTCCGAACAGCTTGTTGCATATCAATTGAATACTATAAGTTTGACCGCGACTCCATTCATAAATGCTTTCAATCGTTTCGGAGTCTATTTGCTTTTTGTGCGCGTTAAAATGTCGCTTGATAAATGGTTTATAGTCTTTTAGGTTGATGGGGTGAAGTTCCAGCAATTGTGCGCTTCGGTAAAAGGGTCGGTTCTTTTCACTGAACATCGACGACATCATTTGTCGGTGACTGCCGCTGTATATAAATCTGATTTGTGGAAATTCCTGAGCCCAAGATCGGAAAACAGCCTCACCGTTTTCGCCCGCAAAAGTGGCAACTTGCTGAAACTCATCCAATGCAATAATTACCTGTTTTTTCTGCGCTGACAAAAATTCTCCGAGCGCATGAAGCGATTGTTCGGGAACTGGTTCATGTCGAAGTCCCAGCGATAAGCTTGGCAAGCCCGTCACGGGATCGAAGCCTACGTCGAAACCAATTTTCCCCAACAGGCTTCGCATGGCTGCCCCAAAGCCAGAATCTGTTTTGCCATAGCGGTCAACTACTGCCTGCACTATTTGTTTGATGGATTCCCCCATATCTCTGGTGGCCATCAGGTCAACATAGATGCAATCTGCTGATTCGGATTTTTCCTGCTCTGTCAAAAAATATTTTACCAAAGCGGTTTTGCCCAATCTTCTCCAGGAGAATAAAACACTGTTGCGGTCATTTCTGACATTATCTAACAGCCAGTCCAGTTCATCCTTTCGGTTGCAGAAATAGGACTTGCCGCGATAACCCATCAACAGAAAGGGGTTTTTTACCATTGCCATCACTTAACTTGTTTCATCTGTGAATATGTCGCTCCGAACTTCTCGTTACGAGTTCTTCGTTACGAGCTTCTCGTTACGTAAAGATCGTAATAAAAATGAGTGATTGCAACTCACCAGAGAAGGTGCAATTAAGGATAACTTGACCTCCATCAATAATTGCTATTTTTCAGGCTTTGAAAACCAATGGAGCTAATGGATAATAAATTATTGATATACAATACGCTTACCCGAAACAAAGAGGAGTTCATGCCCATTAATCCGCCGCATGTAGGGATGTACGTGTGCGGACCAACGGTTTATAGCGATGTGCATCTCGGAAATGTGCGCTCGTTTTTATCGTTTGACGTGGTGTTTCGCTATCTGCGCTTTTTGGGATATAATGTGCGTTACGTGCGCAATATTACCGACGTTGGACACTTGGTTGACGATGCCGATGCCGGAGAAGATAAAATCGCAAAGAAGGCGCGACTCGAAAAAGTCGAACCGATGGAAATCGTGCAGAAATACACAACTGGTTTTCACGATGTCATGCGCGTGTTCAATATCCTATCACCTTCCATCGAGCCTACCGCTACGGGTCACCTAATAGAGCAAATCGAAATGATCAAGCGCATTATTGACCGTGGCTGGGCTTATGAAGTGAATGGATCGGTCTATTTCGATGTCCGTGCCTACAGCAAGGAATATCCGTATGGGCAATTGTCCGGACGGAATATCGACGATTTACTGGCCAATACACGCGCACTCGAAGGGCAGGACGAAAAGCGTGATCTGTTGGACTTTGCCATTTGGAAAAAAGCCGAAAAAGGTCATATTATGCACTGGCCGTCGCCTTGGGGAGAAGGTTTTCCGGGGTGGCATCTCGAGTGTTCAGCGATGAGCACAAAATACCTCGGCGAAGAATTTGATATTCATGGTGGGGGCATGGATCTGAAGTTTCCGCACCACGAGTGTGAGATTGCGCAGAATGTGGGTGCCAACGGCAAGGGTGGGCCACGCATCTGGATGCACGGAAACATGCTCACGGTTCAGGGTCGTAAAATGGCCAAATCCGAAGGAAATGGATTTACGCCTGAGGAGCTGATCACCGGAAGTCACCAACTGCTCGATCAGGGATACAGCCCAATGACCGTGCGGTTTTTTATGTTACAGTGCCACTACGCCAGCACGCTCGATTTTTCGAACGATGCTTTGCGGGCTGCCGAAAAGGGATACGCCCGCATGATGGAGGCCTGGAAGGTGTTGCAACAACTGAAACCATCCTCCGAAGAAAGCACTATTGATGTAGCTGCGATTCGCTCCGAGTGCCTCGCTGCCATGAACGACGACTTTAACACACCGGTGCTGCTGGCAAAGCTTTTCGAAACGGTAAAATGGGTAAACCAGATTAAGGCCGGGGCCGAAAAAGCAGATGACCAAGCGCTCAACGGGCTTAAACTGCTCTTTAGCGATTTTGTATTCGACGTGCTGGGCTTCCGCGAAGAAGAAACCGCATCGGCCGACGATGACTTAACCGAAGGCCTGATGGAGTTGATCATTGACTTGCGAAAGAACGCCCGGGCCAATCGGGATTTTTCTACTGCCGATCAAATCAGAGACACCCTCACCAACTTGAGCATCGTGCTCAAAGATGGAAAAGAAGGCACCGAGTGGAGTCGGGGTTGACCTGACTTAGCCTTTGTTCTGCTGACGAAGTAGGTCGCGAATTTCAGCGAGCAACTCTTCAGAGGTTGGTGCTGGTGGTCCTTCTGGCTCGGGAGCTGGCTCCTCTTTTTTGCCCACTGCTGAAAGGCGGTTATAGGTTCGCACCAGCATGAAAATGATGAAGGCGATGATCAGAAAGTCGATAACGGTCTGAATAAATTGGCCATATCGCAACTCTACCGCCTCTGCTATTACCGCTCCGGCGGCATCTACCTCCGCCCCCTTTAACGTAATGGTCAAATACGTGAAATCAACATTTCCCAAAGCCAGCCCGATAGGTGGCATCAACACATCATTGGTAAATGAGGTGACCACCGATCCAAAAGCACCAGCAACAATAACGGCTACTGCCAGTTCGAGGACGTTGCCCCGCATAATAAAATCCCGAAATTCCTTGAGCATATGTTTATAGTTTAGTCAACCGAAAATACAATATTTTTCATTTGGCCAATTTTATTTTGTGTTTTTCAGCCCGCCTTCGCAAATTGAAAACCGTCGAAGCAGAAGATAAACCTTAAATTGCAAGCAATAATTCACATCAGATGTCAGACCCCAAACGCCTGTATTTAATTGACGCTTACGCCCTCATTTTCCGTGCATATTATGCCTTTATTAGGGCGCCGCGGATGAATTCAAAAGGCATGAATACCTCTGCGGTTTTTGGATTTACCAACGCTTTGGTAGATGTGCTCAACAATCATAATCCCTCTCATATTGCAGTGGCTTTTGATCCGCCGGGCCAGACCTTCCGCGTGGCAGATTATGCCGACTACAAAGCCAATCGTGAGGAAACCCCTGAAGATATCAGACGAGCGGTACCGTATATCAAGGCCATTATTGAAGGATTTAATATTCCGGTTTTTGAATCGCCTGGATTCGAGGCTGACGACGTAATCGGCACGCTGGCTAAACAAGCGGAAAGTCAAGGGTTTGAGGTGTATATGGTGACGCCCGACAAGGATTTTGCCCAACTGGTCACCGATCGCATAAAGATGCATCGTCCAGCTAAAAATGGAGGTCAGGTCGAAATTTGGGGTGTCAACGAAGTGAAGGAAAAATTTGCAGTAGAAGATCCGCTTCAGGTGATAGATATCTTGGGAATGTGGGGTGATGCTGCTGATAACATCCCCGGTATTCCCGGAGTGGGGGAAAAAACGGCAAAAAAACTGGTAGCAGAATATGGCAGCATTGAAAATCTCATTGAACATTCGGATGAGCTCAAAGGAAAACTGAAAGAAAGAGTCCAAGAGAACGCAGCACAGGCGCTGCTTTCAAAAAAACTGGCCACCATTCGGCTCGATGTCCCGGTAGAATTTGAAGCGGAAAAGCTGATTGTTGA
Organism: uncultured Cryomorphaceae bacterium; assembly: GCA_964487545.1. Taxonomy (GTDB): domain Bacteria; phylum Bacteroidota; class Bacteroidia; order Flavobacteriales_D; family SKUL01; genus SKUL01. The sequence continues at coordinate 8,350 of CAZARI010000047.1, forward strand.
AGCGCCAGATAAAGAAAAGCTAAAGCCAGTATTTGCCGACCTCGAGTTTCGAACCTTAATCGAAAGAGTGCTGGGAGAGCAACCTGCGGGCAGCTTGGTGCCGGGTGCGCAAATGGATTTGTTCGGATCAAGCGGAAGCAGTTCCGCCGAACCCAATGTGCCCGTGCCATCGAATCGCGAAGAAGTCAATTACACATTGATCGATACGGTAGATAAAAGAAATAGGCTGGTGCAAGACTTATTAAAGCAAGATTCGTTTTGCTTTGACACCGAAACCACAGGGCTGGATGCCAACGAAGCTGAACTGGTTGGGGTGGCATTTTCGTACAAAGCCGGAGAGGGGTTTTATGTGCCGATTCCTGATAATCCTAAAGCGGCAAGATTCATACTCGCTGATTTTAAACCACTTTTTTCACACGAAAAGATTTTAAAAATTGCGCACAATCTAAAGTACGATCTCACCGTGCTGAAATGGCACGATATTGAAATCAGTGGCCCTATTTTCGACACGATGCTGGCGCATTATCTGCTTGAGCCCGACATGCGTCATGGAATGGATATGCTGGCCGAAACCTATCTGCGATACAGAACCGTTCCGATCGAAACCCTGATTGGCAAAAAGGGTAAAGATCAGAAGTCGATGCGCGAGGTTCCGGTAGAAGTGGCTAAAGACTACGCCTGCGAAGATGCCGACATCACCTTTCAGCTCTATGAATTGTTTTCTCCACAGCTCGATGAAACCAAAACGCGCAAGCTGTTTCAGCAAATCGAAATGCCGCTGATTCCGGTTCTCGGAGCCATGGAAACCGCTGGTGTGGCGATCGATATAGAGCAGTTGAAAACCTATTCGGGTGAGCTGGGTACTGAAATTATTCAACTCGAAAAACGAATAAAGGAACTGGCGGGAACTGATTTTAATATCGCATCTCCACGCCAACTGGGCGAAGTGTTATTCGATCATTTAAAACTGGTGGAGAAACCGCAAAAAACCAAAACCGGACAATACGCCACTTCCGAAGCCATATTGGAAACGTTGCGCGGCGAGCACGAAATCATTGATCAGATTTTAACATATCGGCAGGTCGTTAAGTTAAAAAGCACTTATGTTGATACCTTGCCGAATCTGATGAACCCACGCACCGGCCGCATTCATACTACATTTCATCAGGCAGTAGCTGCCACCGGACGGCTCAGTTCGCAAGGCCCAAATCTTCAAAATATACCGATTAGAACCGAAAGAGGAAGAAGAATCCGGAAGGCCTTTGTTCCGCGAGATGAGAAATACGTGTTGATGGCGGCCGACTACTCTCAGATCGAACTGCGCGTAATAGCAGCCATCAGCGGCGACGAAGCCATGCTTGAAGCATTTAGAAACGATGAAGATATTCACGCGGCAACCGCAGCCAAGATTTTTGGGGTTTCGCTCAGTGAAGTTACCCGCGAGCAAAGAAGCAATGCCAAAACAGTCAACTTTGGAATTATCTACGGCGTTTCTGCATTCGGACTGAGCCGGCAAACCAACCTTTCGCGCTCCGAAGCAAAAGAGGTGATTGAATCGTACTTCAAAACATATCCTGGCATAAAGGATTATATGGACCGACAAATAGAGCTTGCACAGCAAAACGGATACGTTGAAACACTAATGGGTCGGCGGCGATACCTGCGTGATATCAATTCGAGAAATGCCGTGGTGCGCGGACAGGCTGAGCGCAACGCCATTAACACCCCGATTCAGGGTACGGCTGCTGATATCATTAAAAAGGCAATGATCGATATCCACCGGGAATTCGAAAAACATCCGCTCAAATCCAAAATGGTGCTTCAGGTTCACGACGAACTGGTGTTCGACGCCCATATCGAAGAATTGGACATCATTAAGCCGCTAATAATCGAAAAAATGCAACAGGCCATATCCTTAGACGTATCGCTAAAAGTAGATGTCGGACTGGGTAAAAACTGGCTCGAAGCCCACTAAAATGGGCGATACAGTGCCTTTTGGTCCGAAGCACATTAACAGCACTTTGTTTAAAGTTTGCATATTTGCAGCTTTCGTACCATGCGAATAAACCTAAATTTGTTTATTGTAACCAAATATGCCCAACATGCGATTATATAATGTAGCCTCATTTTCTGCTGTTTTGTCTTTTGTAGCTGCCGGATTTTTGTCTGGATGTCAGTGCTCAAATGGCGACAGCAGCAGAAACCAAATTGTGCAGGTGCAGACAGACACTACTTCGGGCGCGGAAGATTCTGAAGAAAAACTGCAAAAGATTCAAGAGATCTTTTACACGATTCCATCGCCAATGGAAATGGCTTCGTTGCTGAAGAAAACGGGAACTGGATATGAAACGTCATTGCTGAACGATATCAAAAATGTGGTGAAATACACCTCATCCAAGCGCCAGGCATTGAACCTCGGTATTTATGGTGCTGATTTGAGTTACGCAAGCATCTTCAATCAAAACCAAGAGGCCATCATATACTTGTCGTGTGCCAAGCAATTGTCTGACAAACTCGGAGTGACCAATGCGTTTAACAACGAAACGATGGACCGAATTGAAAGCAACATCGAAAACCGCGACTCGTTGCTGGATATCATTTCAGACTCGTTCTACACACTCGACGCCTACCTAAAAGAAAATGATCGTCAAAACATTTCGGCCATGGTGATAACCGGCGGCTGGGTAGAGGGGCTGTACCTTGCGACACGGGTTGCTGCACAGGTTGATGATGTTCCTGAAGAACTGCTCCGTAGAATTGCCGATCAGAAATATTCACTTAACGATCTGATTGAGCTGGTAGAAGGCTACCAAAGCAGTGGCGGACTGGATGATATTCTCGCCGATCTTAAGTCATTGCAAGCGATATACAACAGCGTGGAAATCACCACCGAAGACGCTACAGTGACTACCGACGAATCAACAGGAATGACTATAATTGGGGGGGCATCTACCTATAGTCTGACGGATGAACAATTAGAAGAAATAACCATACGCGTTCAGGAGATCAGAACCTCGTATATCCAATGAAACTAACTCATCAGAGATGAAGACACTAGCCATAATATCTTTAGTACTCCTTACCGTATCTTCTGCCTTCGGTCAGTGCAGAAGCTTTACCAAGAATACTTGCCGACCCATGCTCGAAGAATTCATTCCAAACGAGAACTTTAACAGTGTGATGCTGGTTCCTGGTGATGAAGCCGAACTGAAGCTCACCTTTTATGGAGGCCAAGAATACCGCTTGTTGGTTTGTGGGCATCCGGTGCTCGGGGAGTTAAATTTTTCGGTGCTCGATAAGAAAAAGAACGAACTGTATTCGCGAACGCACGAAAATGAAAAGAGTTACTTTGACTTTCGTCCCGAATCTACCCAGCAGCTTATTGTAACGGTAAATGTCCCCGTTAGGGACAATCCCAATCAGTTGATTCACGAAGGCTGTGTGAGCATAATGGTCGGATACAAAGAGCCGAACTAAGCGCGAGATCGTCAGTAAAAATTGAAAAAGGCAGAATGGATTTCCATTCTGCCTTTTTATTTTAAGGTGTATTAAGACTATTGTCCTGATGATATCACCACACGTTGAATGGTGCGTTCTCCGTCATCGTTTTCGATATACAGCAGATATACCCCCGGACTCAAATCACTTGTGTTAATCTCGTACTGCTGGCTTCCTCCGGCAAATGGCAATTGTTCTGTTGCCCAAACAGCCTGCCCGAGCGTATTCAACAACTGCATCGAAAGTCGCGAAGGTTTATCGCCCGATACGTTGAGGTTGAAATAACTGTTTGCTGGGTTCGGATACACCGAAACGTTGTACGACACTTGATGTGTTTCAACATTTGAAACGGTTGGCCCCGAGATGTTGATGTCGTCGATAAAGAGGTTATTTCCACCGTCGCTTTCAAACTCAATTTTAAAGCGGAAATTACTCACCAGATGACTCTCTGAAAGGTTGTTGATCGTAATGGTCTCCCAGTGGCCTGAAGATGAGGGGATCCAGAAAGCATTGGTAAATGATGGAATGGTAGAGAAATTGTTCGACCAAATTCCGCGTAGGCTCCACGATTCGCCGCAGTTGGAGGAAACCCAAAACTTAAGTCTTTCCAGATTGCCAGAATTGCGTCGGGCATAAGCGTACTTAAAGGTGATTTCAACGTCGGTGGTGGTGTTCGACAGGTTGATGGGCTGGCTGATGATTTCGCTTATGGTGCCGGCTGGCAGGTTTCGGTTAGGAAGGAAAAGTGCCTTACTACCCGATGCGCCACTAACCTGCGACGAGATTTGCCATTGATGGTTCGCTCCGTTTTCGATGATTTGCCATTCATTGCCCAAGTTTCCGCTGGAGGATCCCTCAAAGTTTTCACTGTAGTCAAGTGGAATTCCCTCGCCTGGGAGTACAGTAACCGTATTCTCAAATGTCTCGGTGATGGTTTCGCCAGTGTTGCTCACTACTTCTAATATTACCGGATAAACACCTGAGTTTTCGTAAATCACCTCCACTTCTTCATCAGTTGAGGTAGCAGGAGTTCCCCCTTCAAAGATCCAGGTTCGCGATGCAACGTTGTGATAGGAAAGATCCTGGTATGTCACGGCTTCACCAACACAAATTACTTCCTTGCTCGATTCCATTTTAACCATACACAGATCACCACTGTTTAAAACGCCCGTTGCCACAAGGTTGCTGGTGGCGTGAAGATTGTTTCTGCTGGCAGTAGAGGAGTTCAATGCAGCGAGCATTCGTGCCTTTTGTCCTTCGGTAAACATTTTGGAGCAATAAGAATATTCCATGTAGTTCTGAACGTTATCCAATCCGCCACACGATTCACCATAAATTACGCAGGTTGTCCAGCCAATGGTGTTTGGGGTATCGGCAACGTTGTCGTCCGTAAAGCAGTTTTCTGGCAAGCCCGGGTTGTTGGTGCCTCCCCAAGTGTGCCGCAAGTTTAGCCAGTGTCCCACCTCATGGGTCAGTGTACGGCTTCGGGCTTCACTGCCCGTTCCAACGCGTCCCACATAGCTGCTTTTCATCACAATGCCATCTACGCCTGCACCCCACATGCCATCAACACTTCCAGGATTGTAGGTGTATCCCGCTGCGCCGCTGCTCAAATCGGCAGCTACCCAAACGTTCAAGTATTTGTTTCGTGGCCATATCGGAGAAATGCTTTTTAAATTTTCACCCCCCGAATGGGTTAGATTCGACACGGTGCGTACAATGCCATTTGTGCAGTTGCCGCTGGGGTCGCGTTTGGCGAGACGAAATTCTATCCCAACGTCGGCAATAATTGATTTAAACTCGCTGATTACGGCAGAGGTATCGCTGTTCCCCATTGTAAAGTCCCTGGTCAGCACTTCTATGGCATCATTGATTTGTTCATCCGAAATATTCTCGCTGCCGTTGGCGTGAACAATGTGAAATACCACCGGAATAATGTAATTACCTCCCGAACGGCTTGCATCGTACTCACTGACGGAAAAGCTTTCAGTAAATCGTTCCAGCTCTGCTTCGGCCAGTTCAATAAGCGGCGCAATGTCAGGATTGTTTTGGATCAACTCCTCTTGAGCCTCAGTGGTATGGCAATATCGGGGAGCGTAACCTTCCTCATCAAAATGGTGGTGAGCGGTGTGTTGTGAAAAGGAAAAACCGGTGCCGGCAATGATAAATGCAACACCTAATAAAATTTTTTTAATCATAATTTCAATATAAAATTGCAGGTATTCACAAAGATAACAGACAGATGTTCCACGGCCAAACTGATTACCCTACAATATTGGAATGGTAGCTCAGCCCAGCGATCGTTGCAAATCGGCAATCAGGTCGTCGGCGTCTTCTACGCCCACACTCAAGCGGATAAGGCTGTCCACCACACCTGTTTTTAATCGATCTTCTTTGGGTATAGCCGCATGGGTCATCGAGGCCGGGTGTCCAATCAACGACTCAACGCCTCCAAGTGACTCGGCCAGGGCAAACAACTCCGATTTTTTGAGAATGGCAAACGCTGCTTCCTGGGTATCTTCTTTGAGGCTGAACGACATCATGCCGCCATACTCACGCATTTGACGTTTCGCTATATCGTGATTCTGGTGATCCTGAAAACCGGGCCAGTATACCGATTTTACTTTGGGGTGCTCGCGGAGCATGTGCGCAATTTTTTCACCATTCTCGGAATGTCGCTGCATGCGCAGATGCAGAGTTTTTAGGCCGCGCAATACCAAAAAACAGTCCTGCGGACCCGGAACAGCTCCGCTGCTGTTTTGAATGAAATACAGTTTTTCGGCCACTGTATCGTCGGTACACACCAATCCGCCCATTACCACGTCGGAGTGGCCGCCCAAGTATTTGGTCATGCTGTGCATCACGATATCTGCACCCAAATCCAGTGGCGTTTGAATATAGGGCGTGGCAAAGGTATTGTCTACCGCCAACAGACAGTTGTGTTTTTTGGCGATGTGGGCCATGGCCTCAATATCGATGATGCCGAGCATCGGGTTGGTGGGAGTTTCTACCCAAATCAACTGGGTGTTGGCGTTGATCAGGGATTCCACTTTTTCGGGCTCAGACATGGGAACAAAGTGAAACTTAATCCCAAAGGGAGCGAATATCTTGTTGAACAGACGATAGGTTCCGCCGTAGAGATCGCTGGTGGAAATCACCTCGTCGCCCGGTCTAAGCATCTTGATAACGGCATCAATCGCCGCCAGCCCCGAACCAAAACACAATCCGTATTTGCCGTTTTCAAGGGCTGCCAGACTGTTTTCAAGTGCCTGACGCGTGGGGTTTTGCGTTCGCGAATATTCAAAACCCTTGTGTTCACCGGGATTGGTTTGGACATAGGTGGAGGTTTGATAAATCGGAGTCATGATGGCCCCGGTAGCAGGATCCGGAGAAATTCCGGCATGGATGGCTTTAGTAGCAAACTTCATGGGCATAAATTTCTTGTGGCGGTGACAAACAAAGGTACGGGTCTAATTTTGAGAAACCGCTGCCTGTGATCGTCTTCTTGCCGTTTGAATGCGGGTGCGCCGCATCCAGCGAGGCAACACCACCACCCCAAGAAAAATATAGATGTAGTACGAAAGCAGTCGCCAGATAAATGCCAGTGCCCCAGCCAGCCCAAGCGGGATGAAATCAGAAAGAAATCCGGTAAAGGCAAATTCTGCTAGACCGCTACTGCCAGGGGTGGGACTGATGAGAATAATGACCCACATCACCAGTTGGCGCGCATATAGCAAGATGTGGTCATCAACCGAAACAACCGCCATAATTAGCATGTTGGCCATGATAAATCGGGCAGTCCAGCTAAAGTAGGTGGCCGAAACGATTTTGACCCAGAATCGGGTGTTTTTGCCCCTCAACTCTTTTGCGGTAATGATGATGTCGTCGCCAAGTGCAATGACGTCGTATCGCCAGCGTTTTAAGAACGGCAATCGGAAAATCTGTAACAGCACGAATTTAAACAGGCGTGGTCGCCAGAAAATGGCCAATGCAATTACCGTAGTGAGGAAAACGATGAAACCATACCCCACCCAGAAAATGCCCTGTGTTCCGAAGGTGATTCCAAATACAACTTTTTCGAGACTCACCGGAAAAAGACTGGCGGTTCCGATAAGCAGAATCACCGCGGGCACCATGGTGATGTAAAAGAGTTCATCCAAAAGTGCGGTAACCATCACCACTGCTGTGCTCTTTCCCATTTTTATACCTTCGCGGTTGAGGATGAACAGTGCCACACCCGAGCCGCCTACCACCGAAGGGGTTAGTGCTGAAGCAAACTCCCACAGCATAATCACTTCAAATGATTTGCCCCAGTTCAGCGCCTTGTCGGTGAGGACCCTGATTCGGTACATATACCCAAAGTCGCGAGCAGCCACGCACAAAATGGCCATCAAAAACCAAAATGCAGAATACCACGACCAGTTGATGTTCCGCAGGGCATCGCGGTAGGTTACTTTCACATAGTTGCCGGATGGGACCGCTACAAACTCTTCCGCGTTGCTAAGGTCGGGTTGCCCGTTTTCGTTGTAATCCACCCAGGCGTATTGCCCCGCTCCGGGCGAAACTTCTTCAAACCGAACCTCATTCAGGTTGCTGATTAGCAGGTAGGTGGCTACACCAAGGCCAATGATGATGGGGATCAGAATCTTTTTCAGCCCGAATGTATCTGTAATATTGGTTTCTTTGGTCGACACTTTTTCTGTGTAAAATTTGCGCTGATAAATGTTTTAAAAATTATCTGAATCCAAATGAAGAAGGTTTATTTTCTTGGCACTTGTTCTACATGCAAACGAATAATGAAAGGACTGAATTTAAAAGGTTTTGAATTGCAAGACATTAAATTAACACCCATTATCCCCCTGCAACTCGACCAAATGAAAGCCCTTTCTGGTTCGTTTGAATCACTCTTTAGCCGCAGAGCGGTCAAATATAAGGCAATGAATCTGGCAGAAAAAAATCTCAGCGAAAATGACTACCGCCGGTTGATCCTGGAAGAGTACACTTTCTTGAAGCGGCCGGTGTTTATGGTAAACCACCAAATTTTTATCGGAAGCGCTCCCAAAACGATAGCCGCCTTGCAGCAACTTGTTGGAGCAAAACCCGAATAGCGTTAACCATTTTTAACGTCTGCCCGCTAAAAATGGGACACCTGCGCACGCTTTTGGATGCTCTAATGGTTTAAAGGACGATTGTTCGAAGGTTGGCTAAAACACGCCGCTCACCATGCCAGAATAACCATTGGTCGAATAGCAGCGTATTAGCTCATAACAATCACTTAAATTTATTGTTAAATCTCATAAGCCTGCAAGTTATGAAGACGTTAATTTATAAGCTCCAACAGTTCGAAAATTGGTTTAACGAAAAATTTGGCTGGTTCTTCACCAATGGCATGAAAGCCATCGAAAATCAAAGTGCCAATTCGTAATCTCTTTTGACTGTACCGTCATTTTGAGGGACTCCGAAAATAGATAGCCCCTGCGCGCTGATTTTCTGTTTTAACTACGCTATTTTTTGTATCTCATTTGCATTAGCAACGCCTGATAGGTGCGTTCAGTTGCGCCCTCCTTTATTCAGATTCTTGCCTCCTTTTTTATTTTCAGAAACCAAATGTTGCTTTTGTGGCAGCCACCAAAACCAGCGTAAGAAATATTTTTACGACTTTGCTGATAAATTTCTCAATGTACCGTAAGGCGTGGGTTCATCGACGATCTTGAGGTGTTGTGGTGCAAAATGCTGACCAGCAAATAGAATCTTGCGGGTGTTTGTTGAATCAGAATTTGGAAGTAATATAAATTATCGCTTATTTCGGTGCGCCAACATCTTTGAACCGGTCCATTTTATGTTGAAAACCTGCCTTACGCCTTTAGTTCGAAATGAAGCGAGTAGGGTGATTTAATTTTTATTAACCAAAATTTTAACCAAAAATGACAACAATAGCAATCAAGTCGTGGCTAACGACTTCTCTCTCCCTCTCTCTCTCTCTCTCTCTCTAGGAAACTGGGGGCTGTAGCAGTGGGAGTTCTTTTAATTACCTCCGGTGCACATGCACAGAGTAATTCGGCATCACCTGCTGATGATTCTCCCGTCTTTCTCACACCCGAACAGTCAAATGGTTTCCTTGTATGGCGGAATGTAGACTCAATTGCGTACTGGCAAACTGTTATTTATGATCGTGTGCCAATAACCGACTCCACTTATAGCGAAGTACGGGTTTGGAGCCATGAAGAATGGAGCAACAATTTTGTTTTTATTCCGGAAGAGTATAGAGAAAAGGACGTTCGGAATGCTTATTCCATACGTTTATTTGGAAAGAACAGGGCACATGATCTAATAATTGAAGAAGATATTATGCCTTTTCTTCCCGACGGAGGTGCCGACCCATGGTACGCCACCTGTTTTAGAATTTGTAACGGCAGTAACTATGCATGGAAAGTAACCCAATGGGTGAACTCGGCTAATTCGCTCAGTTTTTATGAATTAACCGGCGCCAGCCATTATGACCCAGAATGGGAAGATCCATATACTGGCGATTTTGGTGGGTATGTACCGTATTATCAGTACATGACTTTCAGTGAATATAATTCAACGGCATTTCTGCTTTCTCCAGAAGCTTCAAAAGAGTGGTATGACATTCCTGAATATATATGGAACGTATTGCCCCTTGAAGAGTATTATACAATAATAGTTGATAACTCGCCCGAGATAAGTTATTATAACGTTAGTGGTACTGCTATTCAGGATCCGGAATTCCGTGGCGTCAGAAAAGCCATGGGCGCTTGGAATGGTTTGGGATATTGGGATAAAATGACGCATAATGAATATGCGTATGGCACACAAGGTGGCTTATGTTTGAACAACACCTTGGAATACGCCATGTCAATCATGAATAGCACCGGTGGAGGCGCTAATATAGTGCCTACATTAGAGTGTAATCCTTCTCCGAACACATCGAGTGTTGGCGGAGGCTGGACAGGCGATTTTTCTCAATGTGCTGATGAGTTGTTAAATAATTTTGATGCCCATCCAGATGTTGGTTCTCCCATTCAGAACTGGTTACATTGTATAGAGAACATGAATCCGAATGGAGGAGGCAATGGAACTGGCGGTGGCAGTATTTGGGAAGAAATCCACCATATTCAACTTTCAATTGTTGATGGAACTAATGGAGTATCACAAGTGTTCTCTAAAAGAAATTCGGATCTTTTTGATCGCAATGGTGACTTCGTACCATTTTCCGTGACGCTTGCACCCGGATTATACCGGATGGAAATATCAAGAACAGGATTAGGGGCCTATACGCCAGAAGCCTATTTTGAAATTTCAGATCACACACAATTTAGTGTAAGCTTAGCAGATTTATTTGATTTCACCATATTTCCTGTGCCTCATATCTCAGACGATTTTGAAATCAACATGGAAGCTTTTGCCAATCTTGAAGTAAAGTATTCTTTGTACGATTCAAATGGCATAAAACTACACGGGAGTAAGTACAGCTTAAACAACGGACACAATGAGAATCATCAAGTTATCACTAGGGATCCATTGCCAAGTGGCTTGTTGATTCACCGCTTCGAATTTGAAGATGGTTCTTATAAAACGGCTACTACGTTTAAAAATCAATAGTTTAACTTAATATAAATAATGTCCGGAGTTATTGTTAAAATTACTCCGGACATTTAAAATATTTTTCTACCTAACCCAATCCCCCATGAAAGACTATACCCCCTATTTTTTCTTACTTTTCTTATTCTTCACTACTGGGGTTAAATCCCAAACCGATCAGGAACTCGTTTGGTCGTCCTATTTCGGTGGTAGTGAAATAGAGTTTTTAAATACAGTTGTAGCTACTCCAGATGGAGGCGCGCTAGTGGCGGGATTCAGCTCTTCAAATTCTGGTATTTCTACACCACTTGCTCACCAAAGTTTTTATGGTGGTGGAGATTCGGATGGAACCATATTAAAAATTTCTGAGGATAAAGAGCTACAATGGGCTACCTACTTTGGAGGGAGTGGTAGCGATCATATTTATGATCTCAAAGTTTTATCCGACGGATCATTTGTGGTGGTCGGGACTTCGCGTTCTGCTAATGGAATCGCAACAGAAGGCGCTTTTATGGAAAATTCACCGGATGTTTTAGTGGCATTTGTCAGTCGGTTTACTTCTGATGGAGAACAATTATGGGGAACCTATC
>CAZARI010000048.1:0-18399 GCA_964487545.1 uncultured Cryomorphaceae bacterium
TGTGGATTAGATCAGCGGGCAGAGCGTCCCGATAGGCATCGGGAAGGTCACTCCGGTGAATGCCGGAGTATTCTCCACTTTATCAAGAAGCCTGTACTAGTGTACGGGCTTTTTTGTGGATTAGATCAGCGGGCAGAGCGTCCCGATAGGCATCGGGAAGGTCACTCCGTGAATGCCGGAGTAGTCTCCACTTTATCAAGAAGCCTGTACTAGTGTACGGGCTTTTTTGTGGGTTGAAGAATGAACTGTCTTTGTAATCAAAAAACAAACAACAAAGAACCCCCTGCGTCCTCTGCGCCTTCGCGGTGAAAAGCCAACCATATCAAAAATCCCCGATGCAACGGCACCGGGGATTTTAACTATTGAGGAACTATGGTTTGCTATTGCACTACAATTCTGTTCACGATAACCGATTCGTTTACCGATACACGCACAAAATACATTCCTGGGACGACGTGCTCCAGATCGATATTCACTACCGACCCAGTGTTGAAATGAACCGTTTGATGGCTGATTAGTTTGCCACTTATTTCGAGCACATCAACCTCGGCCAAACCACCTTTACCCTGCAAGGTAATGGCAAACTGACCATTATTCGGGTTGGGGAAGATACTCACCTGCACGGCATCGATGTCGTTAACTGCGGTTGAAATATCGTTGCAGGTAATGGCCGGGTGACCGTTTGCTTCCTCCGAAGCTCCTCCACAATTGCCAGCTTCGTTGATGATTACCACGTAGGTTCCCGATTCTGATGCGACCCATGTAATCGAACAGCCGTCACCGTCGCCGGCACCAAACGCATCAATGGTTCCAGAAGCCAAGGCTACAACGGTGTAATCAGGTATCCACGAACCAGCGTTATTACCATTACAGTGACTAAAGGTATATGAAGTGCCCCCAACCACATTGTCGAAGACATAAGCCTCGCTCATCCAAATTTCAAAGTCGGTGATTTCGTATACTGGGCACCCCTCGCCATCGTTGGCCGGCGCGCCACCAAATTCCAAGTTAAAGTTATTCCATGGCCCCTGCCCAATCTCAGTACAAGGCTGGTCATCTGAGATCTCACCGGTACAAACCAGATAGGCGTTTTCACAAACATCGTCCCACTCCACCTCGCAGCAATACTCGTCGTCTTCTATTACCACCACCACACAAGGGTCTTCCATTGGATAAGGCATGTCTGCTGCACAATCACCGGATGAAGAACCTTCGCAGGCCGCATCTCCTGCCGAGAGGAAGTTGACGGTTATATCAGTTTCTACAATGCTGCAATAGCTCTGGGTAGGGTTCTCCGGATCGGTAAATGCATATCCGGTCACCATCCACTGGCCCGAAAGCGGTGGCATTGAATTAAAGCTCAGAATACCATTCAAGTCTGCATCGAATGAAAAGGGAAGTGCACTAACCGAAATGGAAAAAGTGGAATTGGGACCGCCGGATCCGCCATCGGGAGAAAATTGAAGTGCGAAACCACCTTCTGCCGGAATTTCTTCTCCGTCCACATGGTAAAGACCGGTTTCATCTGGGCAGATTTGCTGATTGAGCGGAGCGGCAATGGTTCCTGCATCACACTCCGGATCGGGATCGGGGTTAGAACTGTCGCAGGGCGCATAAGTGCCCCCCAGTGATGTGGCCCCAGTGCCTTCCGGATCGAGATAATTGCTGAGATTGTCACCTGGATTGGAGTTCCAGTGATAAGACATTTTACCATACAGGTCGGGCGAGTTGGGCGCAGAGCAAAAGGAGCTTCCACCGGTGAGCGTTCCGATGATGTATCCGTTGTTGTCGAAAATTGGCGAACCGGAAGAACCGCCTTCGGTTACTCCATGTCCATTGGAGGTTGAATTCCAGTAAACCACCCAGTGTGTATTTGAAGCAACACCTCCCCAAGAGGTAGATAAAAGGCTGCTGTTGTAAGTTGATATTTTCTTGATGTCGCCTGAAGGATGGTGAATACTTACGCCCGAAGAGCTACCCACATTGTTCCGTCGCCAGCCGTTGTAGTATGCGTTGTACGATTGAGGAACATTATTATTCAGCTCTACCAGCACATAATCAGAACCGTAGTCGCCACCGCCATCATTACTGCTGGCAATTTTGGCACATCCGCTCATGGTATTATTGGGCACCTGCGACTGTGATCCATTAGCGCATCCAGACGATTCATAATTGAAATAGAAAACCCACTGGTTATAGTTTGAGGTGGTAGAATTCAGTCCACAATGCAGCGCAGTAAGCACGTAGGGCGAACAGTCCTGAGCGGTATTGTTGACCAATGATCCGCTGCACCATCCTGCATACTGTCCTTCAAAAACCAGGATTCGCACCACACCGCGCTTTTCGTCCTGCCAGTTGCTTCCTTCGGTGCAGTTGATATTCACCTGACAGCCGGCAGAATCGCCAAATTCACGATTAGCCGACGGGGCTTCAGGTATCATGCGGTAGGCGTGTAGCAAGCCGTCGATGCGAAACGGTTTTCCATCAACAGGAATAGGCTCGTAATATTCTACAATAATTTCATCGGCAGCAATGAGCTGGGTGCTGAAAACCCCGGACTCGGTATTATTAAAAGAAGTTAATGCACCGATCACCTGCGAAAAGTCAGGTGTATAGATAAAGAGTTGTGCACCATCTGTTAGATTGTACTCCGAAAACTGAACCGAAAGCCCCTTTGCATCACGCGACTTTAATGCTACGCGCCAAAGGCGGCCGCCATCTTGTAATTCAGTCCACGCTCCGGCATTTTCGGGAGTTAGGTCAACGGACGCAACGCGACCGATTCTCGGGAAATTTCCAGCTTTTTCGTCTTCGCTGTCCTCGGCAATGACTACTTCCAGATCTAATGCCGGAAGTTGAGTTGTTGGTACATCATCGAGCGATAGTGCTCGAGTTTGGCTATTGGGTGATCCGCCTTGACTAATTTGGGCGTGAACAGGAATGACAAAAACGAGCATTAGCCCGGCTAACAGCAGGTTGAAGTTTTTCATTGAATTTGGTTTACTCAGGTTTTGGTTTCTATACAGACACCAAACTTCCTAAAAAATCATAGATTCGACAGTCGTTTTCGACGAATGGGGCATTTTCATCTACCGATCCACCCTAACAAACGACCCAAGTGCGAGGCTTTTTTTTGAGACTGGATTTGGAAGCATACAATTGCCGGAACTTACTTTGCCTCGCATTCTTTGTGCTACCTGAGATTTAACGTCCTGATGAGACCAATCAACCGCATAGAAGCTAAACACAAGAAATGCATTTTTGGGTTCGAGGATGGCATCGCACAGCGTGAGCAGCGAATCGAGCTGCTCAGATAATTTCCATCGCTCTCCCGATGGGCCCCGACCTGCCGGTGGTGGATCCATGATAATTCCTGAATAGTACCGACCACGTTTTTGCTCTCGATGCACAAACTTAAATGCATCTTCATATACCCAACGAATCCCACTGAGCCCATTGATCTCCATGTTTTGCCGTGCCTGACGAAGCACCGACCGCGACGAATCAACGTGAATAACATCTGCTCCTGCCGCCCTTGCCACCACCGAAGCTGCTCCGGTATATGCAAAGATATTAAGCACCTTGGGCAATGGTGACGGCGCCTTTTTAAGCTTTGATGAGATGAAATTCCAGTTATCGAGTTGCTCGGGAAACAGCCCAACATGTCCGAATGGAGAAGGCGTAATTAAAAACTGCAACTTTATGTGGCCGATCTCGAACCATACGGGCCAACTTTCGGGAATGGATTGAAAGTGTTCCCATTTCCCGCCTCGGTTCAAACCACTTTGCTTTCTGGTGTCGGGAACAAAACGGGCCCATGCCATTTGTCGCCATTCTGCGGGGGTCATGCGCGGCAGCCAATAGGCAGCAGGCTCGGGACGAATCAATATATAAGGGCCAAATTGCTCTAGTTTTTGCCGGTTGCCCGAATCCAAAAGTGCATACGTTTTTTTCACGTGTCTATGACCCACTACTCCTAATTTACTGGCAGTTAAAACTCTCCAGGCTTAAGATATAACCCCGTTTTTATTGGCGAGCTGCCCGCAGGCGGCATCGATATCTTTTCCGCGGCTGCGACGAATATTGACAATAATATTTTGCGACTCGAGATAGGCGGCAAAAGCATCTACCTTTTCAATGCTGGCTTGTTCAAACTCGCCGTCGTCGATGGGATTATACTCAATGATATTGACTTTGCAGGGAACATGTCGGCAAAACCCGGCCAGTTCACGTGCGTCTTCTATTTCATCATTAAAGCCTTTAAAGATGATGTACTCATAGGTGACGCGGGTTCCGGTTGCCGAATAAAAATACCGCAACGCTTCTGCCAGCGATTCGAGGGAATTTTGCTCGTTGATTGGCATGATCTTGTTCCGCTTCTCGTCGTTTGCAGCATGCAGCGAAAGGGCCAGATTGAACTTCACCTGATCATCGCCCAATCGTCGAATCATTTTGGCGATTCCGGCAGTGGAAACGGTAATTCGTCGGGGCGAAATATTGAGTCCGTCGGGCAGCGTAATCAATCGGATAGACTCCATCATTTCGCTGTAATTGAGTAGCGGCTCGCCCATGCCCATATAGACGATATTTGACAATGGTTTTCCCGAAAACAATTCGGCATCGCGTGCGATTATTGAAATTTGATCGAATATCTCATCGCCACGCAGGTTGCGTTCGCGTTTTAGCCGACCAGTAGCGCAGAATTTACACGATAAACTGCACCCCACTTGTGAAGATATACATGCTGTGGTACGATTGGTAGTCGGAATCATCACGCCTTCCACCACAAATCCGTCGTGCAATTTGAAACCATACTTTATGGTTCCATCGCTGCTGGTTTGTCGCTCACCGACCGTTACCGGACGAATTTCGAAATGTTCGCTGAGTAGATTTCTGGTACTCACCGAAAGATTGGTCATCTCCGCAATGGATTGTATTGATTTTTTCCAGAGCCACTCGTGCACCTGCTTTGCGCGAAATGCTTTTTCGCCGTGAGCGGTAAGAAACTCGGCCAATTCGTTGGGAGCGGTATTTCTGAGATCTTTTTTCATCATTCGGATAACAAATTTACGGCGAATTATTTAGCCATATATGCGTCTGCGATCCGCAAGTCTTCGGGGCCAGTGATTTTCAGGTTTTCATTATTTCCCTCCACCAAGTGAATTCGGTGACCCAGTTTCTCTACGACTGAGGCATCGTCGGTAAACGATTTACTGAACGGCTGTTGATAGGCTTTCCGAAGCCAATCGGCACGAAAACACTGAGGCGTTTGCACACGCACGAAGCTTGTCCTGTCCACCTGTTGGTTGGAATGATCAAAGACCTGCCTGAGCGAATCTACCACGGCAACAACCGGAACTGCTGCTCCGTGCATTTCGGCTGATTCAAACGTTCGTTGAATGGTGCTTTGTGAAACCAGGGGCCTCACACCGTCGTGAATGGCCACTAAATCTTCATCACCCAGATTTTCAATTGCATTGCGCACAGAAAAGAAGCGTTCTTCGCCCCCTGCCACCAAGTCGAAATCAACCTGCAAATCAACCTGTTTGACCAGTTCTCGCCACAAATCCAGGTGTTCTTTTGGCAGAACGAGAATAATCCGCATGGTCGAATCAAAGTGGTGAAAAGTCCGAAGGGTGTGCGCCAGTACCGGTTCGCCGGCCAGCAATAGAAACTGCTTGGGAATGGTGGTTCCCATCCGGAAACCGGCTCCTCCGGCAACGATAATGGTTGCCCGCGATTTACCGGTTGCCTTCATCTATTAAATGATAAGCATGGCATCGCCATATACCAAGAAGTTGTACTTCTCCTTGATGGCCACTTTGTAGGCATTCATCACCTTGTCGTAACCACCAAACGCTGCCGCCATCATGAGCAGGGTTGATTCCGGAGCGTGAAAGTTGGTGATCATGGCGTTGGGGATGTTGAATTCGTAGGGCGGAAAAATAAATCGATTGGTCCAGCCTTCATACGCCTTAAGATGTCCGTCGGTAGATACCGAGGTTTCAATGGCGCGCATGGCGGTGGTGCCTACTACACAAACGCGTCGTTTCTCATCAATTCCACGATTAACCACTTCGGCAGCATTCTGTGTAATAATGAGTTGTTCAGAATCGGTTTTGTGTTTGGTCAGGTCTTCCACCTCAACCGGACGAAATGTTCCGAGGCCCACATGTAGTGTTACTTCAGCAAAATTTACTCCTTTGAGTTCGAGTCTTTTCAGCAGGGACTTACTAAAGTGCAGGCCAGCAGTGGGAACGGCCACCGCGCCCTCTTCTTTAGCAAATACGGTTTGATACCGATCTACGTCGGTCTCTTCGGCGGGGCGATCGAGATATTTTGGGATGGGGGTTTCTCCCAACGACATCATGGTTTTCTTAAATTCATCATAAGAGCCATCAAACAGGAAACGCAGCGTTCTTCCGCGCGAGGTAGTGTTGTCGATCACTTCAGCTACCAGAGAGTCGTCTTCGCCGAAATAGAGTTTGTTTCCGATGCGAATTTTTCTTGCAGGATCTACAAGCACATCCCACAACAAGCTTTCGCGGTTGAGTTCGCGCAAAAGGAAAACTTCAATTTTTGCTCCGGTTTTTTCTTTATTTCCGAAGAGTCGTGCTGGAAACACTTTGGTATTGTTCAAAATGAAAACATCATCCTCCTCGAAGTAGTCGATGATATCACCGAACTTCTTGTGTTCGATCTCGCCGCTATCTCTGTGCAGAACCATCAATCGCGAGTCGTCGCGGTTTTCTGCGGGATATTTTGCTATAAGTTCTTGAGGTAGTTTAAATTTAAATTGCGAGAGTTTCATGTTTTTGCGGGAATTTAATCCAAAATTTAGGGCCTGCAAAGATACTCATAAAAGACCTGAATTCATAACTACTCCGCCTCACGACCCAAAAGAGCCGTAATCTCCTCAATTTCAAAAGCGCTATCGAGGGAATAGGGCCCAGATGAAACCCTGATCAATGCCGATAAATAGGCGCCGCTTTTCAAACGCTGTCCGAAATCCCGAGCAATTGAACGGATGTATGTGCCTTTGCTACAAGTTATTTTGAAATCCACCCGGGGCATTTCGATGTGGGTGATTGCAAACGCTCTAATCGTAACAGCGTTGGCCTTGAGTATAAGTTCACCGCCGACGCGGGCGGTTTTATATGCTCTTTTTCCGTCCACCTTTTTCGCGGAATACATGGGCGGAATTTGCTCCTGAGTGCCCGTCATATCCGCTGCTGTCTGGTGTATCATTTCTTCGGTGATGTGTTCTACAGGATACTCCACATCTACTGCTGTTTCCAAATCGAACGAAGGGGTGGTTTTCCCGATTATGAAACTACCCGTATAGGTTTTGTCGAGTCCGGTGAGCAAGTGCAACTCTTTGGTTTTCTTTCCGGTGCAGATCAGCAGCAATCCTGTAGCCAGCGGATCGAGCGTGCCGGCATGTCCTACTTTAAATTTTTTGAGTTTGTAGGCCTTTTTAATATGATATCGCAGTTTGTTAACGACATCAAACGAAGTCCATTGATACGGTTTGTTGACGAGCAGTAACTGACCTTCAACGGGATTGAGTTTTGCGGGATCGGTAGTCGGCTCGATCACAATTAAGACATAAGGGTATAAACGATACACACGAAACTGACCACGAAACAGTATATCGCAAAATAAGTGAGTTTGCTTTTCTTTACCAGTGCTATCATCAACTTACAAGCAATTACCCCTGAAATGAATGCCGCGATAAAGCCCGCTATTAATTGAGGCGACTGTCCGCTGCTCACGGTCAAGCCTCCATCAAGGATGTCTTTTGCAATTTTTCCGAAGATCAGCGGAACCACCATCAAAAACGAAAAGCGAGCTGCTTTGCCCCGATCAATACCCAGCAAAACGGAGGTGGCAATGGTTGCACCCGAACGAGAAATTCCGGGTAAAATGGCAATGGCTTGTGAGAGACCAATAATAAATGCATTCCGAGGTGACACTGGTTTATCGGTGTTCGTCGCCTTATCGGCCAACAACAATAACAGTCCGGTAATAGCCAACATAGCACCCACCAGCAGTATCTGTCCACTAAAGAGCTGTTCGATTTCCTTTTCGAATAACAGCCCAACGAATACGGCGGGCAACATCGAAATGATGATTTTCATAGCGAAGAGTGATTCTTCGTTGACTTTAAACTGAAAAAGTCCACTGAAAATTTCTGCAATATCCTTTCGATACACCACGATGATACTCAGTGCCGTTGCGGCATGCACCACCACGGTAAACATCAAACTCTCTTCGGGCAAACTATTATCGCCGAGCAGGACTTTTCCGATTTCGAGATGGCCGCTACTACTCACGGGCAAAAATTCGGTCAAGCCCTGAACAATGCCAAGGATGATGGCTGTCAATATATCCATGAAGAAAATTTAGAAGAGCACACTTAAATATCGCCTTTGACTCACCGGCCTTTTTTCATGATGGCTATCAATACCACGGCATAACCTGCCAACACCACGATAGGCGCAACCGTAATTCTGCGGGTGCTGAAAATCTCTTCGCTAAAGACATTTGGATCGTCGCTTCCACCGCCCATCATCAGCACATACCCAATAACCAGCAAAAGCAGCCCAACCCCCAGAATGGTGTAGTTTTCTCTGGTAAATGCAAATTCATCTTTTCGTTCTTCTGTCGTCATGGGGTAAAAGTATAAAGTTCAAGCTGATTTAACAAAGTGGTTAATACAGATCATCCAGTTTAAGACGCAGGTATCGTCCAACAGCCAGCATAGTTGAAATGAGCGATAATAAAATTCCGGTGATTAGCACCACTGCGAAAACAAGCAGGAATGTTTCCAGATCCTGCAGCTCAAAGAATTCAGGAATTTCGCGCTGAGCAATGTATATCAATGCTGCGAGCATTCCCGAAGCGATCACTGCGGCATAAAACCCATTGACCATGCCCTGCCAGATAAATGGCCGACGGATAAACCACGGTGTAGCTCCCACCAGTTGCATACTGCGAATGGTAAACCTGCGCGAATACATCGACAATCGAATGGTGTTGTTGATTAATGCAATGGCCACTAATAGTAACAGCCCACTAAAAACGAGCAGAATCACGCTGATTTTATTGACATTTTCGTACACCTGCTGAATCAAATCCGGGCTGTAGGCCACCTCGTGCACCAGCGGATTTTGTTGCAAATCAGCAGCAATCCACTGAATGCTATCGGGGTGTGTATAGTCGGCATTGAGACGGATATCGATGCTGGGCAGCAGTGGGTTGAAACCGAGAAACGCGATAAAATCTTCGCCCAGCTCTTGCTGTAGCACCTGAGCTGCTTCTTCTTTGGTTACAAAACGTGTTTCTTTCGGGTAGGGCGCTACGTCGATGGTTTTTTTGAGTTGAATCATATCCACCTCGCGCGAGTCTTCATTCAAAAACACTTGCACCTGAATATTTTCTTTAACATAGATCGACAGTTGGCGTGCGTTGAATAGCAACAATGCCAACGAACCAATCATAAAAAGCACCAGTGCAATTCCGATAATCGTACTGGCAGCAGAGCTTCGGGCTCTTCTTTTGGCGTATTTATCCTTCATACCCTTAGAGTCGCGCTAAAGTAACAAATGATTGCCGGCTCTGCCTAACCACCACCCTAAATTTATTAACTTCGCAACCCGCAAAAACATTGGGTAATACATCTATTTAACCCCCCTCATGAAAGATTATCAGCACAGAGAAATAGAGCGCAAATGGCAGGCGTACTGGAAAGAGTGGCAAACCTATAAGGTAGCTGAAGATCCGTCGAAACCGAAGTTCTATGCGCTGGACATGTTTCCTTACCCATCCGGAACGGGTCTGCACGTTGGGCATCCGCTCGGCTATATCGCTTCGGACATTCACGCGCGATTCATGCGCCACAAAGGCTACAATGTGCTGCACCCGATTGGGTTTGATTCCTTTGGACTGCCGGCAGAACAATTTGCCATTCAGACTGGTCAACATCCGGCCATAACCACTGAAAACAACATTGCCCGCTATAAGGAGCAACTCTCCCGGCTCGGATTCAACTACGACTGGGATCGTGAGGTGCGCACTTCCGACCCCAAATATTACCGCTGGACCCAATGGATTTTCAAACAACTCTTTGACGCATGGTATAATAATGACACCAACCGCGCCGAACCCATTGAAACGCTGATCGCAAAGTTTGAGCAAAACGGGAGCTACAATGTCAACGTCCACTGCGATCTTGATTGGTGGAAAGAAATTTCGACCCAGGACTTTCCCCTTTTTGGCCAATACTTTTCGGGAGAATTTACCGCCACAGACTGGAAGAGCCTGAACGAAAAGCAAAAACAACTCATCTTGATGAACTTCCGCCTCACCTATCTCGCCGAAAGCATGGTGAACTGGTGTCCGGCGTTGGGTACAGTGCTGGCCAACGACGAGGTAAAAGACGGCCGTTCTGAACGCGGTGGACATCCGGTGATTCAAAAACGCATGCGTCAGTGGAGTATGCGCGTCACCTCCTATGCGCAGCGTCTACTTGATGATCTCGACACCATCCACTGGAGCGAACCGATAAAAGAGATGCAACGAAACTGGATTGGAAAATCCAAAGGCGCTTCGATTTGGTTTGAATTGGAGAATCATACCGATAAGCTGGAAGTATTTACCACACGACCCGACACCATTTTCGGTGTGTCGTTTATGGTGTTGGCCCCCGAACATGAATTGGTACTACAAATCACCACCGATCAATTCCGCGGCAAGGTGATGACGTATATTACTGAAGCCGCCACTAAAACCGAACGCGACCGCCAGAGCGATGTGAAACACGTCACCGGACAATTTACTGGAGCGTTTGCGCTGCATCCGTTTACCGGAAAACCCATTCCGATTTGGATTGCAGATTACGTGCTGGCCGGCTACGGCACCGGAGCTATCATGGCTGTACCCGCCGGTGATCAGCGAGATATGGATTTTGCAAAGAAATATGAAATTGAAATTCCCGCCATATTCGAAGGGATGGATATCAGCGAAAAGGCCTGCGATGACCAGCAAGTGAAGTTGATTAACTCGGGTTTTCTTACCGGAATGTCGACCGAAAAAGGCATTCCCGCAGCCATCGAGCAACTCGAAGAAAAAGGCATTGGTCGGGGTAAAATTAACTACCGTTTGCGCGATGCGGTTTTCAGCCGCCAAAGATACTGGGGAGAACCCTTTCCGGTGTACTATAAAGACGATATTCCGCATTTAATTCCGGACGATCAGTTGCCGGTTGAACTGCCCGAAGTTGATAAGTATCTGCCCACTGAAAGCGGTGAGCCACCATTGGCGCGGGCATCGCGTGCGAGCTGGAACGTTTTTGAAGGCGACCGCATGGAGCACAACACCATGCCCGGTTGGGCCGGAAGCAGTTGGTATTTTCTGCGCTACATGGATCCGCACAACGAAACAACTTTTGCCTCGCGAGAGAAAACCGATTACTGGAAACAGGTGGACTTATACATTGGCGGTTCAGAACACGCCACTGGACATTTGCTGTATGCCCGGTTCTGGACCAAGTTTCTATATGACATGGGCCATATCTCCTTTGATGAGCCCTTTAAAAAACTCATCAATCAGGGAATGATTTTGGGGAGGAGTAGTTTTGTGTACCGCGATATTGAGTCGCATCGGTTTGTTTCGGCAGAGCGACGTCACGAATTTAACACACAGCGATTACACGTCGACATCAGTCTGGTTGACAACGACAAACTGGATATTGAAGCCTTTAGAAAATGGAATCCTGAATTTGCCGACGCA
This sequence comes from uncultured Cryomorphaceae bacterium, assembly GCA_964487545.1. Lineage (GTDB taxonomy): Bacteria > Bacteroidota > Bacteroidia > Flavobacteriales_D > SKUL01 > SKUL01. Next base: position 11,794 of record CAZARI010000048.1, read on the forward strand.
ATATTTGTGCTGGCCGAAGACGGTAACTATTACTGCGGCCACGAGGTCGAAAAAATGTCCAAGTCAAAATTCAACGTACAAACGCCCGACGAGTTGGTTGAGCAGTTTGGTGCTGACACTTTGCGCATGTACGAAATGTTTCTCGGACCCCTGGAGCAAAGCAAACCGTGGGACACCAAAGGCATCAACGGGGTGTATAATTTTTTGAAGAAAATATGGCGTCTCACTCATGCCAAGGAAGGTGAATTTTCAGTGAGCAATGACCTGCCGCAAAAGGCTGAATTCAAAGCACTGCACAAGGCCATCAAAAAAGCAACTGACGACATTGAGCGACATTCGTACAACACGGTGGTCAGCACGCTGATGATCTGCGTGAACGAACTCACCGATTTGAAGTGCAACAAACGCGACATTATCGAACCGCTGATGATTGTGCTCTCGCCATACGCTCCGCACTTTGCCGAAGAAATATGGGAAAAGCTTGGTCATTCCGAAAGTATCACCAGTGCGGCCTGGCCAGTTTTTAATGAGGATTATCTGGTAGAAGACCGCTTTGAATATCCGGTTTCCTTCAACGGCAAAATGCGCTTCAAACTGGAACTCCCGCTTGACATGGATCAAAAACAGGTTGAAGATGCGGTTTTGAGTTATGACCAAAGCGCGAAATACCTGGAAGGGAAAACACCAAAAAAAGTGATTGTGGTGCCGGGTCGGATTGTTAATATTGTGGTTTGACCCGAAAAAACGGATGAGACCATTCTCCCTTTTTAGCCCAACAATTTTCGATCATTTTAAACTCAAAAAAGGCTAAATTCCACTTAATAAAACATCCATCTGCACCTTATGCACCCGGTTATCACCAGCACGCAAAACCCAAAAGTGAAACAGGCCGTTGCGCTCAAAAAATCGCGCGACAGGAAAAGAGAAAAACGCTTTTTACTGGAAGGATGGCGAGAGTTTGAATTGGCAATTCATGCCGGATACGAACCCGAGAGCGTGTTTTTTAATCCCGAGCAAATCGCAGCCGAAACCTTCATAAGCATCGGCATTACCGAACAGAAACTATTGCCCGTTAGCGCAGGCGTGTTCTCAAAATTGGCCGTTCGTGAAGCGGGTTCTCGGGTAGTGGCGGTATTTAAAACGTTGAGCCATACCCTAAGTGAATTAAAACTTTCGGAAAATCCGCTATTGTTGGTGGTAGAGTCCATAGAAAAACCGGGCAATCTCGGAGCGTTACTGCGCACGGCAGACGCAGCCGGTGTGGAGGCCGTAATTGTGTGCGACCCGCTTGTGGATTTCTACAACCCCAACGTCATTCGGTCGAGCATCGGCACTGTTTTTACTTGCCAATTGGCTGCTGCCGAAAGTCAAATAGCCGTTGACTGGCTGAAGGCGCAAAACATTCAGATACTGTGCACCCATCTGGAAGCGGCACAGCCTTACGTAACGGTTGATTTCACAATACCTTCGGCCATAGTGATGGGCACTGAAGCCACTGGTTTATCGGCTACTTGGACACAACAATCCGATGCCAATATCATCATTCCCATGCACGGTGCAATCGACTCGCTCAATGTGTCGGTTGCCACTGCTGTAGTGACTTTTGAAGCCGTGCGTCAGCGGAATCAACAAATGCATTTTTCTCCACACTAATTTTCTGCATCTTTACCGCAAACTGCTAAAAATGGACTTAAATCTGAAAGGTAAACGCGCTCTGGTGGCTGGTAGCACCCAGGGAATCGGCAAGGCATCTGCCATCGAAATTGCATCACTCGGAGCATCGGTGACCCTCATTTCCAGAAATGAAGAAAAGCTGAAAAGCGTACTCAAGATGCTTCCAAAGTCGTCAGGACAATCACACGATTACATTGTGGCCGATTTTACGCGACCGCAAGAACTGAAGCGGCGGGTGTTAGACTATCTCGAAAAAGGCAATGTGTTTCACGTGTTGATGAACAATATGGAAGGACCTCCAGGCGGAAAAGCCATCGATGCAGATTTAGCGGCTTATCAACAAGCTTTTTCCAACCACCTGGCTTGCAATCACATTCTTGCTCAGGCCTGTGTGCCCGGAATGCGCGACGCGAAGTACGGCAGAATCATCAATATCATTTCCACCTCGGTGAAGCAGCCCCTGCACGGACTGGGAGTTTCAAACACTATTCGCGGAGCCGTTGCCAATTGGGCAAAATCCCTGGCCAATGAACTGGGAGAGTACAATATCACGGTAAACAACGTATTGCCGGGAGCAACTCAAACATCACGCTTGCAGAACATTATGTCGGACAAATCAAACCAAACCGGCTTGACTACCGAAGAGGTGTTAAAAATGATGTCGGATGCGGTGCCGATGAAGCGCGTGGCTCAGCCGCACGAAATTGGTGCTGCAGTGGCTTTTCTGGCCTCTCCAGCGGCGAGTTATATCAACGGCATTAATCTTCCAGTTGACGGCGGAAGAACCGGGTCTCTTTAAGTTGATTTTTTACCGTTGACTTTTTAAGGATTCACCAGCAGCTTGAATCCACGGCCGTGAACATTTACAATTTCGATGCTGTTGTCGCGCGAAAGGTGTTTGCGCAGCTTGGCGATATAAACATCCATGCTTCGGCCGTTAAAGTAATTGTCATCTCCCCAAATGGCATTCAAGGCAAAATTGCGCTCCATTATACCGTTCATGTTCTTGCAAAGCAGATAAAGCAATTCGCTTTCTTTGGTGGTTAGCTTCACGGTTTCGTCTTCGAACTCCAGCCGTTGGGTTAGGTGGTTGTAATGATACTTTCCAATATCGTATTCGGTTTTTTCTTCGGTATCACGTGCATTTCCCGACCGTCGCAGAATAGCGTCGATGCGCACCAGCAGTTCGTCCATGCTAAACGGCTTGGTAACATAATCATCGCCACCAATCTCGAAGCCTTTCAGGGTGTCGGCCTTCATCGATTTGGCGGTGAGAAACAATATCGGCACCTGTTTGTCGACATTTCGGATTTCTCGTGCCAGGGTAAAACCATCCTTCAGCGGCATCATCACGTCGAGTATGATAAAGTCATACTGATTTTGCGAAAAGGCCTTTAGCCCTTCATCGCCGTCTTTGCGGTGATCCACCTCAAAACCCTTTGCCTCGAGATATTCATTTAGCAAACTACCCAAATTGGGATCGTCTTCTACTAGTAGTAATCTGATTCTATTCTTTGCGCTCATAACGATGTGGAATATACAAATTAAAGGTACTTCCTTTTTTTAATTCACTCTGTACGGTAATTTTTCCGTGGTGTTTGTCGATAATTTTCTTCACATAACTGAGCCCAAGTCCAAAACCTTTCACGTTGTGAATATTTCCGGTGGGCACGCGATATAGTTTGTCAAAGACCTTTTTCTGGTTTTCACGCGAAATCCCGATTCCGTTGTCTTTCACGCTAACGACCAAATGTCCGGGTTTACTTTGTGTACTGACTTCAATCAGTGGCTGACTCGGCGTGTATTTAATCGCGTTGTCTATCAGATTGTAGATTACATTGGTGAGGTGAATTTTATCGCCTTCCACCTCGTGATTTTCGGCCTTTAAATTCACAATAATTTCACCATCGCGCTTTGAGGCCTGTATCTGGCTATTGTTCACCACGTCGGTTATCACTGTCTTCATATCGATTGGTTCGGCCTTGATAGCCATTTCGCCTTTGTCGAGGACAGCACTGCGCAACACGTTTTCTACCAGCACCCCCAACCGTTTATTTTCGTCGCGAATCATCCGCACAAAATTCTCTACACGTGTCTGGTTTTTATTCAGGTCGGGGTCGCCCAGTGCCTCGCACGCCAGCGAAATGGTAGAGATGGGCGTTTTAAGTTCGTGGGTCATGTTGTTGATGAAGTCGTTCTTAATTTCAGAAACCTTTTTCTGCCACACAATGGTTCTGATTGTATAGGCAAAAGTCAAGATAATGATCAAGATGAAAATTCCGGCCGTCACCAACATTTCCCACATGGTTTCAATAAGATAACCGCGCTGATTTGGAAAATACACGTTGAGGTAGTTCAACTCCTGAAAAAAATCATTAGGAAAAAGCCGCGTTTGGTATATGCTCTGAGAGATGTTCTGAAGCACCGCCTGATCGGAAGTGCTGGCCACCACGGGCTGCTCAAAAGAGTTTAGCACGGCAAACTCAAAACCAGTTTCAATTCCTCGGTCGCGAAGTTCGAGGCGCAACAACGAATCGAGCACCTGGTGATCCACGCGGTTTTCTATCGGTTCGCGGATATTAAATGCCAGGTACCCCGAAAACAGTTCCTCGAGCAACTGCATGGTGCTTTGTTGCGACCAGCCTGAAGTGTGGGTGTAGGAGGAGTCGGCGTGCAGACTCATGTCGAGCGCGTCGCTGTGATACGGACCCATTTCGTCGCGCACCATTCCGCGATAGCGCTCGTTCGTGATTTCAATGGGTCGTAGTTCGCCCTGTTGATGCACCCACACCGTATCCACGGCAGCCGTTGCTGTGGTGTGAAACTGCCGCATCAACACCGAGTCGGAACTCATCAGCCACTCTTTTTCAATACCTTGACGAAGCATGCGGTTGTGCGTATCGATGGTTTCGAGCTGACTGGCCACGCGCGTCAGCGTATTTCTAACACCAAACGAGAACTGTGCGTTTCGCAGCTCAACAGAGTTGCGAATCCAGTAAAACTGGATGGTGATTAACCCAATCAGTGCCACACTAATTAACCCTACCAGCCATTTGATAAACTGCTTCTTCACATTCCAAATTTAATCGATAAGCACCGCTGCAATAAAGGGTTAACTATAATTAACATCCATTAACCACCCATTAACATATGTATCAGGTAATTGGGCGTAATTTTGAATCACTCAACAAAACCACAATTCTCAACAATTGATTTTGGTTTAATCTATTTCGCATCAAATGAAAAGGGAGAGGGCTAACGGCCCTCTTTCTTTTTTATGGGCTTTGTGTACTTTTATCCCATCAAACCCGGGGCCTGAATGGAAAATATACTCAATTATATCAACGGTCAATTTAACGAACCACTTTCCGGTAAATATATTGACAATTACGAACCTGCCACCGGACAAGTTTATGGTTTGATTCCTGATTCTGATGGGCGCGACATCGCTCTGGCCACCGATGCAGCAAAGAAAGCTTTTCCCGTTTGGTCGTCCACCCCTGTCGAGGAGCGCGCGAGAATTCTTCGGCGACTGGCAACATTGATTGACGAAAACTTAGCAGAACTGGCTGCTGCCGAATCGAAGGACAATGGCAAGCCTGTAAGTTTGGCCCGCGCGGTAGATATTCCACGCGCTACGAGCAACATAGACTTTTTTGCCACAGCCATTACGCATTTCGCATCCGAATCGCACCACATGCCGGGCCAGGCCATCAATTATACGACCCGCAAACCGATCGGCGTGATCGGATGTATTTCGCCGTGGAACCTACCTCTTTATCTGTTTACTTGGAAAATTGCTCCGGCACTAGCCGCTGGCAATTGCGTTGTGGCAAAACCTTCGGAAGTTACTCCATATACCGCGTATCTGCTTTGCCGTCTATGCGATGAAGCCGGATTACCCGCTGGAGTGCTCAACGTGGTGCACGGATATGGTCACCGAGCGGGCGAGGCCATCGTCCGTCATCCCGACATCAAGGCGATTTCATTTACCGGCGGAACGAAAACCGGAGCCCAAATTGCGGCCGTTGCAGCGCCCATGTTTAAAAAGCTTTCTCTGGAACTCGGCGGAAAAAACCCTAATATCATCTTTGCCGACTGCGACTTCGACCAAATGCTCTCTACCACCATGCGATCGTCGTTTGCCAACCAAGGCCAGATTTGCCTGTGTGGATCACGCATCTTTATTGAGCGTTCCATTTACGACCGATTTGTTGATGCCTTTGTCGAAAAAACCAAAAAACTGCGTGTCGGCGATCCGGCACTGGACGAGACCAAAATGGGTGCGTTGGTTTCAGAAGCGCATCTAAACAAGGTGCTGGAACATATTGAAATTGCAAAAGCAGAAGGCGGTGAAGTTTTGGCCGGTGGAAACCGAATTCACATGCCCGGAAAGCTGGCGGGTGGTTATTTTATGGAGCCGACTATTATTGCCGGATTACCCCAACAATGCCGTACCAACCGCGAGGAAATTTTCGGCCCCGTGGTAACACTGCTCCCTTTTGACTCTGAAGCGGAAGTCGTTGCGATGGCAAATGACACCGAGTATGGCCTTTCTGCCACCGTTTGGACAAATAATTTACAACGGGCACACCGCGTGGCCGACCAGCTCGAAAGCGGAATTGTGTGGATTAACTGCTGGCTTGTCCGTGATTTAAGAACGCCTTTTGGCGGAATGAAAAACTCTGGCATGGGCCGTGAAGGCGGCTGGGAAGCACTGCGGTTTTTTACTGAGCCGAAGAATGTTTGTGTGGATGTGAGGTGAGAGGTGGGAGGTGAACGGGGGGCGGTTGAAGGTTAACGGTAAAGAGTGGAGGGTGAGGGGTGGAGGGACATCACTCCGCATTTAAACTTTTGCTTTATATTCCCTCTTCTACTGCACCACCACCTTAGCTTTGGCAACGCGTTGTCCGTTTGTGGCATGGATGAAAT
>CAZARI010000049.1:0-18219 GCA_964487545.1 uncultured Cryomorphaceae bacterium
GCTGGTGATCAGGGCACTTTTTCTATTGCTGAAGTGGCCGGAGCATCTTCCTACATTTGGACTTTACCCAACGGCTGGACTGGAAGCAGTACAACTTCTTCTATTGATGTTACTGCCGGAAATAACGGCGGAACAATTACTGTGTCTGCTGTCAACAACTGTGGTTCGTCTGCGGCGCAATCGCTAACGGTAAGTGTGGATAGCGCGCCAAATCCACCCGAAGAAATCAGTGGGGATACTAATTTCTGTGCCGGTGACCAGAGCACTTTTTCTGTTGCCGAAGTGGCCGGAGCATCTTCCTACACTTGGACTTTGCCCAACGGCTGGACAGGAAGCAGTACAACAACTTCTATTGATGTTACAGCCGGAAATAACGGTGGAACCATCACCGTTTCTGCCGTCAACAACTGCGGTTCATCAGCGGCACAATCGCTAACGGTAAGTGTGGATAGCGCACCAAATCAACCTGGAACAATCAGTGGCGATAATGTTTTCTGCACCGGTGATCAGAGCACCTTCTCTATTGCCGAAGTGGCCGGAGCATCTTCCTACATTTGGACTTTACCCAACGGCTGGACTGGAAGCAGTACAACTTCTTCTATTGATGTTACTGCCGGAAATAACGGCGGAACAATTACTGTGTCTGCTGTCAACAACTGTGGTTCGTCGGCAGCCAGTGCTCATATTGTAGACTCACACGCCCTTCCTGTGGTGACATTCGAACTTGATACCGGAATAATCTGTAATAGCTACGACGATTTTGCTTTGACAGGAGGCCTTCCGGAAGGTGGTATTTATACAGGAACTGGAGTTTCCGACAATGTGTTCTCGCCAACTGAAGCGGGGCTGGGTACACATCTCATCACCTATACTTACACCGACGAAAATGAATGCAGCCAAAGTTCGGAGCAGTTCGTTACGGTAGATGCCTGCACAGGAATCGATAATCAGGTGAACGACGCGGCGCGTATTTACCCGAATCCATTCTGCAATTCGCTGGTGCTCGAATTTGAAGAAAGCCGTGCGCGATCGATTGAGTTTCACAATGCCATTGGCCAAATAGTACATACCTTGCAAGGCAATGGATTTCGGATTGCGATTGACACCGAACACTTAGCCCCGGGTATTTACTTCATCAAAATATCGGGAGAAAAAACAGTGCTGCGCGTAGTTCGTAGCAACTAAATGAGCTGACTCCTTTGCAAAAACTGTTTTTAATCATATTAATGGCGATAATCTGTGGCAGCTCAGTTTATGGGGATACTTCGGGGCATCGCGACAGCCTGATGCAGGAGCTGAGCATCGCCAATGAAGACACCAATAAAGTTTGGTTGCTTAACGAGTTGGCCAAAAGTTCCATTCACGACTACTCCGAGACTTACAATTGGGCTAACGAACAGTTGAGGTTATCTGAAGACCTGAATTACCCAAAGGGGAAATTTTATGCCCTGATGAATTTGTCGGATGCATTTTATTTTAGTTCACAATTCGATAGGATGCGCAACATTCTGACCGAAATGGAACAAATGCTCCCGCACAAAAACCTCGTTGATGAACAAGGTATCTACCTCCTGTTGCTTTCGCGGTATATGAAAAAAGCGGGCGAATATGACCAGGCAGTCGTTCACCTACTGGAGGCCCAAACCTATTTTGCACAAATCGGAAACCGAAGTAGAGAGGCAGATGCCTATACTGGCCTCGCTATTTTATATTCCAATCTGGGCCAGTTTGGCGAGGCCTCCAAATACTACAGGAGTGCGCTGAGCCTCTACGAACGGCATAACGACAACAAAGGTGCATCGCACGTGCTCAGTCAAATGGGAATTGTTGCCTATTACCAGGGCTATCCTGATAGTGCCGAACATTTTCTGCTCAGGGCGCTCCACATTCAGAAAGTGGTGAACTCGCCACTCACAATTGCTTCCAGCAAATCAAGTTTGGGAAACATCTACATCGAAACCGGACGATACGACGAGGCACTGCGCTTGTTTGATGAAAATTACCAAAGCTATTCTGCCATGCGCGATACGTCGAACATGGTGTTGTCAGTTTTGCAAAGTGCTGACACCTACATTGAAAAGGGAGACAATCGCCACGCGCTCACGTTGGCTAATCGCGCATTGAACCTGCTCAGCCATTCTGAGGATTTAGCCATGACCAGAAATGCGTACGAATTAATTGCTGCGATTCACGAGAACCTCGAAGAGTTTCCCAAAGCGCTTCAGGCATACAAAGAAATGAGTGCCTTAGAGAAAAAAATCAACTCCGAAGAGACTGCTCAAAAGGTAATCGAAGTAGAAAGGCGCTATCAATTCGAGCGTCAACAGGAGCAAATCGAACTATTGACCGAGAAAAATAAAGTGAGCGAACTGGAGCTCGACCGGAATACCAATGCGCTTCGGGCCAGAACCTACCTTGCAGTTTCACTCTCTTTGCTGATTATCATGTTGGTTGGCGGCGGATGGTTTATGCGCAGGCAGCATCAATTGCGCGAACAGAAAAAAGCCGCCGAACTGGAGCACCGGGCACTGAGAACCCAAATGAATCCGCATTTTATTTTCAATGCGCTCAACAGTATTCAGCGCATCTACCTAGAGGGAGATATCGATGAAGCCAACGAATATATTGCCGATTTTTCGACGCTTATGCGCAACGTACTGGAGAACAGCAATAAAAGCAGTATCAGTCTGCACAAAGAGCTCGAAACGTTGCAATTGTACCTCGAGCTAGAAAAACTGAGGAGTCGCAATAGGATTGAATATTCCATCGCTGTTGATCCGGAAATTGATCAGTTGAACACCAAAGTACCTCCGCTGGTGATTCAACCCTTTGTGGAGAATGCGATCTGGCATGGCATTCTTCCAACAAAGCAGAAGGGAGAAATCACGATTAAGCTCACCCCCCACAGTGGAGGTCTGCAATGCGAAATTGCCGACAACGGAATGGGGATGAATACCGATGACCGCAATAAATCCAGCTCGAAGGGCATTGCCATTACCGAACAACGTCTCGGAAATAAAGTAGAAATTAAAAGCAGTCCGGGTGCCGGCACTCAGGTAACATTTATCATTTCAACTACCGCATGATTCAGACATTGATTATCGACGACGAGGAAGATGCGCGGTTTATGCTGCGGAGTTTGATTGAGCGCCACTTTTCCGATAAAGTTGAGGTGGCGGGAGAAGCGGATTCTGTTTCGGATGGAATTGAACTGATTACCCGCCTTAAACCAGAACTGGTTTTTCTCGATATTCGAATGAATCGCGAAACGGGTTTTGATTTGCTTCAGGCGATTGAAAATAAGGATTTTGAAGTGGTGTTTGTAACTGCATATGATCAGTACGCTGTGAATGCCTTTCGGTTCAGTGCAATGGGGTACTTGATGAAGCCAATTAAAATTAGTGCCCTGCGGGAGGTGATAGAGGCTGTTGTCAAAAAGTCTGCAGAGGATCGTATCGATGCACGAAAACGGCTTAAAGTTTTGATTGAGAATTATGGCGATGACCGCAAGATTAGCAAGTTGGTCATTTCCAATATGGAAGGGTTTCGGGTGCTGGATATCGAAGAGATCATTCGGCTAGAGGGTGACCGGAACTATACGCACTTTATTCTGCGCGATGGTAAACGTATTCTCGCCACTAAAACCCTCGGCGATTACGAGCGATTGCTCAACGAGTTTGGTTTCTTTCGCATTCACCAAAGTACGGTGGTAAACCTTAGGCATGTCACCGCTTTTCACCGTGCCGACAACACGGTTGAAATGATCGACGGCACCCAATCTTCCGTGAGTCGACAGCGTAAAGCAGCGTTTTTGGAGCGATTTATTTAGGCCTGAAACCCTGACGGGTATTGGCGGAAATTACCAGGCCTCTGGCCTGCTTTTAGGTATCCTGTATGCTTAACTCTCGTTTTTCAGCCAGATGGATTGTAGCATCAGCTAATTTTGTAATTGATGCACTTGTGGTGTATATTTACACCAAAGCAATTTACTATGGCAAGGCAGAGTATAACGTTCACAAAGCCAAATGATGATTGGTTAAAAGAACAATTGGCAAGCAAAGAATACACGAGTAAAAGTGAGCTGGTTAACGATTTGATTAGGCAAGCTAGAAAACAGCAAGTTCAAGTTGATTTCATTAGGGCAAAATTGGAGAAATCTGAGAGCAGCGCATTTACAAATGATTCTAGGGAAGAGATTTTAACACAGTCATTCCCTGATATAGGTTGACCACTTTTGAGATGCCATGATGTTCAATTTTTGACTGGCATCGTCTTAAAATGTTTCGGTTTTTGCTGCACTTTGAACAACAGAAATACCGTTTTGGATTGGGCCGAGACTCAGCTCTGACCAAGAGCGATCAAATCACCGACTGAGCGAGCCAGTAATGTGGCTTTTTGGCTCGCTATGTCGGCATGCAGAGCAAACGCCCAGAGGAGGGTATCTTGTTATTGACTAAGTTTTGCCTCAGGAGGTCTTTTTGAAGACCGAACTGTAGGCAATTAGTCAGACTAAACCCCGACGACTGGCGGGGATTTTTTGAAATACTTTTTCATCAAGGAAAAAGTATGGAAGAGAAAAAACGAATCGTCATTTTCAGTAAAATTTCTCTAACGTAACGCCTCAATACTCAAAACTCACACTCACACTGTTTTTCCCTGCGGTCACTTCCCGGTCTTACTAAGCCTTTGCTTTGAAATTTCTCGTCCACAGCTGAAGTCCATCGCGCCCGTTGTTAGCAACAGTGGTTTGGCCTTCGGGTTTCATCGCGCAAGCGTCGGTGGGGCATTGAATAATGAACCAAAACGGTCAACGTTATTTAGGGGAGTACAGCCATTAATCATTCAAAATTCTGCGTCGCGCCTTCGCGAGAAAAAACCATTCACAACGGGAGTTAAAACTTAACGTAATAGACTTATTTACAACGAAGTCCCATTAACCATTAACAATTCACAATTAACCATTGAGACGCACCATTGAGAAACTCATCGCATCAACAACACTTTTCCTCGCCCAGAATGCTCCGTGCCTTCCAAATCCCAATAGCGCGCTCTGAAAAAGTAATACCCACGGGCGTGGCCGCCACCATCCCACAAAGCGGTGGAACCGTTCGACGTTTCTACGGTGTTGCTGAAAATGTGCTGGCCCACGGCGTTGTACACCTGCCACTCCATTCGCTCAATGTTGGTGGTTTCTACTGCGTACAGCCCGTGCTGCGGGTTGTAATCTGTGGGAAAAACGATGGTGTGGTTGTAGTCTGGCAGCTCGGGGTGCACCACCACTGTGGTGGACGCAGTATCGGCACAATGCGGTAGGTTGTACCACGAGACCAGTTGCACGGGGTAGCTGCCAGCGCTATCGAACGTGTGGCTGAAATCAAACGAGTAGATTGCACTGTCTGCCAGCGACCACTGGTAGTTATTGCTGCCATTGCTTTGGTTAATGAAATCGACGGCCAGCGGTGCGTAGCCACTCGAAGGGCTAGCCGTAAAAGCCGCCTCTGCAGGGTTTACCTCACCGATGGAAAACGGCTGGTGCAAATAGCAATTGTTTTGGTCTTTTACGCTCAGGGTATACGCTCCGGCTGCCAGTTGACTAAACCCAATCCATGTGGGGTTGGATATCCAGTTTTCATCAATGCGGTACTGGTAGGCACCCTGCCCACCGTTAACCGCGCCAATGGCTATCGCCCCATCGTTTTCTCCGCAGGTGGCGGGTGTGGTGGTGAGGTTTACGCTTTGCATCGGTTCGTAGATGTTTATTTTTACGGGCAGCACCTTGCTGCAACTGTCGGTGTTCCATATCCGCACGGTGTAAAAAGTAGAACTGTCACCTTCGTAAATGGGGTTGGGGCAATCGTAGCAGCTCAGGTTTTGTTGCGGCAACCACTCGTAGGCTATGCCACCGGTGGCTTGTAGCTGCACCGTATCGCCACAGTGGTTTTCTACCTTATCGGTAACGGTGGTTTCAAAGGGTTGGCAGGGGGTGGTGTAGGCGAGGAAATTGGCCACAACGGGATTGGAGAGAACTCCTGTTTCGCTCCATTGGTCTTGATAAATGTAGTCTATGGATAATTCGGTATCATTGTTTTGGACGTAGGGAGCAATGTTAGCAATGGCGTCGGTTCCACTCATAGAGTTGTTTGGGATGTCGTCATCTAGGCCACCTAAACACTCCATTGTGATAGTAAAAATGACCTTTAACACCAGTGCAATACCAATTTGAAGAATTATTGTCACTTCCACCAACCAACCCAATACTACTACCGTTGATTTGAATAAAAGACCCATCACCTGTAGTATCACAAAAGTGTCTGGTAACAATTGAAAGACCTACGTCAAAGTTTATATTAATTGGCGAAATGTTAGAAAGTGAATAGGTCATTAATCCTGCTACACTAATGTCGTTCAAGATAATCGTTGTCGCTACACTGGGTAAACTTAAATTATCATAGATAAGAAAAAGATAAAATGGTCCATAAGATTGCTGCGTAATTGGCTGTTGGGGTGGGACATACAACACATACTCCTGTGCGTCAGGGTTTATATCATTAGTGATGTCAATACAATTCACACTTGATGGTAGCGGGGCAGAATAAAGTGAGTTAAATCCATTAGTAACTATGCTTCCCGAGCTGAATGTGTACTCGGTACCATTTAAAGTTATGGTAACATCCGCTGGTAGTCCGTCAGCGCCTGCAATCAAAAAGGCCTTCCGGATTGTGCTTCCCGGCTCAATATGAACGTCAAAAAAAAAGGTGCCTGAGTCAGCTCCAGTAGAACCTCCACCGCCGGTAACGCCACCGTGAAACACATCCTGATAAAAAATGTGTTGCGCACTGGCAGACCCAACGCCAAGCATGCATATAACGAAGAAGATATGTCGAACTCTCTGGAGCACGAAGCTAAAATAATCATTTGATTCACTGCTTGGTGGTTTTCAATCTACCATTCTTGCAAAGCAAACGGTCAACGGGTTGAATGTGAAAGGTAATTATGAATTACGAATTGGCTTCGCCCAGGGTCTACTGCGCGCGACTTAAACCCAAATGAGTATCTACCTCATCCTTAGGCGCCTCATTTACCGCAAAGCTCTGTTAAACATTGATAATTAATCATTTACAATTAATTCAAAACCCTCTACGCCGCTGCGCCTTTGCGAGAAAAGTAAACGAGAAAAACTCATCTCGATCGTTTCATTTTCCGCGGAGCCCAATTAATCATTCACCATTAAAGCCTCACGTTTCAAACTCAAACTGCAGTGAGCTCAGGTTTTTGTAGACCCCATTTTCGCGAGCAATTAAATCCTGATGGGTACCCGATTCCACGATGCGGCCGTTCTCTACCACCAAAATGACATCGGCATTTTTAATCGTCGACAGACGGTGCGCCACCACAAACGATGTGCGGCCTTTCATCAGTTCTTCGAGCGCTTCCTGAACCAGTCTTTCTGACTCGGAGTCGAGTGAGCTGGTGGCTTCATCCAGAATCAAAATTGCGGGATCTTTCAAAACCGCCCGTGCAATAGCAATACGCTGTCGCTGTCCTCCCGAAAGTTGAATGCCGCGTTCTCCGACGAGTGTGTCATAGCCTTCGGGAAACGATAAAATAAACTCCTCGGCATTGGCTTTTCGCGCTGCCTGCTGAATGGCTTCAAACGGAGCATTCACATCGCCATAAGCAATATTTTCGCGGATGGTGCCGCCAAAGAGAATGACATCCTGCGGTACAATGGCCATTTGCGAACGCAGTTCGTTCAATTCGTAATCGGCGATGGGACGGCCGTCAATTTCGATTTTTCCGCTGTTGATATCGTAAAAGCGCAGAATGAGCGCAGTAATGGTGGTTTTTCCAGCGCCGCTCGGACCCACAATCGCAACGGTTTGACCCTGTGAAGCCTCGAATGAAATACCGTTTAGCACCGAAATGTCGCGTCGGCCGGGATAGGAGAATTGAACGCTTTTAAAACGAACATCACCGGAAATCGCGAAGTTTTGTTGTGGGTCGGCTTTAACGGCAACCTGCTCGGGTTGTTCGTCGAGGATATCCATCAGACGCTCAACGCCGCCAATTGCCCGTTGGATCTGCGCGTATATTTCCGCAATTCCGCCAATAGATGCCCCAACAAAAATAGAATAGAGTACAAATGAAATCAGCTCGCCGATGGTAATGCTGCCTTCGATCGAAAGCCGCACGCCCATCCACACCACGGCTACAATCGCACCGAAAATGAAGAAAATAATGGATCCCGCAAACGCCCCGCGATAGATTCCTCCTTTAATGGCAATCTCCACAATTTCGCTCACGCTTTTTCTGAAACGCAAAACCTCAAACGCTTCGTTGGTAAACGACTTTACAATAGAAATTCCCTGCAACGTTTCCTCGATAATGGTGGTTGATTCCGCAACCTTATCCTGAACTTCTCTCGATATTTTCCGAATGAACCGCCCGAAGAACACCGCAAAGACAGCCAGTATCGGAACGATCGACAACATGAGCAGTGTGAGCTTTGGTGAGATATAGGTCAACAGAATCAGTCCACCAACAATCAAAACCGTTTGTCGTAGAAATTCTGCAATGGTGGTGGTGAGGGTGCTTTGAATTTGGGTGATGTCCGCAGTCATCCGGCTATTGAGCTCACCCACTCGCTTTTGGTTAAAAAAGGTCATCGGAAGGCGAATCAGGTGCTGATAAATATCGTTGCGCAGGTTGGCCAATGCGTGCTCGGTGACATAGACAAACAGATAGACCCGGAAAAAGGAAAAGATGGCCTGTGCCACCAAAATAACCACCAGGATGAGTGCCAGGTTGTTGGCTGTTTCAAAGTCACTTTCTTTTGCACTGTCCACCAGACGTCCCATCAGGTCAGGAAAAATAAGCGCGGTGGCACCGGTGAGCATCAAAAACAACAGGCCCATACCGAACTTAAACTTATGCGGTCCGATATATCGGAAGAGCCGGAAAGATTTTTTCCAGGCCTCTTTCGATAACTTTACCTTTGAATCTTGAGGGGTTTTGGAGTTCTGAGTGCGTGCCATAGATTAGAAAGTGCGCAAAGTTAAGGCAATTTGTATCAATTGGACCATTAATTGGCCAAGGTCTGTAGCAGCGGTCAAAAGCCGGCGACACGGGATAATAAGCCAGATTCTGCGGCGCAATATCGCCGGTTAAAAGATTTCTTAAAAACCCCTTGGTCACAATGTAAAAAAGCCATATTTTTGCAGTCCTTTTTTGAGAATAGAGCAACACTTACAGATAAAGAATTGAGATAGTCATGAAAAGAACTTTTCAACCCTCACAGCGCAAGCGCAGAAATAAACATGGATTCAGAGAGCGAATGGCAACTGCCAATGGTCGCAGAATTTTGCGGGCGCGCAGAAGAAAAGGCAGAAAGGCTGTTAGTGTTTCTTCCGAAAGAAGACATAAAAGATAAGCTTTAGCTTTTTTATCATATTTACAGGCCGCAATTTAGCGGCCTTTTTTTATAGTCAAAATTTTGTTCGATTGAAAATCACGCTGGTCTGCGGACATTATCTCCCCGAGTTGGGTTATTTGGAAGTACATCTGGCGCGTGCGCTACAACGGCTGGGGCACGAAGTGGTGGTAGTGACGTCCACCGCAGTACCGAAATACGTTCAGCGCAAGTACACCACCCAGCATACCGAAGGATTATCATCAGATCAGGGCGTAGCGGTTTATCGGCTTAAGCCATTTTTCACCTTAGGCCAATTGGTTTGGGCCCGGGGCATCCGCAAGCAACTCAATGACATCCAACCCGATCTGGTACTGGTCATCGGTCTCGGAAAGGCGTTTCCAAAACCGGCGCTGCAATCCGAAAAAAAATACCGGCTCGGAATTTTATTGGGCGACAACCATCATACCTATCTGCAACTCGACTGGAAACAACGCCTGCTGCGCAACTTATTTAAAAAGCCAGTTTACGAACTTGGAATCCGCACCGCCAACAAAGTATTTACCTATACACCCGAAACGATTGAGGTGGTGAACGGTTGGATTGATCAGCACAGCGCCCAACTATTGCAGCAGAAACAAGTGTCCATCAGCCTGGGTTTTGATCACTATTGGTTTTATTTTGACGAGGAATTGCGCCGGCAAACGCGCAGCCAACTCAATGTTGCGGCCGATGAGAAACTGATCATTACCACCGCCCGAATGGGAGGGAATAAAGATTTTGAACCACTTTTTTTGGCAGTAGAACAATGGGCAGCTTCACAGCCCATCAAATGTTTGGTGGTGGGGCTGGGTGATGACGTTCATAGCCAAAACATTCGGCAGCGGGTCGAAAACAGTTCAGCGCGTACAGTTTTTTTAACCCAAAACTTTGTTCCGCGAACCGAACTCAATGCGCTCTACAATGCTGCCGATATCGGTTTTTGGCCCATTACAGCTATTTCTGTTTTTGAGGGAATGGGCACCGGACTTTACCTGATGCTGCCGCCAGCAAAAAGTTTAAACCACCTGGCGCTCGACGGAAACAATGGACGCTACTTTGGCGAGGTCCTACACAATGATTTGAAATGTGCATTTGATGATGTCAACCGGATTTCGCGCAAAGAGAGGGCAGGCGCTGCTGTTGAAAAGTTTAGTTATCAATCCATCGCACGGACGGTGCTGGAATCACTACAAAGCGGCTAAATTTACCCATACCATGAAGTGGAAACAGTGGAAAGAATGGATGGGACAACAACCCTGGGTGCTTCGGTGGTTTATTCTGCTGGTTTTGCTGCGGCCGGTAATCGATAACTTCTACTTCCTGAAAGAAATCTCTCCGCTGCTTTCTCCACTCTACATTGTTGGCGTGCTCACCCCAGCGTTGTGTTTAATCGCAGTAGTTAAATACCGGGTGTCGCCACGCAGCCGCTTAGATCAATTTTTTGGATACTGGTCGGTCATGATTTTGTTGGCTTGTTTTATTCTGTTCTTGTTCGAGCCTTTTTCACTGCTGGCCATCGAGTTTGTGCTCAAACTGAGCCTTCCGGTTTATGTCTATTATTTTCTGCGTCGATTTATTCGCAGCGAACACGACCTGGAGGGCCTTTTGCAAACCGTGCTCTATGCGGGAGTTATTGTTGCCGGACTCCTGATTTACGAATTGGCAACGGGCCCGATTCGGCTTGAAGAAAGTCGCGGAATGGCACGAATACAGGGAAATTTTGGCGATGTGGTGAGCTACGGAATTTACATTGCGTTGACATCCATCGCGGCGGGATACTTTTATTTTCGGGATAAACTTCACCGGAAGGTCAGTCGGAAATCGGTGGTGACGGTGGTGTTGGTGGGCATCATGTCGGCCATCGCACTTTTCAACATGCACCACGTTGCAAGTTATGTGGTTTTTGTGGCCATCATCGGATTGTTTCTGATGTACAACTTTAAGGTCAACAAGGGCGCGGGGATAGTGAGCTTGCTGGTCATCGGACTGGTGGTGATTTATTTTGGTCAACTGGTGCTCGAAGATTCGATAGCGCCACTGATCGAAACCGACTTGGAGGTTTATGCGGGTGAGCAAGACACCGAACGGTTGCTGCACGGGCGGGTAGGGCGGTGGTTGTATATGCTCAACCTGATGAGCGAACAGAATATCATGGTTCAGGCTTTCGGCTATCCGCTCACCTTTCAATATGTTTATCAGTTTATTGGAATCGGCGCACACAACGATTTCATCCGCCTGCTCTTTTTTACCGGAGGGATTGGGTTGTTTATTTATATTTTACTGCTTTATCAGGTTTTTAAAAGAAGTCAGTCACTGACAGAGTATCAGCGGTTCATGATGTTTGCATTATTGATCACCGCCTTGCTGTACTCGATTTCCACTACGCCCACCATGTACGCTCCTTTTGTTTATGTGCTGATGTCGGGGTTTGCCTTTACGGCTATTCCCGAAAGACGAAAATCCATCGATGAATAAGCCGCGCATTATCCTTCTCGGAAAACTGCCGCCGCCGTACATCGGTCCGGCCATTGCAACCCAAGTGTTGCTAAATTCATCGCTGTCTGATGACTTTGAATTGATTCACTTCAATACCACCCTCAACGAATCGGTGGGTGAAATGGGCAAATTCGGTTGGAAAAAACTATTTAGGAGCTTTAAGTCTACCCAGTCGCTTTTCAAACTGGCAAGGCAGAAAAAAGGCGATCTGGCGCTGGTGCCGATCAGTCAGACCACCGTGGGTTTTGTAAAAGACAGTCTCTACATCCTCGCTCTGCAAATGGCAGGAGTTCCGGTGTTGGTTCAACTGCGTGGCAGCAATTTTAAAACTTGGTATCGCGGGCAGTCTTTTTTAGTGAAATGGTGGGTGCGTTTTTGCCTTCGGAAAACAGAAGGAGTGATTGTGCTCGGTAATAAATTGCGACCCGTTTTTGAAGATTTTTACCACCCCAAACAAATTTATGTTACTCCCAACGGAGCCGATTTCCCTCATTTGCGCGGTGTGAGTTTGCCGGTCAACGGGGAGTTGAAGTTGCTCTATCTCTCCAACTTTCTTCCGGGAAAAGGTTTCGATTTGGTGTTGGAAGCCCTCGCCTCCCAACCGCCTTTGCATCATGCAGTAGTGTTGAATGCTTATGGCGCGTGGGGCGATCCGGTTTTTCGACGCAAATGCGAACAGATCATCCAAAAAAACAAGTTGAAAAATGTATTTATTTATCCGCCGGTAAGTGGTGACGAAAAGTGGAATGCGTTCAACAACGCCGATCTTTTTGTGTTTGTGCCGCGTCATCCCGAAGGTCATCCTTGGGCGATAGTCGAGGCGATGGCGGCTGCATTACCAGTGATTTCAACCGACCGTGGAGCCATTACTGAATCGGTGATTCACGGAGAAAATGGATTTATCGTAGCTGCGGAAAATCATCTGGAATTGGCTGAGAAGATCCGTTACTTTTGCAACGAACCGAAAGCGTGTGTTGCATTCGGAAAATCATCACGGGAAAAGTATAAACTACAGTTTACCGCCGCAGCCATGGCCGAACGATATCGGATGATTTTTAAACAAGTGCTGAAACCATGTGTGGAATAGCGGGATACGTGAGTCAGCAGGACTGGCCGGGCAGCAAAATGACGGATGCGATTGCGCACCGCGGACCCGATGGAAACGGAGCCTATGCCGAGCCTTGGGGAGATCTGAAAGTGTTTATTGGTCACCGCAGATTGGCGATTATTGATTTATCTGAAAACGGGCATCAACCGATGATCTCGTACCGCCGCTCCGGAGTGATCGCCTTTAACGGAGAGATATATAACTTTCGGGAACTGAAAAAGAACCTGGAAAAAACAGTTCCTTTTCGTTCCAAAACCGATACCGAAGTACTGCTGGAGTTACTTGCTCAAAAAGGCATTTCGGCGCTGCATCAACTCAACGGTGATTTTGCTTTTGCATACCTCGACCGCGATGCAAAGAAATTTTACTTGGTGCGCGACAGAATGGGCGTAAAGCCGCTGTATTACCGGTGGCACAGTGGATCCCTGCATTTTGGCTCGGAGATAAAGGCCATTCTTGCGGCAGGCATTCCGGCCGAGCTGGAGAACGATCACGTGCAGCGATATTTCACCTTTAAATATTCTCCCGGTGCTGAAACGCTTTTCAGGCACATCAAAAGAATTCCGCCGGCGCATTATCTCGAAATGGATCTTCATTCCAAAGCAGTTTCGATACATCAATATTGGTCTTCCACGCAGATTGAGGTGGCGGGAAATTATCGCGATCGCTGCGAACAGTTGCGCGATTTACTGAAGCGTTCCGTTGACTTACGCCTCGAAGCCGATGTTCCGGTGAGTACTTTTCTCAGCGGTGGACTCGATTCTTCGATCATTGCATCGCTGATCAAAGACAACCGCCAAATCATGCATTATTGCGCAGTGAAGGATGAGCGCGATATCAAGGCAGAAGGTACCACATCGGATGCTGCGTATGCAGATTTGCTGGCCCGGCAATGGAATTTAAATTTCGAGCGCATTTCCATCGGAAGTGAGGTGCTGACACCGGAACTGATTCAAACTACGCTTCGTTTTTCGGATGATCTGATTGCCGACGGATCTCAGATTCCATCCTATTTGATCACTGCACGCGCGGCAGAAAAAAGTACGGTTGTTCTCACCGGAATGGGCGCCGATGAACTTTTTTATGGATACGGTGGACACATCATCACGCGCTGGGCCGAGAGCCTCGACCGCTTTCCGGGCGGAACGGGAAATCTATTGGCGAAGATGTTGGCCGGAGTGCATCCCGGAAAGGGGAAATTCAAAGCGGTAAAAAGGTATCTCTATAAACTTGGGCGCTATTATTCCCACCCCCAGCGATTCGCCCCGTTGAGTGTGGTTGGTGACTGGAATAATTCGATGCAGATTTTCAACGGAAACAAAGATTCGGTTTCGGGAATGTTGCAACATTTTTCAGGCACGAATGATTTGCAGAAACTTGAGCAGTTTGAGCGCGAAAATTTTCTTGTCAAAAACCTGCATTACCTGGATCGCATGAGCATGGCCAACCAGATGGAAAGCCGCGTTCCGTTTCTCGATCACCGGTTGGTGGAGTGGGCTTATTCGCTGTCTCAGGACGATCGGATCAATGGCCTGGCGAACACGAAACGAATTTTAAAAGACAGCTTTGAATGCAATCTGCCGCGTGATATCGTTCGCCGCAGAAAAGCCGGTTTCGGAATGCCGTTGAGAAGTTTATTATCGAAACCAGAAATGGTCGCTGCGCTGCTGAGCCCTGCGTTTTTTGCTAATTTTGAAGGCTTCTCGCCAGTGGCAATAAAGCGGGTAATAGAGGAGCACCAGCGCGGCATCGCCGATCATTCGTCAATCATTTACGCGCTGATTTCTTTTGAGCACTGGTATAAAATGTACATCGCAAAATAATTTCAATTGGAGCAACTGGTTCAGAATTTAAAAGACGGCGCAATGCAATTGCTCGAGGTTCCTTTTCCCATGTGTGGTCCGGGAATGGTGCTGGTACGCAATCACTTTTCGGCGATTAGTGCCGGCACCGAGGGAAAAACGGTAAACGATGCCCGTTTGGGCTACATCGGAAAAGCCAGGGCCAGAAAAGAAGAAGTGAAAAAGGTGGTGAAGGCCGTTCGCACTTTTGGGCTGAAGGACACCTACAATATGGTGATGAACAAGCTCGAGGCTCCGAGTGCTTTGGGATACAGCTCTGCGGGAACGGTGATTGCCGTTGCCAGTGATGTACGGGGTTTCCGCGTGGGCGATCGGGTGGCCTGTGCCGGTGGAAGTGCCGTTCATGCCGAAGTGGTGGCCGTTCCGGAGAATCTGTGCGTTCGCGTTCCGGAGGAAGTGCCGATGGATCAGGCGGCGATGACGACTATCGGTGCCATTGCCATGCAGGGCGTGCGGCTCAGCGATACGCAAATCGGTGGAAATGCCGTGGTCATTGGATTGGGCCTGATCGGAAAAATGACGATGATGCTGCTGAAAGCCTCCGGAGTAACACCGATCGGAATTGATATTGACGAAACCCAGGTGGAATCGACCAAAGCACTTGGATTCGATCTGGTTTTCCAGCGAAATCGTGATAATCTCGAAAGTGAAATTATTGATCGCTGCGGCGGATTCGGAACAGATGCCGTGATCATCACCGCGGGAACATCATCGCTTGATCCGGTGAATTTTGCCGGAGCGGTGGCGCGTCCAAAAGGAAAAGTGGTGATCGTGGGAAGCGTTCCCACCGGATTCGACCGGAAGAATTTTTACCGCAAGGAGCTCGAGTTGCGCATGTCATCATCGTACGGGCCGGGACGATACAACCGGGAATACGAAGAAAAGGGATTGGATTATCCGATCGGCTATGTGAGGTGGACCGAAAACCGGAACATGCAGGCCGTGGTGGAATTGCTTAAATCGGGAGCAGTCAATTTTAATCCGTTGATTTCACATCGCATTTCATTCCGCGACGCGACTTCGGCTTACGATATGATCGTCAACAAATCCGAATATTTTGCCGGAATTGTTCTGAGTTACGACATCGAAAAGCCGCTCAAAAATAAAGTTGAGGTCAATAAGACTTTCTCCAAAACATCTAAAGTGGTGGCTTCGTTTATCGGAGCCGGATCTTTCGCCCAGAACTTTTTGCTTCCCAACCTGCCAGAAGGTGTTCAATTGAAAAGTGTATTGACCGCACGGCCAAACAACGCGCGCAACATGGCCGACAAGTACGGATTTCAATCTGCGGTTTCCTCTGTGGACGAAGTGTTCGGTGATTCTGATTGCAACACCGTTTTTGTGGCCACGCGACACAACACCCATTTTGAGTACGTGATGGCGGCATTGAAGGCCGGGAAAAATGTTTTTGTTGAAAAACCGCTTTGTCTGACCCGCGATGAACTGGATGAGATTGCGCGTGAAATGAAAAGTGCTCCCGGAAGATTGATGGTGGGTTTCAACCGCCGGTATTCGGAGGCGACGAAGGCAATTACTGCTCAATTAAAACCCGACCGGCCGATGACGATTTCGTACCAGATCAATGCCGGTGCTTTGCCCGCCGACCATTGGGTACACGACCCGGAAATTGGCGGTGGACGAATCCTCGGAGAGGCTTGTCATTTTATCGATCTGGCAATTTTTATTTCGGGTTCCAGGGTTCAGTCGGTATCGGCAACCGGCCTCGGAACTTCTCCCGGTCTGGCAGATTCTGCGGCCATTATCCTGAAAATGGAAAACGGCAGCATAGCGACGATCAATTATTTCTCGAACGGCAATCTGGCCATTCCGAAAGAGCGACTTGAAGTTCAGCAGGATGGGCAGTTTTTTCATCTCGAAGATTTCAAAAAACTCCAGCTGAATCATTCTTCCAAAGTTGAAAAAACCTGGCCCAAAGCGCAGAAAGGATATACCGAAGAACTCGCTGCTTTTACCGCATCCATCCGCAACGGAGCACCCGCCCCGATACCTTTTGAAGAAATTTATCACTCTATGGAGGTGACTTTTGAGGTGTTGGAGGAGATGGCGAAGGAGTAGTCCAGGCTTATCGACAATCTTCATTTGTGAATCAGGGTTAATTGATTCTAATCCGTAACCTTAAAATCTCTATTGGAGCTCGCACGTTACAACTTGTGTTGTCACGCCCTGGCCGGCAAAGCGATAGGTGGATTGATAGGTTTCAAAACTTTCGGCAGCCTTACAATAGGATTCACCTTCATTTTTCTTCGCTTTATATACATTGGTAAAAGTTGAAATGCTTTGATGACCCTCATGGTATTCACCCGTATTGCTGGAAACGTAAGCAGGCTCAGTATATATTTGGGTACACTTGCAAATGAAATCTTTTTGACAAGAAGTAATACAGGCGAAAGAGGGGAGACACAATAGTAGATAAAGTATTTTTCTCATAATGTTTCCTATTATATTTTGAAAAAATGTGTTTTAAAATGATGTAAGGATGCAAGATTTGGATTCCGTGGTTAATCCTTGCCCTTGTGCTTCGTTAGGTGAGGAATACGTAATCGTATATTCATTGAACCTACACTGAGCTTCAGCAGACTATTGTTTTTTCTCTTTGTAGGTTTCCTGTACGACCTCATAATCCGTTGAACCGTGAAAATTAAATCCATCATAACTTTATGCGGGTTCTGTAATCTCAGTGGTGCAGGTACAAACATAATGTTTTTTGCATGAGGTTGTTCCGATCAATATTAAGAGGAAGAAAATCGCCGTCATTGTTTTCATCTTTATTCTCCTTTTTGATAAATGGATTGATTACAAACCCAGTTGTTATAGTACTCCCCCCCTCTCGCGCAAGCACTAGCGTAGCGGTGCTTGTGTGCTCGGTTTATCAATTCAACCCCCTTCGAGTCACTCGATAGCGAACTCTGAGGACTTCCGGAGCTGTTCCATTTTCAAACTTGTTCGGATCTGGTTTTAAATTTTAAGGGGTTTTGTGCCGAAATACGCGAGAAGAATAACTCCTTTGGTGAATTCTGTGAGATCTTGCTGTTCGTAACGTCTATAAAAACAGCCAATTTAGTTTAGATTTAGATTTTTCTGAAAAGATTTTAACATGTTTTTGGAAATGTTGAAAACAGGTTTAACGCACGGTTGACGGGGAATTAAACTTGCAGTTAGAAATAGAAATCACAGGTTATCAACAGGGTATGAGCCGAATATTTTTCTAAAGAATTTTGTCGTTCTGTTTTTTTTTTTTTTGCTTTGGAGGGCTCAATCAAATCAACCGGTTGTATACGAGT
>CAZARI010000050.1:0-17487 GCA_964487545.1 uncultured Cryomorphaceae bacterium
TTCATAATTTCACAGTTTAAAATTACTCTATTTTTAAACTGTCCCGTTTTTGGGGAAGCTTACAACTGCTTTTGAGGTTGGTTGCATACTCTTGTTTCATGAGTATATAATCCAAAAGTGTCCCATCTGGATGAACTCGATGCTCCATTGCAGTCCTCCATTTTAAAAAAGATTTAAAAGTTTTATCGGTAGCTGCCAATTCAGATTCAGATAAGTTTTCTAACTGTGGTGCATAGGATTCCATTACCGAATTGATCATTTCTGTCATTGTTGGTGGTAATGGCTCTCCGGGCGGCGGCACTTGCGTTTGGGGAAAAGAGGCAATACTGAAATGTACTAAAACAGTTAGAATAGCTGCTTGCGTAAGAATTTTTTCGAATAATAATAGTACTGGTCTTCTCAGTAAAAATAGATTGGTTGGTTAAATTCTTGTCCAAAATAACGTTTTCATCTCCAATAAAAAAGACATTGCAGAATATTATCAGACTTCGTTTTCGTTCCTATAATCCATCTGAGTAACAAATTAACTTTGTTTTGCTGCGGTTCAACTAATTTTTTCAGACATCATATCTATTTTCATGAGATATAAAATATCTATGCTTTTTCCAATTGGATTATAGTGAAAGTGGTTTCAGATTTCACCCATACCAAACAAAAACCTAATTTTGTGGACTCAAAAGATGGTGTGTTTTATGAAAAAGTTTGAAATTCCGGAAAAGTACCGATCGCAGGTGGTAGGCAAATTAAAAGAGGCTCGGAAACGGATCGATCCCAGAAAGAAAGATTTCCAACCCGCACTGCTCGATTTCGGCCCGGTGCGTTTTTACATTGCTCGACACTTTGGATTTTGCTATGGAGTGGAAAATGCAATTGAAATTTCATATAAAGCACTGGAAGAAAATCCGGATAAAAGAATTTATCTGTTGAGCCAGATGATTCATAACCCAGAGGTGAACAACGATCTCGTTTCGCGCGGAATTCGGTTTATTATGGACACAGAAGGAAATCAGATCATCGATTGGACCGAACTTCGAAAAGAAGATATCGTAATCATCCCTGCTTTTGGAACCACTATAGAAATTGAAGCCAAACTACAGGAGATTGGCATTGAAACCCAAAAATACAATACCACCTGTCCGTTTGTAGAAAAGGTTTGGAATCGATCGCGAAAGCTAGGGCAGGATGAGTATACGGTGATTATTCATGGAAAAAAGAAACACGAAGAAACCAGGGCCACTTTTTCGCACAGCCGCGATAAAGCACCATCACTGGTGGTTCGCGATATGGGAGAAGCAGAGATTGTGGTGAAAAAAATGCACGGTGAAATCTCTACCGAAGAATTTTTCCAACACTTTGGCGATTGTGTGTCCGAAGGTTTTGATCCGGATGTTCACTTAAAACGAATTGGTGTAGTGAACCAAACCACTATGTTGGCCTCTGAAACGCAGGCCATTGCTGACCTGTTTAAACGCACCATCGAAGAACTAAACGGTTTGAACACCCACCGCAATTTTGCCGATACACGCGATACCCTCTGCTACGCTACCAACGACAACCAGCAGGCCACCTACGGATTGCTCGAGCAGAGCGCCGACTTGGCCATCGTGGTGGGGGGCTATAACAGTTCAAATACGTCTCATCTGGTGGAGTTGTGTGAGGAAAAATTCCCAACGTATTTTATCAATTCAGATGCTGAAATAGAATCCAGAGAGGCGATTAATCACTTTCACTATCAAAGTAAAATGAAGCATCGCACCGAAGGCTTTTTGCCCGATAAAAATCCGGTAGATGTTATTCTTACCAGCGGCGCTTCTTGTCCGGATGCTGTGGTTGATCGGGTGTTGTTTCGCATTCTGTCCTTTTTCGACCACACTACCGAAATTGATGAGGTGATCGACAATGCTGTAGATGCTATTGAACAGCCTGTTTAAGTAGCTGCAGCACGTAGTTAAACTGATCTTTTAATCCGATTTCCGAATTATCAATCGCAATGGCGTCGTCTGCCTGCCGCAGGGGATTGGTTGCTCTGGTTGAATCCAACTCGTCGCGGTGGCGCAGGTTTTCCAATACCTCTTTAAACGAAACGGAAATTCCTTTTGCCGTTAATTCATCAAACCTTCGCTGTGCACGAATTTCGGGTTGGGCGGTCATGAAAAACTTCATTTCAGCATCGGGCATCACATTGGTGCCGATATCCCTTCCGTCCATCACCACTCCTTTTTGGGCGGCAATCTTTTGCTGAAGAAACACCAATTTTTCTCGAACTTCGGGTATGGCCGCAACTTCACTAACCTTTTCAGAAACGTGCATATCGCGAATTTCGGGTTCCACCAACCGACCGTTCAGCGTCAGGTTAGATTCCCCTTCTGCATTGGTGATAAACGAGATGTCTACGTTGTCGAGCGCTGCCACCAGCCGTCGGTGGTCAAGTTGGTCGTTGTCGAAAAATCCCTGTTGCAGCGCAAAGAGCGTAACCCCGCGATACATGGCTCCCGAGTCGATATAGATATAGGAGAAATGTTTTGCAAGTTGCTTGGCTAGCGTGCTTTTTCCGCAGGACGAAAAGCCATCAATGGCGATGTTGATCCGTTTCACTGAAAAGTTTTAAGAGCCCAAAACTACCGTTTAGAAGCGAAATCCGAAAATCGGGTGGTAATGGTGATGTGGTTGGATGCACCCGCCAGATTGTAAGTGGCATGGCCGTAGCTCAAATGAAATTTATAAATCCGCAATCCGGCTCCGAATGAGATTCCTGCCAGACCGGTACGGTCTGGGGCCTTTAACTCCTGTCGGCGTCGGTAGTTGAATCCGCCGCGCAAAAACATGTTTTTCCCGATCAATACTTCCACCCCTACCACAAAATGTCGCATCAGGTTTTCGCCAAAAGTGTCTTTGCTCTTGGTGGTTATTTCACCGGTAATCGGGTCGCGCTCCTCTATCGATTCGTGTTCGTGAACAAGTTTCCAGCGCTGCAAGTTTTCGGCCACCAATGTAAATCGAAAAGGGGCCTTGCCAAGTCGGTGCGAAACGGCAAACTGAACTTCAAAGGGCATGTCGGGTCGGTCGGTTTCGGTATAATAGCTCAGCGGTGCACCGATATTGAGCAGCATCAGCGATAGGGTAGTGTTGGTTTTTGGGTTGTGATAGACTCCGGCAAGATCAACCGCCAAGGCAGACGAGGAGTACTCAGCCAATTGTCCGTACAGCATTTTCACGTTGGCTCCAACCGAAAAAAGGGAATCGATTGGTCGGGAGCCGGAGAGGCTGAAAATATATTCTCCGGCATTTAGCCGGCCCATTTCCTCGCCATATATATTGGTTTCGGTGATTTTGCCATAGCTCAGATAATTGACCGAAGCCGCAAAGGTTCCGACTTTATCGAAGTGCTGAGCATACGCAACCTGTCCGTAGTTGATATCCTGAATGTAGTTGATATAACTGAATGAAAACTGATTGTGATTGTTGCTGTCGAGCAAAGCCGGATTGTACACGCCGAGGTTCAGATCGCCATCTTTTATAGCGTGACCGTTGGTGCCCAAGGCGCCCATCCGCGCTGAAAATATCAGATCACTCGAAACAAAGGCATTGTTTCCGGCAGATTGTCCGAAGGCCCAATGGTGGAAACCGAATAAAACCAGAAAAAAACAGGTGTAGCTAAACCTCATCGGTAAATGAATTCCTAAGCGGAACGAAAGATAGCCAATGATATTTTATAGGGTATCATTTAATTTCCCAATCAGGCCACCAACACTGGATTCACCACCTTTTCTTCGAGCAGGGCACTTTTCACCACACCGATCATTTCATCCACATAATGGAAAGTTAATCCCTCCAAATATTCGGGGTTGATTTGTTCGATGTCTTTCTTGTTTTGCGACGAAAGGATGATTTCCTTAATATTAGCGCGTTTGGCTGCCAGAATTTTCTCCTTGATGCCGCCCACGGGTAGCACGCGTCCGCGAAGGGTGATTTCTCCTGTCATGGCCAGGTGTTTTTTCACCTTTTGTTGGGTGAATGCCGATGCCAAAGAAGTGAGCATGGTAATGCCAGCCGAGGGACCATCTTTAGGAACAGCTCCTTCGGGAACGTGTAGGTGAACATTCCACTTGTCGAAAATCTCTTGTTCCAGGCCAATCTGCTGACTGTTGGCCTTGAGGTATTCCAGCGCAATCATGGCCGATTCTTTCATCACATCGCCCAGATTACCGGTCAGGGTTAGCTTACCTTTGCCTTTGGTTATGCTGGTTTCAATAAAGAGAATATCTCCGCCGGTAGGTGTCCATGCCAATCCCGTAACCACTCCAGCCACATTGTTGTTCTGATATTTATCCTTGGCGTGTGCTGGCCCTAGAATTTTTTCAATTTGAACGGGCTTTATCGAAACTTCAAATTCCTCGTCGTAGGCAATGTTTTTGGCGCGCTGCCGCACAACCTTTCCAATTCTTTTTTCGAGGGTCCGCACACCGCTCTCATTGGTGTACTCTTCCACGATCTTTTCAATGGCCTTATCGCTCAGCCGAAGCTGACTTTTCTTAACGCCGTTCTCTTCGAGTTGCTTGGGCAAAAGGTGCTTCTTGGCAATGACTATTTTTTCTTCGACGGTATAACCATTCACTTCAATCATTTCCATGCGGTCGCGCAGGGCAGGCGGAATGGTGGCCAGTGAGTTGGCAGTGGCGATGAACAACACTTTAGAAAGGTCGTAGTCCATTTCCACGTAATTGTCGTAAAAGGTGTTGTTTTGTTCCGGATCGAGTACTTCGAGCAGGGCAGAGGAGGGGTCGCCATGGGCATCGCGACTCAGTTTGTCAATTTCATCGAGGACAAACAACGGATTGCTGGTGCCGGCTTTTTTCAAACTTTGAATAATTCTTCCGGGCATGGCACCGATATAGGTTTTTCGGTGACCGCGTATTTCCGCTTCATCGCGCATTCCGCCGAGCGACATTCTAATGTATTTTCTGCCGAGGGCTTCGGCAACCGATTTTCCTAAACTGGTTTTCCCTACACCGGGAGGGCCGTGCAGGCAAATAATCGGCGCTTTCAGATCGCCTTTGAGTTTGAGCACAGCAAGGTGTTCCAGAATTCTATCTTTTACCTTTTCCATTCCGTGGTGATCTCTGTCCAGAACGCTTTGGGCGCGTTTCAGGTCAAAGCGGTCTTTGCTGAAATGATTCCACGGCAAATCGAGCAGGGTTTCTACATAATTCAATTGCACCGAATATTCAGCGCCCTGTGGATTCATGCGCTGCAGCTTGTCGAGTTCCTTGTGAAAGGCCTTTTCTACTTTTTCGCTCCATTTTTTCTTTTTGGCCCGCTCGGCAAGCTCTTCTATTTCCTCCTCTTGTGGATTGGCACCGAGCTCCTCCTGAATGGTTTTCATCTGTTGGTGCAGAAAGTATTCCCGTTGCTGCTGATCGATATCGGTTTTTACTTTCGACTGGATGTCATTTTTCAACTCCAACATTTGTAGCTCGCGAGACAGGTGTTTGAGCACGAGTTCAGCGCGGCTAAACAGATCGGTTTGTTCCAGAATTTCCTGCTTCTCGGCCAGAGAGGCGTTCATGTTTGAGGAAATGAAATTGGTTAAGAACGACAAACTGTCGATATTCTTAATGGCAAAGCCGGCCTCGCTCGGTATGTTGGGCGATTGTTGAATAATGTGCAAGGCAAGATCCTTTAATGAGCTGACCAAGGCCTGATACTGCCGGTCTTTCGGATCTTTAATTTCTTCGGTGATTTTCGTGACGCGTGCCCGGATATACGGATCTTCAGTTACTACTCCGGTCATCTCAAATTTGTGCTTTCCCTGAATAATGGCGGTCGTATTTCCGTCGGGCATTTTGAGCAAACGGATAATGGTAGCAACGGTTCCCACCGCGTTTAGATCTTCGAAATTAGGCTCTTCTACATCCTGTTCTTTCTGCGCTACCACACCGATGAGTCTTTTTTTGCGATAGGCTTGGTTAATTAACTTGATGGATTTATCCCTTCCTACAGTAATGGGAATAACAACTCCAGGATATAATACGGTATTGCGAAGCGGCAGGATAGCGAGTTCTTCTGGGGTGTTCAGGTTCTGCATTTCTTCCTCCTCTTCGGAGGTCATTAGCGGAATCAGCTCGGTTTCGTTGTCCGAAGGCGAATTCAGTCCGAACATTTCCTGATCAAATAAAATATCACTCATATTTTGTTTTCTATTGTGGTCAAAGTGTCAGTTTAGCCTGATAAATCTTAAATTTCAGGCGGCGTCGCCTCTTGTTCAATCCTCATGCCAATGTAAATGGTTGGGTGCTATCAGCGCCGAAAACGGGTTGAAGCGTCAAAGACCTCTTTCAGGATTGCCCGGTCTTGTGGAGTAAATGCTACTGAACGTCGTTTCATTACGCTCTCGGCCACTTCCATGGCTTTGTCAAAGTGGTAAGTTTCGAAATGGGAATGGGTTCCCCAGCTAAACGAGGGGATGAATTTGGGGTGGAATTCGGCGCCGAAAATATTGGTGAAAACCCCGACTGTAGTGCCGGTGTTGAACATGGTGTTAATGCCACACTTACTGTGGTCGCCCATGATTAAACCGACAAACTGCAACTCGGAGTCGGTTAGGGCCTCTTTGGTGTAATTCCAGATCTTTACGCTTCCGTAATTGTTTTTCAGATTTGATGTGTTGGTGTCGGCACCGAGGTTACACCATTCGCCAATGACGGAATTGCCGATAAAACCGTCGTGGCCTTTGTTGGAAAAGCCTTGAATTACGCAGTTGTTCACCTCACCGCCAACTCTGCTGTGGGGGCCGATGGTGGTGGGACCATATATTTTGGCACCCATTTTCACGACCGCATGTTCGCCCAATGCAAATCCACCGCGTATCAATGCGCCTTCCATTACCTCACTGTGTTGCCCGAGGTAAATAGGGCCGGTGGTGGAGTTGAAAACGGCCGAATGACTGACAACGCCTTCTTCTGCAAAAAAGCGATCACCGATGATGGTGTTGTCTGGCGGCAGGGTTGCCGAAGTTCGACCTTTGGTGATAAGGACAAAATCTTTTTCGAGTTCGCTGCCGTTTTTGACAAATATGTCAGTGCAGGTGTTTAATCCGTCAAACTGTCCTGAATAGCAAATGGTGGAAAGGGTAGAGGCGATTTGTTGAATCAGTTCGAGATAGTGGTTGGGAGCAGTCGACTTTAAATGCTCACCGTTGATGTGCAGCGCAATGAGCTCCCCTTTTTTGGAAATCAGCTTTTGGTTGGGCTTGAGTTCGCGCAGCGACTGACACAAATGTTCATCGGGCAGAATGGCGCCGCAGATCACCAGATTTTCGTCCTGAATATCGGCCGGAAATTTTTCGCGCAGATAAGGCATGGTCAGCGAACTGGTGCTGGTATTCATCCAACGGCTCCATTTTTCAGCAATGGTGAGTATGCCCACGCGCAAACCAGAAATAGGTCGGGTGAAAGTGAGCGGTTTCAATGCAATGTGGCGGTGGTCGTCAAACAATAGGATATTCATGTCGTACTGCGGTTTGGTGTAAAATTACTCGAAGTTTTACAAAGTCTCGAATTTGATCGGTAATGATCCGGTCAAAAATGAAAAAACCCCGAATCCAAAAGGAATCGGGGTTGCAATATGGTGAAACCGTTCGCTTACTCAGCGGTGTCGGTGTTCTCGGCTTTTTTCTTGTCCCACTTAGCGTAACGCTTATTGAATTTATCTACTCGTCCGGCAGTGTCAACAAGCTGCATCTTACCGGTATAAAATGGGTGTGAAGTATGTGATATTTCCAGTTTAATTAACGGATATTCATTGCCATCTTCCCAGGTAATGGTCTCTTTGGTTTCGGCTGCAGACTTGCAAATGAATGCGTAGTCGTTGGATACGTCCTTAAAAACAACCGATCTGTAGTTCTTTGGATGAATGTCTTTCTTCATGATTCTCTCAATTTGGGCCTGCAAAGGTAATTAATCTTTTGTAAGATGAAAGCAGTTTTGTCGGTTTTGGCCACTAAATTTCAGAATTTTGCGTTGGAGCCTTGTCCGATCGATAAATTTAATAGAATTTAGCCACCTCGCTATTTGAATAGATGAAGAACCTACGACTTATTATTCTGGTATTTGGGATAATGCTGCTCTTTTTGCAGTGCCGAAAAGAAAACTTCACCAACGACCCTTCTGCACAACTTGAGTTCTCGGCCGATACCATGCTTTTTGATACCGTGTTTAATACGGTAGGCTCTACTACTGCAAAACTCACGGTTTATAATCGCAACAAGGATGCGGTGCGCGTGTCGAGCATTAAAATCGAAGGGGGCTCAACCTCGCAATATCGAATGAATGTGAACGGACTTCCGGGCAGTTCTTTTGAATCAATAGAGATCGGTGGCCGCGACAGCATTTTCATTTTTGTGGAAGTAACGGTGGATCCTGCTGACTCATTGCACCCTTTTGTAGAAGATAACATTTCATTTGTCACCAACGGCAATCAGCAACGCGTGCATTTGCTTGCCTGGGGATGGGATGCCATATTTTACACGCCCAATGTTCACCCCACCAACGGATTGCCTCCGTATCGGATTATCAGCGATCAACCGGGCGCTACGGTTACCTGGACCAAGGATAAACCTGTTGTTATTTACGGTTATGCGGTGGTTGACGAGGGAATGAAACTGCACATCGAAGCCGGCACCAAAATCTATTTACACGCCGGAAGCGGCTTGTGGGTGTATCAAAACGCCTCAATTGAATCGCATGGTACACTCGATGAACCGGTAATTTTTCAGGGCGACCGGCTGGAGTCGTTTTATCAGGATCAACCCGGACAGTGGGACCGTATCTGGATTAATGAAGGCTCGGACGATAATATTTTCCGACATACCATCATCAAAAACAGCTTTATTGGCATTCAGGCCGAAACGTTGCCCTTTGCCGGAAACGAAATGGCGCCAACGAGTTCGAATAAACTCGTGCTCGAAAATTGCCGCATCTACAATACCTCGCTCGTGGGCTTGTATGCACGAAATTACCGGATTAACGGACAAAATAATCTGTTTTACAACAGCGGGCAATACCTGCTGGCGGTAAGTGGTGGTGGCGAGTATAATTTTGATCACTGCACTTTTGCCAATTTCTGGAATTTTTCAAACCGGCAGGATCCATTGTTGCTGATGACCAATGTGTATGAGAGCCCGCCCGGTGTGCTGCAGGTTCGGCAGATTGAGAATTCCGTTTTCAGCAACTGTATTTTTTATGGTAATAACGACCATGAAATGGAATTGAGCTTTGACGATGAAGGTGTGAACCCGATGGGTATCGTGTTTGAGCATTCGATTGTAAAATACGACACCGATGAAAACGATTACAGCCAGTACTTTGGACCGGAAGTGTTTGTCAATGAATCGCCGGGTTTTATGAATACGTTTGATCAGAATTTCAGACTGCACAGTGGCGCATTTGCTATCGATAAGGGAACCACCTCGCCAAACGTGTCATTCCCATCAACTACTTTGGATATAGACGAAAACCCGCGTACCGGAAATCCCGATATCGGCTGTTTTGAGTTTACCCCTTAATTACAGATTCAACAGAAACGCAATGGTGTCCACGCGGTCGGCATAATCATTCAGCGTGGGATGCTGGCTGTGACCGGGCGCAACACTTAAATCGCTTCGTTTGGTCGATTCCACCACGCACTGAATCTGATCTTCGTGAGCCGCGATAAAACCTTTCACTTGTTCGGGCTTGTTGTAATATTCGTAGTGCAGCACGCCAAGCGGGCTGTGCAGTTGGGAGTGTTCGCGCAGCAAAATAAACCCGTTGTCCAACAGGGGCTCTTTATTTAAAAGGTAAAGCGCCTTGTGGTAATCGTAATTGTTTGCGTATTTGCTGTGGTTGATGATATCACGATAAGGGTAAATAGCTCCGAAAAAGCGGTCGATATCAAAGCCTTCGGGCAAAAACAGTTTGGTGACGTTTCTACAGCCGAGTCCGAAATAGGTAAAAACATCATCGCCGATGGCGCGCAGATCAACCGCTGATGTTTCGTGCTCAATTACGGCAACTGCATTACGATTTTTGCGGATGATGTGCGGATATTTAGAAAAGTACTGCTCAAAATATCGCCCTGTATTGTTGCTTCCTGTAGCAATCACCGCGTCCATTTCATTAAGTCGATCTGCAAAAAGGACGCGCGTTAGTATTTCTGGTTCGAACTGCCCCATGGTTTTCACCGCCAACGGAATGAGCAGGTTGTCGTTGGAAGACAGTTTCACGATTGCGGTGTGGCCAGTGATGAGCACACTGAGTAGATCGTGAAATCCCACCATGGGAATATTGCCGGCCATTACCACCCCTACCTTTTTGTTGCGAATTGCCGTGGAGGCAAAACTCGGGTAAGACTCCAGCCAGGTGTCCAGATGGTCAACTTGCAGATTGTTTCCCCAGGCTTTCAGTGCACCTTGCACATTGTCGGGAGTAAACCATCCGTTGTGTGTGTGAGCCGTGTTGATCAAGTGCTGCCAGTTGGCGTATTCCTGTTCACTTAGCCCGGAAGAAAATCCCGGCCACGGCTGGTTGTTTCCGAGCAATGCAAAGATTTTTCCGAGTTGAACAAATGCCGATTTGATTTGATTTGTATTCATGGACAGGCGTGTGCTTTTTAGAGCAGGCAATTTAAGTTGCCGTATATTTGCAAAGCTAAAACAACACAATTGATTTTGAATTATGGCAATAATGATTACGGACGAGTGTATCAACTGCGGGGCTTGCGAACCCGAATGTCCAAATAATGCGATATATGAAGGTGGTGAAGAGTGGAGATTATCAGACGGAACCTCGCTGAGCGGCGAGTCCACCACACCGATGGGAAACACATACGATGCCGACGCAACGC
Organism: uncultured Cryomorphaceae bacterium; assembly: GCA_964487545.1. Taxonomy (GTDB): domain Bacteria; phylum Bacteroidota; class Bacteroidia; order Flavobacteriales_D; family SKUL01; genus SKUL01. Next base: position 10,882 of record CAZARI010000050.1, read on the forward strand.
AAGAGCCGGTAAGTATGGATATCTATTACATCGTTACCGATAAGTGCACCGAGTGTGTTGGTTTTCACGATGAGCCGCAATGTGCTGCCGTTTGTCCGGTAGATTGTTGTGTGGACGATCCCGATTATCGCGAGAGTCAGGAAAAATTGCTCGAGAAGAAAGAGTACATGCATTTGTAAATACCGGAAGTCTAATCCTTCACAAAATAGGAACCCGACCCCGCTTTATCACCCTCGGAGGTGATATTTCTCGACAACAGTGACCGTGACCACTCACATACTTTTACGATCACCTTCGCGTTCGATGTCATGTTGAAACACAGTGTCACATATTTGGTTGCCTTGCTGTTCATGCTTAGCGGCGTGTCCTTTGCTCAGAATGCCCAACAGGTTGAGGATTCGGTAAATCATTACCTCAATCAAATCGCCACTGACTCCGATCCAGATAAACAACTCAAGGCACATGATAACCTTCAGCAATTGTTGTCGCGGTCTTTGCGCAAACCCGAAATTTTCCATTATTCCTTTTCTGGGGTAACACGCATGGCCATTTTGGGTAATCCCGAAACGGGGCTTCGCATTTGGAGCTGGCATGTGCCATTGCGCAATGAGGCGCCGCGATATGGATGTGTCATTGCGCAATTCAATCCGCGAAAAGACATGGTAGAGGTGCATCGCCTACAGCAAGATTTGGAAGAGCATTACCGCGATCGGGCAACCTACGCCACCGACAACTGGCCGGGTGCTCTGTACTACGAAATGGTGCCCATCGGCAGAAGAACGCCAGAGTATTACCTGCTTTTTGGTTACGACAGCCACGATAATTTGAGCAATAAAAAAATGGTGGACGTGTTGCACTTCTCTGGCTCCCGGCCCAGATTAGGCAAGTCTGTTTTTGTAAAAGAGGGTAAATCGCTGCACCGACTAATATTTGAATATCGAGAAGAAGCGGTTTTTAGCGTAGGATATTATCCCGAGATGGATATGATTGTATTTAACGACCTGGGACCGACCCATCCTTCGCTCGAAGGAAAGTTTGCGCACTATGTTCCCCTGCGAGGTTTCAGTGGTTATGAAAGGCAGAACGCCCGTTGGGTTTTTAAGTCAGAGGTCGATTTTATGCGCGAACGCGACGAGCGCGACAAGCAATTCATTGATCCCAAAGACGCTGATATGAACCGCCAGCGCAGCAAAATGAATCCACTCACCGGAGATCAGTAACCACAATCCCACTATCCCCTGTTTTTTTCCCAACTTTGCATGCCTTACACAATGCAAAAGATAAATTGAGACCTAAACCCAACAGCATGAAAATTCACAACTACAGTGCAGGCCCTTGTATCCTTCCGCCCGAAGTCATGAAAAAAGCTTCCGAAGCCGTATTGGAATTCGGTTCTACCGGATTGTCACTCATCGAAATATCGCACCGCAGCAAGGAGTTTGTTGAAGTGATGGAGCGGGCCAGAAGCCTGGTGAAAGAAGTGCTGAACGTTCCGGCCGGATACGAAGTGCTCTTTTTGCAGGGCGGAGCAAGTCTTGGCTTCTACCTTTCGGCGCTGAATTTTATGTCTGAAGGTGGCACTGCCGCCTATGTAAACACCGGCACCTGGGCGTCAAATGCCATCAAAGAAGCCAAACGGGTTGGAAAAGTGAATGTCATTGCCAGCTCTGAAGACCAAAACTTCAACTACATTCCCAAAAACTTCGAGATTCCTGCTGAGGCCGATTATTTTCATTTTACTTCAAACAACACCATCTATGGTACGCAGTTCAAAACCCTACCCAAAAGTAAGGTACCAATGATCTGCGATATGTCGTCAGATATTTTCAGCCGTTCGATAAACGTAGCGGACTACGCGCTGATTTATGCCGGTGCACAGAAAAACCTCGGCCCTGCCGGAACCACGGTATACATTGTGAATCCCGACTTACTCGGCAAAACCGGTCGCGACTTGCCGTCGATGCTTAATCTGCAAACCCACATCGCCAAGGAAAGTATGTACAATACACCTCCGGTGTTTTCGGTATATGTTTCAATGCTGACACTCGAGTGGTTAAAATCGCTGGGTGGTGTTACAGAAATCGAAAAACGGAATCAGATCAAGGCCGATACGCTCTATTCTGAAATTGAAAATAATCCACTGTTTGAACGAAAAACAGCCGTAGACGATGGCAGCGTGATGAATGTAACTTTCGATCTGAAGGACGATAACCTCCGTCCGATTTTCGACGAACTTTGGAAATCTGCCGGAATAAATGGTTTAAAAGGACACCGTTCAGTGGGCGGCTACCGCGCGTCGATGTACAATGCGCTGCCACTCGAAAGCGTGCAGGTGCTGGTAGATGTCATGCGCGAATTGAAAAACAAATAATAATTCATACAGAATCTATTTAACCGATATGAAAATTCTTGCCAACGACGGCATTTCTTCCGCTGGTCAACAAAAACTGGAAGCAGCTGGCTATACCGTTATCACCAACAAAGTAGAACAAGGCGATCTGGCGCGGGCCATCAACGAAAATCAATATGAAATTTTGCTGGTCAGAAGTGCAACCACAGCACGCAAAGACCTGATTGATGCCTGTCCCGATTTGAAACTGATCGGTCGCGGCGGCGTGGGCATGGACAATATAGATGTGGATTATGCGCGTCACAAAGGCACTCTGGTGGTGAACACACCCGCTGCATCATCTCAATCGGTGGCCGAACTGGTCATGGCGCACTTGTTCAGCATTTCGCGTTTCATGCACCAGGCACATCGCGATATGCCCATTTCCGGTAGCACCGATTTTTCGACACTCAAAAAGAAATATGCCAAAGGGGTGGAGGCGCGCGGCAAGGTGATGGGTATCATTGGGTTTGGCAGAATCGGGCAGTGCGTGGCAAAATATGCGCTGGGAGCAGGCATGGAGGTATTGGTGCTCGATCACGCCGGAAGTCAATCTCACGTGGAGGTAGCGTTATTCAATTCGAATCCCGTGCGCGTTGAAATCGTGAAAGTGACCATGGATGAATTGCTGGCCAAAAGCGATTACATTTCGCTGCACATTCCTGCACAGACTGGCGGACCGGTAATTTCTCATCCAGAATTCGCCAAAATGAAAGACGGTGTGCGACTGATCAATGCCGCACGTGGAGGCGTTGTTGATGAAACCGCATTGATCGAAGCGCTCGATTCTGGTAAAGTGTCGTTTGCCGCGCTCGACGTTTTTGTAAACGAACCCAATCCTCGACCTGAGCTGTTATCCCATCCAAAAATTTCAAGTACGCCTCATATCGGCGCAGCAACAGGTGAAGCCCAGGCGCGAATCGGACTGGAATTGGCCGACATCATCATCGCTGAGTTTGGCGACCGTTCAACCAAGTGAGGACCACAGACCGATTGAGAAATTAAACTATTCGGCATTTTTTATTTCGCCGTTTCGGGGTTTTCGGTTAAATTGCACCTGCAAGGATTTATTAACCAATCTCCGAGTCAGTTATGTATCAGCTTATACTCCTCTCGGCCGCAGCGGTGTTACTGACCGTGCAGTCATCGGCTCAGTTGTCTTTTACCCATTCCAATCATTTGCTCAATCAAGCTTTTAACAGCGGCGGTTGCGTTGGTGTTTCTGATATGAATGGCGATGGTCTGGACGACATCGTTCACATGAATGCTTCGCGGCGGCTGATGATCGAGTACCAAAACCCTGACGGCAGTTTTACCCTTTACGATTACGGCTTGGTGTCAGGCAGCTATCAGTGGGGAATGAGTATCGGCGATATCGATAACAATGGCCACAACGACGTGTTTTCGGCTGGAAACTTCGACGGTTTTCACCTGATGATGATTGAAGAGGTGGGGCAGGGCGAGTTGATTCAACTTCCTGGAAGTATTTATCAACAGGGAACCAACATGGTTGACATCAATAACGATGGCTGGCTGGATATTCTCGCGCTCAATGATGTGGGTTCCAATGTCATTTTTGGAAACGACGGCACGGGTTCGCTTCAGGTACAAAACGACTGGATTGACATGAACACCGTTCCAGCCTCTGACAATTCAGGGAATTATGGCAGCGTGTGGTCTGATATCAACAACGATGGTCACCTCGATCTGTGCATCGCCAAATGCCGTCAAGGCGTGTCAAACCCTTATGATCCTCGGCGCATTAACGTGGTTTATATGAACGATGGTCAAGGCAATTTTACCGAAGAAGCGGCCGAACGCGGTTTGGTCATTTATTCGCAATCGTGGACGGTTGACTTTGCCGATATCGACAATGATGGCGACATGGACGCCCTAATTACCAATCACGACAATACCCTTAAGCTGCTCGAAAACGATGGAAACGGTTATTTTACAGACATCACCGCTGGAAGTGGCCTCGAAGTGAATGGATTTTTCCTGCAAGCTATCATGAAGGATTTTAATAACGATGGCTTTGTTGATGTGCTCTATGCCGGAGGAGCACATGGATTTTTATTCGGCAATGGCGACGGAACTTTTACTCCCCAAAACGGTTTGTTCCCCTACACGGATGTAATGCACTCTTTTGGCGTTGGTGATTTGAACAACGACGGTTTTCTGGATGTTTATGCTAGTTACGGCGGCGGTTACGTCAATCCCGACTTCAACAACGACGATGTGCTTTGGCTCAATAACGGAAACGATAACCATTACTTTGCCCTCAATTTGGAAGGCACAGTGAGCAACCGCAACGCCGTCGGCTCGCGGGTGGAGATATATGGCGACTGGGGAATACAGATTCGCGAGGTGCGTGCCGGCGAGAGTTACGGAATCAACAACTCGATGCAAGTACATTTCGGTCTGGGCACCGCAGAAATGGTCGATTCGCTCGTTATCAAATGGCCTGCCGGAGGAGTGGAGGTGTTTACCAATCTCGCTGCCAACCAAACCCTTTCTGTAATTGAGGGCACCTGCATTTCTCAGCCGATTGCTATCACAACCGACGGACCTTCTGTGTTGTGCGACGAAGGAACGGTTGTCCTAATCGCTCCCGAAGGATCGGCCTATATGTGGTCGAATGGCGCAGAAACGCAAACCATCGAAGTGGACGAGCCGGGCAGCTATAGTGTAACCGTTTTCTCGGAGGATGGTTGTTTTTCGAATTCACCGCTTTTTACGGTGATGTTCGAACCGGATCAAACCCCTGAAATTGAGGTAAGCGGTGCACTTGAATTCTGTGAGGGCGGATCAGTAACGCTCACTTCTACAGAAGCCGATCATTACACCTGGTCAAACGGAGCGGAAACGCAGAGCATTGAAATCACCGAAGGCGGCATTTATTGGATTTCGGTTCAGGGTGCTTGTGCCGATTTCACTTCCGAAGCCGTTGAGGTGGTGGTGATCGAAACACCAGAACCTCCATTGGCCGAAGGGGCTGTTATTCCCGAGCCCGGAACAGCGCAACTTACTGCCTTCGGCGATAATCTGAGTTGGTACGATGTCCCCACTGGAGGCGAAGCGCAGGCCACGGGTCCCACTTTCGAAACGCCGTTTATTACCGAAACCACCGCTTTTTATGTTGCTGATACGGAAATCTACGGTGGGGAAATTTCTTTTGGCGGAAAAACGGACAACAACGGAAGCGGCGCTTATCATACCAATGCAGCGTATTGGTTGGTGTTTTCTGCCTACGAAGATTTTATCCTGAAATCGGTAAAGGTTTATGCACAAGACGAAGGCACGCGCACCATTCAGGTGGTAAACAGCAATGCCGACATCATGGCGTCCGAAACATTTTTAATTCCTGCCGGCGAATCGGTCATTGATCTCAATTTCGAGATTCCCGAAGGAACAGGTTACGGACTTCGCGCTACCGGAAACCCAATGTTGTATCGAAACGCTACCGGAAGCAATTTGAGTTATCCCTATGAGCTGGGCGATTTGGGAGTGATTACCGGCACCAACATCGACGGTGGAACCAAGTACGACTATTACTATTTCTTCTACAACTGGGAAGTGCAGCGGCCGATAATTGCCTGTCCTTCTGAACGAACAGAAGTGCTTGTAACGATAGATGCCTCTACCTCCATCTCCGATCTGCAAGTGGAAGATTTTGTAATTTTCCCGGTGCCTGCCAACGAATGGCTGAACATTCAACTCAATTTTAACGGACCTTACGAGCTATTACTTTATGATAATGCCGGCAAGGTTCATTTTAATGAATCGCGCGTGGCAAAAGCAGGAGCAATTTCCACCATTGCCACGGCTCATCTCAACACCGGCTTGTATCTGATTCGTGTGATCAGTGATGGCAATACAATGACCAGGAAAGTGGTGTTGAGGTAATACTCATTTAAAATGATTCTGAGAGGTCTGTCCGAAATGGGCAGCCTTTTTTATGAACATTTCTCGATGGAAAGTATGCTTTTATTCAACCCGTGCCCTTTCCCCGAACTTGATCCACTCATTCTACCACTACTTTTGCGATATTGCGTTCGGTGTCTGATTGAATATTGAGCAGGTAAAACCCCTTTGGCAAATGCTCCACAGAAATGGATGGGTATTGAGTCAGGGCGGCTGACTGTTCATAGACCAATTTCCCGGTACTGCTGTACAATTGCAAATTGGTTTTATCAGAAACCCATGAAAGTGGAATT
>CAZARI010000051.1:0-17279 GCA_964487545.1 uncultured Cryomorphaceae bacterium
CCCCTGCAGGGCGAATGGAATACTTAACCCAAAGCGACGGAAGAGGAAAAGTCAAGTACGAAACGGTAGCAGAATTACAAGATACTTTGGCTGCATGGAATTATCCGAACGCTAGGGCTTTAAAAATGCCCGACTCTGTGCGCGCAGTTTTCCCTTATAGTTTCAAGATGTATTTGATTAACGAACACCTCGATGTGTATCATGAAATTTGTGAGACTTATTTTCCTGGTATCAGGGAAAGAATTGATATAAATGATCAAAAGGGATTTCTTTCGCCTGACCCATACGTGGAATCCTTACTTATGCAATCCACAACAGTTGATGAGCGGAATTTGTTGGAAGTGATTGGGGAGCAGGGAAGCAAACATTCGGTACAAGTAATTGTTGTTATGGGGTTTTATAAAAAGATGGTGTTCGATGACCGAATGAAGGAATTAAACGCCCTGTTTAACAATGATCTACCACCTGTTTACTGTGTCCATACCTTACAATTTGCTGACGCAGACCTGTCTGAATATGAATTTCTGTCTATTAGGTATAAATGGTTCGAAGAAACCGGGGATATATTGCCACAGGAGGCTTATGACCGATTGGATTCAATCAAAAGTGCTGGAACAGCGCAGGTATTAAGACAATAAGATTATTCACCCCTCTCGCGCAAGCAATAGCATAGCGGTGCTTGTGTGCTCGGTTTATCAATTCACTCCCTTCGAGTCACTCGATAGCGGACTCTGAGGACTTCCGGAGCTGTTCCATTTTCAAGTTGTTCGGTTCGGTTCTTTAAAACTCAGGGTTCCGTGCCGAAATACGCGAGAAGAATAATCCTTGCGGTGATTGGGTGAGATTTTATCGTTTTGTAACCTATTCAAAAAAACAGGCTGGTTTATCCATTGCCAATTATCCATTGTCAGGTTTTTATCTGCTGAAGTCAGTTTCAGACAATTATCTTAAAAACCCATAAAAACCGTAGGTTTTATGAAACTTTTATTGGCCAGGTGGGTAGAAAAGGATAAATTTGTCCTTAATTATGGAGGCGACTTTTAAACGATCGAAAATTCACTTAAAACCCAAGATAAAAGCTATGGAAAATTTGAAATTAATGCTTGTTGCATCGGTGTTGTTTCTTCTGAGTGCATGCAACTCAGACCCGATGGATTACCCCATGACTTACGGCGCTCCCGAAGCCATCGTAACCACCGAAGAAATGCCCGAAAACCTGATTGAAGGTCCACTGGCCTACGCGCCATCGGTTCCGGCGGCTGCGCCAGGAGATGAAGTGGACGTGCGGATTGACGTGCAACACAAGAAGATTACCGTTGCCAACAACACCCAATTCTGGGCCTGGACATTTGGCGACTCCATTCCCGGACCGGTTTTGCGTGTGCGCGTAGGGCAGAAGGTCAACTTTAAAATGGCCAACCGATCTATGGAAACCGTGGATGTGTCGCCACCCATGCCGCACTCGATCGATTTTCACTCGGCCATGGTTAGTCCCGAAGACAAGTACCGCACCATCGGGCCCGGCGAAACCATTTATTTTGAATGGACGGCCAACTACCCCGGCGTATTTATGTACCACTGTGGAACGCCAGTCATTCTCGAACACATGATCTATGGTATGGTGGGAATGGTAATCGTTGAGCCCAAGGACGGCTTTCCAGGAAAAGTTGATCGTGAGTTTGCCCTCGTGCAAAACGAGCACTACCTAAAACAAAAAGAAGACGGCACCTACATGGTCGATCTGGAAGCGGCAGCCAAAAAGCAGCCGAGCCACGTAGCCTTTAATGGTCGCGCACACCAATACCTGCAAAAGCCGCTGAAAGCCAAAGCCGGCGAGCGCGTCAGAATGTATCTGCTCAATGTCGGACCAAACGACCAGAGTAGCTTTCACGTAGTGGGCACCATCTTCGACAAGGTGTGGTTTGATGGAAACCCGGTGAATGAAATGCGCGGAATGCAAACCGTGCTACTCGGCTCAAGTAGCGGCGCCATCGTTGAGTTTATCCTTCCCGAAGAGGGGCTGTACACTTTTGTTGATCACGAATTTGCCGACGTCGAACTCGGAGCCGTCGGAATTATACACGCAGAATAATTATGAAAAAGCTCATATATAGTTTCATTGCGGTGCTGATGGCCACAGCGGTTGTTGCGCAACCACAAACCGAAGCACCCAAAGCAGAAGTCATCGTCTTCCTCTCGGCCAAATGCCCGTGTGCATATAATCACAAGCAACCCATCCGCGACCTGATTGTTGAATACGGTGATGAGGTAGATTTTACGGCGGTGTTTATCCGCCCCAATGAAGATCAGGAAATACGCGATCAGATGGCACGCAGCCTGGGTTGGAACATGGAGTTCAAATACGAGCCCAGTGGCGAATACCTCAATAAATACCAGCCCACCGTTTATTCGGAAGTGGTATTGCTCAACAACAAAAAAGAGGTCATTTACCGCGGCGGCATTGACGACGGTCCGCTGAACTCAGGTTGGATCAGAAACTTTTACCTGAAAGACGCATTGGAAGATTACTACAACGGCGTTCCCGTTAGGGTAAAAGAAGGCAAAGGCATTGGCTGCCTAATTTTATAAACCCTGATGTTTTGTTGATATAAATCCCGGTGCTTCAGTGCCGGGATTTTTTTATTTGGAATCGCGGGTCAGGTACTGCAACTGAAACAGGTGCAACTGCAACTCGTACATGCGCATCAGCGCCTCCAGCATTTCCTTGTCGCTTGCTGAGCTGCTGCCCTTAAAGCCTTTGATGGGCTTGAGTTTATCGCCCAATTCAAGTTGATTGGGAGTTACATTGTCGCGGTCTTGGCGCGAAGATCGGCGATTTGATCGATTCGACCGCCGTTTTGTAGGCATATCTCTTTCGGTGCGGTTAAAGTTGTAGCGCATGCCCACCTGAATGTATCCGTACTTGTCGCGCGATGTTCGGTCGCGGGCCCACGTTTCCAGCCGGTCGGTCAACACGTTGTTCAGCATAACCTGTGCGGTGACGTCCACCCGGTGATTGAGCATGTGCCCGAAAGTCAATCCGATTGGAATATTTATCGTGTGGGCCATCGGCGCGCGTTCCATATTGGCGTAGCGCTGGGTTGGCGGCAGATCGGTTGTGCTGTATCCCTCAAAATCGCGCACCAACGGTGGACCTTCGCCCCAATAGGTGAGCGAGCGGTAAAAGGTTAACCCGATTCCAACTTCGCCCAGCAGATAAAACCGCAGGCGGTTGCGATCGCCAAAAACGGCCTCCAGCAGGTTATAACTGAATTGCAGGTGAATCGCCTTGTACTCGGTTTCGAAATCCACACGAGGTGAAGCATCGCCTATGACACGTCCGCCCTGCAAATCGCCCTTGTCGAATTGTAGTTTGGCCGCCATGCCGTATTCAAATTCCTTGCGCAAATACAAACTCCAGTTGTAGCCGATGGTGTTTCCCCAGTCGCGGGGGGCCGGAAAAACCTTGTGATCCGCCAAGTCTCCCATAAACCAACTCGGCCCGATAGCACCTCCCAGGGAAACGTTTCTGAACATTTTCAGCGGCTGTCCCGGTGCACGACCCTGCACCATTACTTTATTGACCAGTATCGGGTTGAGGTCTGATTCGGGCGGGTTTCCTGCAGCAAAGACAGGAATCGCAGCCGCCAAAAACAATAGGGTCAACAGTTTGGTCATAAGTGAAAATTTGGCATTTTCAAAGATGATATTGCTTTTCACAAATCACAAGCACTTTTCGGTTTAATTGTCCTCTTTTTTATGTTAATAACAATTGTCGCCGTTGCAATGCTAATGATGTCTATGGTTTAATATTGTTATCCGTTATGCAATTGTTGAAATTATTTCTGTTGATTTTATTTCCGGTGACGGCGCTCGCACAAGGGCAGTCCGGATATATCGAACAAACCTATTTTTCTGGAAAAGAAGGTCGAAATCAGGCCATTGCGGCTGCGCGATATGCCGAAGAAGCCTACTATTACAGCCAACAGGCTATGAATCGGAGTGCACTTGAAAGTTTCAGAACTGACTTGGACACGGTGCTGTTTTTTATTCAAAAATCGACCGAACTGGCCGAACGAACCCTACCAAAAGCTGTTGATGCCGATTCTGCTGCGGCCTTTTTGAACCGTGCCATCAGCCTGCTCGAAGAATCAAACGTGGTGTTGCGTCATATCTATCCTTTTCGCGAACTGCCGGTGATGCAACAGTATGTCGATATCATCCGGATTAACCTGATCCACGCTAAAATCGATTGTTATCAAGCTTCCCTTTTGCTGGGTGATGGAATTGCCGAACCCGAAGATGCTTTTGTTTTTGGTCAACTAACTACCGACGAACATGTGGCGCGACTCGATGCCGATGAAACCGCCTTCACCGACCTGGTTCTCGAATTGGAAGATCGCATTAAAAAGCTGAACGAAACCATTGAAGCGCTGCGCAATGAAATCGCCCAAACCGAGGAAGAATCGTACCGCGCCGAACAGCAGGCCGATCTGGAAGATTTGTTGGCCGAGCGCGAAGAACTGGAAAATACGCTCGAAAAAGCAGGCAAGCGACTGCAGGAAATCCGTGAGTTGCAACAGAAAAAAATGATGGAAGATGGCACCATGGATGCTTTGGCTTCGGATAGCGAGTCGGCCGATGATTCGCAGTTCGAAACCGACAAGCACGGTTATTACAATAGCCGCGATGTTGCCCTGAATCAACCATTGCCACAGGGTTTGATGTATCGTATCCAACTGGGCTACTTCTTCAGGTCGGATGGTCAGGACGCCTTTCATGGCTTATTTCCGATTTCGGGCGAAGACCTGAAAGATGGAAAAGTACGGTACTACGTCGGCATGTTTTCCTCTTATGGCGAGGCATCACGCGCCAAAGACTACATTCGCCAAAAGCGCATCAGCGACGCGTTTGTTGTGCCGTATTACGACGGAAAGAAAATCAACGTAAAACGCGCCATCGAATTGGAGAAAGGTCAGGAGTAGCCGAAAAATTTGTGGTTATCTTTAACGCATGACGCCCGAAATCTCAGGCTTTGACTCCCAACAACATCCGCTGGTATTTTACGACGGGTTGTGTGGATTGTGCCACAAATCGGTACAGTGGATTCTGAAACACGACCACCGCGAAAAATTTCGTTTTGCCACTTTGCAGGGCGATTTGGCGCAGCAATACCTTTCGCCCGAACAAACAAAAAAACTGGAATCGGTGGTGGTGATCAGCCGCGGAAAAGTGTTCGCCGAATCGGCAGCGTTTTTTGAAATTGCCGGTCAACTGGGCGGATGGCCTTCCTTGCTACGCGTATTCAGCATTCTGCCCAAGTTTCTCACCAACCGTATTTATCGCTTCATCGCAAGGAATCGTTATGGTTGGTTTGGTAAATTCGATTCCTGCCCCATTCCAGAACCCAAGGTGCGTTCCCGTTTTTTGGAATGAACCTATTTGCCGACTACTTCAAAATACCGATTCGGATAGTCGGTAATCAACCCGTTTACACCGAGCTCAATCATCCTTTTGATAGCGGGAATCTCATTAACGGTCCACGGGTAAATTAGCATGTCGTTTTGATGACACCACTGTACCAGCGTCGGAGAAACGAGCGTGTAATGTGGACTGTAGATGTCGGGCTTAAATCCGAGTCGCTGTAAATTTTCTTCCGGCGATAGGTAATTGTCAACGAGCAGGGCACAGGTAAATTCTGGGTCCAGTCGATGGTATTCCTTTAAAAAGCGCACATCAAAATTCTGTACAATACAGCGGTTGCGGAGTTGTTTTTCTGCAATAAACTCAAATAGCAAGCGCGCATATTCATAGGGCGGCGGTGTCATGTAGTGATCCCACGCCGGTTTGGTTTTAACTTCAAAATTCCAGAATGGCAGCGGAAGGTTATTGGCAGTGCAGTACGTGTCAACCTCAGTGAGTACATCGGCCAGTCGCGGTTTTGCCACGCGCATATTTTTTTGGTGTGGAAAGCGCGGGTTGTACTTGCTTCCGCAGTCAAAAGCAGCAATTTGCTCGTAGTTCATTTCGTAGATGCGGTGCTCTTGTGCCCGGTGATCGCTGAATTCATTTCCGTTGGCGTCGTAACACAAATCAGCCGAAAAATAGGGTTCGTGCGAGATAATCAGTTCTTTTTCTGCAGAAACTGCCAAATCCAGTTCCAGAAATTGCACGCCGAGTTCTACTGCTTTGATAAAAGCGGGAAGTGAATTTTCGGGCATTAATCCGCGACAACCGCGATGGCCGTGGAGATTGAAGCCCGGAGGCAATTTGGGTGTGACCTTCATACCTTTTGAAAGTGCCAAATATGGCGATTTGTTTTCAGTTGTCGCCTGAGTCACACGGTCGAACTGATTATCTTTGGCGCACCCAATGAAAAAATTCCTCAAAATAGCCGCCTGGACTCTTGTCGCGCTCGTGGTTGTGCTACTCGCGTTTGTTGGCTACGTCGTTTCGGTCTCCACACTCGATCCACCGGATGTCGATCTGGCTTCAGTCGATATTCCAGCAGTGCAAATCCACACGGCAACCGACCGACGTGCAGGAAACAATCACCTGTTTTTAAATCACTACGGCAACTGGGAAATGTATCTCGAAGGCAGTGATCTGCAACGCGGAATGGTCAACGGAAAACTCAGCAATGATTTGCTTTACGTGCAGGAAAAACATTTCACCGATCAGATCAGAAAGATGGTTCCCAACGAAGGCTATCTCAATTTTCTGAAATATTTCGTCGGGTTTTTCAACCGGAATTTGAACGCACATGTTGAAGAGGAATTTCAGCGCGAAATTTATGGCGTTTCACTATCGGCACCAGACACTTTCGATTTCATCAGCCCAAAGTATGACCGCATGATGAACTACCACGCCGCACACGATATCGGTCACGCATTGCAAAACCTCGCATTGGTCGGTTGCACTTCCTTTGCTGCTGATGGTGGGCTCACCCGTGATGGAAATCTGATTTCGGGCCGCAATTTTGATTTTTATGTGGGCGATGGATTTGCCGAAAATAAGATTGTGGCACTGGTAAAACCCGATTCCGGTTACGGCTTTTTATCCGTCACCTGGCCGGGAATGATCGGTGTGGTTTCGGGAATGAACCAGGCCGGACTGACCATTACGCTCAATGCGGCACCTTCGGATGTGCCGACGGCCTCGGCCACTCCGATTTCAATTTTGGCGCGCGAAATATTGCAATACGCAGGTACAATTGATGAAGCCCTGGAAATTGCCCGTTTGCGAAAAACCTTTGTGTCCGAAATTTTGCTCATTACATCGGCAGCAGATAAATCGGCGGCTTTGATTGAAAAAACACCCGAAACAACGGCGTTATTTCTTCCCGATGAACTGCCGTTAATTTGTTCGAATCACTTTCAGAGCGAGGAATTGAATGTACTTCCGCGAAACGAAGAAGCGATACGAACTTCAGATTCGCCCTACCGCTATGAGCTGATTAAAGCCATGCTCGACACCACCTCAGCACTCACCCCGCAAAGCGTGGTAGAAATGCTTCGACACCGTGGCGGTTTGAATAGCGATTCGCTCGGGATGGGAAATCCGTTGGCGATAAATCAGCTCATTGCACACCACGGAATCGTTTTTAAACCCGCAGAGCGATTGGTGTGGGTCTCTTCAGGGCCCTATCAGTTGGGGGCTTTTGCCGCTTATGATTTGAATCGCATTTTCGCAGAACAGCCTGTGGCCGGACAATCCATGGCGGTGGATAGCTTGTTGATTTCCGAGTCAGATTTTGTGCAGTCTGAAGCGTTTGCCAGATATCAGGAATACCGGCATTGGATCGAAAACATGAAGCTTGCGGTGACCCACAGCAAGGCGGTATATGGTCAAAACGATATCGATCAAAAAATCGGTCTGAATCCGCATTATTACCTGGGTCATCTGTTGGCAGGAGAATATTTTTTGCGGCGCGGGGCATACGATTTGGCAGACGATTATCTGCTGTCTGCTTTGCAAAAGCATATTCCATACGACTCAGAAAGACGAAAAATTGAAGGAATGTTGAAAAAAACGCAGCGTGGAGAATCGTAGGTTTGATCCGGCCATCGAACGCAGTAGCCCCGAAGAAATCAGATTTTTTCAGAATGCTAAGCTGCGTGAAGTTATTCAACGGGTGGCGGTGCATTCGCCATTTTATAAAAGACTGTTTGAAACGCAAGGTATTTCCGTTGGCGATATTCAAACGGTAAAAGATCTGGTTAAACTCCCGGTAACCACCAAGGCCGATCTTCACTATGCCAACGAAGATTTTTATGGTGTGCCGCGTTCGCAAATTATCGATTACGTAACTACCAGTGGCACCTTGGGCGATCCGGTGACCATTGCGCTGACCGAAAAGGACTTGCAGCGATTGGCCTACAACGAGGCTTTGTCGTTTGCCGTGGCAGGATGTGGTAAGGAAGATGTTTTTCAATTGATGACCACGCTCGACCGGCGGTTTATGGCCGGAATGGCGTACTACCTCGGTGCTCGGGAACTCGGAGCCGGTGTGGTGCGGGTTGGGGCAGGTATTCCTGAATTGCAATGGGATACGATTGCCCGTATCCAACCCACAGTGATTGTGGCCGTGCCTTCTTTTCTGGTGAAGTTGATCGAATTTGCCGAAGCCAACGGAATCGACTATAAAAACAGCTCGGTAAAAAAGGCCATTTGTATCGGCGAACCATTGCGAAATGCTGACTTTTCGCTGAACACGCTCGGGAAAAGAATTTCAGAAAAATGGCCGATTGAATTGCACACCACCTATGCGTCTTCCGAAATGGCTACCGCCTTTACCGAATGTGAGCACGGCGTGGGCGGGCATCACCACCCCGAACTGATCGTTGTGGAATTGCTCGATGATGATCATCATCCTGTCTCGAATGGTGAAATGGGAGAAGTCACCATTACCACCCTCGGAGTGGAAGGTATGCCGTTAATTCGTTTCAAAACGGGAGATTTGTGTTGTGCCCACTATGAGGCATGCGCCTGTGGCCGAACCACGATGCGGTTGAGTCCGGTATTGGGCAGAAAGCAGCAGATGATCAAGTTCAAGGGCACCACCTTGTATCCACCGGCACTATACGATGTGCTCAACCTGATCGACGGGGTGCACGACTATGTGGTGGAGGTGTTTACCAATGATCTGGGCACCGATGCCATTCGCATAAAAATGCACGCCAGCCGCAGCGATGATGATTTTATTAAAATCGTAAAAGATCGGTTCCGCGCAAGACTGCGGGTAGCTCCCGAAATTGTTTTGGTTGCAGTTGACGAAATCCGACAACTTAAATATCCCGAAATGAGCAGAAAACCGGTAGTATTTGTGGATTTGCGCGGTGAGTTTTCAGGTTGAAACTCCCAAATCGTCAATCACAGTTTTCCAAAATCATCGAAATCATTTCCCTTTTCGAAATCCCATAAACTTCACACTGCTGTGGTAAAATGCTCACTTCCGACATACCCGGTACCGTGTTGATTTCAATGCAATACAATCCCTTTTCGTTAAGGATATAATCTACCCGGGCAAAACCATCGCAATCGAGGTATTCAAAAATACTTTCAGATGTGCGCAGACATGCTTCAAAATCTTTTTCGGGGATTCTGGCCGGAGTGATTTCTTCGCGACTCGCTTCGCTGTACTTGGCGTCGTAGTCAAAGAATTCGTTGTAGGACACGATTTCGGTAATCTGCAAAGCAGTTGCTTTTCCGTCTATTTTTAAAACACCACACGTTATTTCGGTGCCCGATACCAGCGCTTCTACCATTACGTGGGCACTTTCGGCAAAAGCTTTATCGATGGCGGCTTTCAGTTCCGAAGGCTCGTTCACACGCGAAATGCCGAGACTCGATCCGGCATTGGTGGGCTTTACAAAACACGGCAATCCGATCTTTTCAATCAGCAGTTCTTCGTCAAAGTCGCTTTTTCCCTTCAGCAAAACAGATTCGGCCACTGTAAAACCACCGCTTCGCAGCGCTGATACCGTGCGGAATTTATCAAATGTGAGCGCCATGTTCAGTACTTTGCCGGTGTTGAATGGCATTCCGATCATTTCGAAATAGCCTTGCAGCAAACCATCTTCACCCGGAGTTCCGTGCACTGCAATAAATGCCGCGTCGAAGGTCATCTTTTCCTTTTCGGTACGAACAGAAAAATCGTTCTTGTCGATCGGGTATATTTTGCCGTCGATATTGGCATTCCAGCCACTGCGGTCGATGATGATCAAGGTAGGGTTGTACTTTTCGCGGTCGATGTTATTCATCACCATGGCTCCGCTTTTTAGTGAAACGGCCTTTTCACCGGTGTATCCGCCACACACCACGGCAATTTTTTTTTGTGCTGACATGCGTTTGAAATATGGTCAAATGTACTCCACAGAAATATTCAGTGCTTCGATCCCCATGCGATTTAATTCACAATATATGTTGAATATCATTGTTTTTATTGGGACTCATGCGCACACTGCCGTGCAGGCAAAACCGTATATTTGCAGACTTTAGCAGAGGGGAAATCCATGAAGACATTTTTTACGTTTTTAATCAGCCGTGCCCTGTGGATCAATCTGGTAGTTGCTGGATTGGTAGTAATTGGCGTTGTCTTCGGGTCGTTGCATTTTTTGAAGGGCTACACCATGCATGGCGATACCATTGTGGTGCCCGACTTTAGTAACATTCCCATTGGCGATCTGAACGACATGATTAAAAACCATGATTTGCACTATGTAATTGTCGATTCTGTATACAGCGATGCGCACAATAGGGGAGTGGTCGTCAACCAAAACCCCGATCCCGCAGAACGGGTTAAGAAAAACCGCAAAGTTTATCTTACGGTCAATGCCACGCAACCACCCATGGTCACCATGCGCGATATGGTCGGTTTGTCAAAACGCCAGGCCGTTTCCATGCTACAGGCCATGGGTTTGGAAGTAGACTCCATGCGCTATCAACCCGATATTTGCCTTGACTGTGTTTTAGAGCAATGGTATCAAGGGCAGGAGATCGAACCGGGAACTAAATTGAAGAAAGGCGAGAAAGTGTCGCTTGTGTTGGGTAGTGGACGTACCGGACGGGTGCTCGTGCCCAATTTAACCGGTCTAACCTATGTTGAAGCATCAGAAATTATTTCCCTCAACTCGCTGCTCACCGGAACCATAATACTTTGCGATGGCTGTGGCACCGCCGAAGATTCGCTCAGCGCAGTGGTGTACCGACAGATTCCGATGTACAACGACGATGGCAAGTCCGTGATACCAATGGGAACGCCGGTGGATCTGTACCTGACCACCGACACCGCGGCCGTCTTTATTCAACAATCTGATACCCTTCTTGTCCCATGAAAACATTAATCGCTGCAATTGTTGTTTTGATAAGCGGAAGTGTGCTGGCGCAACCTACACTTGAGCCGCTCAAGTACAACCGCCAGCAGGAATCTGAAATGAATAAGCGCACCGAACGGTTGCACCTTATTTCCAAGAATTACCGGGATGGCAGCATGGAATTGCCGTTTATTGATGATTTTTCAACCGATAAGTTTGCCGGCAATGAAGAAGGAAATCCGACGCATTGGCTTGACTTTTACACTTTTAGAAATTACACCTACGGAATGAATCCGCCCACTCTGGGTGTAGTTACTTTCGACGGGGCCGATGAATTCGGAATACCGTATAACTGGAATGCCTCTGGAAATGCAGGCGTGCCGGCAGATACCTTAACCGCAGTGCCGATAAATCTCAATTATCCGGCTTCCGACAATATTTATTTCAGCTTCTTTTATCAAGGTAAAGGGTATGGAGAAACGCCCGAAACAGGAGATTCACTTATCGTTGAGTTTTATGCGCCCAACCTCGATCAGTGGTTTCACGCATGGTCCGTTCCGGGTTCGGCCATGACAGAATTTGTTCAGGTATTCATTCCGATTACCCAAGAGCGATACCTAATGGACAACTTTCAGTTTCGTTTTGTGAACTACGCCACGCCCAAAGGTGTACTAGATCACTGGCACATCGACTACGTGCAGCTCGACCGAAACCGCAGCTCCAACGAAATAATCGACGATGTGGCCTACCGATATCCGGCACAAACGCTGCTTAAAAACCACACCAGTGTGCCGTGGAAGCATTTCAGACAGAACCCAACCAATTTTATGGCCTCGCAGGTCGATTTGCTTGCATTTAACAACAACGTGAGTCAGGGCGGAAACCCCGGAACACGCACCGTCCTCAATCGGAATACAGCCATTTACCATGAGGGAGTTCTAATGGACGAGTACAACAACGAAAGCAGCCCACCGATTTTTGCGCAAACCGAATTAATCCTCACCGAATCCATTTACAGCGGCGATTTTAATTTTGTGTACCCCACAGACGTAAACGATACCGCGGCCGTCTTTGACGTTTATTTCTCGCACGAAGTTTCGCCCGATTTTATCCAAACAAACAACGAGCTGCACCTCAAACAAGCGTTTTACAGCCATTACGCCTATGATGATGGCTCGCCCGAAGCAGCGCTTACCTTTCCCTTAGCCGGCCACAGCGCCGCGTTGCAGTATGTGAATTCCATGGCCGATTCGCTGATCGGTGTAGCCATCTGGTTCGAGGCACTCAATAAAATTCCGGCCAATGGAAACATGTCGTTCTTTCCTAATGTGTGGAGTGGAAATGAAAACGGTCCGGGTGACCTGATTGCACAAGGCCCGTGGTCAACGATTCCGTTCACGGCGGGAGAACCCTACGGCTGGCGGTTATTTACATTTGAACAACCGGTTTTTATCTCCCCAGGAATATTTTATGTCGGTTTCAATCAAACCACCAACGACAAGCTGCACACTGGGGTAGATATGAACACCAACCGAAATACGGATTATATGTACTACATGAACCCATTAGATGGATATTGGCAGGCCAGTATGCTGCCCGGAACACTCATGGTGCGGCCCGTATTTAAATCGGATAAGCTCGGGCCACTTTCGGTGGAGAAGACACCAGAGGTGGAAGTGATTATTTATCCCAATCCGGCAAATGACGAGCTGTTTATTTCCGCTTCCGGAGGAACTATTCGCGGCAAAGCCGAAATTATCAACCTCACCGGACAGGTGCTCCTTGTGGAGAATATGGTTGAAGCAGGCTCAGTTTCAGTGGGCACCTTGTCGCCCGGAATTTATATGCTTCGGTTTACTTCTTCAGAGAACGAAGTAAGCGTAAGGAAATTTGTGAAGAAATAAATGATGACCGAAGACGAAGCGTTCAACGACGAGTTCAACGAGGAACAAGAATTATTTGAACATTACCGCTACGTTGCCGACAAAGGGCAGGAGCTGCTGCGCATCGATAAATTTTTGATGGATCGACTTCCGAACACTTCGCGGAATAAAATCCAGACAGCGGCGCACAACGGCAATATACGTGTTGGGGGAAAGCAGGTGAAGCCTAATTACAAGGTCAAACCCGGTGACGAAATTTCTATTGTCCTTCCTTACCCCATTCGGGAAATTGAACTCATTCCAGAGGATATTCCACTTGAAATTGTTTATGAAGATGATCAGTTGGTGATTGTCAATAAACCAGCAGATCTGGTGGTTCACCCCGGATACGGAAACTATTCGGGCACCCTAGTCAACGCATTGATTTATCATTTTGATCAATTGCCCAGTGGCACCAGTGAATTCGGTCCCCGCCCTGGATTGGTGCATCGGTTAGACAAACTCACCACCGGATTAATGGTGGTGGCCAAAACTGAACATGCGCAAACCCATTTGGCAGGGCAGTTCTACAATCGCACCACCGACCGAAGATATACCGCGCTGGTGTGGGGAGATTTGCCCGACGAAGGAACCATCGAAGGACATATCGGTCGCAATTTGAAAAACCGCAAGGTGATGGATGTTTTTCCCGAAGGTGATTACGGAAAACACGGGGTAACACATTACAAAACCCTTGAACGCATCGGCTACGTGTCGTTGGTGGAATGCAAGCTCGAAACGGGACGAACCCACCAAATCAGGGTGCATTTTCAGCACATCGGACATCCTTTGTTTGGCGATTTTGAATACGGCGGAGACCGGATTTTAAAGGGCACCACTTTTACCAAATACCGGCAGTTTGTAGAGAACTGTTTTAAAATTTTGCCGCGTCAGGCGCTGCACGCCCGCACACTCGGTTTGACGCATCCCGTCACCGGAAAATGGATGGAATTCAACTCCGACCTTCCCGATGATATGGTACGTGTGCTTGAGAAATGGCGCACCTACATTGCCAGTCGAAAAGAGTAATTTGATCAAGGAAGTTAGGATATTGAGTTAGGTGCAATACGCCGCGGAGGTGTGAATATAGTAATCAAAAAATGAACCTAAATTCAAAATCACATATAGTCAAAAGTCTGAAAATGAATGTATAATTATTGACAATATACTTTCAAATCATTCGATTTTAGATTTTTTGGAAATGGGCCGTTTCAGATATCCTAAGCAACACATTACGAGGCATATTTGCCGAATATATTGTTGGAACAGCGTTACATTCCAATATGAACGGAATACGAACCAAATGGGATGATTATGATATTATTACTCCAGACAACATTAAAATTGACGCGGTAGCTGTATTACAGCGTGTTAACGTAGAAATAGGTCCGCCAGTAACACAAATCAAGCACGCATGGGCTTAATAGCACAACGCGTTATAAGGAATCACCCGGCTTATTTGAACATTGGAAATTGGTACAACCATGTGTATATTCACAGCGACAAAGAACATGAAGAGCGTACCCCATCTTGTCAATTCATAGAAAGCTCTTGAATTTAGCGCACAAAAATGCGTGATATGAGTCTACAGGAAGAAATGTTCACCGAAGTTGCTCAGTGGATGGCCTCGGGAATTACAAAATCTGATTTTTTAAAAGGCAAGCAATACACTGAAGCAAAATTCAATTATTGGATTGCAAAATGGAAGGCCGGTCCAGCGTTGTCGGATCCGGCAGGCTTTGAAGAGCTTGGATTTTCTGAAGCGAAATTGGGTAAAGTATTGGAGATTGAAATGCCATCGGGGGTTAAAATTTCGGTATTTGCATGAGTTTGTTTGGACTGGAAGAAGCCACTAAAGTTTTTTTGTATGCCCAACCTACTGACATGCGCAAGGGATTTGATGGACTTTACGGATTGGTTTTGGAACACATGGAGCTGGATCCACGCCTGGGTTATCTGTTTGTTTTTATGAACAGGCAGCGCACTCGCATTAAAGTGCTTCATTGGAATATTGACGGGCTGGCGCTTTTTCACAAACGTTTGGAACGAGGCACTTTCAAACGCCCTACTGCCCGCAAATCAGAAAAAACGTAAAAGCCTTATTATCTCGTCCCAAATATTCACTAAATTTGGGACGGAATAAATCGTAATGGAACGACCAATAGTACAAAATAAGATTGCCGAAGTGCTGAAATCACACCCAAAAGGAAGTGTTCTTTTTGTGGATGACTTCTTAGACTATGGTAATCCAGAAAGCGTTAAGAAAGCATTGTTACGATTGAAAGAAAAGGAAATACTTGTTCGCTTGGCTCATGGTATTTACTTATACCCCAAAATCGACGAAGAGCTAGGAGTTCTCTTCCCATCAACCGAAGACATAGCCAAAGCAATTGCAAGACGAGCCAAAGCAAGAATTGTCCCAACAGGAGTTCAAGCGTTGAATAAATTGGGATTATCAACCCAAGTTCCTATGAAAGTGGTTTATCTGACTGATGGAGCAGCACGAAGCATTAAAGTTGGAAAACGAACAATTACTTTTAAAAATACAAGCCCAAAAAATTTATTGGCTCAAGGCGAAATAAGCAGTTTAGTAATTCAAGCACTAAAAACTATTGGTCAATTAAAAGTAGATGATGAAACACTTTTGAAAATTCAAACGCTTCTTAAAAAGGAGAAAAAAGAAAATATAATGAATGATGCCAAACTTGCACCAGCTTGGATAAACAAAATATTAATACAAACAATTAAATGAATTCCAACTGGTTAACATTATCAAAGGAAAGAAGAATTGAAATTCTTAATCAGGCGACAGAATTAACTGGGTTGCCAGCAGTAGCAATTGAAAAAGATTGGTGGGTAACATTGGTATTGAACGCATCTTTTTCTTTGAAATACAGTAACGATATTGTTTTCAAAGGCGGAACTTCATTAAGCAAAGGTTGGAATTTGATAGAACGATTTTCGGAAGATATTGATTTGGCAATAGACAGAAAGTTTTTTGGTTTTGATGGCGACATCAGTAAAACGCAAATTAAAAATCTAAGGAAACAATCTTGTGAATTCATATCAACCACTTTCCTTGACGACTTAACCAGAACGCTGACCGAATGGAAAGCAATTGATGAATGTAAATTAATTGCTCAACCAGTAAAGGATTCAGACAAAGACCCACAGGTAATTGAAATTCATTACAATTCAGTAATTGACACATCAGAATATTTACCGCAAAGGGTCTTGATAGAAGTAAGTTCACGTTCATTAATGGAACCAATTGAAGAAAGAAAAATAAACTCAATTTTAAGTGAAAATTTTCCTCTGCAAAGTTTTGTAACCGTTCCTTTTGCAATACCGACTGTGCTTCCACAAAGAACATTTTTAGAAAAAATATTTTTGCTTCACGAAGAATTTTCACAGGATGCTGAAAAAATTCGTATTGACAGACTTTCAAGGCATTTGTATGACTTGGAAAAATTGATGGACACCGAACACGGAGTTGAAGCATTAAAAAATACAGACCTATACAACAACATTGTTGCTCATAGAGAAAAGTTTAATCCGTTACGTGGTCTTGAATATTCTAACCATATTCCGAATAAAATATGCATCATTCCACCAGACACAGTAAAGAAAGATTATGAAATAGATTATGAAGCAATGACGAGTTTTATGATTTACGGAGACCTGTTAAAATTTGACCAATTAATGAAACGGCTTTTGGAATTACAAACGAGAATAAATGGAATTAGCCAACTCTAAAAGCATAGAAAAATTCACCGACACACAACCCAACAAACACAGCAGATAATGACCTGTAAATTCAATATTGACAAGGCATACAGCGACACGGTGGACAGAAGGTCAGCAGGCAACAGCAACTATAAGAAAGTGGCGGTTCAGTGAATAAACGAAGCTTTATGCTTTGTATCAAGTTCAGTGGTGGCAGACAGTTTTGTGCTCCGAAATCGCCAACTTCTTAAACCCGCAAACCGTGTGTGACTCGAAGTCACAAAGCCTTGAAACAGCTTTGCGACATGCTGATGTA
>CAZARI010000052.1:0-17148 GCA_964487545.1 uncultured Cryomorphaceae bacterium
CGCTGTTTAGCGAAGTGACCATCACCCTCTGTGAAGGAGAATCAGTCACACTGCCCGACGGAACGACCGTCACCGAAGCCGGAAGTTTTGACGTCACCCTGCAATCCATTGAAACAGGTTGTGACAGCACCATCACAACAAACGTCACCATCAATCCGTTGCTGACTTCTACGCAGGATTTCACGATCTGCGAAGGAGAATCGGTGACTTTGCCCGATGGAACAACCGTTACCGAAGCCGGTAGTTATGAAGTGACCCTGCAATCTATTGAAACAGGTTGCGACAGTGTGGTAACAACAACCGTAACAATCATCTCATTGCCCGACGCCGGAGAGGATGCGGAAATCGCGGTATGTGTCAATAATGAGCCCTTCGATCTATTCTCACTACTCGGTGGCAACCCAACTGCTGGTGGCTCATGGATCAATGATGAAGGCGTTTCGATCTCCAATATTTTTACCCCCGGAGTCAGTTCCGAAGGAATGTATACCTACGTTATTTCCGGTGGTGCGTCCTGTCCGGGAGATGAATCTCAAGTCACCGTTTTTGTGAACGAGCTCATTACGATCAGCAATATCGAAGAAATCTGTTCACTTGACAATCAAACCTATACTGTTTCATTCGAGATTTCTGGAGGCACAAGCTCCACTTACAATATTGAAGGACTCACTGGTATCATTACCCCCGGAAGTCCAGCGGTATTCGCGTCTGATCCCGTGCCACAGGGATTTACTTATGATTTGACCGTAACCGACCTCAACGCTTGCAACCCCATCACCCTTTCGGGACAAATGTCGTGCGCTTGTCCAGTTTTTGCTGAAATCACCGGCAACCACACCATTTGTGAAGGCGACAATGCCGTGCTGGTTTTTAATCTCGACGGCACCCCTCCTTTTAATGTGGTTTATACCGACGGTACTACCGACTTCGCAATCAACGGAATACTCGACGGACACCTGGAGGTGGTTTCGCCCAATGGGACAACGATCTACACCCTTGTTTCGGTAGAAGATATCTATTGCTCGGGCAGTACTTCGGGTTCGGCAGAGATTCTTGTTGAAACACCTCTACAAGCCGGAATTGGTTCCACCCTTGAGATTTGCGCCAGCTCTGATCCGTTTCCATTGACCGACCTGCTTTCGGGTAATCCCGATGCTGGTGGTACGTGGTATAACGATGCCGGCGATGAGGTAGCTGAATGGTTCAATCCGTCATTACACAGTGCGGGCCAATACACCTATGTCGTTTCAGGTGAAATTTGTCCCGAGTCAAATGCACAGGTGGAGATTATTATCCGCGAACTACCAAACGCCATTATTATCGGCAACGCTTCGATCTGTGATGGCATGGAAGCCAACCTCGGAATTGAATTGGAAGGATCAGGAAACTGGACGGTGGTTTATGCGATTAACGGCATCGAGCAGCCGCCGATTTACGTCACGGAATCCGATTACTTTATCCAAACCGGGCAAGAAGGCGAATACAGTATTATTTCTGTGACCGACGATTACTGTGTCGGTTCCGGTTCGGGTAGCGCATTGGTTGAATACAACGAAAGTCCCACGGCGGTACTCACCGGCAGCGGGGCAATCTGTCCTGGAGAAGAGGCAGAACTCGCCATCAGTCTTACCGGCGAAGGACCTTGGACGGTAGTCTATTCCATTGATGGAGTTCCACAAGATCCGCTTGAGATAGATGAGCCTGAATATTCGCTTAACGTCGGCCAGACAGGCGATTACGTGTTGCAGAGTGTCAGCGATGTCAACTGCAACGGTTCACCATTCGGAACGGCCGTAGTTGAATACCTCCCCTACCCGGAGGCTGCCATTTCAGGCGGCGGCACCGTTTGCGAAGGCGACAGTGCAATGGTGACCATCACGCTGACCGGAATTGGTGATATTACTGCCGAATACGCCACCGCAAGCGGGATTGAAACCTTTACCGGGCTTGCGGGCACGTACAACTTCTACGTACATGAAACCGGCAATTATGAACTACTCAGCGTCAACGATCAGCTTTGTTCGGGTATTGCTGAAGGAGTGGTCAACATCGACGTTCCGGTGTTGCCCACTGCAATCATTTCAGGCGGTGGCACGATATGCAGTGGCGAGAGCACAAATATCCAAATCGATTTTACCGGATCGGCTCCTTTTAACCTGACCTATAGCTTGAATGGTGAGGTGCAAAGTATAACAACAACCGACAACCCACTCATCCTTAGCACCCAAAACGACGGTATTTATGAATTGATATCGGTTAGCGATTCCAATTGTGCCAATACTGCTTCAGGCACTGCTACCGTAACGCTTCTTGAATTACCAGAAGGATTTCTGAGTGGCGGCGGAATTATTTGTGCCGGCGAAAGCGAAGAGATCAATATTGAATTTACCGGTTCGGGCAACTGGACGTTTATCATCACCCACAATGGCGAGGCCGAGTCTGCCATTAGCACCGATCAGTCGAGTATTTCTTTCGAAACCGATCAGTCGGGACTTTACGAACTGCTTTCTGTAATTGACGACAACTGTCCGGGAATGGCTTACGGCGCTGCAAATATCGACGTAAACCTGTTACCAACGGCTACTATTTCGGGTGGAACTGCACTTTGTGATGGCCAATCGGCTACGTTGAATATAGACCTTACTGGCGAAGGACCGTGGACCGTTGGCTATGCGATCGATGGCCAACTTCAGCCTCCGCTTACCATCAACAGCAATCCGTTTGTTTTGACTACCGATCAGCCCGGAACATTCAACCTCGTATCTGTGGCGGATCAGCACTGTACCGGAACGGTATCGGGGACGGCAACGGTAACCGAAGCCGCGTTGCCCACCGCACAGATTAGTGGAAGTGCACATATCTGCCCTACCGAGGAAGCTTACTTTGGCATCAATCTGACCGGAGAGGCGCCGTGGACCGTGTTGTACAGCATCAACGGAGTAGCTCAACCACCTGTTTCTATCGCCTCTTCACCATTTAGTTTGCCGGCAAATCAGGAAGGAACCTACCTTATTCAAACCGTACAGGATCAAAACTGCATCAACTCCGGAACAGGAATAGCAGTGCTTGATTATGCTCCGTTTCCCACTGCAACCATCACTGGTGGTGGAACCTATTGTCCGGGAGAAATGGGCGATGTTGCCATTGTATTCACCGGAACGGGTCCCTGGACTTTTGAATATGCCATCGACGGAGAAGTATATGGACCCATCACTACCGGGTCGAATACCTTTACCCTGTTTGACGATATTTCGGGTCACTACACCCTGTTGAGTGTTTCTGACGCGGTATGCGGTGGATTGGTCAGCGGTTCGGCGGATGTGCTGTTCTACTCTTCGCTACAAACTTGGATTGCTCCTGGCGGAGCAGTTTGTCCGGGCGAATCCATGATTTTGAGTGGCCATGCTTCCGGTGGTGTGCCTCCATACAGTTATCAGTGGTTCAACACCGGTGACGGCAGTTGGGTGCAGTTTGGCGATTCAGTAACAGTTGGTGGCGGTCCAAACGATGGAATCTACTTTGTGGCTACGGACCAGTGTGGCCAAGAGTCCTATTCCGACACGTCGTGGGTTACTGAGAGTATCGTGCCGCTAGCTTCCTTCCATTTTGAGCCGCGCCACAATGTGAACATTCACAACACCACCATCAATTATACCAGTGAAACTTCGGTTTTTGTAAACTACTTGTTCTGGGAATTCTACGAGCTCACCGGAGAAAACGACTGGACCCTTATCGGTACCAGCTATGACGACCACCCCACGTTTACCTACCCCGACGCGGCTCCGGGAACCTATCAGGCCTGTCTGTATGTGACCAATGCCGACGGCTGCACCAATAGCGTCTGTCTGCCACTGGAAGTTCTCGACGATTTTACGTTCTACATGCCCAATGCCTTTACACCAAACGAAGACGGAATTAACGATCTCTTTGGTCCGGTGATGCAAAATGTTGACGAGGATGCGTTTGAATTTTTAATTGTAAACCGCTGGGGCGAAACCGTGTTTTATACCAACGATGTACATCAGAAGTGGGACGGTAGCGGTATGGAAGGCACGCACTACGCACCCGATGGCATCTACTCGTGGAAAGTCAGGGTCAAGCAGAAGGGCGCGACCGCTGCGGAGGAATTTCGCGGTCACGTGACGCTGATTCGTTAAATAAAGCGCCGGATAATCCACAAAATGACGCTCACCCCAATACTCAGAATAACCATGGTGGTGATCGGAAAATAGAAACGGAAATTTTCGCGTTCCACGCGGATGTCACCCGGTAAATTTCCGAACCAGTGAAGTCTGTCGCCAAGCAGCCAGATCAGCGCACCAATCACGGCGATCATTAATCCGGCGATGACGATGAATTTGCCCACTTGCTGCATAATGCAAAATTAATGAATGCAGCCACCACCACCAATAACGACTAATAAGTAGATAATAGCTGCATATCTATTAATTTGTGGATATAGAGGGAAAATTGATGATAAAACAACCAATGGGCAGCCATAGGATTTTTGATGGCGGCCAAGTCAATTTTCCGATTCGGCGACCTCACCAGCGCCAAGGACCGCAAACTTACAGAGTACATCCTCATCGGTACATTTCTAAGTTTTGGATTGGCCATTGCCACCGGACTGCTAATTAAAAAACTGATTTTGTTTTAAACCTACTGCCGGCCAATCCTTGCTATCTTTGCGACAGATAAATCCATTTTTCATTTCCGTCGCCCGAATCCGCCACATTTATGAATTTACTTTCTGTAGAGAATCTCAGCGTGTCCTTTGGCGACCGGCAGTTGTTCAGCAATATTAATTTCGGGATCTCCAAAGGACAGAAAGTGGCACTGGTGGCCAAAAACGGATCGGGAAAAACCACTCTTTTCAGATGTCTCGCTGGTCTGCATACGCCCGACAGCGGGACGGTAACTTTTCGCAGCGACCAGCGTCTGAGCTACCTCGACCAAAACGATGATCTTGCTCCGGTTACCACGGTAAAAGACGTAGTGCTCGGCGGAATGGCTTCAGAGATGCAGGCGTTGAGCCGATATCATCAGTACCTCGAGGAAAAAGCTTCATCCGAAAAAGTGCAACAAGCTTTTGAGGCTGTTGAGCGACTTAACGCTTGGAATGTAGAACACCGTGTGCACGAGGTGCTCGATCACCTGGGTATTAATTTCCCGGAGGCCGAAATTGGAAGCCTCTCGGGAGGTCAGCGCAAGCGGGTACAACTGGCCAAAGTGCTGATTGAAGAACCCGATTTCATATTGCTCGATGAGCCCACCAACCACTTGGACCTCTCGATGATTGAATGGCTCGAACAATACCTAAAAAATGTTCCGTGCACACTGATGATGATCACCCACGATCGCTATTTTCTGGAGAACGTATGCGACGAGGTGCTTGAACTGGCCGACACCAGCATGTACCGGTATAAGGGCAGCTTTAGCTATTATCTGGAGCAAAAGGCATTGCGTGAGGAGTTGCGCGAGGTGAACATGGAAAAGGCGCAACAGTTTTTGAAAAACGAACTCGAATGGATTCGCAAACAGCCCAAAGCACGCGGCACCAAATCGAAAGCCCGGGTGGAGGCTTTTCACAATCTGAAATCTGCAACTACACGAACTGGAGGCGATGATGAGCTTGAGCTGGAAGTCAACTTTAACAGGCTCGGAACCAAAATTATTGAGTTCCACCATGTTTCAAAAGCATACGGCGAGAAGGTGCTTGTGAAAAAATTCGACTATACCGTAAAACGCAATGAAAAAATAGGATTTGTTGGCCCTAATGGCAGCGGTAAGACCACTTTGCTGCGCATGATTTCGGGCGAAGAAACACCTGACACCGGAAAGATTATAATCGGCGAAACGGTTGAAATGGGCTACTATCGCCAAAGTAGTTTTGAGTTTACCGATGACCAGCGCGTCATTGAGGCCATTACCGAAGTAGCCGATGTCATTCCGCTGAAAGGTGGCCGCAAACTCAGTGCTGCACAATTGCTGGAGCGGTTTCAGTTTAATCGAAAAATGCACTACCAGCCTATCGAAAAACTGAGCGGTGGAGAAAAAAAACGACTGGCGCTTTGTCGGGTATTGATGCGCAACCCCAATGTGCTGATGCTCGACGAACCGACCAACGATTTGGACATATACACGCTGAGTGCATTGGAAGATTACCTAACCCAGTTTCAGGGCTGTGTGATTGTGATCAGTCACGACCGCTATTTTATCGATAAAGTGGCCAATCAGCTTTTTGTTTTTGAAGGCGATGGAAAATTGAAAAACTTTCCGGGTAATTACAGTCGTTACATCACCTGGAAACAGGAGCAAGATGCCGAGAAAAGAGCAGTGAAAAAGCCGGCTGCAAAATCGGTAAAAAAGGAATCCGAAAAACCCGAAAAAACCAAGTTGAGCTACAAGGAGCGGTTGGAATACGAGCGTTTGGAGAAGGAAATTGAGGAATTGGAAAATCGAAAATCTGAGCTGGAGCAAACCATACAATCCACGGAAGATCATGAAGTGCTGATACAACAGTCAGAAGAGCTTGCCAAGGTTTTAGAATCCATCGATGCCAAAACCGAACGCTGGATGCTTTTATCTGAATTCGAATAGATAGTTGATTTATTCTACGCTAAAAGCAACCTCATCTTTTTATGATGTTGCCCAGTGTCTGTCCTAAACCCAATCGTCCGAGATTTCCAGTAAGCGATCCCCGCAAGGCCGGATTCATAAAACCCTTTCCTCCTTCGTAGCGCGACTGGTGTGGGTAGATCATCATAAAGCTGGTTTCCTCAAAATGCCGTAATAGTACCCTGCGCACGTTTTTCATATGATCGGTATACGACGGATAATCCGGACGGCTCATCACCACGATCAGGTTGTCGTCATCTTTTACTTCCTTTGAAAGCAGTAGAAAATCTTCGAAGTCGATGGCATCGCCCTGCTTCACCTCAAGTTTATATTTTTTGGCGCGTTTGTTAATGGCCTTCATGGTGCGCTCGTTGCAGAAAAACTTGAGCTGCGCCCCAGTGTGTTTTCCAATTTTAAGAATTCGCGATATCCAGCCATTAAACCCTGTCTCTTTTTCTGCGTTGGGCGGAACCACCACCAAATGGCGCTTGATGGTGACAATTGGTTGGCGTGGGCTGTAGATAAAAATGGTGCTTTCGCAGGTATTGATCACCCCTTCGGTGACGGTTCCGAAGAAGGTATCAACAAAGTTTCTTTTTTTGGTGATGCCCAAAATGATGTCGGTGACCTGCTCTTGCGTCACTGCTTTTTGAATACCATTTACCGCGTTGATTTCTTTGAGCAACAACGTCTTTAGCTCATTATTCGCTGCGGCTGCGGCCTTTTCAGCTACTTCGAGATACTTTCGCGCTTCCTTTTCATTGGTTTCGCCGGTTGGAATAATCTTCAGCACATTCAGTGCAATGAGGTTGGCGCGCTGCTTTTCACTTTTGATCAGCAGTCCAAGGTTCACCAGCTCTTCGGTCATCTCGGTGCTATTCACCGGAATCAGGATGCGTTGATTGCTGTCTTCCACATCTACTTCTTCATCCGAGTCCGATTGCTGAGCCAAATTTCGAGCGCCTTTTTGTGCAACCACCGAGGCGACGGTGCAGGAAACCAAAATCGTTAGAATAGCAGCGTTCAGTATTTCCTCGCCGAGCAAGCGTATGGGTTCTCCATCTTCGGTATACCCGGTGATTATATTGTATCCCACAAGAATGACCGCAAGGGTTGCCGCGGCCTGTGCCACACTCAAACCAAACATCAAGCGCTCCTCATCTTTGGAATACCCGAACATTCTGGAAGTGAGCCACGAGGCGAGGTATTTTGCCACCAACACACAAACCGTTAAAACAATGGCCACCCAAACGGTTTGAAAGCTTTGAAAAAATGCCCGGTAGTCGATGAGCATACCTACACCAATCAAAAAGAACGGAATGAACAGTGCATTTCCAACAAACTCAATTCGGTTCATTAATGCCGAGGTATGCGGAATGAGCCTGTTCAATGCCAATCCGACAAGAAACGCTCCGATTATGGCTTCTACCTGGGCGGCCTCGGCCAAAAATGCGCCCAAAAAAACCAACCCCAATACAAAGAGGTATTGCGAAACGTGGTCATCTACCTTTTTGAAGATCCACCGGCCAATCAGCGGAAAACCCACCAATACAATCAGGCCGAAGGCAACGATAGATATACCCATTCGCCACCAAAACTCTTCGTTGACCTCTCCGGTCACCATGCCCACAATCACCGCCAGTACCAATAGCGCCAACGTGTCGGTAATGACCGTTCCGCCAACCGACACAATCACCGATCGGTTTTTTGCCAGCCCCAGCTTGCTGATCATCGGGTAGACAAGCAGGGTGTGAGATGATATTAAACTACCCAACAGCACGGCTGTCATTGGACTATAACCCAGCAAATAGTAACTGGCCACTGTTCCAAGCACCATAGGGAAAATAAAGGTCAACAAACCGAATATCAGGCTGCGCCAACTGTTCTTTTTAAACTCGGCCATGTCGATTTCCAGCCCAGCTAAAAACATGATATACAACAGCCCCACCGTTCCAAATAAAACAATGCTGCTATCTCTCATCATCAGGTTAAATCCGTTGGGGCCAATCAGCGCTCCGGCAATGATAAGGCCGATAATTGGCGGAATGCTGAACTTGTTGAACAGCATCGGTGCAAAAAGAATAACAAACAGAATCAGGGAAAAAATAAGGACCGGGTTTTCGAGCGGAAAACTGATTTCCAGCGCATGGGCCATGATGAAGTTTAAAACAACTACGGGAATCATGAAAATTCTGTTTTGTTAATCTTTTGTGGTGGCTAAAAATATCAATAATAGCGGGAAACAATTGGTCAGAGTTCGTTACTTTCGGAAAAAAGTTAGATGGATACTTCCGTTTTCATAATCGGTTTGGGCATTTTAATATTTGGCGCTCACTTTTT
This sequence comes from uncultured Cryomorphaceae bacterium, assembly GCA_964487545.1. Lineage (GTDB taxonomy): Bacteria > Bacteroidota > Bacteroidia > Flavobacteriales_D > SKUL01 > SKUL01. The sequence continues at coordinate 8,959 of CAZARI010000052.1, forward strand.
TAACCGAATATTCAGCTATACGCGTGTTCCAAACGCACTACTTTTTATTGTTTTCGGAATTATCATCGGCCCGGTTCTCCAGTTGGTGGTGCCCGCAGATTTCGGAAAGATGGGTGCTGTGTTTGCAGCGATTACGCTCATTCTTTTATTGTTTGAAAGTGGCACCAACCTGAGTGTGGCCGCCTCGAAGCGCGCCTTCGGACCATCGTTGGCTTTCACCTTGTTTAACTTTATTGCCAGTGCACTCATTGCCGGCGGGGTAGCCTATTTATTTTATGAAGAAATGAGACCGATCAGCGCCATGTTTTTTGGTGTTACTGTGGCCGGTACTTCTTCGGCGATTGTGATTCCGATGCTTCAGCAGATCAAAACGGACGAAGGTTCAACCACCTACCTAATCCTGGAGTCGGCACTTACTGATGTGTTTTGTTTGGTAACCGGCTTGGCATTTCTCGACGCCATGGCAGCAGGAAAAGTAGATTCGGGAACCATTACGCTCAATATTTCAAAGGCCTTTTTTCTGGCCACGTTTATCGGTCTGCTGGCCGGCTATTTATGGGCGGTTACCTTGAACATGCTGCGCGGATTAGAAAACAACATTCTCATCAACCTTGGAATACTGTTTATCATTTACGGCGCAAGTGAATACTACAACCTAAACGGAGGAATTGCCTCACTTGCCTTTGGTTTTGCGCTTGGCAACAGCTATTTAATGTCGAACAGCTTTTTGAGTGACCGCTGGAAACCGAAGCCGATGCTGCGCGAAGAGAAAATTCTGTTTTCGGAATTGGTATTTGTGCTGGCCACCTTTTTCTTTGTGTATATCGGCATCAACATCATTTTCACCAATACTTCCATATATGTTGCCGCGCTGTTGATTGTTGTTCTCATTTTGATTGTCAGACCGTGGAGCATTAAATTTTCGATTTATTCTAAACACAGCCTGCGCGACATCGGAATTATGAGTGTGATGGCACCCAAGGGTATTGTTCCGGCAATTTTGGCCTCGCTGCCGCTACAACTCGGACTGAGTCGCGACAACGAAATGCTCATCAATCAGGGGCAGCTCATTCAAAACCTAACCTATGCAGTGATTCTGCTGAGTATTATCATCTGTACATCGCTGGTGATATATGTCTCCACCCAAAAGGATGGATTCAGCTACATGAAAAGGTTTTTTGCCTCCATCACCCGCCACAACTATAGCGAAACTGTGCATCCGACGAACACCTCGATGGACCTTCAAAACGTGATGAAAGACAACCCAAAATCAAAATCGAAAACCTCCCAGTGAAGCTTTTAATAATTGACACGATTGATTAACTTGGCATCAAAGCATTGTTTAAATGGCAACATCAAAAATTATTGTTCCTACCGACTTTACCGATCCGGCCAACAACGCCTTGCGACTGGCTGCTGCTCTGGCAAAATCCACCAGTAGTTCACTAAAATTGGTACATATTTCCGACCCTGAAAATCCAATGCAGGGAAACGAACGCGCGCGAAAGTTGTGCGAAGCCATCCGTGAAGAGTTTCAGGTGGATCTCGATTACATTCTGGAGCCGGGCGATGTATTTGAAGACATCGGGCGACTGGCCGAAAATCACAACGCGCGTTTTGTGGTGATGGGCACCAGCGGAATCCGCGGCATTGTGCAGCACCTGTTTGGCGCACGTGTGCTAAAAGTGCTGAAAAGCCTGACCGTGCCGGCCATTGTGGTGCAAGACAACACTCCGGTGAGCGAGAAATTTGAGAAAATTCTTTTGCCGGTAGATGATATTGAGCCGTTTGAAGAAAAGCTCAACAGCATCATTCCCTTTGCGCAGCGATTTAACAGCGAGGTGATGATCTACGCCATCAGTCACCCAATGAAAGATGAAGAAAAAGTGCGGGCACACATTAAACTTTCGCAACAAATGCTGCGCGAAGCGGGAGTGAAATTTTACGAAACCGAAGAGTCGCCGAATGTGTTTTCGGCCGGAATCGCCAAACAAACATTGAAATTTGCACACAACTGGGGCGCCGATCTAATTGCCATTTCGCTGGCCGACTCCGACAACAAAGGCAACCTCAACCAAGCCGACTGCGAACGGGTGCTCAACAACGATGACCACATTGCCGTAATTTGCACCCCAGAAACACTCGACCGAAACCGGCTTTTTGATTAAGCACTTTTCAAATCAGCCAGTCCAAATTCTCTTTCGGCCATTTCGCAAATTTGACCTCCGATGGCCAATGAGGCAGTAGCTGCTGGCGATGGCGCATTCAGCACGTGTATGCTGCGGTGACCGTATTCAATGCGGAAATCGTCTTTGGTATCGCCGTCTGCCTTGAGCAACATGGCACGCACGCCCGAACGCCCGGGTTTTAAGTCATCCAACTCCAAAGAAGGTATCAGTCGCTGCAAAGTTTTCAGAAAAAGCTTTTTAGAAAATGCCCTCCGGTATTCGTTGATTCCGAAGCTCATGTTTTCCATAAACAGGCGCCAGGTTCCGGAGTAGCTGAGCGCGTCGATCGTATCGCTCAGATTGAAATCCAGTTTTCTGTAGCCTTCGCGTTTAAAGGTGAACACCGCATTCGGACCGCACTCGATGTCGCCGTTGGTCATGCGCGTAAAATGCACACCGAGAAAAGGAAACTGCGGATTCGGCACCGGGTAAATCAGGTTTTTCACCTTGTGCTTTGCCTGATCGGTGAGTTCATAATAATCACCACGAAAGCCGACCACTTTTTCGGAAATTACAACTTTGTCTTTTTTCGCCATTCGATCTGCCTGGAGACCCGCACAGAAAATGGTGTATTTTGCGGGATAGCGGTTTTTGTTGGTGTGCAAAATGGAATGGTCGCTGCGTTTCTCGATGTAAAGTACTTCCTCGCCCATCCGGATTTCGCTTTCGGAATTGGTCGAAGTTACCAGTTCGGCCATTTTTTCGGTGGCTGCGCGAAAGTCAATAATTCCGGTTTGTGGAACCCACAATCCGGCAATTCCATAACATTCGGGTTCTATTTCGAGAATTTGTTCTGATGTGATTTTTTCTACGCCGGTCAGGCCATTGGCCATTCCATTCTGCCGGATTTTCTCCATGAAAGGCAATTCACTTTCGTGCGTGGCCACCACCACTTTTCCGCAAACATCGTGAGCGATGTGATGTTCCTTTGCAAACTCCACCAGCTCTACCCGGCCTGTCATGCAGTTTTTTGCTTTGAGCGATCCCGGAGCGTAATACAACCCCGAATGGATTACTCCTGAGTTGTGCCCGGTTTGGTGATTGGCCAGTCGCTCTTCCTTTTCGAGCAACACGAGTTTGAGTTTCGGAAAGCGCCGTTGAATTTTATAGGCGGTAGCTACCCCTACAATTCCTCCTCCGACGATGGCGATGTCATACATTAAATTCCGGTTTGAGGGCGCAAAGTTAGCATTCGTGAGGGTTTGTGATGGTTTATAATTATCGTTTTCCGAATCAATCATACGCTCCACACCGATGAACAATTTTCAGACCCCTGCCTCCTGACGAACTGGTATAGAAAATACTGACATTCTAATTACTCTGACCTGCAAAAATCAATGTTACAGACGGTTGGACTAATTTTTAAAGTTAGTATAGATTAATTGTTGTAGCAGTACAATAACGACCCTCAGTAAATAACCCTATTTCCTACAAAAGTGTTGATTTTTGTATGGTTGAGTTTACTGTTTTGGATAAATGTCACTAATTTAAATTGACTTACGGTACATATTAAGTTTTAGCTTTAATGCCGACAACCAAACAATTAACCAATCTTTATTATGAAAAATGCTAAATTTCTAATAGTAATATTGATGATTACCGTTAACTGCGCGATTGGGCAGGTATCGACACCGGTTTTCTCCCCTGCCCTTTCACCTCATATAGAATGGACTTCTATCAGCTGGTCGCCTCTTAAGAATGACTGGATAACTCCTCAAAACCAGGATGAATCCGGAGAAGACTGGTTGATGGACGTAATTGAGTATTATGAAAATGGCGTGCATGTTGGTTATGCAGCCTGTGGATTTAGCTCCTGGAGAGATTTTGAAATATATAATGAATATGCACCCTGTGCAGATAGTAATTTCTCTAATTACATTGATGCAGAATTATTCTATACCGATGAGAATAAAAGAGGGATCCTCAGACAAACCGTGGGTATTTATGATCTGAAAGGTGACCTTGTTCATTTATATCGCTATAATATTGGAACTTTTTTCAAAATTTATCAGGATTCTAACGGCGATCTGATTGCCACAGGAAATTCACTAAACCCAATTCCATTCGATGGCGAAACACATATGGACGTTCCAATGTATGTTAACCCAATTTCGGGAAATAATCCACAAGGGTTTAGTACTTACGAACTAGCCAATTTTCCAACTGGTTTTTGTTCTTCACCAACACCTGACAGGGGAAGTGAATTCAATGTGGTACGTATTCAGCCAAATGGGGATGTGGTATATAACAACTATTATAATAACGGCACTACACTCCAAGAATCATTTTATTCGGGAGGTGTTGGCGGTGGGATAGCCCCGGCAGACGGAAATAACATCTATGTCGTGGGTTCTTTTGATGGTCATCCTTCAATAATCAAATTGGATGAAAATGGACATGTGATCTGGAAAATGCACAGGCCTGCAATGGTTGATGGTCAATATTTCTGGATTGATAAATATCAGGATAAATATGTATTATCCGGAAGATATCTTGATCCTTGGGGTGTGGATGGGATAGTACGCTCAACGGCGTTTATGGAATATATCGATCTGGATGGAGCAGGATCCGATGAAATTGCATTTGCTAATCCTGAATGGGATGAACATACAACAGAAGCCAATGGATACGGCAATTATGGATTTAATTTTACTTCAGGTGCTCCTACTTGGATTGGTGAGCATCATCATGCCAGCAAAAGTATTTGTTTCACTTAATACTGGCGATATAGTTTGGCCTGTAATGGCTAATAATCAAGGCCTCTACTATAGTGGAAATAATATTTGTGAAGGAAAAATATTTGTGTTTAATCAGTCTGGAACAATCATCAGTCCTAATAACCAACCCATAGAATTGGGTGAACTAAGGGCCTACGATATGTATTTAAGCGCCACTGCAACTGATGACGGAGGTTTTGCGCTGGTTTCTACCCGTCAAACACCTCAATATTTCGGCACAAGTAATTTACCTAGTTATGCCGATCCGGACATAGGCCCCTGTCTGGATGAAATAAACGAGGCTGTCGATCCAACAGATCAAGTCGATTGGTCAACAATAGAAAATTATTTCGATTACTGGAGCACCTGTTCATATGTCGCTAAATTTGATGATAGTTTTGAATTTGAATGGGATAAAATTTGGGACTCCAGTGGAAATACCCCAAGAGAATGCTTCCCCGGCAATCTTAAAAAGCAAGAGTGTGTATATAGGATAATACAAACTTCCGACGGAGGTCTTGTAATTTGCGGTAATACGTCTGATAATTTTGATGACAATTATATTGTCAAACTGTACAACGATTGTGGAATCCGCGATTTTATTTCAGGTATAGAACCGGATGGAACGATTACCGACCCTTCTATCGTTGTTGATCTTGACGATGGGGTTTTTGAAATCGCGCAGAATACTATCTGGAACAGTGACAAAAAAGTGCTGGGGATAGTGCGAATCCTGGTTGGTTTCACCCTTACCATCGATGGCGTTGAAGTGGATTTTGGGGGAAATTCTTCAGTATTGGGTGGTATTGATATAGAACAGAATGCACGACTCGTTCTAGACAATGCCCATTTAACTTATACCGAACCTGTTGGTGAAAATTGCCCGGCAATGTGGAGGGGTATTGACGTGTGGGGCACAACCGACGAACGACAGGCACCCCAAGCTGGATATTATCACCAGGGACGTTTGCTTGCGAAGGATAACAGCATCATCGAAAATGCTCACAACGGAATTACAAACTGGAAAAGCGATGACTGGGACGCAAGAGGTGGTATCATTCAGGTTTCTGAAACACACTTTAAAAACAACAGAAGATCTGCAGCTTTTTGGCGTTATGAAAACACCAATGGAATTGGCCAGCTAACCTCAGATGTGAGCTATTCTAAAGAATGTAAATTCGAACTGACAGATGACTACGTTCGCGGCCCTGAAGCGGCACACCCACAGGTTACGCTTTGGGGTGTACATGGAGTTTCTTTCAAAGGCTGTGAGTTTGTCAACAATATGACCATCGCAGAAAATTCAAAGCAACTTACCGCAGGTATTTACAGTGAAAGCGCCTACTATTCCATTGGTGAAAATTGTCCGGTAATACCAGGTGTTGGCCAGCCTTGTCCGGTATCACCCACGCCGAGCTCCTTCACGGGTTTTCACCATGGTGTGCGTGCCACCGTTTCAGAAACCGGCGTCAAGCACATCTCTGTGTCAAATTCTGTATTCAGCGAAAATATGACCGGAATCGAACTCAACCAAACAGACTTCAGCAGGGTAATCAAAAACGAGTTTTATGTGGGAGAGCATCCTTTTGAACCTGATTTCGAAAATTTAGCTGAAAGGAATAGGGGGGTCTATACTTTCGAAACAGTAGCATTTTCAATCGAAGAAAACCTTTTCGTCAAATCCGGTATAAATGAATGGCCCACCTACGGCACCATCATTGAAGCGAGCGGAGCCGCCGAGAACGAGTTGTACAAAAACGATCTGGAGGGATTGACCTATGGTTCAGTGGCCATCGATAATAACCGCGGCGGCAAACTGGGCAACCTGGGGTTACAGTTTTTATGCAACCAAAACTCGGGCAATGGCCGTGATTTTGATGTTTTAAACCTCAACGACCATCCTTCTCGCGGAATACGTGGGAGCCAGGGCGACTTTCCAGGAATTGCCGCTGCCAATACTTTTAGCCAGTCATCGGCCTATTCATTGGATTTTATGCATTTCGCCCAGGATGATGATGTGCCACTTGTAGGATATATATGGTACAATGGTGATTTTACTCAAATACCTTCCGGCTCGGAGGTGACATCCAATGTGGATATCATATATAATGTTTCCACCGCCAGAAACTGTCCGAGTAATTTTGGCGGAGGCAAACAACTATCTGGCTTTAAATCGGCTTTTGATTCTGCAAGTACCGAATATTACAACTTGTTGTACAATTATCATCAATTGACCGACGGTGGCGATACCGAAGGAATTCTCGATGAAATTGCTGGAAGCTGGTCGCAGGATGCCTGGGATTTGCGAAACCGGCTATTAAGCGACTCACCTTTTCTGTCGGTAGAAGTTCTTATTGCAGCAGCCGATCGCGACATTATGCCCCACGCAATGTTGATGGAGGTATTGCTGGCCAACCCGGATGCACTACGAAGTAGTGAACTCATAAATCATTTGCAGAACGTAATGACCAATCCGCTACCACAGTATATGATCGATATTTTGCTGAATGCGCGTAGCGAGATTACGGTAAAAACAAATCTGCTCGGTGCCATGGGAGAAAAAAGCCGCACCATGGCCCTGAATCACAAAATGGTTATTCAGGAAATGCTCAATGACACTGCCGGCCTGGATACCGACTCTCTGCTCTTGTTCATGGGGCGACTTGAAAATATACCCAATCATTATGCACTGGCCATGACCCATCTCGAGATGGGCAATCCAGCCGATGGCAAAACAGTTCTCACCAATATTCCCGTAATCTGGGATCGGATGAATGCTGAGGAAAGATTGGAGTGGGAGCAGTTCAACGATCTCTATGATCTTTATAGAACAGTAAAAGCCGATGGTCGTGAAATAGCACAATTGACAGATCCGGAAATACAGGAATTACTGGCCATTGCCGAAACTCCACAAAGTGGTCGTGCGGGTGGCCGCGCATGGAATGCCTTATGCTTCCACTATTCGATATGCCCTGACGGTCTGTTGGCACCCACCCCACGGAGTTTGGAGGCATATCAAGGGCAATCAACATTTTCTGAATCAGCATACAACCCTGTAGCGGCTTATCCGAATCCTGCAAATAGCTTTACTACTTTGCGGTATGAATTATTTAATATCCATCCAAATACATCAATCCGCATCTTTGATGTAAATGGTCGTATTGTACAGTCTTTTGATATTAAAGATAACTACGAAGGGCAAGTATTATGGGATACCCGTAGCATTCAATCTGGCATCTACTTTT
>CAZARI010000053.1:0-15873 GCA_964487545.1 uncultured Cryomorphaceae bacterium
AACCTCGGCATGTTCACCACACGAAATGTTCCTTTAGAACGTCTTTTTGCGCAGTTTCAAGGAAAAGCAGAGGGATTTACCAAAGGACGCGACCGCTCGTTTCACTTTGGTAGTCGGGAGCACAAACTGGTGGGAATGATTTCTCACCTTGGACCCCAACTCGGGGTGGCCGATGGAATTGCATTGGCCGACAAACTGCATGGCGAAGCAAAAGCAACACTCGTTGTCACCGGTGACGGCGGAGCCAGTGAAGGAGATTTTCACGAAGCACTCAATGCAGCAGCCGTGTGGCAGCTTCCGGTGATCTTTCTAATCGAAAACAACGGTTGGGGATTGTCTACACCATCAGAAGAACAATTTCGTTGCAAGCAGTTTATTGATAAAGGTATCGGATACGGCATTGAAACATTTCAACTGGCGGGGAATAACCTGCTGGAAGTGTACCGCGAAATCGGCCACATTGCCGAGGATATTCGCAAAAATCCACGTCCGTTTATTGTGGAGTGCATCACCTTTAGAATGCGCGGACACGAGGAGGCCTCCGGAACAAAATACTATCCTGAAGGTATTCAGGACGAGTGGGCAACCAAAGACCCAGTGCGCAGCTATGAAAAAGGGCTGATCGAAAGCAAGGTGATTACTGAAGCCGAAACGGTACAGATTAAAACAGAAATCAAAAAGCAAATTGAAGATGCGCTGGATCTGTCGTACAGTTATGCTGAAGTGGTTCCTGCTACCAGCACAGAGCTGGATGATGTTTATGCTCCGTTTGATTTTAAAGAAGTAAAACCCAGTGGATCGACCAGTGAAAAAAGATTGATTGATGCTGTTTCCGACGGATTGCGCCAGAGCATGGAGCGCCACGATAATCTCGTGTTGATGGGGCAGGATATTGGCAAATATGGTGGCGTGTTTAAAGTCACCGAAGGCTTTGTTGATCGGTTTGGAGCCGATCGTGTTCGAAATACACCGCTGTGCGAATCGGCCATTCTCGGAACCGGAGTCGGGTTGTCCATTAAGGGCATGAAAGCCATGGTAGAAATGCAGTTTGCCGATTTTGTCAGCGAAGGCATCACCCAAATCTGCAACAACATGGCAAAATTGTACTACCGCTGGGGGCAAAATGCCGATGTGGTGGTTCGCATGCCTACAGGTGCCGGAGTAGCTGCCGGACCGTTTCACTCGCAAAGCAACGAAGGTTGGTTTTTTCAGATTCCAGGATTAAAAATTGCGTACCCGGCGTTTCCGTACGATGCCAAGGGTTTATTGGCCACTGCCTTTGAAGACCCCAACCCGGTTTTGTTTTTTGAGCACAAAGCGCTTTATCGCAGCATAAAACAGGACATTCCCAACGACTATTACAACATTCCGTTTGGTGTGGCGGCTACGATTCAATCGGGCAATGATCTGTCCATTATCACCTACGGAATGGGGGTGCACTGGGCTTTGAAATGGATGGAAGAAAACCCCGGCGTTTCGGTTGATTTAATCGATTTACGAACCCTGGCTCCGCTGGATAACCAGGCCATTTTTGCATCGGTTCGGAAAACGGGAAAAGCGATGGTGCTGCACGAGGATAACCTCACTGGAGGAATCGGTGGGGAGCTTTCTGCACTCATTCAAGAAAACTGTTTTGAATATCTCGATGCACCGGTAATGCGCTGTGCCAGTATGGATACCCCGATTCCCTTTGCCCCAAAACTGGAACAACAGTATCTGGCTTCACGAACCCTGAATGAAACGTTGCAGCGCTTGTTGAAATACTGAATGTATAAGTGTATAACAGTACCAGTGCTGGTGCGCCTGCCGCTGGTAGGCACAAGGATTGGCACTGTTTGAACCGAAATCACTGGCACTAACCCACCGAAATAGGTGGCACTATTCGAACCGATTTAACCACGGGTTACGGCTGCTCAAGAAAAACCAGCGGATCCTGAAGTGGCGTTGGGAGACGAACTGATGTTAATGCAAGCCCCATAGTCGAAAAAAGACCATCTGGCAGTCAAATAAATACAAGCAGACTTTTGAAAGAGAATGATTAACTTTAAAGGTACCCAGCAAAGGTTGGGACGAGTTAACGCAAATTAAACCTTTAAAGCGATGAGTACAGTAAAACCCGATCCGCGGAAAAAAAACGGCAACCGCGACGATGAAAAAGAAGAAGAGCGCCGCAGAAATGAACGAATCGATGAGGGTTCGGACGAATCATTTCCAGCCAGCGATCCGCCGGCTACATCACAACCCGGAAGTGAAAAGGAGTAAATTACTGATCCTTTAGTTTCTCGATTCGTTTTCCGGAAAACAACTCAAAACCGCGGTAAGAACAGTCAATTTGGCCGTTCTTTACCGCGTGTTTTTTCATGGGCTTCAAACCAATCTTCTTTAACGCTTCGAAGTTTCCGCTGATAATCCAAGCCTGCCAGCCCGAATAGGCGTGCTTTAACCTGCTGCCAATATCGCTGTACAGTTCATTGATATTTCCGTCATCCAGCCGATCACCGTATGGTGGATTTAACAACAGGTGGCCCGCATCAGCGGGTGGGTTAAATGTTAGAAAATTCCCGGTTTTGAATTCGGTGAAATCCAATACACCCGCTTTATTTGCGTGTTCCTTGGCCATCGCTACAAAGCTCAAATCCCGGTCGATGCCGATGATTTTCGCCGGAGGCATTATGATCTGTTCTTTCAGTTTGGTGCGTTCCTGCTCGTAGATGGTTTGATCGAAATTTTTCCATTTCATAAACCCGAAATCGGATTTCAGCAATCCCGGAGCGCGACGTGAAGCTTTTAGCGCCGCTTCAATAGCCAAAGTTCCCGAACCAGTCATTCCGTCGAGCAATACCGATTTTTCGTCCCAGCCCGAAAGGTCGATCAGTGCCGCTGCCAACACCTCGTTGAGTGGTGCCGGGTGTGACCGCATTCGGTAGCCGCGCTTGTGCAGCGACTCGCCCGAGCTGTCGAGGCTAATATTTACTTTCTTTCCTTGAATGTGCAGGTTGATGCGTACCGTGGGATTCTCCGTGTCAATATTGGGTCTTTCTTGGCCATTATTCACAAAATGATCGTTGATGGCATCCTTACAGCGATATAACATGAAAAGACTGTTGCGGAAAACCGGAGAGTTCACCACCGAATCGATAGCGTATGTGTCGCCAGGAGAAAGGATGTCGCCCCAGTCGAAGCGGCGAATTTTTTTGTAAAACTCGTCAGGGTGGGCTGCGTGAAATTGCAAAACGGGAACCAGAAAACGCAATGCCAGTCGACTTTTAAGATTGAGCCGGTATAAGGCAGACAAATTGCCGATCACCTTTATCGACCGCACACCAGTCTCCTCAATATACATTCCCTCGTGCAACAACTCCCGCCTCAACAGCGGTTCAAGTCCGGCCAACGTAGTAGCCACAATATCAAAAGTTTTGTTCAGCAATTTACCCTCCCGATTTTTTAGCTTTGTATCCTTCCTTCAGCAATATTTCATAAACCTTGTCGCGAACCTCGCCCTGAATAATAATTTCACCGTCCTTGGCGCTTCCACCAACACCACATTTGGATTTTAACAGCGTAGCCAAAGATTTTAAATCGTCATCCGATCCTACAAATCCGGTGACGAGCGTTACTGTTTTTCCCTTTCGCTGCTTGCGGTCGTGCATCACCCGCAAATCCTGGTGAGCAGGTGGCGGCGTTTCTACTTCTTCAAAATCGTCATTAAATTCCAAGTCGGGATTAGTAGAATAAACCATTCCGCCATCTTTCTTTTTATTTTTTCCCATATCAGTAAATGGTCATTGGTTTTGCCCGGTAAAGGTAATAGCTTCTGAGTGAAAGCATCAACGCCAATGGAATACAGGCGTGATGTAAATCCTGCGGAAGCACAGGCCACATCACCAGTAAAACAAGCCCGACCAGTGCTGAAATGCCAAAATATTTATACCTGAAATTGGTATTTTTTGCGTAAAACGGCATCAACAATAAATGGGTGGGCAATGCCCAAAGCAGGTTAAAATTGTATTTGGTGTCGGTGTGATCGGTTAAAAACCATAACACCAGAAAAAAGATTCCGAGCAGTCCGGTTGTGCCGAATAGTGCATAATCGAAATAGCCGAAGGTGATGGGGGTTCGACGCAGAATGGTGACCAACAAAACCACAATAAACAAGGCCCAGGTAACCTGAGCAGGGGTAACCAGCGGATCGTTAAAGCGCACTACAGGCTCAAAAACATGCTGCTTTTTCGACACCAGTGGTTTTTCTCCCTCGGAAGTTTGAATCACCGCGTGGTCAAAATGGTGCATAAGGTAGTCGGGCAAAAACATTTCCTGATAAGCAGTGGCAATATTATCGGTTGGTAAGCCCAGACAGAGGTCAATGCCGAAATCGCCCCATTGCTGTTTTCCCGGTACGAGATAAAAATCGGTCATTTCTCGAAACGAGCGATGTCCCGAAGAATCCGGAAAGTGATATTGAACCTGACTGTTCAGCGCCTTTTCAATGATATCGCGAATCCGGGTAGAGCAGTTGTCGTAAAAAAAGTGATAGCGGTACTCGCGATTCTCGGGTTGATAATTCACCGCAAGCAGTTCATACAGCCGTTGGCGCTCGTCGAGTGTAAGGTTTAGCGTTTGTTCGGTTAGGCTGCGATTGGTGTATATGTATTCATCGCGAAATGAAGCATATCCCTGCACCGAAAGCCGGTACAACAGCCGACCCTGGGCAAATCGCAGATAAAAATTCGGCTGATCAAACGAAAACGTTCCGTAATTAAATACGATGTCACCGTGGTCGGCGTCCTTTACGCGAATGGCGCTGTGACCGAAAGTTGAGTACAACTCATCACCGGGTCCACAGGTGATTAAACTGATAACCGATTCTTCTGAAAGTTGGGTTGTTGAAGAAACCTGTGTCGCTGCGGGCAGCGAAAACAAAGTGGCAAAAATCAAAAAAATGAGGCGCGCGAACATTCAACAAGGATAATAAAAAAATGCCACTGAAGTATGCGATTGGACTATTGTTGCAGCAATTTCTGAAGGGTGCGTGTAGCCTCCTGATTGGACGGGTGAAATACCGAATTGGCAATGAGTTTTTTCTCGAGAGAGGTCAGGTGCCAACTCAGAGAAATGGGCTGCTCCTGATCGTAATACAATTCAAAATTAACGACATCAATCGGCTGGTCAAAATAAAAGCTGGTGTATTGCAACAATTGGTCGTGGGTATAATCCTGCACCTTGGTAAAGTTGCCGTAAAAGCTGCCAAGCGGATTCATTAAGCTCTGAATAATGCTCAATTGAGTCGATTCTTCAATTTCAAAATCCTTCACCTGATCGCGCACTTGAATCAATACAATGCCCGACGTGTTGGTGGTAATCCAATCGCGAAAGGCGGCAATGAATTGCAGGCTGTTTCGCAAACCAAAGTTGTCGCGCATGCCGGCGTCCATCACCTGAATTTTGGGCTCACTTGGCATACTTACGCTCGGCATGATGTAGGGAAAGGTTGCGTTCATACGCAGCACAGAAAGGAATTCTACATTTTCGGCACCCTGATTTTTAAATAATCGCATAAACTCCACGTTTTCGGTAATGGGGTCGTTGCTCATTGTTTTTCCGGGTTGATTATTAGAAAAATAGGAGGCCGGTTGAGCCGAAATGATCATCCGGCGATTGTCGTCCGTGATGGTAGGTGCAAAAACCATCATCGGAATTTCGGCCGAAAATTCAGGCAAACGATAATCAGTTAGTTTCTTGTTGAGCAAGCCGTTGGTGTTCTCATTGAGTTGCCTTTCAAAAGAAGTTGCGCGGTCTTTGGTATAAATCAAACCGTCTTTTTCGAACCGTTGATACCTGATAAACAAATCGTTGGTGGCGAGCGAAAACAGAATGGGGTTGAGGATATCCGCGCTGATTTCCTTCAGGTGATGTGGGAAATTGTAATACCGCTCTTCCAGTTGATGATAATTCCAGTGCAATTCGCGCAGATAGGCGGCACCAATCATTCCTCCCGACGAACCGGTAATCAGCGTTGTGTGATTCATCAGTTGTCCGTTAAGTATACTGTCGTTGTATTGCAAAGCACGGTAGGTCCACATGGCTGCCCGCGTGCCTCCACCGCTGGTGTTGATGATCACCAGTTTGGGCTTTTTTATCGGAGCCACGGCATGTTGCTCGTTTTTCTTTCGCCAGTTGTTCAGGATTTCGATGGTATGATTGATGTCTTGTTCATAATCATCGTGGTTGTTGCGCAGTGAATCAACAATCCGTGCAGAATACTCGGCCGGGGGTGTTTTGTAATCTAATCCATAGGCGTGATTGTCAATACTTGCCCATTCAAAGCGGGTAGAAGCAAAGTTGATTAACAGAAAAACGATGACCAGTATCGAGAATGTCCAGCTTCTGAGCCACGAAATGCTAATGCTAAGCAACATTAAAAACATGGTAAATGTCAGAAAAACGGTGGCCATGGCCGGAATCACAAAAACCTGATTCTCGCGAAACGACCCAATAAGGAGAAATGATACGATGACGGCAGTTTCAAAAAACGTGGCATTCACATGATTTTGCGCAAATACCTTGCGAATGGTTTCCTTGTCATAATGACTGCTTTTTCTGGCCAACGCAATGGAAAATGGCGTGCGCAGATAGGTGTCAATACGCCACTCGGTGCTGCGCGATCGGGTGATGTACCAGCGCCTTTTACTGCGTATGGAAGGGGGCGTTTTGGTGGGGTCGTGTCGTTTGAAAAACAGCTCTTCTTCGGTTTTGCCAGTCAGTTTAAAGATATCTTTATTGGTTCCGAAAAAATAAGCCAGCGAGATTAGGATAAAAATTAATTCACCAGTTAAAAACCCACCGATATTGGCCACAATGGATTTGGTATCCAGCAATTCATCGTTAACCTGAAACGATACCGAATAAACGATAAAAACCAGATTGAATGCCAGCGGAAGAATGAAGTTGTTGGTGCAGAATTTTAAAAACGGTCGGGAGACGGTGGCCAGAAACGGAAATCGAAAAGCGTGCAGAATGTAGGTGTAGATGTTGAAGGCCATGATGAATCCACCCAGCGAAAAACCGAGTATTCCAAATGCCGTAACTCCATTGGTTCCCAAATATTCGGGATAGAGCATCAGATTGGGCACACCGAATTTTACGGATACTTTCTTTACGGCAACACCAAAAAGAATGAGCCAGAAAATTAGCAGCAGGTGGTTTTTTTTGAATTGCAACCACAGCAGTTGAAAAGGAAAAAAGTAAATCAACCGGGCAAACCGCGTTCGATATGTAATTAAGGCACTCATGGGTTCATTGCGCTAAATGTAAGCAATGCCCCATTCAAAAGGTAGCGTGCAAAGGTGGAGAACTGAAAATTGGTTTTGCGTAAAACGGATGCCATTCAGACCACTCCAGCTTTCACAAAAATCTCTTGCAATTCCGCATCAATCGGAAAAGGCTTAAGTGGAGGAACATTGGCTCCACCAGGATTGCCGACTGGAATTTTTCCAACGAATGATTTCACCCCACCAAAAGCCAACCGCGGAATCTGGCCAAAAATCTCTCTTGTGCTTTTGATCCGAAATCCATAAAGCAACATTTTCCAATGCACCAGCGAGTGCGCAAACGGATATCGCTGACCGAGGATATGCGCCCGTTCCAAGTGCAGCCAGGCCTGTTGAAGGTTTCCGCTGGCCAATTGCTTGCGATAGTGGAGCAGCTCTTCGGAAAAATAAGGGTCCAGGCCAGCGGGTAGAAAAGTGTAAAATTTCATACTGCGGTATTTAAATGCAAGTTGCATTTTTTTCTTCATAAAACACCGTGCGATATCACGCAATCCGACGTTCCACATTCAACAAAATTGCGCTATTTTCGCTGAAACTACGCCATTAAAACGGCCTTCGGCATGGTGAAAAGGACAAAACCAATTGGCGCGCAATATGAAAGAACTTGAAATTTACACACCAAAATCCATCGATCACCTACTAAACAACCGCGTAGGTGAGGAGATTTGGGCCAGCCGGTTTCATTTTGTGAAACCTAACGAAACCCTCAGCGAAAGCCTTACCCGCATTCCGGCCGATTTCGTGGTGTTTGCCATTCCCGAAGACATCGGTGTTCGCGCCAATTACGGACGTCCGGGAGCAGCACGGGCCTGGGACGCAACATTAAAGCGATTGCTCAATGTGCAGGTCAACCCCGACAATCAACCGTGCGAAACCCTTTTACTGGGTCATTTCGATTTTTCCGAAATGGAAGAAGAAATTAAAGGATCAACCGATAAAAAGCCGTCCGATTTGGGTCCGTTTGTGGAGCGTATAGACAGGGTGGTGTCTCAACTGGTAGCAACCATTGTCAGTGCGGGAAAAATACCGATTGTGGTTGGTGGCGGCCACAACAATGCCTACGGAATGATTAAAGGAACGGCATCGGCCCTGAATCGCCCCGTGAACATACTGAATATTGATGCCCACGCCGATTTGCGGCCCATGGATTATCGGCACAGCGGAAACGGATTCACCTATGCTTTGCATGAAAATTTACTGAACCACTATTTTATTTTCGGACTGCACGAAAATTATAACTCCGAAGCGATTTATCTCGAGATGCTGAATCGGCCCGATCAGGTTTCTTATGCCTCGTTTGAGTCGATGGTGGTGCGCAGAAATACGGAGCTGAAATCCGAAGTTGAAAGAGCAACAGAATTTATTTGTGGCAGCGACTTCGGGCTGGAGCTCGACTTGGATTGTATTGAGAATATTCCGTCGAGCGCGCTGACCCCTTCGGGCTTTTGCGTGAACGATACCCGTCGACTCGTTCATCAGTTCGCTTCCAATCCCAATTTGCGCTACGTGCACCTTTGCGAAGCTGCTCCCGGTAAAGGTTCAGAAACCGATGAAATCATCACCGGAAAACTGATCACCTACTTGCTTACGGATATATTGCGGTCACGAAGTTAGGCCTGAAACGCATGGCGAAAAAGCAAACCGTAGTTTCAATTTCTGCTATGTATCACGGACTAAAACAAAGATCGTTTTCATAGCTTTGCCCAAATTCCAAACAGATGGGCAAGAAGAAACCGACCATTTTGGTCACCAATGATGATGGCATCTATGCGCGGGGAATTTTATCGCTGATTGAAGTGATGAAACCTTTTGGTAATGTGGTAGTGGTTGCGCCAGATAAAGCCCAGAGCGGCATGGGACACGCCATTACCATCGGGCGGATTTTGCGACTTACAAAACTCGATCATCTATATGGAGTTGAAGCCTATGCCTGCACCGGAACACCTGTAGATTGCGTTAAAATTGCCATTTACCACGTACTAAAAGAACGGCCTGATTTGATTGTCTCGGGGATAAACCACGGTGCCAACAACTCCATTAATGTGATCTATTCCGGAACCATGTCAGCGGCAGTTGAAGGGGCTGTGGAGAACATTCCGGCCATTGGGTTTTCACTGTTAAACAATGCGCGCAACGCCGATTTTGAACCATCTAAACAAGTGGTGAAGACAGTGGTAGAACAGGTTCTTGAACACGGCATGGACAATAATATTTGTTTAAATGTGAATATTCCCGACGTGCAATACGACGAGTTAAAGGGATTGAAAGTTTGCCGGCAGGCTCATGCCTTTTGGGATGATGCATTTGAAAAACGCACCGATCCCAACGGTGATGATTACTTTTGGATGACCGGACAATTCCGAAACCACGATAAAGGCACCGATACCGACGTATGGGCGCTTGAAAACAATTATGTGAGTATCGTGCCCGTTCAGTACGACATGACCGCTCACCAAAGCATTCACAATTTAGAAACCTGGGATCTTGAACTCACCAAAATTAAATAATGCAATACTGGGCTGGTGTCTGGGAATTGTAGGGCCTTCGGTTGGTTTTGTGATCGTATCGCTGCTTTGGTCAACGTATTACCAAAAGAATTTATCCTATTTGTGGCAGGATATCATTTTGCGATTTTCAGAATTGCACGCTCCGGTATTAACGCTGAGCCTTGTTTTTAATTTGCTCATCTTTTTGCTCTTCAGTAAATACGGTCATCTTAAAACGTCGAGAGGAATACTCGGCGCAACGTTTTTGTACATTCCGGTGGTGGTTTACTTAAAATTTGGCGGATGAAGTTTTTCCTAATTGCAGGCGAGGCCAGCGGCGATTTGCACGGAGCGAATCTGATTCGCGCCTTAAAAAAACAACATCCCGAAGCCCAGTTTGCAGGCTGGGGGGGTGACCAAATGCAAAAGGCCGGTGCGCACATTTCCAAACATTACCGCGATCTGGCTTTTATGGGTTTTGTTGAAGTTGTTGCCAACCTGCGCACCATTCTCAAAAATATCGATACC
This sequence comes from uncultured Cryomorphaceae bacterium, assembly GCA_964487545.1. Taxonomy (GTDB): domain Bacteria; phylum Bacteroidota; class Bacteroidia; order Flavobacteriales_D; family SKUL01; genus SKUL01. Next base: position 10,343 of record CAZARI010000053.1, read on the forward strand.
TGCAAAGAAGAAATCGCTGCTTATCAACCCGATGCAGTCGTCTTCATCGATTATCCGGGTTTTAATATGCGGCTCGGGCCCTATGTGAAATCACTCGGAATTAAAGTGTTTTACTACATCTCTCCGCAGGTGTGGGCCTGGAAGCAAAAGCGCGTTTATAAGCTTCGGGAGTTTGTCGATAAAATGTTTGTGATCCTTCCGTTCGAAAAAGATTTTTATCAGCAATTTTCTATGGAAGTAGAGTTTGTGGGCCACCCACTGCTCGACGCGGTTGGGCAGTATATGCGCGAAACCTACCACGAGGCAGCGCTGCGAAAAGAATGGGAAATAGCCCCAAATAAACCCGTAGTTGCTTTACTGCCTGGGAGCCGTAAACAAGAAGTTAAAGTTATGCTTCAAGTCATGCTTCAGGCTGCTGAGCGTTTTCAGGGAGCGGAATTTGTTGTGGCCGGTGCGCCCTCACTTTCACCGGAATTTTATCGCGACGTTTTGAAAGGCACGGCCGCAAAAGTAGTGCATGGAAATACCTACGGTCTGCTTCGAATGGCAAAAGCGGCACTGGTGACTTCTGGCACTGCCACCTTAGAAACTGCCATTTTTGGTGTTCCACAAGTGGTGTGTTACAAAGGAAATAAATTGTCGTATCTCATTGCGCGTCAGTTGGTAAATGTAAAGTACATATCGCTGGTGAACCTGATTATGGATCGGGAAATTGTGAAAGAGCTCATTCAGCAGGAGATGAATGTAAACAACATCAGTGTGGCACTCGATCAATTGCTTAATGACGATGCTTATCGACAAAAAATTGGCTCGGCTTATGATGAGTTGCGGCAAGTGCTTGGCGGTGAGGGTGCTTCGGAGGTTACTGCAAAACTCATGTTGAAAACTCTGCAAGGCTGATCAGTTCACCGATTTTCATCACCTTATTTTTGTAGTATGAAATCAATACTCATCTTGTGCATTCTGTTACTTCAATCCTTGGTCATTTCGGCCGATGTGCTCGATATTGGTATTTATCGCGATGCACCCATTCAACGCGCTATCCTAACTCCATCGGTGGGTAGCTACGAGGTATTTGGCGATGGCAAAGCACTCGGCACGTTTGTCTCAAACGAAGGAATTCGGATATCGGCTCTGGGAAACAAGGTGGAGCTGCGCACGGTAAGCAAAAATCTGGGAACGTATCATCAGGTAGAAGTCGTTCGCCGGGCATGGGGAAATGTCTTTAGAATTCGCCCCACACAACCACAAGGACGCGAAGGAAAATACAACGACAACCTGATTGTTACCGCCAATAAAGAGCGACTCATGTTGATTAACCGCGTGTATATCGAACATTACGTGGGCGGAGTTGTGGAAGCGGAATCCGGTTCGGGCCAAACCAGTGAGTATTATAAATTGCAGTCCATCGTTTGTCGTACCTATGCGTTGAACAATCTGCGTCGTCACGATGCAGAGGGATTTCATCTTTGCGATCAGGTACACTGTCAGGTGTATCACGGCATGAGCCGCTTTAGCGAGCTGATTCCGCGAGCGGTGAACGACACCAAAGGACAGGTGATTGTTGACAGCGATATTAATTTAATCACGGCCACCTTCCACAGTAATTGTGGAGGACAAACCATTAATGCAGAAGATGTTTGGAGCATTCCATTGCCCTATTTGCAGAGCGTGAAAGACACTTTTTGTCTGCAAGGCAAACACGCCCACTGGGAAACCCGAATACCCAAAACGCGGTGGCTGAAATACATGAACGAACGACACGGATACGCTTTAACCGACACCGCATTTAACCCCGATCACAACAGAGAGGTGTTTTTTGCCAGTAGCCAATCTGGTATTCACCTAAAGGAAATTCGACACGATTGGAACCTGAAATCTACTTTTTTTCGTGTAGAACCCGAGGATGAAGAAGTGGTGATAAAAGGCCGTGGATTTGGACATGGAGTTGGTTTGTGCCAGGAAGGAGCCATGCGTATGGCCGATATGGGCTTCAGTTACAGCGAAATTATCCATTATTATTATCAGGGTGTTCACCTGATTGATCTTTCGGTGCTCGATTTTTTTCAGGAGTACTGAAGTAAAATAACAAGATCTTAACATTTTATAGGATGCACTTTTTGCGGTGTTCCCTTATTTTTGTAATCACTGATCAACGGTATGACAGCTAAGCAATATAGCATCCTGGTACTCCTGCTTTTTACCCAAGCAGTATTTTACCCTGCGGTCATTTTCTTTTGCTTTGCGGAAAAGGGCAGCCACGAAGTGCTGGAACTGCCCGCCAATTTTCCAGACAACGGAACAGCATTTTATTTTGGTTTTAACAACAACGAAGAAGAAACCATAGGCGAACAGGTGATCAATCTGTTTCAGGAGGTTGAACATGAAATGCCGTTTGTCGATCCGGATAGCTCTAAGAGATCGAGATTTGGTTTTTTCTCCAACCACATTAACATCCACCGGGAAATAGTAACCCCGCCCCCCGAGGTAATTTAGGTTTTCTGGCCGGTTCTCACCGGACATTTCTGCGCCATCTGCTTTCCAGCAGTTGACGTGTATTTGCTTAATCTAAATACTTCATACTCCAAATGAAAAACATTCAATTATTAAAACATTGGAAAAACGATGTGCCAGCCAGCATAGTTGTTTTTCTGGTCGCATTGCCGCTCTGCCTGGGCATTGCCTTGGCATCTGGCGCACCTTTAATTTCAGGATTAATTGCCGGTATAGTGGGCGGAACCGTTGTCGGCTTTTTAAGCGGATCACACTTAAGCGTTTCCGGACCTGCTGCCGGATTGACCGTTATTGTGCTCAACGCAATTACAGAGCTCGGTAGTTTCGAACTCTTTCTAACGGCTACTGTTTTGGCAGGGCTGATTCAAATTGCAATGGGCAGTCTAAAGGCCGGAATCATTGGGCTCTATTTTCCATCCTCGGTGATCAAGGGAATGCTGGCGGCCATTGGAATCATTCTTATTATGAAACAAATACCGTATCTGATCGGGCTGGACACCTCTGCCATCAGCGCCGGGCTACCCACCGATAGAAGCGGAGCATCAGCTTTCTGGAGCGGTTTTCGGGGAAATATCTATATAGGTAGCGCCATCATTGGATTTACCTGTTTGGCTCTGCTGATTTTATGGGAACAATCATTTATCAAAAGTCACAAAGTTCTCAGGAATATTCCGGGTGGTTTAGTAGCGGTATCAGTTGGTTTGGCCATCAGTTTTGGTATTTCGGCCTTCTTTCCCAATTACAGCATTACGGCAGCACACCTGGTCAATCTTCCGGATTTATCCTCCATGGAGTCGTGGAATGAAGTGTTAATCTTTCCTGATTTCTCCGCATTTCTGAATCCGCAGGTGTATGTAGTTGCGGTGACCATAGCCATTATTGCCAGTCTCGAAACGTTGCTGAGCATCGAAGCGGTGGATAAAATGGACGCTCAAAAACGAAAAACACCACAAAACCGCGAACTCTTTGCTCAAGGCGTTGGAAACACCATCAGCGGATTAATCGGTGGACTACCGATGACCGCGGTTATTGTGCGCAGTACAACCAACCTGGACGCCCGCGCCAAAAGTAAGTTTTCGGCCGTGCTACACGGAATCTGGCTGGTGCTGGCCATTGCGTTGCTCGCTGAGTTTCTGAATTTTATTCCCCTGGCTTCGCTCGCCGCCATTCTCATCATGGTAGGGTTCAAGCTGAGCAGACCCATGCTGTATAAATCGCAGTTTCGTCTCGGAAAACAACAATTCATCCCGTTTATCACCACCGTAGTGGCCATACTTTTTACGGATTTGCTGGTGGGAATTCTGATCGGCATGTCAGTTGGATTTTATTTTATCCTGCGTGCCAATTATAAGGTGTCGCATTTTTACCGGAAAGAGGAGAAGGAGCAAGGGCGCATGCGCATTAACATTCAGCTCAGCGAACACGTTTCCTTTTTGAATAAAGCCAATCTATTGCAGGCGCTCGAAGAGTTGCCTTGTAATTGTGAGGCGATCATTGACGGGTCAAATACCAAAGACATTGATTACGATGTGTTGGAGTTGTTGTACGAATTCAAAGCCTCGGCCAATAAAAAGGATATTGAACTCATTTTACGCAACGTACCCCAGTTTGCTGGTCAGTTGGCGGTGGAAAAAGTTTAAAACTGGTTAATGGTTGTCACCAGCTCATCAACTGCTTCAGGAGTGTTGTAGTAGTGAAAGCTGAGTCGCACCAAACCGTTGCGAAACGAAAGTTCTAATCCTTTTTTACTCAGGTGATTAAAGAGCAATTCGCCGCCCTTTAGCGAAACGATACTGCTGCGGTTTTCCGTAGATTGCGGTCCGACGAGGATTTTATTTGGGGCGTCCATTTCGTCCATAAATTGGCGGGTAAGCTGCATGTTGTGTTCAAAAATGCGCTTGGAACCGGTTTTGAGTTTATCCGCCACCGCGTGCTGAAGGATGATGAGGCCTGGTACATTCAGGTGACCGGGTTCGTAGCCGATAATCGCCGTGTTGTCGGTCCACTTTTCGCCGGAAAGCATTCTGCTGTTGTTGCCCCTGATTTTGGGAAGATGCCGCTTCAGAAAATCTTTTCGCGCACAAATAATTCCGGTGCCAAAGCCGGCATTCATCCATTTATAGCCACTGGAAATAATCACATCGGCTCCACTTTGTTTCAGTGATAGTGGAATAGCGCCCATACTTTGCGTCCCATCCACGATAAAAACAATATTGCGCTCACGGCAAAACTTCCCAAGCTTTTCAAGATCGACACGAAAACCGGTGAGCCACTGAACATGACTAATGGCCAGAATTTCTACCTGTTTCGCCAACATCTCAACGATAATATCTTCGGTGTTAAAATGAATTTTTCTGGGACTTTTAAACCGATGAACCTTGAAACCGTTGAGTAGAAAGGGATCGGCAACGGAAGGGTAGTCTTCGTATAGCACCATAACCTTTTTCAGTGGTTTCAACGAGTGAACCAATGCGTTTAGTCCGTATGAAAAGTTGGGAATAAATGCAATTTCGTCGGGTTCGGCGTCGAGAAAAGAGGCAGTTGAATTACGCAAATCCTGAAGGTTGTCGGCCATCCATTGCTGAAAAGCATTTGCCGGATTGCCACTCAGCTTTTTTAGGAACTGATGATTCGCCTTGATGTATTCTGCCGGGACAATGCCTGTAGCTGCCGTGTTAAAATAATGCGCCTGATTTTTCATGCCAATTCAATTGTTGAAGCATAAAGCACGGCAATATTTGTGAGATTTTGAATGGGGGAGATTTGGGCTGTATTGTTTTGAGGTAATTCAAGTCGTGCACGTTGGCTGGTGTTACCTGCAAATCCTGAAAAATTCCGCAATAGAACATTTATGAAGCGCTACCAGACAAAAACTACAATCGGATGAAAAATGTGAGAAAGGGAACTTTAATATATAGGAAAAAATAAAGGGCCTTCCGTCTAAAGTTGTGCTCCATAACGCCAGTTCGTCTCACAACACCCACTTCAAGGTCGCTTGATTTTGCTTGAGTTGCCAT
>CAZARI010000054.1:0-15716 GCA_964487545.1 uncultured Cryomorphaceae bacterium
TGTTAAGCCTGCCGCTAGCGTTCATCCTGAGCCAGGATCAAACTCTCCGTTGTAAATAGAAGTTTAGTTCTATTGAACAAATTGTTTGAAAATGACTCTCTCTTCTTTTCAATCTGAATTGACAGATTGTGGATATTCGTTTCACTTACTATTACAATACCTCAAAGAACTTTATTTCAAAATAGAAATTTTTCAATAATATCGGGCTGCAAAGATAGAATCACTTTTGATCCCTTACAAGAAATATTTTGTTAAGTTATTAACAGCTCATTCCCCGCTTAACCTTCACCACCTTTCCTGAACTGCTACTCCGCTTTCGAAGTAACATCCCGTTTAAAACGGGGCTGCAAAGGTAATACTTTATTTTTGATTCGAACAAGACTTTTTGAAAAAAAAATTCAATCCATCTTTCACCCCTCAAAAACCACATTACCTACAGAACTTTTTTCAACCTTCCGCCGAAACGGGCCGCAAAGATAAAACAACTTTTTCAATTCCAAGCAACGAAAAAGAAAGATTTTTCTAACTCTTTCTAACCACCTGAACCATCATTATTTCAACTTCAATTGTGCCCTATCGTGCTAAAGCGGCTGCAAATGTACAGCATATTTTCATTCCCGCAAGCCTCTTCAACGAAAAATTAGAGATTTCTTGACTCATCCACAACACCTGCCTGATTACCAGCGTGATTATTTTTTACGGTGTGGAGTCCGAAAGCTGAACCGACTTGCCATTCATGAATTGTCCGCTGTCAAAAGCAAAGTTCAAAAGCCATCGGGCAACATCAGCTGGTTGATGTTTGACCTCAAGACCGGGAAATGCCTCGCTCAGCATTTCTGTTTGAACAGCCCCCAAATTGATAATGTTGGTGCGAATCGGAGTATCCTTCAACTCCTCGGCCAAACATTCGGTGAGACCGATCATAGCAGCTTTGCTGGAACTATAGGCCGAAAGACCGGCGAATTTTGCCGATCCTTGCACGCCGCCCATACTACCAATGTTCACGACATGCGCTACTTCAGACTTCGATAGCCAAGGCACTAATTGCTGGATGAGCCGAAAAGGACCGTATACATTGGTCATATAACACTGTAGCCAATCGGTTTTGCTGATTTCGAGAAAGGGTTTGTTAACCAAGTACCCCGCACAGTTAATGAGTGCATCTACCCTACCGACTTGCTGAAGGCAATCGATTATAGTGGTTGAGAGTTCGGGATCGGTCAAATCCTGGGCAAATAAATAGTAGTCCGAATATTTTGCTCGAGCACATTCCGCAGCCAAATCATCGAGCATTTTCTGACTTCTGGAGATACCTATTATACAGGTATCCTTTTTAGCCGCTCCCTGTGCAAATATTTCTCGACCAATTCCGCGACTGACTCCGGTAACAAAAACCACCCGCTTATAAAGAACTCTTGAATCTACCATAGTAATTATCTTTGGGGTAAAATTAAGACTATATGACCGTTCAGCGCCTTTGTATTTATCTCTTCCTGATTTTCACGCTGCTCTCGGGCCACGTTGCTGCCCAATCCAACCACACCAACGAGGAACTGAAAGAAATGACGTTCGGCCAGCGGCTATACTATGGCGGAATGGTCGGTGGCTCTTTCGGAACCATCACCAACCTCCAGTTGACGCCTGTGGTGGGCTACCGGATTATGCACCGTTGGTCGGCCGGAGTCGGTGTCAATTATCAGTATTATCAAGATTCACGTCCCCCGTCTTTCGACACCCATATCTATGGCGGAAATATCCATACGCGTGTGTACATCTGGGATCAACTGTTTGCGCACAGCGAACTGGAAGCCTTAAGTCTGGAATACATCGACCGAAGCCAGTTCGAATATCAAATCGAACGAAGGGTTGTTCCGGCTCTTTTTATTGGTGCGGGCTATTTTATCCCTATCGGACAACGCTCAGGGCTGGCCATTACCTTTTTGTACGACTTGATACAGGATACTTACTCACCCTATCCGCAGAATTTCACGCTGCGCATGGGTTTTGTACTGTAAAATTTTCCGTTTGATTTAAGCCTCGCTTTCCAGCTCACGTGCTATGGCGGTATCATAAATCTCTCTCGCCTCGTCGACAAACCCAAAATGCTGGTCATCGATAACCATCTTTCCCCGGGTAACATGACCGAGCATCAAAAAAGGCACTTTAGACGAACCCGCGATTTCCAGAAAATCTTCTTCCTTGTCTTCGGCTACGGTAACCACAACCCTGCTTTGTGATTCGCCAAATAGGAAAGCATCGAGCCGCACTTCTGAGTCACTGAGGATATCAAAACCCAAACTACCCGGCATCCCCATTTCCGCCAGTGTCACGAACAACCCACCATCCGAAACGTCGTGAGCGGCATTAACCGCTTTGTTTTGAATAAGCTTGGCAACGATTTGCTGCAGTTGATACTCCTCTTCCAGATCGAAGTATGGTGCAGGGCTGTTGTGTTCTTGATGAATAGACACCAGGTATTCGGAAGAGCTGATATCATTGCGCGAGGTGCCCAACATAAAAATAAGATCGCCCTTGTTTTTGAAATCCAGCGAGGTAACATTATTGACATCATTCACCAAGCCAACCATTCCAATAGTAGGTGTGGGAAATACCGGTTTGGTGCTTCCATCAGCGGCAACAGATTGGTTGTAGAAGCTAACGTTTCCGCCCGTTACCGGAGTCTTGAATTTCTCACAGGCTTTGCTCATGCCTTTGATCGCTCCCACAAACTGCCAGTACACTTCTGGATTATATGGATTTCCAAAATTCAAACAGTTGGTGATAGCAGATGGAACCCCACCCGAGCACACAATATTGCGGGCTGCCTCGGCAACTGCTATGGCTGCTCCCTGCTCCGGATCGTTTTGCACATAGCGTGCATTGCAATCCACCGTTAGCGCCAGTGCGCGGTTTGTGCCATGAATACCTACAATACCCGCATCGGTAGGACGATTGGTCGACAAGTTGGCCGTTCCAACCATGGAGTCATATTGTTCCCAAACCCAGCGCTTGGACGCGATATTCGGGTTTGACAACATTTCGCGCGCTATGGTCAGCAAATCAGCGGGCTCTTCAATTTGATCGATATTAAATTTCTTGTTTTGGGAGAAATATTCGGGCTCTTTGTATTCCCGTTCGTAAACCGGAGCGCCGCCACCCAATACCAGTGAGTGGGCGGAAACTTCGGCCACCAACTTGCCTTCCTTGAAATAGCGTAAGGTGTCGCCTTCGGTCACTTTACCGATCTCCTCCACGTGCAAGTCCCACTTTTCGAAAATTTGTTTCACTTCAGCCTCACGACCTTTCTTGACCACAATCAACATACGCTCTTGTGATTCTGAGAGCAGAATCTCAAAAGGATGCATGTCTTGTTGACGCAGCGGCACTTTGTCAAGGTAGATATCCATTCCCACACTTCCGGCAGCACTCATCTCGGAAGTTGAACAAGTAATCCCTGCCGCTCCCATGTCTTGCATCCCTACCAGGGCATCAGTTTGTGCCAGTTCAAGTGTTGCTTCGAGCAATAGTTTTTCTTGAAACGGATCGCCCACTTGCACCGACGGAAGGTCGTTTACTGAATCGTCGGACATGTCTTTTGATGCAAACGAGGCACCCTGAATCCCATCCTTTCCTGTGGCTGAACCAACAATAAATACAGGGTTTCCGACGCCTTCGGCTTTGGCTGAAATCATGGTGCCCGTCTTCAGGATTCCCACCGACATGGCATTCACCAGCGGATTGGCGCTATAGCTTTCGTCAAAGAATACCTCGCCACCAACAACGGGAATTCCAAAAGCATTTCCGTAATCGCCAATTCCTTTAACCACGCCCCTTAGCAACCACCGGGTTCTGTCTTCGTTGAGTTTTCCAAAACGCAGTGAGTTGAGTTGAGCAATTGGTCGCGCGCCCATCGTGAAAATGTCGCGGTTAATCCCTCCTACTCCTGTAGCGGCTCCCTGATATGGCTCAATGGCCGAAGGGTGGTTGTGCGACTCGATTTTAAATGCGCAGCCCAAACCGTGACCGATATCCACCAATCCGGCGTTTTCTTCTCCGGCTTTCACCAGCATGTGCGGACCGTCTTTGGGTAATTTCTTGAGCCAAAGAATCGAGTTTTTGTATGAGCAATGCTCCGACCACATAACCGAGTAGATGGCTGTTTCGGTAAAATTGGGCGTGCGGCCCATGATTTCACGAATCATTTCAAACTCCGAATCCATTAGCCCCAGTTCACGGGCTTGTTCAATTGTGGCTGCTTCCTTGAGTGCGCTTTCCATCGGGTATAAAAATTAGTTGCTGCAAATTTAAACAAACAAAGGGGAGTGCCCCGACCCGCGAAGTGAAATAATAAAGTCGTACATAAACTACCGGTGACCGGTCAAAAAGCTAATTTTGCCGGATGATTTTCCTGCAAATTGCACTGGCAGTAGGTTGGTTGATGGTATTTTCGCTGATCGTCTATAAAGGAAACTGGTTTCGAATTGGCGGGGTGAATCAGAAACTGGTTTTGGGCACGTTTTGGCTCAAATTGGTTTTCGGTGTATTATTCTGGATGGTATATGCCTTTCATTATCCGTTAGATCACACCAGCGACGCGCTTTCGTATTTTACCGAAGGCCAGTTGCTCAACCATATATTTTGGGAAAATCCGATCGACTTTTTCCGACTCCTGTTCTCGATCAATCCCGAAGATCCCATGCTGCAAACGTATTTAACTGACTTTACCCGCTGGAACAGGGCCGTGAACTATGGCGTGATCAACGACAACCCCACCATTATTAAGTTCAATGCCCTGGTGTCGTTTTTCTCTCTGGGGTTCTATTACACCCACATTCTGTTTATGGGTTTTGTGTGTTTCAGCGGATTGATCATGATGCATCGCTTTTTTTCGCGGTTCAGTAATATTCACCCCTTGCTGATTCTCGTCGCAGTTATGCTCCCGCCATCATTGCTCTTTTGGAGCGGCGGAGTACTCAAAGAAGGCCTGTTGATTTTTGGACTGGGACTACTGCTGTACAGTTTCTGCCTTGTAGACCGCAAATTAACGACCAAGGGAATTGCTTTTGGTTTGCTAGCGGTGGTTATTCTGATTTTTACCAAGGTGTACGTTTTAATTGCTTTCACTCCTGCGCTGATATTTTTTGCTATCAATCAGTTCAGTAACACCAATCGAATCTGGATTTTCTTTACCGCTGTTCACCTCACCTTGTTTGCACTGGTATTTTCCATTCACCTTTTTGTGGATGACTACAACGTGCTGCACATGTTTCAACAAAAGCAACGGGATTTTTACAGCTTGGGAGAACTCGGAGTGGTGGGAAGTATCATCGCCATTCCGGCTATCGACAACATTGCCGATATATTTTTGAATGCACCTCAAGCATTGTTCAACACGTATTTCCGTCCGCATTTGTTCGAATCACGCAACATCGGTTTTTTGGTATCGGCGCTTGAAAACCTGGGTTTTATGGTCTTACTTACTACAGCACTCGTCAAATTTAGAAAACCTCAACCTCGTCAGTTGGTACTTATCCTTACTTGTCTGTCTTGCCTAATCGGGCTGGGATTGCTGGTGGGGTTAATCACCCCTGTGCTTGGCGCGGTGGTACGCTACAAAATTCCAGCACTCCCGTTTTTTGTAATGATGTGCTTTCTGCTCATGCAGCCTTGGCTGTCCTCCTTAAATTCGTTCATCATAAAGATTCAACAAAAATTATAGCCCATGAAAACCATTTTGATAACAGGCGCAACTTCTGGTATCGGCACAGGTATTGCCGAAACTTTTGCACGCGCCAATTACAAAGTCATCATCAACGGCCGTCGACAAGAACGACTCGACAAGTTGAGTAAAGATCTTGAAAACAACTTTGGAGCACAGGTGTTGAGCCTGTGTTTTGATATCAGTGATCATGACGCGGTACGTGAAGCCATCTCAGGTTTACCCGAAGGTTGGCGCGATATTGATATTTTGGTGAACAATGCCGGTTTGGCGCAAGGAAAATCGACCATTGATGCCGGAGATGTTGAAGACTGGGACACGATGATCGACATCAATGTGAAGGGATTGCTCTACGTGACCCGCGCCGTGACACCACGAATGGTTGAGCGCAAAAAAGGTCACGTCATCAACATCGGTTCCATTGCCGGTCAGATCACCTATCGCGAAGGGAACGTGTATTGCGCCACAAAATTTGCTGCACACTCCATCACCGACGCCACCCGAATCGACCTGCTGGAACACGACATAAAGGTTACTTTAATTTGCCCCGGCGCTGTCGAAACTGAATTTTCGCTGGTTCGATACAAAGGTGATGCAGAACGGGCCAAACGGGTGTATCAAGGATATCGTGCACTTCAGGCAAAAGACGTTGCCGAGGCGGTCTATTTCGTCGCCACCCGCCCATCTTACGTCAACATCAACGAATTAACCATCACCCCCGCCACCCAAGCCAGTGTGATGTATAACAAAAGAGAAAAATCCTGATCGCCCGATTACTTACGCCGATGAAACGACTCATTTTCTGTACACTGATTCTCATGAACTCCTGCACTTATCAATATTTGGAAGCCGATCTGATAATTCACAATGCTAAGATCTATACCGTGGATGAAAACTGGACCATTGCCGAGGCGGTAGCCATCAAAGACGGGAAGATTATCGATATCGGTGCCGAACGAAATATCCTGAATAAATACAGCAGCAAACAAAAAATTGACGCCGGCACCAAGTCCGTTTATCCTGGTTTTATTGATGCGCATTGTCATTTTTTGTGGTACGGCCAATCGCTAAACGAAGTGGATCTGACTGAAGCCCAATCACCGGAAGCGATCATTGAGATGCTTCGCAACCGGCAGCCAAACCGCGGAGCATGGATCACCGGACGCGGATGGGATCAGAACAACTGGCATGAGAAAGTTTTTCCCAATAAAAAGATGCTCGATGCATTGTTTCCTAATACACCGGTTTATCTGACTAGGGTTGACGGCCACGCGGCGTGGGTCAACCAAAAAGCCCTCGACCTGTCAGGCATCAGCGGTGCTGAAGAGGTATTGGGAGGTAGCATCATCACCGAAGGCGACGAACCAACCGGAATCTTAATCGATCGGGCAATTGAACGCGTGAGTGCACTTATCCCCGATCCCACAGCCGAAGATATCGTCGGATTTGTGCGTCAAGCGGAAGAGAAATGTTTTGCTGCGGGAATTACCGCGGTGACCGACGCCGGTTTGCCAGTTGACCAAATTGAGGTGTTGCAGGAGCTGGACCGCAATGGCCAAGTCAGGATGAATATCTACCAGATGTTGAATCCGGGCGAAGGAGCCGAAGCCTTTATGCGCTCCGGACATCATCAAACAGAACACATCACGGTGCGGTCGCTCAAGCTTTTTGCCGACGGCGCCCTCGGATCGCGTGGCGCAGCACTAATTGCGCCCTACGCTGATGATGAAGAAAACCGCGGGCTTTTCCTCAACGATGAGGCCCATTATGACCATTGGGCCGCGCTGTGTATCGAAAACAACTATCAGTTGTGCACACATGCCATTGGCGACGCGGCAAACCACATGGTGCTCACCCTGTACGGAAAGCACCTGCAGCGAGCAAACGATTTGCGCTGGCGAATTGAACACGCTCAAATTGTTCACCCTGATGATTTAGAAAAATTCAGACAGTTTACCGTATTGCCTTCCATTCAACCAACGCACGCCACCTCTGACTGGCCTTGGGCAGAAGACCGACTAGGGCCAGAAAGAATCAAATCGGGCTACGCGTTCGAAGCGCTGCGACAACAAAACGGCCTGGTGGCATTGGGCACCGATTTCCCCATTGAAAGCATCGATCCACTGGCCACTTTCTATTCTGCGGTTTATCGAAAAAATAACGGTGAGCCTGAAGGCGGTTTTCAAATGAAAAATGCGCTCGACAAAAAAGATGCGTTGCGCGGAATGACCATCTGGGCAGCCATCGCGTCGTTTGAAGAAAACATACGCGGCAGTATTGAAGTAGGAAAAGCCGCCGATTTTGTAATTCTAAACCGCGATCTGCTCGAAACTCCCGAAGAACAATTCAAAAATATTGAGGTTAACTATACGTTAGTCAATGGTGAAGTGGTTTATCAGTCATATTAAATGGCCCTCGATTTTTTTGGTGACCGCGGCGGTGATGTACGCTTCAACTGCCTTTGCCCAGCAGTACCCGGGATTTTCCGATCAAATTGTCAATGAGCTAAACACAGCCCAATCTGCCAATTACTTGAGCGACGACGAAAAGGAAGTGGTTCTGCTCATCAACCTGATTCGGCACAACGGTACTGCATTCTGGGAACATTTGGCAAAGCCCTATATCCGCGCAGAAGCCATAGCAGAAAGCCGATACACGCGCAGTTTGGAAAAAGACCTAAAAGCCGCCGAAAAACTCGATCCGGTGCACCCTGATCAAACGCTGTACAATGCGGCCAAAAAACATGCTGTGGCCAGCGGAAAAGAAGGCGCTCTCGGGCACACATCATCGGCTGGCACCTTTGAACAACGCCTCAAACCGCTAATCGGGACGTTTAACCTGCTGCTCGAAAACAGCGATTACGGTTCATCAAAAGCGATGGATATTGTAATGAATCTGATGATTGACGAAGGTATTCCGGACGTCGGCCACCGAAAAAACATCATGCACGACAAGATCAACGCCGTCGGGGTATCTATTGCTCCCCACAAAACTTACCGCCACACCTGTGTGCAGGTATTTGGCGAAAAGGTGAAGTAGGTTCTCGCTGCTTTTCTCTTAGAAAAAATTCCGGTATTCTGCTCCCGACCCCCTATTTTAAGTTGACTTCAAACAAACATTCATTATTTTAGGGCGGATAAAAACACCCTCCAATGAAAGCCCCTACCCGATTATTCGATTTCCCATACTATCAACAAGCCAAATATCCATTACAACTCATGCTAAAATCGCTTGAGCCAAATGGACTGAGTTATTCAACCGACAGTTTCATTGAGGACATGAATCTTTACAGTCGTGGCTTGCTTGCACTCGGTGTAAAACCCGGCGACCGTATTGCACTTATTTCGCACAACAATCGCCCCGAATGGAACGTGATGGATCAGGCCATTTTGCAAATTGGAGCGGTGGATGTCCCGGTGTATCCAACCATGTCGCCCGAGGACATTGCTTATATTCTTCAACACTCCGAAACCCGGTTTTGCTTTGTTTCGAACCAAGAGCTGTACGATAAACTGGTGGAAGTGAAAGACCGGCTGCAGCACTTGCAACAAGTTTACACATTTGAAAAAGTGCCCGGAGCGGCACATTGGAGTGAGGTAAAAGAGCGGGCAGACGAAGTTGATCCGCAGCGCATCACCGAAATTGCTGATCAAATCAAAGAAACCGATCTGGCTACTTTAATCTATACCTCCGGCACCACCGGTCTTCCAAAAGGAGTTATGCTTTCGCATCTAAACATCACCTCCAACGCCATCAGTTCGAGTGAGCGCCTGCCACAAATGCATTCCGGAAACAGTCGGGCACTGAGTTTTTTGCCGGTGTGTCACATCTTTGAGCGCATGTTGCATTATTTGTATATGTACAACGGCGTCACCATTTATTTTGGCCAGAGCCTGGAAACGATCAAAGAAGACCTTCAGGCAAGTCAGCCGCACATGTTTACGGGCGTTCCCCGGTTGTTTGAAAAATTCTATACTGGAATCGTTTCTAAAGGAGCAGAAGCCGGCGGTATCAAATCCAAACTTTTTGCTTGGGCTACTGGCTTGGCGTTGCAATGGGAACCCGATGGAAAAAATGGGGCGTTTTATGAATTTCAAATTAATATTGCGCGCAAGCTGGTTTTCAGCAAGGTGAAATCGGCTTTGGGTCTCGACGAAATCAAAGCTATTGCGTCTGGAAGTGCAGCACTACAGCCTCGGTTGGCGCGATTTTTTAATGGCGCCGGTATTCCATTGCTTGAGGGTTATGGGCTAACCGAAACCTCACCGGTCATTTCTGTAAACACCATCACCAAACCGGGCCAGATGAAAATCGGTTCAGTAGGAAAGGTCATCAACGACGTGCAGGTTCAGATTGCCGAAGACGGTGAAATACGGTGCAAGGGTCCAAATGTGATGATGGGTTATTATAAGAACGAAGAGAAAACGAATGAGGAGCTCAAAGACGGCTGGTTCGACACCGGCGACATCGGCGAACTCGATGCCGATGGTTTCCTCAGCATCACCGACCGCAAAAAGGAGATTTTTAAAACCTCGGGTGGAAAATATGTTGCTCCCCAGATTATCGAAAACGCCATCAAGGAATCGGTATTGATTGAGCAATTGATGGTGGTGGGTGAAGGAAAGAATTTTCCGGCGGCGCTTATCGTTCCATCATTTGAGGCGCTGCGCACTTGGTGTAAGAAGCATGAAATTCCATACGAAACAGATGCGGCCATGATTCGCAATCAACGCATTATTGACCGAATTTGGCGCGATGTAGAAAAGGCCAACCAGCGGTTTGGAAAATGGGAACAAGTGAAGAAAATGACCCTACTGGCCACCATGTGGACCATCGAAGGCGAGGAGCTCACCCCGACGCTCAAGCTCAAGCGCAAGGAGATTTTAAAAAAGTATGCCGCCGAAGTAGAAGCCATGTACGAGTCGTGAATCAGAAATATATATGATTGCGACTCCCCGTTTTCTGGCAGAAATAACGTTTATTTGCCCCAAACTATCTCGACAATGACACGACGAAAGCTTTTACCTGTTTGCATGTTATTGGCTGGACTAATGCTGACTTTTGCAACCGGTTGTGAGAAGGAGCCCGGAGAAGGCGGCCGTAGTTCCATTAGTGGACGAATCATCGAACAGGAAATGTCGGCACCACTTCAAAACGAGATGGTTCGCGAATACCCGCTGGTAGACGAAAGGGTTTACATCATTTACGGCGATTCCACCAAAGTGTACGACGACAATATGCGCACCGATTTTAACGGTCGTTTCAAATTCAGTTATCTGCGAAAAGGCACCTACACCATTTTTGTCTATACAGAATGTAATGTAATTCACGACGTTGGCTGTGCAGATGACGGTGGTGTTTGGGCAGTCAAACGTACGGTTGAATTGGGTAAAAACGAAAACGTGGTTCTGGACGACATCATTGTGCAGAACTACTGATTCTTCCGTCGGTCACTTCTTTATTCAGTAACTTTGCAGCGAATTTTAAATTCGTGTGAAGATGAAAAATATGAAGTGGTGGGTACCTACAGCAGTATTTATCGGGATTTTTCTTATAGCCATGATCATCGCCTTTCCGATGCTCACTCCAACTCCCCGACTCAAAGTTTACAATCCGATTGATTTGAATCCGCAACTGGTAGACGACTCATTGCAACGCGTGGTCAGAAATCATCGGGCCTTGGACTTTACGCTCATCAATCAACTGGGCGACACCATCACAGAAAAGACCTTTGAAAACAAGATTTACCTGACCGATTTTTTCTTTACCACCTGCCCGACGATCTGTAAGGATATGAGCAAAAATTTCAGAAAGGTGCAGGACAAGTTTGTCAATGAAACCGATTTCCTTCTGCTTTCGCACACCGTTACGCCACAAATCGATTCGGTGCCGGTGCTGGCAAAATACGGTGAAGACTACGGTGCTATTCCCGGAAAATGGCACTTGGCCACGGGGGATAAAAAGCACATCTACGAGCTGGCCCGCAAGTCTTACTTTGCCTGTCTCGATCATGGCGACGGGGGAGTGCAGGATTTTATTCACACCGAAAACCTCGTATTGGTAGATAAAGACCGCCGCCTGCGCGGATTTTACGACGGCACTTCGGATGCAGATGTAGATCGACTGATTACCGAAATCGGGTATTTGCTGAAGGAGTACAAAGGCAGATGAGGTGAAGGTAGTGATGAATTAACCGCTAAACGGTTCACGAAATTCTACTCCAGGCCATTTTTCTTCGGATATTGCTTCTGACGTAGTTGCTAAGGTTCACATTTTCGGGCAGTTCTAAATCGGGGTCGTGCTCCAGCAATGCAACGGCTTTTTCTCTTGCCAACTGAAGAATATCCTGATCTTCGATCAAATCGGCCATATTCAACTCAATGGTTCCGCTTTGTTTGGTTCCCATGATATCACCGGGGCCGCGCAGCCGCATATCCACTTCGGCAATTTCAAAACCGTCATTGGTGCGCGTCATGGTATGCAATCGCTCGCGGGCATCATCCGACAATTTATCTCCGCTCATCAGAATGCAAAAACTCTGGTCGGCACCGCGCCCTACTCTACCGCGCAACTGGTGCAACTGAGACAAACCAAAACGTTCGGCGCTTTCAATCACCATCACCGAAGCATTGGGAACATTCACCCCGACTTCTATCACCGTAGTGGCAACCATTATATGGGTCTCATCCTTCGCAAAACGCTGCATCTCGAACTCCTTGTCTTTTGGTTTCATTTTTCCGTGCACAATGCTCACCTGATATTTCGGCATCGGAAACCGTCGTACAATGCTTTCATAACCATCCATCAGGTCTTTGTAATCCATGGCATCCGATTCTTCAATCAGCGGATAGACGATATAAACCTGCCGTCCTTTGGCAATTTCCTGTTCCAGAAATCCAAACACGCGAATCCGGGCGCTGTCGAAGCGATGCGTGGTGGTAATGGGTTTTCTTCCCGGAGGCAACTCATCGATTACCGAAACATCCAGATCACCATACACGGTCATGGCCAACGTTCGCGGGATTGGGGTTGCGGTCATCACCAGAATGTGCGGAGGTTGTTTGTTTTTCTTCCACAAACGCGCCCGCTGCGCCACTCCGAAGCGATGCTGTTCATCGATTATCACCAATCCCAGATTTCGGAATTGCACAGGATCTTCGAGCAAAGCGTGTGTTCCAATCAGCACGTGTAGCCGGTGGTCGGCAAGCATTTCATAGATTTCCCTCCGGTCTTTGGTACCCGTACTTCCGGTGAGCAGCCGGACCTCCAAACCAAGTGGCTTCAGCATTTCGCTGATTCCTTTGAAATGCTGCTGAGCAAGAATTTCTGTTGGCGCCATCAGTGCTGCCTGAAAACCGTTATCAATCGCCATCAGCATGGAAAGCACAGCGACAATTGTTTTTCCGCTACCTACGTCGCCCTGCAACAACCGGTTCATGTGGTGTCCCGACCCGAGATCGCGGCGAATTTCGCGCAGTACTTTTTTCTGCGCTCCGGTAAGATCAAAAGGAAGATGTTCGTTATAGAACTGGTTAAAATGTTGCCCAACTTTTTTGAAAACAAAACCTTTCAATTTGCGCTGGTTGATCAGTTTCTGGCGGATCAGGCTGAGCTGAATCATAAACAGCTCTTCGAATTTCAGCCGATAACGGGCTTGCTTCAGCAAAGAATGATTTCGCGGTGCGTGCACCTGTTGCACGGCCGAAGCCCGCGGCATCAACGGCATCGTGTCTATTAAAGTCTGGGGTAGATTTTCCGGGAAATGCATTGGCACTTCCGATAAAATTCCTTTGATGATCCGTTCAATTCCTTTTGAGGTCAAGCCTTTTGCGCCGAGTTTTTCGGTTGTAGAATAAACCGGTTGCAATCCTCCCACAACTTCTGCCTCGCCACTCACCGCTTCGATTTCGGGGTGGGCAATGTTCCACACATTTTTAAATCGGGAAGGTTTTCCGAAAACGATGTAGGTTTTTCCAACGGTCAGCATCGAGCGCAACCAGCGGATGCCTTTAAACCAAACCAATTCGATTCGTCCGGAATCATCCTGCAGGGTGGCCGTTAACCGGCGGGCTCTTCCGGCACCTACTTCGTCCATTCCGCGCAACACGCCTTTTAATTGAACCGCCTGTTGCTCGCTTTCGATCATCGAGATCTTATGAAACTGTGTGCGATCGACATAGCGAAAAGGGTAATGCTGCAGTAATTGCTCCGGGCGGGAATAACCGAGTTCCGATAAGAACAACTCTGCCCGTTGCGGCCCTACTCCTTTTGTATATGTCAACGGGGTTTGGGACATCAAAAAAGTGGTTTTGGGTAAAAATAATGCTCTTGGCGTTAAAAGGCTATTATAATTTATCTGAACTGAATTCAGCCATAACAAAGTCTAATTAAATATTTTTTACTATGAAGGAATTTCATTACATTCGAAATCAACCACTAAGTTTTTAACCAATTCTATCAATTATGAAAACTTTCAAATACAACTGACAATGGGCGCTGAGAACGCGAATCAGTTGGAGGAACAGTTGAAATTGACGATGGTTTCTTTACAGCTCACAAATACGGAAAAGGATCCTTATCAGAAAAATGTTTTACTTCGGGAAATTGGAACCAACCTGACCGGTCAAAATATGTGCTGAAAGTCCAATAAAAGAATAGCACTTTTACGAAAGTGCTTAATTGACTTAACCAATGTATTAACTAATCAAAATGAAAAAGCTACTACTAATTACAATGTTTTGTTGCGCAGGAACCTGTATTTGGGCACAATATCTCCCGACACTGGAGGATGAGAAAACCTGGATGATATCTAACTACTATCACCACCTATGGGACTGGAGATTTATGGCAGAGATATATCTTGACGGAGAGGAAGTGTTTGAAGGTGTGACATACAAAGTGTTAAAAGTCTATTCAGAAGTTTATTGGGATGTCACCTTCGGATTGATTCGTGAAGACACTCTGGCTGGTCAATTGTGGTTTAGATCTCACCTACACTGGGATCAGAATTATATGGGCACATCCCGGGAGGTGCTATTAGCAGATTATTCTCTACAACCCGGGGACGAATTTTATTACACCTATTTTCGTACTTATGCTGTAGATGCTGGTGAGTTTATTTTTATTACAGACTCATTGTTGCTTGAGGTAGAAGAAGCGAGTGAAGTTAATGGGCGCATTTACATACAACTAAATACGCTGAGCGACGAAGCTCAAAACTTTTTTAATTATAATTATTACTATAACCCTGCATTCCAATATCCGGCAGTTAGTCAAGTTCCGCTTCATTTCATCGAGGGTATTGGTCCTTCTTTTGGTTTGAGTACACAGTGTTTACCCGTACTAAATGATCAACATCCAGAAGACCCGTACCTGCTTTGTGCTTATGTCGATGGGATGCTAGTCTGGAATGACCCCTATGTAGATAGTTGTTATTACGAAAACGAACTTCCGTTAGTAACCGCAATAAACGATGAGAGCAGGTATAGCGATAACGAAAGTATTATGTACCCCAATCCAGTACATGATGTACTATATTTCAAAACTTTGAATGAGTTGCCGCTGCGTGTTCAATTATCCGATCTTTCAGGAAAAATCCTGATTGATAAAATAGTCAATCCCACTACTGAAAGTATACCTGTACAACATTTACCTCAAGGAACTTACATTGTTCGGATAATTTCCCAATTAAAACCTCATTCTCAATTAATCCTAAAACTATAATACCATGAAATTAGTTTTAGCAATTGCCTTAGCATGTATTTGCTCCACTTTATTAACTAATGCTCAAACTGTTGATTTTCGCGGAGCTGAAAATATTTACGACATGATGGCTATATATGGGCAGACCGGAAATGTTGACATACCTGACAGTACGAAAGGAGCAATTAATAAAGAAACGGAATAACGGCTTACTTCCCAAGTACGTAAATAGACTACGTAGTGGCTTATTTTGTTTGCAGTAAACAAAATCAAAAGTTATGAAGAATTATAAGAG
>CAZARI010000055.1:0-15670 GCA_964487545.1 uncultured Cryomorphaceae bacterium
CCTTCACTCCTTTTAGCAACATTGGTAAATGAAAGCGCGGCACCACGGTGTCCTCTTCCTTATATACGGAGTTACTTTTTACGGCTTCACTGACCATTCTACGCAGTTTCCACAACGCCGCTTTTTGGTCTTCGCTTTCGGCCATCAGTACCTCATCAGCATCATAAAGTTGAACCACTTCTGCAATTTTTTCACACTCACCAAAGAGCACATCCGCGTCGATGCCGTCTACTTCTACCAGCAAATGCGCCTGATGGTGATCTTCGATTGAAATGTGTACGTCATCCACAAACCGAAGTGTCCATTCTATCGCGTCGCGCTCCATAAACTCGAGTACCGACGGAGTGATGCCTGCTTTAAAAATTGCCGCCACCGATTCGCAGGCCTTTTCGGCCGAGCTAAAAGGGATCAGCATCAGCAGGTTTTTGGGCGGATACGGAATCAAGCGCATTACCGCTTTAGTAATCACACCGAGTGTACCTTCGCTGCCAACCATTAATTGTGTAAGATTATATCCCGTTGCATTCTTCAGCACATTGGCACCGGTCCAGATCACTTCACCGGATGGAAGCACCACTTCGAGGTTAAGGACATAATCCTTGGTAACGCCATATTTTAATGCATGCGGTCCGCCTGAATTTTCGGCCAGATTGCCACCGATAAAACACGAACCACGGCTTGCCGGATCGGGCGGATAATACAGTCCCTTTTCGATAACGGCTTCCTGAAATACTTGGGTGATTACGCCCGGTTCCACCGTAGCCTGCAAATTATCCGTATCAATTTCAATAATCTGGTTAAAGCGCTCCATAGATAGCCCCACTCCGCCATGTATACTGAGTGCACCGCCACTAAGGCCGGTTCGGGCGCCGATGGGTGTAACCGCAACCCGGTGTGCATTGCAGCGCCGGAGAATAGCAGAAACCTCCTTGACCGAAGCCGGTTTGAGCACCACATCAGGCGGAAAGCTCAAGTTCTCGGTTTCGTCGTGCCCGTATTCGAAACGGGTTATATCATCGGTAAACACAAATTCTTTCCCCACCACCGATTCAAAAAATCGAATCAAATCTGGAGTGATCCTTCCAAAGTTTTCAATGGTCATCATGTTTGAGATAAGGATTAGCAACAAAGATATTTATTCGGTTTACACCTCAACTTTACACCACCAATTAAGCACAAATGCATATATTCGGCCCCTGTGATTTTTTGATGGAAACCATTCGGGAGAACTAAATTAGTGCTCTTCCGTTTTGCAACACATTGATCTGATGAGCGAATCAACGGCTGAAATAAAACCAAAAAAAGGCGCACTGGCGCGAATTCTCGACGTTGTCGAAAAAGTAGGAAACAAGCTTCCCGATCCATCCATTTTATTTCTTACCCTACTCATTCTGATCTGGATCTTTTCGGCGATTATGTCGAACATGACATTTACCGAGATAGACCCACGCACTGGCGATCCGGTGAATATTGTCAATCTGCTCACCGGGCACTCATTGGCTGAATTTCTATCCGGAATGGTCACTACCTTCATGAGTTTTGCCCCACTTGGCATTGTACTCGTTGCCATGCTGGGTGTTGGTGTAGCCGAACATTCGGGCTTTATCAATGCCGGATTAAAGTACTTGTTGGGGATCACTCCGGCCAAATTGCTCACCCC
Source organism: uncultured Cryomorphaceae bacterium (assembly GCA_964487545.1). Taxonomy (GTDB): domain Bacteria; phylum Bacteroidota; class Bacteroidia; order Flavobacteriales_D; family SKUL01; genus SKUL01. The sequence goes on from CAZARI010000055.1 coordinate 1,661, forward strand.
CATGTTGATTCTGGTGGCTATTGTGAGCCACACCGCAACCGACGCCGGATATGTGCTGGTGATTCCGCTGGGTGGAGTTATTTTTTATGCCGCAGGAAGGCATCCGTTGGCCGGTATTGCCGCTGCTTTTGCAGGTGTTTCGGGAGGCTTCAGTGCCAACTTTATTCCGTCGGGAATTGACCCGTTGCTGCAAGGTTTTACACAAGAAGCCGCCAGAATATTAGACCCTGAAATTCAACTCAACCCGCTGAACAACTGGTTTTTTACCTCCTTTTCGAGCGTTCTGATTATCGGGTTGGGTTGGTATCTCACGGATAAAATTGTTGAACCACGCCTCAAAAGAACGGCTCCCGTTGACGAAAACATTGAGGATGAACCCACGATGGATAGCCTGAAGCCCATAGAAAGAAAAGCGTTTTGGGTATCTACCGGAGCGATGATTCTCAGCCTTATCGGTTTGTTTTTTTGGGTAATGCCCGAAAACTCTGCCATGCGCGCTCCCGATGGTGAAATCACCTCATTTTCTGCTCCGCTGATGCAGTCTATCGTTCCGCTGATCTTTTTGGTTTTTCTCTTTCCCGGAGTGATTTACGGTTTTATGGTCAAAACCTATAGAAACTCAAAAGACCTGATCGGCAGCATGAGCAAGTCCATGGAGGGCATGAGCTATTATATTGTGATGGCCTTTTTCTGTGCGCTGTTTATCGATGCGTTTGGAAAATCGAATATCGGTGCGTTGCTGGCACTAAAGAGTGCTTCGGGACTACAGGCCATGTCGTTACCGGCCGAGGTAACCATTGTGGGAATGATTCTGATCACCGCCACGGTAAACCTGCTTATCGGCTCGGCATCGGCAAAATGGGCACTGATCGGACCGGTGATGGTTCCGATGCTCATGCAGCTCAATATTTCGCCCGATTTAACACAAGCCGCTTACCGGGTAGGTGACTCCGTTTCCAATATCATTACCCCGCTCATGCCCTACTTTCCGCTGGTTGTTGTGTTCTGCCAGCGCTATGTAAAAAGAACCGGAATAGGCACGCTGGTGGCCATGATGATACCTTACACCATTGTGTTTCTGGTGTCGTGGATCATCTTCCTGCTGATATACTGGAAACTCGGCATCCCGCTTGGGCTGCAGTCAACTTACGTCTATCCATAATCTGATTTAATCTTCAACCTCATGATCTTTAAATCTTTCAAAACAGCGGCATGGGTTTCGGCATTAGCACTGATGGCTACGGCCATGCCTCCGCAACTCAGCGCACAAAAGCAACAACTCGACAACAAAACCATCTGGGCCACACCCACCTTTTTTGGCGCCTCGGTTGGCGAAATTCGTTCAATGAAAGATGGGGTTCACTACACGCGCCTAGAATCCTCATCGGGCCAATTAGCATTAAATCAATTCAAATACAGCGACGGTGAAAAAGTAGAAACACTTGTTGCTGCCGAAGTGCTACCCGATGAAAAGCGCATTCAAGGCTATCAGTTCAGCCCCGACGAACAAAAAGTATTGCTCGAAACAGATAAAGAATCGATTTACCGATATTCCTACACGGCCAATTATTTTGTTTACGACCGTAGCACCGGCAAAGCCCAGCCACTCACCGATTTCTCGAAAGGTAAACAACGGCTGGCCGACTTCTCTCCTACTGGCGATCAGGTGGCCTTTATCCGCGACAACAATCTTTTTATCCGCAACCTCACATCCGATCAGGAAATTCAGGTCACCAATGATGGCGAGATGAACAAAATCATCAACGGCTATCCCGACTGGGTTTACGAAGAGGAATTCAGCTACAATAAGGCTTTTCACTGGTCGCCCGGTGGAACAAAAATTGCCTTTTGCCGATTTGATGAAACCCAGGTCAAAGAATTTCAAATGGCACTCTACGGGTCACTTTATCCACAACAGTATCGGTTTAAATACCCCAAGGCGGGAGAAGAGAACGCTGCGGTTCAGGTGAAGATCTACCACCTCGAATCGGGCAAAACCCTCGATTGCAACCTGCCGGTCAACGAGGAGTTCTATATTCCCCGCATTAAGTGGACCCTAGACGACAATCGCTTGTGCATTATGAAGATGAACCGGCATCAGAATCACCTGCAGTTTTTGCTGGCCGATCTCAGTAAAGATCATCCTTTTGGTGTAGAGCTTGAACAGATTTACGAAGAAAAATCTGAGACTTATATCGAAATCAACGACAACCTAACTTTTCTGGCCAATGGAAAACAGTTTTTGTGGAACAGTGCAAAAACCGGCTATAATCACCTTTATTTATACAACATCAGCGGAAAAAAAGAAACCCCAATCACCAGTGGAAAATGGGAAGTGATTGATTTTCTGGGCCTGAACGAATCAAAGCAAACCGTTTACTACACCGCTGCGCAAGAAAGTCCGCTGGAAAAGGCGGTGTATTCCATCCGAACCAACGGTCGCAACAAGAAAAAGCTAAGCAACAACAACGGCTACAACTCAGCGGTTTTTAGCCTCACTTACGACTATTACATTCAAACCTTTTCTGATGCCAACACCCCTCCACAGGTAACCTTGCGCAATGCAGCCGGAAAAGAAATTCGCGTTTTGGAAGACAATGAGCGAATGCGGGCGGCGCTTGAAAAGTATGACCTTCAACCCCGTGAATTTTTCACGATTACCACAGAGCGCGGCGACGAGCTCAATGCCTGGATTATCAAACCCGCCGATTTCGATGAAGCCAAACAGTATCCGGTCATTTTCCACGTTTATGGCGGGCCGGGCAGCAACACAGTGCGAAATGCATGGGGCGGCCACGACTACCTGTGGCAAAACCTGATGGTGCAAGAAGGATACTTGGTGGTTTCGGTAGATCCGCGTGGAACGATGTTCAGGGGAACTGAATTCGGGCACAGCACCTACCTTCAGCTCGGAAAACTCGAAACCGAAGACATGATTTCGGCAGCCAAATACATGGGCGATCAAAGCTATGTGGACAAAGACCGTATCGGCATTATGGGCTGGAGCTACGGTGGCTACCTCTCTTCGCTGTGCATGACCAAGGGTGCCGAATATTTCACTGCGGGCATTGCCATTGCTCCAGTAACCAACTGGCGCTATTACGACACCATTTATACCGAACGTTTTATGCGCACTCCGCAGGAAAACGCCGACGGATACGATCAGAACTCTCCCATCAATCATGTTGACCTAATGGAAGGTAATTATTTGCTGGTTCACGGATCGGCCGATGACAACGTGCACTATCAAAACACCATGGAAATGATTGAGGCCCTGGTTAAGGCCGACAAACAATTTGAACTATTTATTTATCCTGACAAAAATCATGGAATTTACGGTGGCAACACCCGAAACCATCTATTTTCGAAACTCACCGACTTCTTAAAAACAAACCTTTAGAACATGAGCACATTACGATTAGAAGACCAAAAAACGCTTTTCGGCCACCCCGTGGGGCTATTTATTCTGTTTCTCACCGAAATGTGGGAACGATTCTCGTTTTATGGGATGCGCGCCATTCTCGTGCTCTATCTGGTTGCGGAAACCGGCGGCATCAATCCGGGACTCGGATGGACTAACGATAGTGCCATTGCCCTTTACGGTTGGTACACCATGTTTGTATATGTCGCATCAATTCCGGGCGGAATTATTGCAGATAAATTTCTGGGTCAGCGTAAATCGGTATTGGTAGGTGGACTGCTGTTGTGTGCAGGTCACGGCATACTTGCCGTTGAGGAAATGTGGGCCTTCTACTCGGGGCTGACATTGATTGTAATGGGTGTTGGAATGCTCAAACCAAATATTTCTACAATGGTTGGCGGACTTTACCCTAAAAATCAGCAAAACAAAAGAGACTTCGGATTCTATATTTTCTACATGGGCATCAACCTGGGAGCTGCAGCAGCGGCTTTATTGGTGGGTTATATCGGCGAAAATCACGGATGGCACTACGGTTTTGGACTGGCCGGTATTGGTATGGCTCTCGGACAAATCACCTATCTGGTGGGACAGAAGCATATTAGCCACGTGGGTAACCTGGTGGTGGAAGAAAAACCGAAAGATGCGGTAGTCGAGGGAAGTCTGTTCAGCAAAATATTCACCCAAAAAAACTCCCTGATCGGGTTTTCCATAATGGCATTGCTCGGTGTGTACATCTGGGTATTTCATGATTCTTGGGCTTACGGACTTTTGGTTATTGGTTTAGCCTTTGCCGTAGGATTCGCTATTGTGGTGTACAACGACGGCAACCCAATTGAAAAAGACCGCATTCTGATCACCTATTTTTCCTTTCTGCTCATCATCATTTTCTGGGGAGCCTTTGAGCAAGCCGGAGGATTGATGAATATCTACGCCTCGCAGAAAACCAACCTTATGCTGGGTTCTTTTGAAGTACCCGCAAGCTGGTTTCAGTCCGTCAATGCTATTTTCATTCTCACTTTTGCCACCATTGTAGGTAGTTTCTGGGTTTGGTGGAAAAACAGAAAGAAGGAATCTTCGGCACTCTTCAAAATGGCCATCGGAATTATTATCATGGGTTGGGGATTCTTTTTTATGACAATGGCCAGCACCGAGGTGGAGTACAACGAAGTGGGTGATATCATTAAAAAGTCGGGCATGCAGTGGTTGGTTCTCGCCTACCTGTTCCACACTTTGGGTGAGCTTTGCGCATCACCCGTTGCGCTTTCCTTCCTCACAAAACTCGCACCCGAGCGCTGGATGGCATTTATGATGGGCGCCTACTTCGCCGCATCGGGACTGGGTAATAAAGTGGCCGGTCTTGTGGGTGAATCGGCATCAGACGTGGGTGAATTCGCCATTTTCACAGGTATCGCCATTTTCTGCACCCTTTTCGGATTGGTTGTTATTGCCATGCTCAAGCCGTTGAAAAGATTGATTCATGGTGCCGAAGATGAAGAATTGCCTGAGGTGGCACTCCAACAGGAAGGTGCTATGATGGGTGAGGAAGAGATTAACTAATATCCACTGGAGGTACGAACCATTTGGCAGGCTTATTTGGCCAATTACAAAATCATAATTGTTGAGAAATGACGAAGGCAGCAGACATTGAAAACCTGTTTAAGGACACCGTATTGGGACATCCCGCCGGTTTGTTCGTACTGTTTTTTACCGAAATGTGGGAGCGCTTCTCGTTTTACGGGATGCGGATTTTACTGATTCTTTTTTTAACCGCACCCATCATCAGCGATAACCCCGGATGGGATTGGCCCAGAGAACACGCACTGGCCCTGATCGGAACCTACGCTTCGCTGCTTTACCTCACCCCCATTGTGGGCGGTTGGCTTGCGGATAAAATCACTGGATACCGCCTGGCTGTTGTCATCGGTTGCATAATCATGACCCTGGGCCATGCCGCCATGGCCTTTGAAACCACCTCTTCGTTTTACATCGGACTTGCCCTGCTGGTGATTGGAACCGGTTTTTTTAAACCCAACATTACTTCGATAATTTCGGAGATGTACAAAGGCAAAGAATCAAAAAAGGACGGCGCCTACACCATTTTTTACATGGGCGTAAACGCCGGTGCGTTTTTCGGTATGATGCTCTGCGGATACCTCGCTGAAAACTTCGGTTGGTCGTGGGGATTTGGACTGGCTGGGATTTTCATGTTCCTCGGCATGTTGCAGTTTCTGCTGGCAGGTAAGCTTTTCGGTTCTGTAGGCGCCAAACCCACCGGTGAATATGAAGTGGAACTTCCACAAAACATCAACGAAGAAAGCCCGGCCGAACAAGCAGCACCCCGCGAGGAGGACAAGCTGAATCCATTTACCACCTTTGATAAAATACTCGTGGTGCTGTCGTCGGTGGGCGGGCTGCTCTACCTCTTTAACGATCCGATCGAAAAAATTGGCGGGGTTAATCTGGTTCCCTTTAGGATCGGCCAACTTAGCGGTTCCAATTTTGTTGTGCTCACCTGTTTGGTTCTATTCCTCGTGCTGCTGGTGACAAGAATTTCGAGGTACTTGCCAATTGTTCGAGACCGCATCATCGCCGTATCTATCTTCGGAGTTTTCACCGTGTTTTTCTTTACATTTTTTGAGCAGTCGCTGGGAACCATGACCCTTTTTGCGCGCGACTATACCAACCGGGTGTTGGAAGGCAGCGTATCGACGATCTTTTTAATTGTAGATGCGTTGTTGACGACCGTTCCGCTAATTATCATTAGCTGGGTGCTCTTTTTGCTGAGTAAAAAGACCTTTTCAAGAATTGGCATTTCCAATATTGTGCTCATGCTCGCCATTGCAGGCATCTGGTTTTTGGTGCTGTTTCGCTTGTGGAATAAATATTCTGAGCCAAGCAACGAAATTGAAGCCACGTGGTTTGGCATCCTTAACTCCTTCTTTATCATTACCCTTGCCCCGCTTTTCTCCATGTGGTGGGAGAGCAAGTACAACCCATCAGCGGCGATGAAATACGGTTTGGGACTGATTTTACTCGGTTTCGGATTTGCAATCTTGTCGTTCGGCGCCTGGAACATTCCTCCAGGAGCGCAAACGGCTTCGGTTAGCATCGTGTTTCTCATCCTTGCCTACCTGTTTCATACCATGGGAGAACTTTGTCTTTCGCCGGTAGGGTTGTCGTACCTGAGCAAGCTGGTGCCACCCCGAATGATCGGCTTTATGTTTGGCGTTTGGTATCTGGCCATTGCCGTAGGACAGAAGGCAGCGGGAACCACCGGAGGCATGATTGACGAGATCTCAGCAAAATACTCTATCGGCACCTTTTTCTTAATTTTCACTTTGATTCCCATTGGGGTGGGATTGTTTTCCATCCTGCTCAACCCATTGCTTAAAAAGCTGATGCACGGTGTGAGATAAGCTCCCAAAGGTGGAACAGAATTTGTATCAACCGACGGCTAAAAACTGAAATAATGCGATTAATTCTGATCATCCTGCTTCTTATTCCAACGCTCATGTGGGGGCAGTCAAAACAAGTTGAATGGCTTTCGCTGAACGAAGTAGAGAAACGAATGGCCAAAGAACCCAGAAAGGTTCTGATTGATGTATACACCACCTGGTGTGGACCCTGCCGCATGATGGACCAAAATACATTTCAAAACCCATCGGTGGTAGAATACATTAACAAACACTACTACGCGGTGAAATTTGACGCCGAAGGACCCGAAACCGTCGAGTTCAAGGGTAACGTATATCAAAACGCCGGTCACGATCCCAACAAACGCGGCCGCAACAGTACGCACGATCTGGCTCGGGCCATTGCACCGGTAAATGGACGGATAGCCTATCCCACGGTCGTTTATCTGGACGAGAATTTTAAAATTCTTGCGCCCGTGCAAGGCTATCACACCCCGCAGCAAATAGAACCGATTCTGAAATTTATTGCTGAAGAAGATCACCAACAAGTGAACTTCAACGATTTTAAAGCCGGATTCTCCCCGACATTTAAATAATTCTTCAGTAATGCCTTTGCCTTAATCCACAGCAGCACCCGAATTATGCGGTGTTATGAGGGAGAATTACGCAAAGTTTTTACTACCTTTAAACCGCTGAAAAAAACCTTAAAAACATACCTATTCGATGAGCGAGACCGCACAACTAATTTTAGATGGAAAGACCTTTGAACTGCCAATAGTTACCGGCTCTGAAAACGAAAAAGCCATAGACATCAGTTCGCTTCGGGCCAACACAGGTTACATCACGCTCGATACCGGATACAAAAACACCGGCTCTACGGTCAGTAAAATAACCTATCTGGATGGCGAAAAAGGAATTTTGCGCTATCGCGGATACCCCATTGAACAACTGGCCGAACAGGCATCCTTTCTCGAAGTGGCCTATCTGCTGATTTATGGTGAGCTTCCCAACAAGGAGCAAATCAATTTTTTCGAAAATAGTATCACCAACCACACGCTGGTACATGAAGACCTGAGAAGAATTTTCGAAGCTTTCCCTACAGGTGCGCACCCGATGGGCGTTTTGTCGGCCATGATTGCATCGCTTTCAACCTACTATCCAGAAGCGCAAAACCCAAATCGCTCGGTTGAAGCCATCGACCTGACCATGCACCGGCTGATTGCAAAAGTGCCTACACTGGCAGCTCAAGCCTACAAAAACTCAATCGGTCAGCCCGGACTTTATCCAAAAAATTCGCTGGGGTATGTTGAGAACTTCCTAAACATGATGTTTGCCCTGCCCACCACCGAATATGAAATCGACACCGTGGTGGCCGACGCACTCAACAAACTGCTTATTCTGCACGCCGATCACGAACAAAACTGCTCGGCTTCAACTGTGCGTATCGTGGGCTCGTCACAGGCCAACCTCTACTCTTCTATTTCGGCGGGTGTTGCTGCACTCTGGGGACCGCTTCACGGAGGCGCCAACCAAGCGGTAATCGAAATGCTGGAAATGATTAAAGCCGACGGCGGAAACACCGACAAGTGGATTGCCCGCGCAAAAGACAAAAACGATACCTTCCGTCTGATGGGCTTCGGTCACCGCGTATACAAAAACTTCGACCCGCGGGCACGCATCATTAAAAAATCGTGCGACGAGGTACTCGAAAAACTCGGCATCAACGACTCTATACTCGAGATTGCCAAAAAACTCGAAGAACACGCCCTACAAGATGAATACTTTGTAGATCGTCAGCTCTATCCAAATGTGGACTTCTACTCGGGAATCATTTACCGCGCTATTGGTATTCCCACCGAGATGTTTACCGTGATGTTTGCCTTGGGAAGATTGCCCGGTTGGATTGCACAGTGGAAAGAAATGATTGAACGCGGCGAGCCCATAGGCCGTCCACGTCAAATTTACGACGGCGCCAACGACCGCAATTTTGTTCCTATGGACAAGCGCTGATTAACACGTAAAAAAGGTTTAAACCCATTTTAAAAAGCCGGTGAAATGATTTTCACTGGCTTTTTTCATGCGGTAAAATCCAAAATCAATAATTAAAACTTGAAGAACAAAGGAATGATCACAATGGCGGCCAGCCAGAAAATTAAACTCAGCCATACGCCCACTTTAGTAAAATCGGCAAATCGATATTGCCCTGCAGAAAACACCATGGTGTTGGTCTGATACCCGATAGGGGTTGAGAAGCTGGCAGACGCGGCAAACATCACCGCCATTAAAAACGGTAGCGGACTTAAATCGGCAGAAACGGCCGTTGCAATGGCAATTGGGGTCATCAGCGCAGCAGTAGCCGTGTTGGACATGAACTCGGTGAGCACCAAAGTAACCAGATAAATTCCGGCCAACATGGCCACTGGTCCCCACTGCCCCAAGGGCGCTATGAATGAAACAGCCAAAACCTGATCCAGTCCGGTGTTGCTCATAGCGATTCCGAAACTCAGCACACCCGCCATCAAAAAAACCACCTTCCAATTAATGGCCTCGTACAACTCTTTCATGCTCAGGCAGCGGGTCAATACCAATACCGATACCGCAGCAATCACTCCGGCAACGATATCCAAGATATTCAGAGCGGCCAGCGTCACCATCAGCACGATAACAGACAAAACAATGGCAAATTTCTTCTTGTCAAACTCTGTGACATGGTCTTCCGACAGCAATATAAACGGCGGGTTCTGAACTGCTTCCAGTTTCTTCAATTCAGGAATGTAGTGTTTCTTCACTTCGGCCAGAATCACATCGCCCGGTTTGAGCTGAACACTGTATAGTTCTTCGCGCAGTACTTCATCACGATGGCAGATTCCCAGTGGAACAGCACGAAACCTTCGGCGGAAGTCCATCTCTTTTAAGCTGTTTCCGCTAAACTCTGAATTGGCCGTAATGACCATTTCCACCAACGCGGCATTGGTGCTTTTAAAATCGTTGTTACCAATTAAAATTCCGGTATTCACAGCTATGCGTTCGCGGTCTTTTAGCAGTTTCAGTTTACTCACGTTGCACCGCACCTTCAGCACGTCGCCAGCTTCGAGATAAAAGTCACCAGGAGGCAGGTGAAAAGTAGTTCCGTTTCGGCGCACTTCGATAATATCGATTCCGAGCTCCTCAACAATTTCGGATTCCATAATCATTTTGCCCACGGCTCCCGAATGCTCCAGCAACTGAATTTCGGCCAGGTAATTTCTCAGGTCGTAACGCTCGCCCAAAGTTTGCTCAGCGGTTCTGGTTGGCAGCAATTTAATGCCAAACACCAGCATGTAAATCACACCAATCGCCAAAAAAATCAGCCCCATCAAGGAAAAATCAAACATGCCGATGGGATCTATACCATGATTCACCGCAATACCGCTTACCAACAGGTTGGTCGATGTGCCGATTAAGGTACACGTTCCGCCAAACAGCGATGCATAAGACAGTGGAATGAGCATTTTGGTTGGCGATCTTCCCGACGATTGAGCAATCTGTAATACCACGGGAATGAAAAAGGCCACCACCGGTGTGTTGTTGATGAAACCAGATATTAACGCCACCACCAGCATCATGGCCGTCATTCCGAACATGAAATTGTGCCTAAAAAGCGACGATAACCGAAACGTCAGCACTTGCAAGGCGCCTGTTTTGAGCAACGCGGCACTGATAACAAACATAAATGCCACGGTGATGGTGGCCGGATTACTGAACCCACTGATCCCCTCCTCCGGCGAAATCACTCCGAAAATAACCAGCGCCAGCATGGTGAGAATTGCCACCAGATCTACCGGCAGCCATTCGGTAGCAAACAGCACGATGGCGAGTAGGATGATGACAATGGTGATGATGGCCAGAGTGGTCATTCCGAATCAATGAATAGATTTATATTGCCAACGTTTCCCAGCGTTGTCATTGCCTGTGCCATCAAATCAGGAATGGGTATGAGCATCTGTTCAACCGTTATTTAAAACAGGCAAATATACCATTTCACACAGGTCAGTCAAGAAAGGAAGTTCAATCTATTCGCGTCTGAATTCGCCAATTGTTTTTCGGATGATGGCAACGCATTCCAATAGCTGCTCTTCGGTCATCACCAGCGGAGGAGCAAAACGAATGATGTTGCCGTGAGTAGGCTTGGCCAGCAACCCATTGTCGCGCAGCTTCAGACAGATGTTCCACGCCATATCCCCCTCGGGCGAATCGTTGATGAGCAAGGCGTTGAGCATGCCTTTGCCGCGAACTTTTACCAAGATGTCAAACTCATCGACAAGCTGCTGCATTTCTTTTCTGAACCGATCACCTAGCTTTCGAGCGTTCCCCATCAGCTTTTCGTTGCGCACCACTTCGAGTGCTGCAATGGCCACACGCGCTGCGATTGGGTTTCCACCAAAGGTAGATCCGTGTTGGCCGGGTTTAATCACGTCCATGATCTTTTTGTCGGCAAGTACGGCAGATACCGGATACACCCCTCCCGACAGCGCCTTGCCCAATATCAGCACATCCGGACGGGTATAGGTGTCGCCGCGTTCACAGTTTTGCTCACAAGAACAATTTCCACAAACCGCCAGTAAACTACCTGTTCGGGCAATCCCGGTCTGGATTTCATCGGCCATAAAGAGCACATTGTGCTGGCGGCACAGTTCGGCAGCGCGGGAGATATAGTCCTCGTCGGGCACGTTCACCCCGGCCTCTCCCTGGATGGGCTCAACCAAGAAACCGGCAACATTACCCTCTTTTAATGCCGCTTCGAGCGCATCGAGATCGTTGTATGGAATGCGCACAAATCCGGGTGTAAACGGACCGAAGTTCTTTTGCGCATCCTGATCGTTCGAAAAAGACACAATGGTGGTGGTTCGTCCGTGAAAATTGTTCTCACAAACGATGATTTTTGCTTGGTTTTCGGCTATGCCCTTTCGTTCATAAGCCCACTTGCGGCAAATCTTAATGGCCGTTTCAACCGCTTCGGCGCCGGTGTTCATTGGCAACACCATTTCAAAACCAAAATAGTCGGTGATGTATTTTTCGTATTTGCCGAGCTGATCGTTAAAAAAAGCCCGTGAAGTGAGCGTGAGCTTTGATGCCTGATCGGTGAGCGCACCGATAATTTCGGGATGGCAGTGCCCTTGATTTACAGCAGAATAAGCGGAGAGAAAATCATAATAGCGCTTTCCTTCGACATCCCAAACATACACGCCGTCTCCTTTTTCGAGCACCACGGGCAGTGGATGATAGTTATGTGCACCGTATTCATTTTCCAGGGCAATTGCCTGCTCGGTGGGGCTGGTATTTTGAGTCGTTGTGTTCATTGCTTTCAGTAATTTAAAGGGTGATCGATCGAAAAACGCACGCAATTAACTGCTTAGTCGCAACCAATCCGCGCGCTGCACGCTGGCAGTTTGACAAAGATAAAAAATTGCCCCGAGCGGCTTTCTTTTTACGGCACCGGCTTTTTCGCTTTAGTTACTTTTGCGGCATGGAAAAGCTGCATATCGGACAAAGAATTGAACTGACCATAACGGATTATGCGTTTGGCGGCAAGGGAATTTCGCGAATCACTACAGCCCAGGGAGAAAAAGTGGTGTTTGTTCAAAACGCATTGCCCGGACAGCGGGTGTTGGCGCGCGTGGTGAAGTCAAAGAAACGGTATGTGGAGTGCAAACTGGTGAAAGTGCTGGAGCGTGCCGGGCTGGAAACCGATTCGTCCTATCAGGATATTCCCGGTGCTCCCTATACCCGTCTGCCAGTAAAATCCCAGCAGGAGCTAAAAACCACCGCTGCGTTTAACTTGTATCACCGCATAGGCAAGGTGCAAAACATCGAATCGGTGTTTGAAGGTTGGATTGACTCTCCCGCAACGTGGCACTACCGCAACAAAATGGAATACTCGTTCAGCTCCATCAACAGTGATCCGGAAACCGATGTTGAATCCGACCGGTTTTCCCTGGGATTTAAACGGCGCGGCTCGTGGTGGGCCGTCGAAAACCTAAATGCCGACAGCGGATTGTTTGACGCCGATTTTGAAAACAACCTGCACCGCCTGCGCACTTGGTTCGAATCTACCGGACATCAGGCGTGGAACCCGCGACAGCGACACGGCTACTTTAAAAACCTGGTGGTGCGCAAGAGTTTTTATCAAAACCAGCTCATGCTGAACCTGATTACGGGCAATGACGATGCGGTTCCATTCAACGATGAGGCATTTATTGAACAGTGTCTGCAAATTTTTGGTGACCGGGTGGCCGGTATTTTTCACTCGGTGAATGACAGTACGGGCGACCGTTCTTCGATCGACGATGCCTTTGTCCGCCATATATACGGACAGCAGGTTTTGGTGGAAGAGCTGCTTGGCTTAAAGTTCGAGATCGGTATCAAAAGTTTTTTTCAGCCCAACCCTGCCTGTGCTGCCAAATTGTACAGCCGGGCGCTCGACTACATCAATCGCGGGTATATGCTCCCTTCAAATCAGGTGATTCTCGATTTGTTTTGCGGCACCGGAACCATTTCTCAACTGCTGGCACAGCGCTATCCCAACAGCAAGGTGATTGGTGTTGACATCGAGCAATCGGCCATTGAGGATGCCCGGCAGAACGCCATTCGCAATCATTTAGACACGCCTGAGTTTTATGCTGGTGATGTGGGGCGATTTCTGACCGACCGCCCCGATCTTGCTGGTGCCATTGGCGCTGCAGTGCTCGACCCACCTCGCGGGGGCATTGCGCCCAAAACCCTGCGCAAGATCATTCGGCTCAACGCTCAGAAGATCGTGTATATCTCGTGCAATCCCGCCACCCAAGCCCGCGACTGTGAAATCCTTTCGGACGCCGGATACCGCCTGCTTCACCTCACGTTGGTCGATCAGTTTCCGCACACCGCGCACGTGGAGGCAGTGGCGCTTTTTGAGAACACTAGAAAATCATAAACCGCCATACTGGACAATAAAAAAAGATTTACAAGCCGGGGCATTGGTATATAAATCATACTAAGTTCACGTTCCTTATCACAGCCCGGACTATACCATTGAGCCTAATGTGTTTTGAAAATGTTATTTTAGCTGAATGATCGGTGGGAAAATCCCAACCACGCGAAAGGATCCTCAAATCCGCATGTCTAAATTAAAAGCCTGATTTAGCATCGGTAAAAGTG
>CAZARI010000056.1:0-15116 GCA_964487545.1 uncultured Cryomorphaceae bacterium
TCTGATCACCGGTGCAGAAAACATTATCGCCACTGATTGTTCCAGGTTGATTTGGCGCGCTGTCTACACTTACCGTTAGCGATTGCGCCGCAGACGAACCGCAGTTGTTGGCGGCAGACACGGTAATTATTCCGCCGTTATTTCCGGCTGTAACATCAATAGAAGCTGTTGTACTATTTCCAGTCCAGCCGTTGGGTAATGTCCAGGTGTAACTATTGGCAAAAGCCACTTCTGCTACAGAGTAGGTAATGTTTGCTCCCTCACATGGCGATGCATCACCCTGAATATTTGCGGGTTGCGCAGGCGCTTCGGTACAGCCAGCACTTTCGAGAACACCAAAAAAGGCATCGCTATCTCCCCCACCAAAACCAGGTTGATGCGCTCCGGGCGAAGCAAATACATTGGATGAATTGGTGAAACCGGTCATGTATATGCCAGAAGCATCGGCGGCACAGCCGAGCGCAACATCGTTTCCAGAACCGCCGAAATAGCTGCTCCAAAGAACATTTCCGTCTGCATCGAATTGCGTTAAGAATGCATCGTTATTGCCACCTCCGTATTCGGGTTGGGTTGCGTCGCCAAAAGCTATTCCATCTGTAGAGGCGGTTGATCCCGCTACATAGGCCACTCCATCGGCTGCAATTGCGCAACCGTAAGCTTCGTCGTGCCCACCACCCCCGATGTAGGTTCCCCAAATTCTGTTTCCGGTATTGTCCATTTTGGCTATAAAGCCGTCACTGGATCCACCTCCATAAAACTGCTGGTGTGAGCCGGGCGTTGCAATGTTGATGGGCGACTGGGTTAATCCGGCAAAGTAAATATTGCCCGTGGCATCTATTGCGCAATCCCTAACCCACGTCCAGCCAGAAGTTCCGCTGTAATAAGTTCCCCATTGTTGCGCGCCATCGGTATTGAACTCGGTCAGGAATCCTCCAAATTGGCCGCCTGCTGTATTGGGTTGATAGGTGTTTGGCGTAGCAATGTTAGAAGAGGATGACGTATATCCGCCCATATAGAGTTTATTGTTGGGCCCCGCAGTAATCGCCAGTGCAACATCTTGCCCATCACCGCCAAAATAGGTACCCCATTGGCGCACACCTCCTGGGGTAAACTTAACGATGAAGGCATCATCCGAACCGTACCTATATTGCTGGTGGCTTCCGGGTGTTCCAATGTTGTTGCTGGACAAAGATTTTCCGGTGAGGTAAACATTGTTGTTGCTATCCGTTGTACAGCCGGTTCCCATGTCGTTGCCAGTGCCACCGTAAAAAGTTCCCCATTGCCTTACGCCATTGGTATTGAATTTCACAAGAAAAGCATCGTGGCCGCCACCCGCAAATGGCTGATGTGCTCCGTCCGAGCCTACCATAGCTGTTGAGTTGGTTCTACCGGCTAAAAACACATTGCCGAGATTATCGGTCGTGCAGGCCGTGCCTTCATCCCAGCCAGACCATCCATAGTACGTTGCCCACTGACGCACTCCAGCTGAGTTAAACTTTACTATAAACGCATCGTAGCTTCCGCCGAGCGCATAACTCAGAAAACTTCCGGTAGTTGCGATAGATGTGGTGGAGTTTGTTCGGCCCGACATGTAAAGATTTCCGTTACCATCGGAGGTACAGGCTTGCCCTTCGTCTTTGCCTGTTCCACCGTAGAGCGTAGACCATAACGAAGTAGGAGGGTCAATACGCATTGGCTTTTCGGGCTCAATGCCGTCAATATCAAAGCGCACTATTGCTCCCTTTTCTGATTGTTCGATAACCCATCGGGCATCGAGCAACTTCTCATTTTGATACACTGCCAGTTTACCTTCGCGAATTTCGCCAAAAGGTGTTTGCATGATAAGGTACCCTTCGTCGTCGGCGCGTACTTCGGCTCCAGCAATTTCAAAGGCGATTTGGGTATAGCTTTCGGCTTTATCGAGCAACCAATCGCTTTCTAAGATGCCTTCATTACTAAAGAATAGTAAATCAACTCCTGGCCAGACATCCTGGTAGCGGACGTCTTGGTATTTCTGCACCATCAATGCGGGTTCCTGTCCTGATGGCACGTTGTAGTAATTGCTGTATCCTGCTAGGGGTCTTCCGGTAACCACTTCGGTGTTTTCGTTGCTATTTATCCAATTTAGATCTACTCGATAGATGCTGAAACCGGCCGGAGTTCGGTCTGCGATGTTGTCTTCAAATAGTTGGTTTTTCTCTTGCTCTTCGAAAGAAACAATCTGGTAGCTAATTCCGCCATTTCGCAAATGAAAATTCAAGCCGTGGCTCACGCCACTAAAGAGGACATCTTGTCGAGCTTGCCAGTTTTGATCGCGTACCTGACCTTTATTTTCCTCAAATGTGAGTGTATGGCTCGGCGCGCTCAGCGATTGTAACTGGTCGAGAAGGTTCGGGCTATTATTTGCCTCCAAGTCTTGTGCGGTTGTACTGATTGACAGGAAATAGAGTGCTAAAGCGATAAAACGGCGCATGGAGTTGGTCTTTTAGGTTTGAAAACGTAGACAAGAATAGAAATAATGTGCGCATGCGGAGCAGCGGACTTTTCAGTCTGCCGCTTTTTAATGACGCTTAGTAGTTTCTGTTTATCTGATGGAAAAATGATGTAGCAATGTGTCTTTTAAGACAAACGACCAATTCACAATTCCTTTTCAAGAAGAAGACTCAAAAAATAAAATTAAAAATTTAGCGAGCCAGTTGTTTGCTCCAGAAAACCACCTGTTTGGTTTCAAAAAATGGGTCGTCGAAAAATTCGGCGATATTAAACACCTCTGACTTTCCCTTTACTTCCGATAGCTCTTGGCTGAGGTCGCCGCCCTTGAGGCTCAGAATGCCGTTGGGTAAATCGTTAAACTGCTCTTTGGAGATAGCGTTCCCCACCCACTGAACGAGCTTGGCCATGGGTGCCACCGCCCGGTTGGTAATGAAATGATATTTATCCGGAAGTTCTTCTACTCGATTCTGAGAGGCCCGAACATTGTTTAGCTCGAGCTGTTCGGCCACATCTTGCACCACTTTAATTTTCTTCCCAATGGAATCAACCAAATGAAACTGAACATCAGGAAACATTATAGCTAATGGAATACCCGGAAATCCGCCTCCGGTGCCCACATCCAATATCCGCGTATCGGGTTTAAATTGAATCACTTTTGCAATGGCCAAACTGTGCAGTACGTGTCGTACGTAAAAGGCATCCATATCCTTCCTCGAAATCACGTTAATCTGCGCATTCCATGTTTCAAATAATGGCTTTAACGCTGAAAACTGTTCGCGTTTACGGCCGTTGAGTTCAGGAAAGCAATCGAAAATAATATCGGGCATTTTTCAGATGCGCTCTTTGGTGTGCCTGAGCAATTGCGACAGAAACTCGCGTGCCCGAAAAAGTTGAGCCTTTACTGTTCCAAGCGGAAGGTCGAGCTCATCGGCAATTTCTTCGTAGGAGTATTCTTTAAAGTAGCGCAGAATGACCAGTTCGCGGTAGCGCGGTTTAAGCTTATCCACCACTTCACGCATTTTTTCGGCTTTTTGCCCTTTCATCAGTGTTTCTTCTGGATCGGGTTCACCGTCTCGCACTTCAAAGGTGTATTCATCCCCGTCATCTCCCGAAATGGTATTATCGAGCGACACCATGCGCTTCTTCTTTTCTTTTCGCAGAAAGTCGATACAGTTGTTGGATGCTATTTTGAACAGCCACGTGCTAAAAGCGTAGCTGGGTTGATATTGTTCAATCCGATTGAACGCCTTGCCAAAAGCCTCTATGGTCAGGTCGTCGGCATCATCGCGATTGTTAACCATTTTGAGCAGCATAAAGAAAATGGCATCGCGGTATCGCTCCATCAGTTCTGCAAATGCCTTTTGATCGCCATCAATCGCACGCTTTACCAATTGGTAATCGTATTTGGCCTTGTCGGATAAATTTTCGTTTACTTCCATCTATTCGTTTTTGAACCCCGTCCGATCACCATGAAAATCACCTGACAACCCAATAAAAGCACTTCTAAAATTGGGGACAGGAACCATAGAAACCGATCCTTTTGCACTTTGAATACGAGTCTAAATATAGCCATTTGAACCAATAATTTGACTCCAATCAATGCCAATGAGACCGGTTGCGTGTTTTTATAGACCAACAGAGATAATGTTGATACCAGAAACAAAATGATTGCCAGCGGATAAAGGGAAAGCAATATTTTATACCGAAGTTGATAATGTGTTGACGTACTAAAATGTCGGGATTTTTGCCGCATCCATGCTTTCCATCCATCGGGCGCCGGAGAAAAAATCAAAGCCTCTGGTGCGGTGCAAACTGCCGTGTTTTTTGATGTGGCCGCTGCCTGAACCAACAAATCGTCATCGCCAGAAGCGATGTGATAATGCTTTTTAAAACCTCCAACCTCCGTGTACAGACTGCGTGTATAGCCCAGGTTACGCCCCACCCCCATGTAGGGCATTCGCGCCAGGGCAAATGACAAAAACAGACCGCCGGTGAGCATGGTTTCAAAGCGAACGAGCGCATTTAACAGGCCCTTTTGAGGTATTAATGGGGCCGGAGCCAGCACGAGTTCTTTTTGCGCTGAAAAGGTTGAAGCTATGTGCCGGAGCCACTGATCACTTTTGGGGTAGCAATCGGCATCGGTAAAAATGAGGTGTTCGTGGCGCGCTTTTTTAATGCCCAGTGTTAATGGAAATTTTTTGCCCGGCAAATGCTGCAAGTGCTCTCCTATGGAAACGATTTGCAGGTGCGAATAAGTTTTTTGAATTTCCGCCAACTCGTCGGCAGTACCATCCCACGACTGATCGTCCACCACCACCACTTCAAAATCTGGATAATCCTGATTTAGCACCCGCGGAAGGTATTTCATAATGTTGTCAACCTCATTTCGGGCACAGATGATGACCGATACAGGAGGTAAATTGGCAGTGCGCGGCGAGGCCGGTTTTAAAAGCGCCAGACGAAGGAAAAAAAAGAGGTAATAAAACAGCAGCATGGCAAACGTGGCCAGTGCAACCAGCAACAGAATGCGTTCTACGGCAACAAGAAAATTCCACCATTCTAGCATGGCGCAAAATTAGAATACTTCCTTTCTGTTGTGCTTGTTCTATCTTTGCCGTCTTAACTGTTTTTCAACAATCTTTTTCAACATTCTGTGTTCAAGTTCAATCTACTGAAAACCGACGATGCGAGCAACGCACGCGCGGGAACCATATCAACCGCTCACGGTGAAATTGAGACCCCTATTTTTATGCCTGTCGGGACGGCTGGAGCCATCAAAGCCATGCACATCAGCGAACTGGCCGAGGATACGAATGCAGATATTATGCTTTCGAACACGTACCACCTCTACCTTCGCCCGGGAACACAAATCATCAAAAATGCCGGCGGGCTGCACAAATTCAATGGTTGGCAACGACCTATTTTAACCGATAGCGGCGGATATCAGGTGTATTCGCTGGCCGCGAGCAGAAAAATTACCGAAAGCGGTGTCAGTTTTAAATCGCACATCGACGGCAGCGCGCACTTTTTTTCACCCGAGCGCGCCATAGATATTCAGCGAGAAATCGGTGCCGATATCATCATGGCTTTTGACGAGTGCACACCCTACCCCTGCGACTACGATTACGCAAAAAAATCCATTGCCATGACCCATCGCTGGCTACAGCGCTGTGTGGATCGTTTCAACAAAAAACCGTCGCTCTACGGATACGAACAGACCCTTTTTCCGATTGTGCAGGGAAGCGTATTTAAGGACCTCAGAAAAGAGTCGGCCGAGGTGATTGCCTCTTTTGACCTGCCCGGAAATGCCATTGGTGGGCTGTCCGTTGGTGAGCCACACGAAGACATGTACGCCATGACCGAAGTGGTGTGCGAGGTGCTGCCCAAAGAAAAGCCCAGATACCTGATGGGGGTTGGAACCCCGGCGAATATTCTCGAAAATATTGCACTCGGAATCGATATGTTTGACTGCGTGATGCCGACGCGAAACGCCCGCAATGGCATGTTATTTACGAGCGAGGGAATCATTAATATCCGGAATAAAAAATGGGAAGACTGCCACGAACCCATCGACCCCGCAGGAACATCGTTTGTGGACACGTTTTACAGTAAGGCATTTTTACGTCATTTATTCATGGCCGGCGAGCGACTTGCGGCGCAGATAGCGAGTATGCACAATCTGGCGTTTTATTTGTGGTTGGTGCGCGAATCGCACAAGCAAATTCTTGACGGCACCTTTGGAATTTGGAAAACACAAATGGTACAAAAACTCGATCGACGACTGTGATTTGAAAATCCTGGACCGCTATATCATCAAAAACTTTCTGGGAACGTTTTTCTTTATCCTTTTGGTGATCATGAGCATCGCCGTGGTTTTTGATGTATCAGAAAAAATTGATGACTTTCTGAAAAACAAGGCTCCACTGAATGAAATTCTGTTTTCCTATTACGTGAATTTCGTCATATACTACGCCAACCTGTTCAGCGCCCTATTGATTTTCATTGCGGTAATTTTTTTCACCTCTAAACTCGCCAACCGCTCCGAGATCATTGCCACCCTAAGCAGCGGAGTGAGCTATAACCGAATTTTGGTTCCCTATTTTATCGCTTCCACGGTATTGGTTGCGGCCTCGCTATATCTCAATCACCAGTTGATTCCGATAGCCAATCAGCAACGTCTTATTTTTGAAGACCGCTACACCGGATCGCAATACACTCCCGACCGAATGAATATTCACCGCGAAATTGCTCCTGGAAGTATTGCCTATTTTCAGGTGTACAGTCCACACTCGGCCAGTGGTTATAAGTTCTCGATTGAACAATGGGAGGAAGGGCGGCTCAAATACAAAATGATCAGCGAAAGAGCTGAGTTCGACTCAACGTCAGGAAAGTGGATCATTCACAATTTCTATGAGCGTTATTTAAACTACTACGGACACGTTGAGCAAATTAAAACCGGTGCACACAAAGACACGCTGATTGAACTCACACCAGAGAATTTGCGGTACAAAACCGAATATGCCTCGGCACTGCCCAACAAGGAACTTCGGGAGTTTATCGAACTGGAAAAACAACGCGGTTCTGATTCGGTGGTTTTTTGGGAAATTGAACTATATCAACGCACCTCCTACCCTTTTGCCACCTATGTGCTTACGTTGATTGCCGTTTCTGTATCGAGCCGAAAAATCCGCGGTGGACTCGGGCTAAATCTGGTATTTGGCTTTATGGTGGTATTCATCTATATCTTTTCGATGCGGATGACCACCGTGGCTGCGACCAATGCCGGACTCGACCCCTTAATTGCCGTTTGGATACCCAACTTTATTTTCGGAGTTCTCGGTGTTTTTATCTACCGCATTGCACCTAAATGATCAAAGTGGCCACACCGAACCACGCAAACCTGAAAGCGGTGGTTTGGTTTTGAACAAACCATAAACAGACGAGCCGCTTCCAGTCATCGCAACATATTCCGCTCCCTGTTCCCACAGGGTTTCCTTGATTTTTTTGATTTCAGGATATATCTCCAAGATGGTGTCCTCAAATTGATTCTTCAGAAAACGCGACCAATCACGGATATTGTCCGTTCGGATTTCGCCCCATTCTATTCCTGACGGCGCAGGCTGAATGCCCGAATAGGCCTCTTGTGTAGAAATGTGAATTTCGGAAGATACCAAGGCGATATACCAACCCTTTAAATCCAGCGAATGACTCGTCATGACCTCACCCCTACCGGTTACCAGTTTTGGTTTATTTTCGATAAAAAAAGGACAATCACTGCCGAGTTGTGCGGCGTATTGCTCTCTTGTTTCAACATTCAAACCCAGGTCGAAAAATTCATTGAGCAGGTTGATCATAAATGCCCCGTCGGCAGAGCCCCCTCCAAGTCCGGCACCCATTGGAATTTTCTTGAGTAGATGAATATGAACCGGCATAATCTCCCGATGCAAAGCAGCCATGAGGTGATAGGCCTTGAGACAGAGATTATCCTGCATCCCACCTGGAATGGGTAATCCAGACGTAGTGAATGTCAACTCACGGGCGGGCACGATTTCCAGCGCATCGCACAGTGGAACCGGATAAAATACACTCTCGATATCGTGATAACCATCCGGTCGTTTTCCGGTGACATACAGGCCGATATTGATCTTTGCGTTGGGAAAAGTAATCACTGAGTTGAATTATGGGTTCAAAATTAGAACATAAAAGCAACCGAACGGATTTGGCTGAACAAAATAGTGATGAGGTTAAATTAATCGTATCGACAAAAGCAGTTCCACACCGGTATGGCCTCTCGATTTGGCATCTGCAAAAATTAGGGTTAAGCGCCTTTAGCACCCAACAAAAACATTTCTTTGTAACTTCGCCTGTTCACAATCACAAGAACACATGGCCAATTTTCTGGACTTTGAACAGCCCATCGAAGAGTTGCAAAAGCAGATAGAACAAACGCGTGATCTCGCCAACAAGAGCGAAATCGACGTTCAAACGATACTCGCCGAGCTTGACGCTAAAATCATTGAGAAGCGCAAAGAAATCTATTCCAACCTCACTCCCTGGCAGCGGGTTCAGGTTTCGCGTCACCCCGATCGTCCATACACCCTGAAATATGTAGAAGCCCTAACTGGTGGAACTTTTATTGAGCTTCATGGCGATCGCAATATAAAAGACGACAAGGCCATGGTAGGAGGGCTCGGTATAATTGACGGAAAAACCGTGATGTTCATCGGCCAGCAAAAAGGGGTGAACACTAAAATGCGTCAATATCGAAACTTTGGAATGGCCAACCCCGAGGGATATCGAAAAGCGCTTCGGCTGATGAAATTGGCAGAGAAGTTTAATATTCCTGTGGTTTCAATCATCGATACGCCCGGAGCTTTCCCGGGATTGGAAGCCGAAGAACGCGGACAAGGAGAAGCCATCGCTCGAAATTTGTTTGAGATGATCAAACTTCGCGTACCGATGATTTGCATCATTATCGGAGAAGGAGCATCGGGTGGCGCACTAGGTATCGGCCTGGGCGATCGCGTTTATATGCTCGAAAACAGTTGGTATTCGGTCATCTCTCCCGAAAACTGTTCAACCATCCTTTGGAGAACCTGGGATTATAAAGAAGTAGCCGCCGAAGCACTGAAACTTACCGCTGAAGATATGCTCGCCAATAAACTGATCGACGGAATTATTCCCGAACCATTGGGTGGCGCACATGCCGATCATGAAATGACTTTCCGAAATGTCAGAAAGCAGATTTTGGAAGATCTGGCCAAATTGAAAAAAACCAACCCCGAGCGCAGAATCAACGCGAGAATTAAGAAGTTCTCTTCGATGGGTGTAATGGGATAAATTACCGGTTCAGCAATAAACCCGCTGTATTCAGTGCGCCGGGAACTTCTACAGTTCCAACTGTTTGCAATGCGCCTCCCTGCAGATTCAGATAGTGAATAACTTGGTCGCCAAGTCCTAAAATCAGATGATTAACGGGGTCATAAATCAGATCGTTAAATGCCCCTCCGTTGTAATAAATCTGTAGTGGTCCGCTGCCGTTATAATGATAAATTGTTCCGTCGATTTGAATCAGGTATTTGTGCACACCCATTCTACACACCCCATTTAACTGACCCGATGGCAAAGTCAGCGGTTCTGAAAAGGCAGCGCTGTTGCGGTTATAAATGCGCATTTTAGGCATGCCGTCATGCATTAAAAACACCACCACCTGGTTATTGTTATCATTTTTCTCTTCAAACATCTTTATCACCTGTCCCGGAAAATACACGCGGTGTTTGAGTGCCCCGCTCACCTTAAAGTATTCCGAAAACGACTGGGAACTCCCATCCATTTTTCGTTCAACAGAAAAAATGCGGTCGCTTGTCAGCAGCAACTCCCTTGCCTGATGTTGGAGCAAGTCCGTAGAGAATATCAGTATTGTGCTGCCGTTGCGATCCATCAAGTAAAACTGCTGATCGGTATCGGCAACAATTATCTCTGAAGTAACAGGGTTTACATCTGACGCTTCTATTTTTCGCAGGCTGGTGTTGTTGGGAATTTCAAAAGTCCACTGAAGAGAAAATTCAGGATGTTGAAAAGCCATTACCTTGCCGGTAGCACCAGTGGTGACCAAAATCCGTTTTTCGAGGTGTATTGACTTGATAGAAAGCACATCGCCCGTAGCCGAAGCGACTGTTTGCCAGGGATCACCTGCATTGGTTGATACTGCCAGGGTGGAATTACCCGCACTTCCAAATGCGATTGCGGTTGCGAGTAATTCCCACGGTATGGGTTGCAGCGTAATTGGCCGGAAAATACTGGTGCGGTTATCCTCATCAAATGCTTCGAGGTGCAGAAAATAATTGCCGGATAATAAATCGGGTCGGTTGAGTTCGAACCCTTTGTTTAGGTGAAACTCGGTTTGATCGGGAAACTCGTCGCCCATGCCGGCAAAGTAAGCACCGGTTTCATCGGTCAGCCGCACGGATACCCGTTTCACACCGTCTGGATCACTCACCACTGCCTTCACCACAAATGTATCGACAGCGGATATAGCTGCAAACTGTTGGGGCAGCTGCCAATCCACTTCCGGGCCCTTTCCGTCGGTCTTTTTTTTACATCCGAACGCAACAAGCAGAAACAGAATCAATAACGATACATTGTTAATTACTCTCACCACGACAAGATAAGAATGGCTGGTTTAAAACGTACATTTAATGAACAATTGTTGACATCATTTTTTGATAAAATATTAAATCAAAAAGCCTAAAATTCGTTTGGGCCGAAAAGGGTGATGTAACTTTGACCGATTGAAAAATTGAGAAAAAATTATGGCGGAATTAGAAGTAGTAGGGTCAAAATCGGCAGGTAGGAATGTACCCACTACGTTGTTAGACGGAGGTAAGCTTCAACCCCAGGCTGTTGAGCTGGAAGAAGCAGTTTTGGGGGCAATGATGCTCGAAAAGAATGCGGTAAACGAAGGAATTGAGATTCTGCAACCCGAGAGTTTTTACAAGGTAGCTCATCAAAAGATTTTTCAGGCGATTTACGATTTATTCAAAGAATCAGAGCCGATTGACATCCTCACCGTAACGCACCGCCTACGCAAAACCAACCAACTCGATGAAGTAGGCGGTCCTTATTACATCAGCCAGCTCACCAATAAAGTGGCATCGGCCGCCAACATTCAGTTTCATGCCAGGATTATATCGCAGAAGCATATTTTACGCGAATTGATTCGCATTTCGACCCTGATTGTTAAGGACGCCTACGACGAAACAACCGATGTTTTTGATCTGCTCGACAAGGCCGAACAAAACCTGTATAAAGTAGCCGAAGGAAATATCCGCAAGGATTACGACAAAATGAGTAATCTGATGGCCGAAGCCATTCAACAAATTGAAGAAGCAGGCCGAAACGAAGATGGCTTGAGCGGTATTCCTAGTGGTTTTCACAGCCTCGACCTGCTAACTGGTGGCTGGCAACGATCAGATTTGATTATCATGGCCGGTCGTCCAGGTATGGGAAAAACAGCCTTTGTGCTTTCCATGGCGCGAAATGTGGCTGTACAATTTCAACGACCTGTGGCGGTTTTCTCACTCGAGATGTCTTCGCTACAGCTCGTAAACCGTTTGATTTCTAGCGAAACCGAAATTCCTGCGGAGAAAATACGAAAGGGAACATTACAAGAGCACGAATTTCACCAGTTGCACTCTCGAATTTCCAAACTGTCGGATGCTCCACTTTTTATTGATGATACGCCTGCCCTATCGGTTTTTGAATTGAGGGCAAAATGTCGTCGGTTAAAAGCCCAACACGGCATCGAACTAATCATCATCGACTACCTTCAGCTCATGACGGCCGGTGGCGACGGAAAAGGCGGCAGCAACCGGGAGCAGGAGATCAGTACCATCTCCCGTTCGCTGAAAGGCCTGGCCAAAGAGCTTAACGTGCCCATTATTGCATTGTCACAGTTAAACCGGTCGGTAGAAACGCGCGGTGGCGACAAACGACCACAACTTTCGGATCTACGCGAATCAGGAGCCATTGAGCAGGATGCCGACTTGGTGACCTTTATTTACCGACCCGAATATTACCAAATTACCCAGTACGAAAATGGCGAATCTACCTTGGGGATAGGTGAAATAATCATTGCCAAACATCGAAATGGTGCGCTGGACAATGTAAAGCTGCGGTTTCACGACACCCTCGCTAAATTTGACAACCTCGACAACTTTGAATTTGACAGCGAAGGAAATATTGCGCCAAACACCGAATTCGACACCCCTAATACCATTACCAGGCCTTCGCGAATGGATGACTTCAGTGATGATGATGACAATGACGACGACTTCGGTGTTGACTTGGATGAAGGGTTTAGCTAACAATTCTTCGGAAATTTTATTGGGAATGGGGCACTTTTTTAATGCGCTATCGTTTTAGTATCTTTAGGGTTCGTCAACAAAAACTGGCCTATTGGTCACAAGTTCAAGCCACGTGAAGAAGATTAATATAAGTTTTGGAAAATGGGTATTGCTGGTGCTTTTCGTCAGTATGGCATCAATGGGTTATGCGGCCAAAATCCTGATTCCAATGGATGACACACAGAAGAATCACCTTAAAGCCTACGGAATTGCCTATTGGGTGCTCAATAATGATGTAGACGTTGAATGGCTGCTGAATTATCGCGGTGGAAGCTTCCTGATTGAACATTTGTCGGGTGTTGAGGAGGAGTGTATCATTCGCGGTGTTTCCTATCAGATAATTGCTGATGTACAAGCGGCCAATATTCTCCGCGAAATCGCCGACCCAGAAGTAAACATGGAAGTTGTTAAGTTGGAGAAAGCACCACGCATTGCGGTCTATACCCCAAAAAGTAAGCTTCCATGGGACGATGCGGTAACCCTGGTGCTGACTTATGCTGAAATTCCATACGATTTGGTATACGACACCGAAATCATCAATATGGAGTTGCCCAAATATGACTGGCTTCACCTGCACCACGAAGACTTCACCGGCCAGTATGGAAAATTCTACAGTGCCTATCGAAATGCGCCGTGGTATCGTGAGCAGGTGCGTGAAGCCGAAGCCGATGCGCTGTCACTGGGTTATCTAAAAGTGTCTGATTTAAAGCGCGATGTTGCTAAAAAAATTCGCGAATACACTGCGGGGGGAGGTTTCCTGTTTACCATGTGCTCGGGTACGGATACCTATGACATTGCGCTGGCTGCCGCTGGGATAGATATTGTAGAATCGATGTACGATGGCGATCCGGCTGATCCGGCTTCACAGTCAAAATTGAATTTTGACAATACGTTCGCATTCCGCGACTTTCAACTCGAGATGGATCCTTATAAATATGAATTTTCTTCAATTGACGGTACCCAAACACACGCCCGAACGCCACAAGAAAACGACTTATTTACCTTATTTGAATTTTCGGCCAAATGGGACGTGGTCCCGACCATGCTCACCCAGAGTCACCAGCGCGTGATTAAAGGATTTATGGGGCAAACCACCTCTTTTTACAAGCAATACATCAAGGCAGATGTCACCATTTTGGGAGAATCCAAAGCGCTGAACACCGCAAAATATATTCACGGTGAATTCGGACGCGGACAATGGACATTTTATGGTGGACACGATCCCGAAGATTACCGTCACCTGGTAGGGGATCCACCTACCGATTTAAACCTTCACCCGAATTCTCCGGGGTATCGTTTAATCCTGAATAACATCCTCTTTCCTGCAGCCAAGAAGAAGAAGCAGAAGACCTGAGAGATTCGTTCTCAAATATTAAACAAGAAGGACAATGAAACGGCTACTTTTTGTGTCGGTAGCCTTTTACTTCTATCATGAAGATCCAGAACTTGACCCATAATTGTTCATAGAAAAATGTCTCCCGGCGAAGTCAAGCTGAACTCTACCTTTTAGGCATACCGTTTTATCCGGTTATGTTTGCGTTGCAGCTTTTTAAGCATCTAATGGCATCGTTCTTTTTTATTTTTGTCAAGCGCATTCATTTGTGCGGTAGCCCTGAGATCACGTGCGACCTATACGGATGCAACCGGATCTTGGGATTATTCTTTTATATGCATGGCATAGAATGCAAACACTTTCTTTCGATTTTCTTTTAGCTACCACACAACAAGTGAAACAGTGTGTTCTCCGAATGGCATTTCATAGATAGGTGTGTTGATCACGTTAGGCCGGTGTGATGTAATCAGGCAGCAAATAATTTAGGTGGTTTGACCATCTAACATCTTTCTAATGGCACCACCAGATACCTTTATAATTTTCCCGTCAGATGATTTGAAATCTTTATCAATAGCCAACAACGCATTTGAAGCGCCATCGCTAAAAGTTGCGAGCGAATTAAATGGGAAAAAGAAATGAAAGATTAGTTGCGGTGCCAGATAAACACCACGTTAAAATAAAAGGACAAAAAACCTGATCTTTTTCATAACAGGATAAATATAATCGAAAAATGAGGCAGGAGAGAACCACCTGGATCCTTTGCCTTTCGGTGGCAAAACGAAAAAACCCCAGCAGGTGAACCAATCAACTTACTGCTGCACTATACGAGACAACGTCGAAGTAAAGCGCATTCAGGAAGATATCTCGCAGCATTGCGTGGGAAACTAAAAAACATCTTAAACGAAAAAACCCCAGCTGGCGAACCAACTGGGGTTTTTAAAAGAGGCAACGACATACTCTCCCGGATGTTACTCCAGTACCATCTGCGCTAATGGGCTTAACTTCTCTGTTCGGAATGGGAAGAGGTGGACCCCACCGCAATAGTCACCACAAATCTTGGCCCTTTTCGGGCACTAATAAGATTGACATCTTGTTTAAGCTAAATCTCTAAATTTCAAAATTCCAACGTTTCTCAAAGCCTACGGGTAATTAGTATTGCTCGGCTTTGACATTACTGCCTTTACACCTGCAACCTATCGACGTCATCGTCTATGACGACCCTTAAAAGAAATCTCATCTTGAGGTGAGTTTCGCGCTTAGATGCTTTCAGCGCTTATCTCATCCGAACGTAGCTACCCTGCGCTGCAGCTGGCGCCACAACAGGTACACTAGAGGTTCGTCCAACCCGGTCCTCTCGTACTAAGGTCAGGTCCTCTCAAATTTCT
>CAZARI010000057.1:0-14846 GCA_964487545.1 uncultured Cryomorphaceae bacterium
TCCGGCGGTTATCGACGATTTTTCTCGCTACAAGGAAGAATATGAACAAGAGCGCGGCATGCCGATTGACGACGGGTTCGAAATTTCCACCTCGGCGGTAAAAGCCCGATCGCGTGGATTCAAAAGCGTGCTCAAACTCGACCGTAATTTTCATGTGTACATTCACGGCAACCGCGAAATGATTGAACGCGGCGAAGACCAATTTGGCCGGAAATTTTACAAGCTCTATTTCGAAGATGAAAATTAGCCCGTTCCCTGACGATTGGAAAACCCGGCTGCACAGGATTTGGCGTTGCGCCGATAATTCCAGCACCAATCAACGCTACAAATGGATGTTGTGGTGAACTATTTCACCAAATGTTGATGTAGAAACTGCAGGGCTTTTTTATTGGCTTGTTCTGCTGCCTGGTCGTGATAACGCGAACTACTCGGATTGGCGAAAGCGTGCTCGGCATCATACCATTCTGATTGATATTCTTTTCCGGCTGCGTCCATAGCGCGTTCGTACTTTGCCACTTCTTCGCGGTTAATCCAGCCGTCTTTCTCTGCAAAAATACCGAGCACCGGTGCATCCAAAGACTCCAATTTAGCAGCGGTTTGTTCGGGCATTCCGTAATAAACCACGCATGCCTCGGCCTGATCGCGCATCATCATGGCAGCCTGCATACTCCACGTTCCGCCAAAACACCAGCCGATGGTTGCCAAGTCGGCCTCTTCACCGGCATAAGCAATTGCACCACGGATGATATTTCGTATGCGATCTTCATCGGCGTTCTTCATCAGCTCGGTGGCTGCCTCGCGTGTGGTGGTGATTTTCCCATCATATAAGTCCAGCGCAATGACGTTCACTCCTTTTAGCTCACGCGCCAGCCGGTCAGCTTCGGAGCGAACATGCAGATTCAGCCCCCAGAATTCGTGAAAAACAAACAGGTAAACATCTCCGGTGCCTCCTGCGCTCACCGCATAAGCCCGTGATTCTTTTCCGTCGGGTGTTGGAAAAGTAAGCCACTCTCCCTCGAGCTCCTGATCAGAGATAAACATCGGCTCGGGATGAATTTCAGCAAAACCCGGTGCATCAGCAAGGGCAGCAAACTGGTCGGTTGCGGAACAACACACTTGTTGGGCAAATGCCGCAGTAGTGAAGAAAAAGGTAAACAAAAGGATATAAACTCTCATGGTTGGTAAGTTTTACTAAATAATGGGTTCAAGTTACTGTTTTTCATTCACCCGATAATGCTTGTTGTTTCAAAAAGCCTTGTTAAATTCGTAAAGTCAAAAGGCGAAAACAAATTCCGCGACTGCGTGTTTTAATATTTCTGCCTTAATTTCAAACATATATAACCCATCAAAAATGGCTCAGATAACACTTAAAGGAAACGTAATAAATACCGTAGGTGAACTTCCAACGGTAGGTGAAACAGCTCCTGATTTTCATTTGGTAAAAACAGACCTTTCACAGGCTACGCTAAAAGATTATCGCGGTAAAAAAGTACTGCTCAATATTTTCCCGAGCATCGACACAGGCGTTTGTGCCGCATCTGTACGCAAGTTCAACGAAGCTGCGGCAAAGCTCAACAACACCAAAGTGCTCTGCGTTTCGCGCGATTTACCTTTTGCCCAAAATCGGTTTTGCGGAGCCGAAGGTATTGAAAATGTGGAAGTGCTTTCGGATTTCGCCCAAGGTGATTTTGGCCGTAAATACGGTTTGTTGATTGCCGACGGTCCCATGAAAGATTTGCACTCGCGAGCAATTGTTGCCATCGACGAAGAAGGAAAAGTTACTTATACGCAACAAGTAAACGAAATTACCGACGAGCCCGATTACGAACGTGCGCTCAATTCGCTCTAGTTTATTGCCCCATTTTTTCATTGTTTGAGGCTGCCTTTTGGGCGGCCTTTTTTTATGGTTGATCTGCAACTACAGACGGCTAATCGGATATTAGTTAAAACGCATGGTGTATATTTGAATTTCAACCCCCAAATCGCGGATCCATGTCACGCCTTTTGTTAACTGCCCTGCTCTGCCTTGCTGGCTTGTTGTTTTGTGTGGAGAACTCCATTGCCCAAAAGTTAAAATTTCACGCGCATGGCGGCATACACGCCAGCGCCACCAACAGTTCTGACGACAGTTTAATCACCAACCACACGGGCATGCAGGGTGGTTACAACTTTGGTTTTGACTTGCGGCTGGGCGGCTACAACAGTTGGATTTACCTTCAGCCCGGCGCACATTTCTATCAGGCCAGAATGAACATTTACAGTCTGGAAGATTATACAGAAATTGAAAATTATCGCAAATCTGAACTGCAGGTGAGTCAGATCAAAATCCCGCTGAATCTCGGTTTTTACGTCACCGGAACAGATGGATTGTTGAAAATACGCGCAAGTGCCGGACTCACCCCGTCGATGGTGGTTGACAAAAACAACAATGAGCTAAGCAACGATTTGGTCGATTTTCAGACTTTTGGAGTGGGAGTCAATGCGGGAATCGGGCTGGACTTTACATTACTCACCC
The DNA here is from genome assembly GCA_964487545.1 of uncultured Cryomorphaceae bacterium. Taxonomy (GTDB): domain Bacteria; phylum Bacteroidota; class Bacteroidia; order Flavobacteriales_D; family SKUL01; genus SKUL01. The sequence continues at coordinate 2,516 of CAZARI010000057.1, forward strand.
TCGATCTGCGCTATGAACACGGATCAACCAAAATATACCGCAGTGCCGATGCCAACATGAATTTCATTACCCTTACCGCCGGATTTATTATTCCGCCCTCGCTCTAAAAATCTTAACATGGGTGTAGCATTTCGGCCCTTTCTGTGAATATCTTTGCGTTTTCATTTTAAGATAACATAGACCAGAAAATGCGCCCTTTACTTTCCACAAAACCCTATCCTCAGCTCTTTGAAATTGCCTATCTCATTTTTCGGATTGGCTTTGGTCTGCTGATGATTACCCACGGCTGGCCCAAGCTCGAAAACCTGATGAATGGGAATATCGACAGCTTCAGAGATCCTATCGGAATTGGAAAAGGTCTTTCGCTGTTTCTGGCCGTTTTTGCCGAATTCTTTTGCGCTGCCTTAGTAGCAATGGGACTACTGACACGGTTGGCCGTAGTTCCGCTGATCATCACCATGGTGGTGGCGGTATTTATCGTTCACATGGGTGATCCGATTGGAAAACAAGAAATGGGTCTGCTCTATTTAACGGCCTATTTATTAATTTTCACCCACGGAAGCGGCAAATATTCCATCGACCGGTTGCTTGGGAAATACTAGCTTTTCCTTTCCTTTCCTTCTGGATTCCAAATTTGAGTTAATCTTGTTGCAAACGACGCTTTGCGGACTCTAAAGTTTAATGGGGACTCGCCGTCTGACGAAACCTCCATCAGGTGATTAAAAGTAGGGGCCAATGCGGTGTTTGGCAGCACAACCATTAAGGAAAACGCTACCCGAGTTTTTCTATTTCGGACGATACAAAATCAGCAAGTTCGCGGATGTACTCGGCCGAGAAGTCGAAGCGAATTCCTGCTGCGGCATATACTTCAGGAATGGAACGACAGTTGCCCAGCTTCAGTGCTTCGGTATATTGTGTCAATGCCTTTTCTGGATCGGCTACAAAGTTGCGATATACCGCCAGTGCGCCAAGTTGCGCCATGCCGTATTCGATATAATAAAACGGCACTTCAAACAAGTGCAGTTGCTTTTGCCAGTGGTGGTCGCGGTATTCCTCCAACCCGCTCCAGTCTATCTCTGGATGAAAACGTTCGTATATTTTGCGCCACATCGCCGCCCGTTCTTCGCGGTTGTGTTTCGGATTTTCGTAAACCCAGTGCTGAAAATGATCAATAGTCGCAATCCAGGCCAGCGAGCTCACTGTTCCTTCAAGATGACCCAATTTTGCGCGTCGCAAATCCTCCGGATCGCTGTAAAACACATCCCAGTGCTTCATCGAAATCAACTCCATGCTCATCGACGCCAACTCTGCCAGCTCGGAGGGGCAGTTTTTGAACGCCGTCAATTCCAGACCCTGGGTCAGCACTGAATGCACCGCGTGGCCGGATTCGTGCACAAAAGTCATCAAATCGATCTGTGTTCCGGCGGCATTCATAAAGATGAACGGATAACCGGTGTCGTAGAGCGGATAATTGTAGCCACCAGGAGCCTTGCCCGGGCGCGATTCCAGATCCAGGTGCCCCATTTGTTTCATGGTGTCCAAACATTCTGCAAAAAAGGGATGAACCCGACGCAACACTTCAACGCCTTTTTCAATCAATTCCGCGCCTGTGCCAAATGGCTTAAGCGGATGTTCACCACGGAAATCGAGGGGTAAATCGTAGGGCTTGACCGTTTTCACTCCCAGCTCTTTTCTGCGGGCTTCATTAATCTGAGCAGCCAGCGGAACAATGACTTTCTCTACACTGTCGTGAAATTGATAGCAATCTTCGGGAGCGTAATCAAAGCGTTTTAGGTTGGCAAATATGTAATCCCGATAGTTTACAAACCCTGCGTTTGCCGCAATTTGGTGACGCAACCCAACAAGATCATCATATAATTCGTTGATACTGTCTTTGTCTTGCATGCGGCGCGCGGCAATTTTTTCAAACACCAATTTTCGTAGTGCGCGGTCGGTGCGATCTAACAGCGCGCCCGCTTGTGGCATGGTCAGTTCTTTGTCGTTGTGCCAGATGGTCATTTTGCCGGTAATCCCCCCAAAATCCTGTGAGCGGGCAGTCATTTCAGCATCTATCGCAATGTTTTCTTTTCGGAAAATTTCGATGGCTTTGCGCGTATTGCGCAGATAAATGCCGTATGCCGGATCTTGAGCTAACACAGAAGCAGCCGGCGCGTCCACCAACTTGCGATTAAACTCATCAAAGAAAGGTGCCGTTTTAGGTTGAATTTTGTTGACGAAAAAATGAAAAGCCTGCCGACGCTCTTCGTTTTGGGTATCGGTTGACATGCGGATATAGCGCCAAGCCAAATTCTCAGATAAGAAAGCCTCCATTTCACTCAAGTCGCGCAACCACCGTTTGGCCGAGGCTTCATCGTCGATCTGTCGCTTCTGCAAATCGAGAAAAAAGGGCTCAATATCATCCCAGGTATTCAGTTCAAAATCCGGGAACAGAAAACTTCTTTCTATTTGAGCCGGAGCGTTCACTCTTCGGCGGTGTTGCTTTTGGTTTTGGCTACTTTTTTGGCTGCGGGCTTTTTTGCCGGGTCTTTTTCGCTACTTTTCTTCGCTTTCTTTTCTTCGGCCTTTACATCGGTAGTGGCTTCCGCCTCCACGCTTGCCGGCTGTTGCTCTTCTTCCTCTTCTTTATCAGGTGCCTCTTCCTTATCAATCAAGTTTTGGCTGTTGAGCAGGTTATACCACTTAAAAAGTTTTTTCAAGTCGGAAGTGTACACACGATCTTCGTCAAATTCGGGAATGACTTTGCGAAACGATTCGGCCATCCACTCACTGTCGTTGTAGTTTTCAGGCGCATTTTCGCCATTAAAATGATCGAACAATTTTATCAGCACTTCTTTGAGTGGAAGATCGTCGGAATAGGTGAAAATGCTGATGTCCGAAAGTGCGCTCACTTTATCGGTACTGCGCACGGGAATGCGTTTCTGATCTTCAAGCGACTCTGAAATTAAACCCGTTCGCGAGCGACCAATTACTTTATACAAGCCCGGTTTTCCTGAAATGCTGATGATGATTGATAAATCCATAAATTCTTATTGAAAAGTGCAAAGGTATAATTCTCACATTACCTTACTGGCCATTTATTCGAAAATTAATTTAGATGTAGCGGTCCATTCGCTGGTTCTAATCTGAACAAAATACACCCCGGGACTCCAATTCGAAGTGTTAATTGCAATCTGGTCACCCACCTTTGGCGGTAATTGCATTTGCAAGTGCAACTTTCCTTCTACGGACCACACCTGAATCTCCTCTACGGGCAGGTCACAGGAAATAAAAAATTCGTCCTTTGCCGGATTCGGATAAACCGTAAATCCTATTGTTGCGCTTTCGGGCAATGAAGTAACAACGTAGGCGATTTCATCGGATAGGGCCACACAGCCATGCGCATCGGTGACCATCAGCGAAAAGATTCCATTCTCCTGGGGAATCAACAGCGAATCGGTTGCACCTTCAATAGGAACACCGCTGAGCAACCACTGATAACTCACCGCGTCCGGTGCCACGGCAATCAATGTATCGACGTGCAATTCGATGAACACCTCCGGCGCATCATGAAACCAAACAGTGACCGAATCGGATCGGCTGCGGCAGCCGTTTCCATCCATCACCTGAACCGAATAAATACCAGGTTCGGTTATCACAATCTGCGGCGTTTCTTCACCTGTTGACCAACTATAAGCCGAATAATCATCTGTCAACTGCAACATTGTGGTTTCATCTGTACACTGGTGCAATTCCAGATCGTGCACAAATTCGGGCTTAAAATAGCGTGACTGCACCGCAGCGGCCACATCCAACTTGCCGTAGCCATACGACACACTGCTGCTGTCGCCGGTAAAGGCATCCAGATAGACTTGCTCGATGATGGCCTGCCGCAGCGTTTCCACGTCGGCATACGGGCACTGTTCGAGCAATAGCGCCAGCGCTCCGGCCACCACAGGCGATGCCATACTTGTTCCGCCATTTCGGTAATGCATTCCCCCCGGAGCCACTTTAAACGGTTCGTTGTTAATCATAGCGGCAAGCACACTCAGCTTTCCCGAACTCAAAGTCATATCACCCGATGCCGCTACTTCAGGTTTCTGACGGTTATCGCGGGTCGGTCCCCAGCTCGAATTCACACTGAGAATGCCTTGCGGCGGAGCAAACTGCTGTAGATTTCCATTGATATCGATATACTCGTCGCGGTTGGTGTAGTTACTCACCGCGATCACGTTTGGGGAGGCTGCCCACGAGCTGACCATGTGCTTGAATTTATCGGGTGCGCGGTAATTTGCAATATCAGGAAACACGGTCTGAGCAGGCAACCCCGAAGCAATCATATTGGACGTGCCGAGGGTTGAGGCCGACCAAACATCGAACTTTCCGGAGCCGGTGGTCATGAACCGAAACCGGTATTGCGACGAATCGGGTGTGGCCAGATGTACTTGCAGACGATACTGCCCACCGCGCAATCCGGCGGCATAGTCCACCACTGCAATCCGGTTACCGTCGGCAATAAGGGTATCGCTCACCACGGCATTTAACACCTCGTTGATTGATCTAAATCCGGTGGCTCCGCGAAACTTCAGACTTGGATTCACCCGATCTGCGCCCACTGCAAATTGCACGTTATTAAAGTCAGCCGTATCCGCCCACAGTTCAAAAAACACTGCACCGTAGCCCAATGCACTGTTGGCGTTGTATTGAAACCACGTAAAGGCCGTATCGGCAGTCACCTCATAATCCAAGTGATAGGCCGGCCAGTTGCCCGAATTTCCCACAGCGCACACCACCGCTCTACCGGGCTTTGCATTCACCAGACTATCGATGACGAGCGCCGCTGCGTCAAGTCCGTCATGCGAACCGGTGTAGGTTCCAAGGCTCAAGTTCACCACTGCTGGTTTACCGAGTTCGTCGGCCTTTTCAAAAATATACTGCACCGCATCGGCCACCGTTAGTGACCAGTTTGGCAAACCAAATCCCGAGGAAACGATTATCAAGTCAGATTCAGGTGCTACCCCTTTGTAATTGTCCACCGCCAATCCATTTCCTGCCGCCGACCCAGTGACGGTAGAGCCATGACCAAAGTACTGCGGCTGATCCTGATGTCCGGTGATTCCCGCGTCGATATCTGCTGCGGTCCATTCCACCCCATATCCAAAAGGGAGTGGGGCCGTTCCGTTTTGATTCTGATCCCACAGGTATTTTATCCGCGTGGTACCATCTGCATGTTGAAAATCGGGATGAGCCAGCTCGATACCCGAGTCGACCAAACCCATGACTACGTCTTTTCCGGTCAATTCAACATCGGGCCAAGCCTGCCCGAGATGAACGTCCATCACCCGGTTGTTGTACAACATGGAATCGTTGAGCACATACCCTTGTCCGCTGTCAAATTCAATAAATTCTACTGCGCGGTGACGAGCAAATCCGGAAACTTCTTTAGCCGCAATGCGAAAAGTGATCAGGCCAGGCAGTTGTTGCAATACCACGCCTCCCCTTTTTTTAACCTCGGCTGCGAGAATGCGCTCATTGCCCCGTGCTGCCAAGTGAATCGCTTTATTGGGAGCCGCTGTTTTCAACGCCGCGCGCAGGGCAAAATCCGGAACATCCTGGGTCCATGCAGAAAAGGCGATAAGCACACCGCAGCACAGCAGCAGTACGGTCTTAGAGCTCATCGTATGGTGGAATATCCGGATGGAAGGCATAATCGTTTTTTTCAAAATCTACTTTTGCACAATACGTTTGGTTTCCGTTGGTGATGATCAGCCAGGGCACCCGTAGTGCAATGTTGTATCGCGCGACCTGATCGAAGGTGCTTTGGGATAAATTTACACTTTTGGCTTTACATTCAATCAGTAATAGCGGGTGGCCGTCGCGGCCGTATATCAGAATGTCGCAGCGCTTGGAAAGTCCATTGACAGTGAGGCCAGCCTCGACGCTGATTAACCCTTGCGGAAACCCTCGGTGAGTCATTAAAAACGAAATTATTTGTTGCCGCACCTCTTCTTCAGGGGTGAGCAGGATTCGCTTTTTGCGGATCTGATCAAAAATGTAGGTTTTATCTTTTGCTGGTTCCATCAACTGCGCTCGCTTAAGCTGCCTTTCGTATCTTTACCTGCTCAAAAATACATTTATCCACACAGTTTGACATGTACACCAAAGAAGATATCGTTCAGGACTGGCTTCCAAGATACACCGGCACACCAGTAAGTGAGTTTCAGGAATATATATTGCTCACCAATTTTGAAAATTACGTAGATATTTTCTGCGAACTAACCGGAGCCCAAAAGCAAGGACAGAACACGGCCATGTCGAGTGCGACATCGGAAAACATCACCATTATCAATTTCGGAATGGGAAGCGCCAACGCTGCAACCGTTATGGATTTGCTGAGTGCTGCGAAACCACAAGCCGTATTGTTTCTCGGCAAATGCGGTGGACTGAAGAAGAAAAACAACGTCGGTGATTTTATCCTTCCGATTGCCGCCATCCGCGGAGAAGGAACATCAAACGACTACTTTCCGCCAGAGGTGCCCGCGTTGCCCTCGTTCACCCTTCAACGTGCCGTTTCATCTACTATTCGCGATTTTGAAAACGACTATTGGACCGGAACCGTTTACACCACCAACCGACGGGTATGGGAGCACGACGAAAAGTTTAAAGAATATTTGAAACTACTTCGCTGCATGGCCATTGACATGGAAACCGCCACCATTTTCAGTGTGGGCTTTGCCAATAAAATACCGTCGGGCGCGCTGTTGCTGGTTACCGATCAGCCCATGTTTCCCGATGGGGTCAAAACCTCCAAATCAGACCGGGTAGTCACCAGCACGTATGTTAAAACACACATCAAAATCGGAATCGAATCGCTGAATGAAATTGCGAACGAAGGCCGTTCGGTGCGACACCTCAGATTCGACGACTAATGAGCACGAACTCCATTGCTTCACAAAGCCAGCAAATACTGAAAACCATCAGAGCCGGCGACATCAAACCGGTTTACCTATTGATGGGCGAAGAATCGTATTACATCGATCTGATCAGTAATTACATTAAGGAAAAAGCCCTTCAGCCGCACGAAAGAGAATTTAACCAATCTATTCTTTACGGACTTGAAACCGATCCGAAAGATCTGGTATCCGTAGTAAAGCGATATCCAATGATGGCAGAACGCCAATTGGTTATTTTAAAGGAGGCACAGCGCGTTAAGGATCTGAGTCAGGCAATGGAAATCATTAAAAACCCGGTGCCCTCTACGGTGCTGGTCATTGAGCACAAAGAGAAAAACATAGACAAGCGATCGGCATTTTGGAAAACCATTTCAAAAACCGCCGTTGTTTTTCAGAGCGACAAGTTGCGCGATTACGATGTGCCCGCCTGGATTCGTCAGTACTGCAAATTGAAAAAAATCGGTATAAGCGAAATTTCAGTCCAACTGCTTGCCGAACACATCGGCACTGATCTGAGTCGTGTAGTAAATGAGCTCGATAAAATCGCGGTAGCTTTACCCGAACAGGCAGAAATTACGCCGGCCATTATCGAAAAGCATGTCGGAATCAGTAAAGACTTTAATGCCTTTGAGTTGCAGAATGCTATCGGGACTAAAAATGCTGAGCGTGCCTTCAAAATTGTAAAGTACATGAGCGGCAATCTAAAGGCACATCCGCTGATTGGAACCACAGCAATACTCTTCGGTTATTTCACCAAAGTATATCAATATCACTTTCTGGAAAACAAGAGTCGGGCAGCTTCGGTATTGCGTGTTGGACCGAGGTTTACAAAGGATTATGAACTTGCCGCCCGCAACTATTCGGTAGCTAAGGTTGAAGAAGTTTTCGGGCACCTGTTGGACACCGATCTCCGGGCTAAAGGCGTAAACAAAGCCACGCCTGATGATGCCGGTTTACTTCAGGAACTTGTGGCTAAAATTTTACATTGACAGGCAGCCGATTAATGCCCATAATTTGAGGTGAAATTCCAACCGTTTCTAATTTCTGAATTAATGCCCTCCATTGCTCCACTTTCTATTGTTTAATTTAGCGCGCAATTTTTTAAACCTGTATGACTGCAACTCAGAATAAATTTCTCTTGACGCTGGTTCTTTTACTGACCACAACGGCTGTATTTTCTCAAAATAACGCCACCATTCGCGGATTCGTTTATGATCGCGACAACGGTGAACCGGTCATTTTCACCAACGTGTATCTGGAAGGAACCACTTACGGAGCCGCCACCGACGTGAACGGTTACTATTCCATTTCACAGATTCCTCCAGGGGCCTATCGTCTAATGGTTACTGCGGTGGGCTACGACACCACCCGGGTAGAGGTAACTGTGAAGCGCGGTGAAGTGCTCAACGAGCGGCTACTGATCGGTGAATCGAGTGTGCAGATGCAAGAGTTTGAGGTTTCTGCCGAACGACAGGAAGCCCAAACCAAAGTGCAGATGTCGGTGCAGAAAATTACGCCGCGCGAAATGGAACGCCTCCCATCGATTGGCGGCGAACCCGACCTTGCCCAATATCTGCAGGTGCTGCCGGGTGTAATTTTTACCGGAGATCAGGGCGGGCAGTTGTACATTCGGGGTGGATCGCCTATTCAGAACGTGGTGCTGCTTGACGGTGCCACCGTGTTTCAGCCGTTTCACAGCATTGGGCTATTCTCGGTTTTTGAAACCGACCTGATTCGAAACGCCGATATTTACACCGGCGGTTTTGGTGCGCGCTACGGCGGACGGGTGAGCTCGGTGATGGACATTACCACACGCGACGGAAACAAGCGCCGCTTGAGCGGATTGGTCGGAGCCACCACCTTTGGCGCCAAAGCACTCGTGGAAGGGCCAATCAAAAAACAAACCGACGACAGCTACGGATCATCCAGTTTTGTGATTTCTGCCAAGCATTCCTACCTCGATCAAAGCTCTAAATTCATCTATAACTATATCGACGACGAGGGACTGCCGTTTAACTATACCGACCTCTATGGAAAATTGTCGATTAGCACCGGAAACGGCAGTCAGGTAAACTTTTTTGGGTTTTCATTTAACGACAACGTGAGCTACCAGGCACTGTCGAAATTGAATTGGCAGGCCTTGGGCGGAGGAACCAACTTCATTCTTGTTCCGGGGGCGAGCTCTTCGATCATGGAAGGTAACTTCTCGATTTCTGATTATAAAATCTCCCTCAGCGAAAGTGATTTGCCTCCCCGCACCAGCCACATCAACAACTTTGATTTGGGCATGCGGTTTAGGTATTTTCTGGGTGAAGACGAATTTCAGTACGGCATTAACGTCACCGGATTTCGATCAGATTTCTCGTTCTTTAACCAATACAATCTGCAAATTCTACAAGAATCGACCAGTACCGAAATTGCCGGTTTTCTTACCTACACCGCACGACTCGGCAACTTGATTCTCGAGCCCAGCTTCAGGCTGCACTATTACAGCTCGCTTTCTGTAGCTTCGCCCGAACCGCGACTGGGAGTGAAATACAACCTCACTGAATTTTTCCGACTCAAAGGTGCCGGAGGACTGTACAGCCAAAACCTGATTGCAGCCAACTCCGACCGCGATGTGGTGAACCTGTTTTACGGATACCTTGCCAGCCCCGAAAATCTGCCAGCAACCTTTGAACTGGCCGACGGAACGATTAAAGAGGTCAACAACCCCATTCAGCGTGCAGCTCACGCAATTGTTGGTTTTGAATGGGATTTGACCCGCAAACTCAACCTCAACGTGGAGGGCTATTACAAGCACTTTCCGCAGATTACCAACCTGAACAGAAATAAAATATACGAAGCCAACGATGTTGATGCACCAGATATTCTGAAGAAGGATTTTGTGGTAGAAACCGGAAAAGCTTATGGTGTTGACTTCGTTTTGAAATTTGAAGAGAAGAACTACTACATCTGGGGCGTTTATTCGCTGGCCTATACCGATCGCTGGGATGGATTTCAGCAGTACAACCCCGTTTTTGACCGGCGCCACAATGTCAACTTGGTGGTTTCCTATTCGTGGGGCAAGGAAAAATCATGGTCTGCCGATCTGCGATGGAACTTTGGTTCGGGCTTTCCATTCACCCAAACCGCAGGGTTTTACGGTCCGAAGCCCAACTTTAACGACGGCATCGACTCCGACATTGCCAATTCTAACTCCGAAAACGTGGAGCTGATTTTTGGCGAACTCAACCAAGGCCGTCTGCCCAATTATCACCGGCTCGACTTTAGCCTGAGCAAAAACTTTAAACTGGGAAGGAACTCCAACCTCGAGGTCAATCTGAGCATTACCAACCTCTACGACCGCGAAAACGTGTTTTATGTGGACCGTGTGAATTTCGAAACCGTTTACCAACTTCCATTGATGCCAAGCCTTGGTGCCAACTGGCGGTTTTGACCGGATTTTTTGTTCGACACCACTATGTTTCAGCAGCTTTTCATCTGAAAAACAGATGAATGACGACCCCACTATTTTATTAACTTTGTACCCCGTAGTTACTATCTGAATGCACACTCATGTTTTCACAACCAAAGTACATCTTCGTAACGGGCGGGGTTACCTCTTCTCTAGGTAAAGGAATTATTTCGGCATCACTCGCAAAACTGCTTCAGTCAAGGGGTTTTCGGGTTACCATCCAAAAACTGGATCCGTACATCAACGTGGATCCCGGAACATTAAACCCCTACGAACACGGCGAATGCTTTGTGACCGACGACGGTGCAGAAACCGATCTCGACCTGGGCCACTACGAGCGTTTTCTCAACATCTCCACTTCGCAGGCCAACAACGTTACCACCGGACGTATTTACCAGTCGGTGATTAATAAGGAGCGGCGCGGTGATTACCTCGGAAAAACGGTGCAGGTTATTCCGCACATCACCGACGAAATCAAAGCGCGCATTCAGATTTTGGGCAACACCGGCGACTATGATTTTATCATTACCGAAATCGGCGGAACGGTGGGCGATATTGAGTCGCTTCCTTATGTTGAATCGGTTCGACAGTTGAAGTGGGAGCTCGGCAAAAACTGCCTGGTGATTCACCTCACGCTGCTGCCCTATCTGGCCGCTGCCGGCGAACTAAAAACCAAGCCAACGCAACATTCGGTAAAACTATTGCTCGAACTCGGCGTGCAACCCGATATTTTGGTTTGTCGCTCAGAGCACCACATCCCCACCGAACTGAAAGAAAAGATTGCGTTGTTTTGCAACGTGGCCAAGGATGCGGTGATTGAATCGCTCGATGCCGCAACCATTTATGATGTGCCCATTTTAATGGCCGAAGAAAAACTGGACGAGGTGGTGCTGCAAAAACTTCAGCTTCCTACCGATACCGAGCACAACCTGAGCCACTGGAACCAGTTTTTGAGAAAGTATAAAAACCCGAAAAGCCATGTAAAAATTGGATTAATAGGGAAGTACATCGAGCTGAAAGACTCTTACAAATCAATTGTGGAGGCTTTTAACCACGCTGGTGCAGAAAACGAATGCCGGGTAGAATTAAAGTGGATTCACTCCGAAACCGTCAACGCTGAGAATGTGGCGAGCAAGCTGCAAGGGCTCAAGGGAATTTTGGTGGCACCCGGATTTGGCGAACGCGGCATAGAAGGTAAAATTGAAGCGGTGAAATACGCGCGCGAAAACAAGGTGCCTTTTCTCGGCATCTGTTTGGGCATGCAGTGCGCGGTGATTGAATATGCGCGCAATGTGCTGGAGCTGAAAGCCGCCCACACTGCCGAAATTGCCGATACCCCCCATCCCGTCATCGACCTGATGGACACCCAAAAAGAGGTTCAAGACAAAGGCGGCACGATGCGATTGGGGCTGTACAATTGCCGTATTACCGAGGGCAGCAAGGCGCACGAAGCCTACGGCACTACCGACATTGCCGAGCGACACCGACACCGCTACGAGCTGAACAACCAATACCTCGATCAGTTGCAGCAAGCCGGCATGAAAGCCACGGGCATCAACCCCGAAAACGGTCTGGTAGAGATTGTAGAAATTGACGACCACCCGTGGTTTGTGGGCGTGCAGTTTCACCCCGAATACAAGAGCACCGTTGCCGAACCGCATCCGCTGTTTGTTCAGTTTGTGAAAGTGGTTGTGGGCATGTCGGAAATGGTGGCGCGGTGATGGGCTGACGGTGAACGGAAAAAGAAAAAACGCCCCTTTCAAGGCGCTTTAGAATCTATTTTGTTGAGGAAAAGATCAATCAGCCAGTTTGATGGCTTTTTTCACGAGTAATTCTCCGTTTACGTATAGGGCGTAATGATACAACCCTGCTGGTAGGCCGGATGCATTCCACTCATAACGGTAGGTACCCACTGCTTGTTCGG
>CAZARI010000058.1:0-13988 GCA_964487545.1 uncultured Cryomorphaceae bacterium
GATTCCGTTCAGCTATTCGGTCCGGAATTTCCGGGTTTAACCTATGACTGGGAAGGTCCGGCCGGATTTTTCAGTAGCGATCAAAACCCGGAATTTGCTCCATTCAACGGTATTTTCCACAACGGCGATTACGCGTTGACACTTACATTGGATGGATGCGTGGGGACTCCGAATACCACCGCTTTGGAATCAACCGTAGGTCCGGTTGCCGAAACCATTGGTACCTCGATTTGTATTGGTGACACGGCTACCATCAGTGCATCCGGAGCCGAAGAAGAAGCCTACTACCAATGGTTCGCCGACTCGCTGGGAACCGATTTAATTGAAATAGGAACCGCTGAGATTTCGGTGGCACCAACTCAAACTACGACCTATTACGTAAACATTCGTCCCAACCCCGATTGTCAGGGGCCAATCAGCCCGGTGACTGTTCAGGTCGGTGCAGATGAAGTAGTCGCCTCTGCCAGTAGCAACGCACTTTGTCCGGGTGATTCACTGGTGCTGTTTGGTATCGGTGCGGAAAGTTATGAATGGAGCGTTTCAGCATCTGCGGAAACAAAGACCATAGCATTCACCTGCAAGTCAGAAACATCAGCGAATCGGTTTGCGCTTCACTGACTGTTAATTGCTAATCCTTCAGCATAACCATCTCCAACACCGTCCTCAATTCATTTGCATTTATAAAAGAATTGTGCTGATAAATGATTTCAAATTGTGGATTTAGAATGCACAAAACCGGATAGGATAATTTCCCATTCAAGGTTCCCAACGCCACGGCCAATTCGTGAACGCCGGTGTTGGCTCCAGTGGGTTTGTAATGAAAAGTTCGTCCATTGAAATCAACAGGCGCTGTCGATTCCCCATCAAAATCAATAAAATAAAAGTGCTCGTTCAACAGCTCCACCAACGTATTATTAGTAAAGGTTTCGGTTTTCATTGCCGCACAAAATCGACACCAATCGGTATGAATAAAAACCATTACCGGACGCTGTTCCAATTGCTGCAAGGTGTCCACAACTTCAAAAGAAAACATTTTTGGCTGAGCAATCGTCCCATTTGAAATCGTAAATAGCAACCAAATAATAATGACAATATATTTCCAGCCGCTTTGCATCTTATTCAAAATTATAGCGAAAGCCAAGAAAACCCCGAATTCCCTGGTTGGGTCCATACATATACGTCGGATCGAAAGTCAATGCGTAAGGATTCTGAGGTGTAGCCAATACCTGACCCTGCGCATCGTACTGCACGTTTTGATCAAAGGGATCGTTGGCGCGGGCAATGATAAAAGGATTTCCGCGGTTCGGCGTCCAGTTGAGCAGGTTTTTCACGCCACCAAAAATCTCCCATCTTTTGCCAAATGTCTTTGTGATCTGGATGTTCTGAATGCTCCACCACGGCGAATATTCGCTGCGCGGATCGGACTCTCCCAACAACGGCAACCGCATCGGACTGTATATATTTCCGGTATAGTCAATCGTTAAACTTGCCTTTGGAAATGAATAGCCGATAGTCCAGACTCCGGTAAATTGCTCGGTAAACAATTGCCTTTCTCGCATTCCTTCTTCCACGCTGTACACATCCATCGCGGTTCCGCCGAGAATCATTTTAAAATTCCGGTAAACCAAATCGAGATTTATCGAAGCGCCTGATGAAACCGCGTATCCCGAAAGGTTGTCGTAAATGATCTGGCTGGGATTCGACTCATAATCCGCGATAATTTTGTTGTTGAAATAAGTATAAAACGCACTCGCATCGAGGGTGATGAATACTTCGCTTCTGGTAAAAATCTTCTTTACAAAATTGATGTTCGCGTTCCACGAGGTTTCCGGTCGCAGGTCTGACAGGAAAACCACCTCCCGCGCCCCCGTGAGTGCAGCGTGGTCTTCGGTAAAAATATTGGCCACGCGATAACCGTTTCCAACGCTGATCCGAAACACATTTTTCTGATTGAGCGAGTTCCATTTATAATTGATACGCGGCGTGAAAATGGAACCATGAATGGAGTTGTAATCGTAGCGAATACCGAGCAGCAACTTATTGTGTTCGTTGAGCGCAATTTCGTCTTGCGCAAATATTCCCGGCAGAAATGTGTGCGAAGGCGCATTCGAAAAATTATCAGCAACGAAAAGCGCTGTGGCCGGTGTATTATCGTCGTAATAAGTATAACGCATAGCGGCACCGATAAGCAGGTCATGGTTCAGTCCGATTTGTTTATTCCAGGTGAGTTGTCCAAATCCTATTTTCTGATCAGCTTCGTATATCGTTTCGCCATACACCGAATTCTGGTCGTGGCCATTGGCACTGAACATGAACATCACACGCTCTTTAATCGGCAACTGATAGGTTCCGATAATTTCCCAACGATTGGTGTAAATGCTCTCGCCATAAACTTCGTCTCCGCCGCGAAACTCGGGTGTCCAGTTTATTTCGCCACCCCAGCGATCTTCATATACATAGCGGCCGGCAACAGAAAAAATACGATTTTGCTTGCGCTCAAATGTCCATTTGTTGAACAATGATATTCGGTGCTGCAAGGTGACGTCGGTAAAGTTGTCGTTGTTGTTATCGATCACTTGCTGAAAGTTGTAATAATTCACCCCAAGCAGCGACTGCGTTTTTTGTCCGACCTTGAATTTACCCGCGATATCGGTATTCAGCTCCCCCCAAGATGTTCCCATCACTTCAGCCGAAAAGCGGGGCGCGTTGTTTGGTTTCTTGGTGATGATGTTAATCAAACCTCCCACAGCTTCCGAACCATATAATGTTGAAGCCGGACCTTTCACCACCTCTACCCGCTCAATCAGCGACTGCGGAATGCCATTCAAACCATATACGGTGCTGAGTCCGCTCACAATGGGCATTCCATCGATCAGCACCATGGTGTATGGTCCTTCCAGACCATTGATGTGAATATCGCCGGTGTTGCAAACGCTGCAGTTGACTTGCGGACGAACGCCGTTTACATTTTGCAACGACTCATAAATGGTGGGTGACGGATTGGCTTTGAAGAATTTTGGAGAATAAACTTCTACCGGAACCGGACTGTCGAGCCGCGACATTTCTTTCATGGTGCCCGACACCACCACTTCCTGCAATTCGGTGGTAACTGGAAATAGCTTTAGCATGATGGTCAGCTTTGCGTCCCGTGAAACCGCGATCTGTTGTGTGCTGGTTTGAAATCCAAGCGACGAGGCCACTATGCTATAATTTCCTGCGGGAACGTCACGAAGTAAAAAATTTCCATCTACATCTGTGTTGGTTCCTGTGGTGGTACCTTTAAGAAAAACATTGGAAAACGGAACGGGCTCACCGTTAGATACCACTGATCCTGAAACGGAACCCAACTGAGCATGAAGAACCGAACCGCTAAGCATCAACCATGTAAAGACAAAACTTCGCATTTCTTTTTAACCTATCTAATTGAGTGAATCAGGCAGTAAAAATAATAAATTTAGGCAAGCCTAAAAATTTATTCAGGTGAAAGAAATTTCGGAGATGCGCAGCAAGAGCTAATGACAGGTATGATGTCTGAGCAGATTAAAAATCCCCAATTCGTAGAATATATATTTCGTTTGTTCCACGGATTGTTTCATTTTACTTCTCCGACCATACCGCCAGTTCATTTCCAGCAGGATCTCGGAAATGAAAGCGCTTGCCACCAGGAAAAGAGAAAATCTGCTTCGAAATGGTTCCGCCCGATTCTGGAATTTTTTGGCTGACCTCTTTCAAATTCGCATGATACAATATCACCAATGCACCATTCCCTACTGCTTCGTCACTTTGCTCAAATCCACCTTCGATGCCGCTATTTTGAAACGCGATATAAGTAGGTCCATAGTCGGTGAAGATCCAGCCGAAAACCTGTGAATAGAATTGTTTGATTTCCGATAGATTATTTGCACGAAATTCAACGTAATTGATGTGATTATTTTCCATTCTGCTATTCTAATTTCTCATTCAAAAAAGGTACAAAATAGCAACCCATATTTATAACTCCAACGCGCTGTGGAATTGAATACAAAGCCTTAATTTTGTGATCCCAAAAAATTTGGGTTCAACATTACGAACACAAAACGCATAAATTGAATTCAACCATAAAGATTGCCATACTCAACGGTTCGGTGCGCATGGGGCGGAAAAGCCCGGCAGTTGCCGAATATTTTATTAAGCTGCTCGAGCAAAACGACAATATTGAAGTGACTTATCTCGATTTGCGCGAATACAACCTTCCCATTATGCAGGAGCGCCGCGGCATTCACCCCAACCTACCTCCGATGGCCGAGAACCTCGGTGCGCAACTCGAAGATACCGATGCGCTTATTGTCGTAACTCCAGAGTACAACGGTGGCTATCCGGGCGTGCTTAAAAATGCACTGGATTATTTCTACGACGAGATCACCAAAAAACCGGTTGGAGTGATTTCTGTATCGAGCGGACAGCAAGGCGGAATTCAGGCTTGGCAGGCGCTGACCTCGATGTTTTTGAAAGTCGGATCATTCGTAGCTCCCTCGCGCCTTCACGTGGCCCAGGTAGCTGAAGTTTTTAACGAGCAAGGCGAAGCCGTTAGCGAGTATTTCATCAAATCGTCAGCTTCCTACACAAAAAATTTTCTGTGGTTTGCTCAGGCCATTATCACCAAAAAAAGAGCCGAGTAAAGCGCTGTTTACATCTTTGTTCTAACCTTACTCCAGGGTTTGATCTGCCAATTGGTATAGGCTGTACAAACGTGTTTTCCTTGCTGGTCGGCAACCACAATTTCACATTGGATATACACCGAATCGGCAGTTTTTAGGGGACTCAGAATTTCTTGATTGAGTCGCTCATCACTCAACTCAAAGCTGGCGGTAGCTGTAGATTTCGCTTGATAATGATACTTCACTTCAATCGATTCCATTATTAGACGGAAATTTTTCGAATCCAACCTACGCAATAACACCAATCCGGAAGTGAATTCGGCAACAGTAGCCAATCCGCAGGCATGAATTCCTTTGATGTGATTCAAATTGTTTCGACGCATTGGTATTTGAGCCCTGATACCATAATCGGTAATGTTCGTCACACGAATACGGTGCGGCTGATTAAACGGAACTACCTTTTGTAGCGATTGGTTAAGCACCCAGAGCCAAAAGGAACTGGTGCGTGCACGGATGATGAGCTGATGAAAGTTCACGGCTATAGGTTGATAGAATAAGGCATTGAAAAATACATCGAAAATATCAAATGATGAATGGTCAAGTTCCATCGGGGGCTTAACAATCTTTAACAGCGCACCAATGATCAATATTTCAGACATTTGGAAGTCGTCATTCAGACCAGAAGTTGAGCATTTAAATTGACCGCAATTGCATGATTTAATTTTTCAGCGATATTTGCATCCCGCTCAACCATTTTGACCCATTTTTACACGAAATAAGACCAACAAATATGATTGAAGACAACACCGGACTTCATGGAAGCATTTCGCCCCAGCCTGAATCAGCAAATCAGGCCACTAGCGACATTCATGCGCTAAACGAACGTATCCAAAAGGAGAGTGCGTTTATCGACCTGCTCAATATGGAAATGGAAAAGGTCATCATCGGCCAAAAAGACATGGTCCAGAAGCTGTTAATTGCACTGCTCTCCAATGGCCATGTGCTGCTGGAAGGGGTGCCCGGTCTGGCAAAAACACTGGCGATCAAAACACTTTCAGATGCCATTGAAGTGGATTTTAGCCGGCTGCAATTTACCCCCGACCTACTGCCCGCCGACCTGATTGGAACGATGATCTACAATCAGAAAAAAGAGGAATTCATTGTTAAGAAAGGACCGATTTTCAGCAATTTCATTCTCGCCGACGAAATTAACCGCGCCCCAGCCAAAGTGCAGAGTGCACTACTCGAAGCCATGCAGGAACGCCAGGTTACCATTGGTCAGGAAACCTATAAACTGCCCGAACCATTTTTGGTTTTGGCTACTCAAAACCCAATTGAACAGGAAGGAACCTACCCCCTGCCCGAAGCACAAGTTGACCGGTTTATGCTCAAAGTAGTGCTCGATTATCCAAAACCTGCTGAAGAGCAAATTATTCTGCGCAACAACATCGGCATAAAGCCATTTCCCAAGCCCAATCGCGTGGTGAAATCCGAACAAATTCTGCAGGCCCGAAACGTGGTTCGCGAGGTTTATATGGACGAGAAAATCGAAAAATACATTGTCGATATCGTCTTTGCAACGCGCGATCCAAAAGCCTACCAACTCAGCAGCATTGCCGAGCTAATTTCATTTGGCGGTTCGCCGCGAGCCACCATCGGACTGGCCATGGCAGCAAAAGCCAATGCCTTTATTAATCACCGCGGATACGTTATTCCTGAAGACGTGCGGGCCGTGAGCCGCGATGTCCTTCGCCACCGTATTGGACTCACTTTTGAAGCCGAAGCCGAAAACGTAAAAATTGAAGACATCATCAACGAAGTGTTAAATAAAATTGAAGTTCCGTAGACAAGGAATTCAAAATGGAAACCGCAGATTTACTCAAAAAAGTTCGTCGCATCGAGTTGAAAACCCGGGGATTGTCTAATCAGATCTTTTCCGGAGAGTACCATTCTGCCTTTAAAGGCCGCGGAATGGCTTTTAGCGAAGTTCGTGAATACATGAGTGGCGACGAAATCCGAACCATCGATTGGAACGTTACCGCCCGACTCAATCATCCCTATGTCAAAGTTTTTGAAGAAGAGCGCGAACTGACCGTTATTCTGGTGGTGGATATTTCGGGGTCGGGTGTATTCGGTACCACCGATCAGCTCAAAAAAAACCAGATCACCGAGATTTGTGCCGTACTGGCTTTCTCTGCCATTCAAAACAACGATAAAATAGGGGTGATTTTCTTCAGCGATCAGGTGGAAAAGTTCATTCCACCAAAAAAAGGAAAATCGCACATTCTGCGCATCATTCGCGAGTTGATTGAATTCAAACCCGAACATCAGCAAACCAACATTGCCGAAGGTTTGCGATACCTGATCAATGGCGTTAAAAAACGCAGTATCGCTTTTTTGATCTCTGACTTTATGGACGAAGGATTTGAACAAGCACTGAAAATTGCCAACCGAAAACACGATTTGGTGGCGCTGCGCATTCACGATCCGCGAGAAAGAGAATTGCCGGATATAGGCCTGGCCCCTTTTCGCGATGCAGAATCGGGCGAACTGCGGTGGGTTAACACCAGCAACAAAACTGTTCGCACAAACTATAAAGCGCAGGCACTAGAACACGAAGCAAGGCTGCTAGACCTGTTTCGCAAGTCGGGTGTCGACCACACCAGCATTGCCACCAACGAGTCTTACATACAGCCACTGATGACATTGTTCAAGCGAAGAGGTTGATGAAAAGAATCCATATTGAACATATTGCTTTTCTGCTGTTTGCCCTGCTTGGAAGTCCATCAGTTGCACAGGTTATGCTGCCATCGGCTCAAATTAGCCGAGGAGAAATGCTCATCGGCCAGCAAGCAGAAATCACCCTTTCGCTTGAGCTCGCTTTTCAAGACCAATGGCCTGCAGTGGATTTTCCATACCATCAAGATGAACTGGTTACCGGTTTGGAAATCCTGCAAACCCATCCTGTTGACACCGTGCAACCAGATCCTGCCAACGAGCGGCTCTTTCAACTTTCACAACGCTATCTTGTAACTTCCTTCGATTCGGGGCATTACAACATTGGCCGACTTGCCATCGTGGTCAACGGCGATTCGCTGTTCAGCAACCCGCTTCAGCTCGCAGTAAACACGGTTCAGGTTGATACCACGCAAACGGCCATTTTCGACATCAAAGACATCTACGACGTAGAGCTCACCTGGCGTGATTATTTTGACCTGTACGGATGGATTATTCTGCTGCTATTACTCGCCGGTGGACTAATCGTCATTGCGGTGTACTTCTACCGCAAAAAGAAACAACAGGCCCTTATGGTTGAAGAAACGCCCGAACCGGCAATTCCGCCACACGTTGTTGCACTTGAAGCTTTGGGTAAGATTGAGGATGAAAAATCATGGAAAAACAGCGACTTGAAGAAATATCACACGGAGTTGACCGACATTCTTCGCGAGTATATTGAACAGCGTTTCCGCGTTCCGGCACAAGAGCAAACCACCAATGAAATCATGCAATCGCTTCGGTTTGCTGATTTTTCTGAAGATGCTGCCTTGCGATTGCGCCACGTGTTAAAACTGGCCGACATGGTGAAATTTGCGAAAGAAGTGCCAGCGGAAAATGAAAACCACCGCAGCTTCAATTTAGCCAAAGAATT
The DNA here is from genome assembly GCA_964487545.1 of uncultured Cryomorphaceae bacterium. Taxonomy (GTDB): domain Bacteria; phylum Bacteroidota; class Bacteroidia; order Flavobacteriales_D; family SKUL01; genus SKUL01. The sequence goes on from CAZARI010000058.1 coordinate 8,287, forward strand.
TGTTGAAATGACGATTCCTGTACCCGAATCAGAAAACGCACCTCACCCGGAAGAAGAAAACAGCGATGCGTAGCGATCGGATCATACATATCACCATTGTCCTTGCAGCCACCTTGCTCACTGGGTTGTTGTGGCTTTATTTGCGCCGCGAATATGTCTATGCCAATCCAGAGTGGTTTTGGGCGTTGCTGCTCATTCCGATTCTGGGTGGGCTGTCCATTGTTTTTCCCGAACGCCATGCGGAGATCAAGTTTTCTACGCTCCATTTTTTTGCCAAATCCAACACCAACTGGCTTGCTGTTTTGCGCCCTGCACTTTTTATATTGCGCACCGCAGCAATTGCGCTGCTTGTAATGGCCCTTGCGCGTCCGCAGAGCCAATCGCGTTGGGAGGACATCACCACTGAAGGAATTGACATTGTGCTATCATTCGACGTATCGGCGAGTATGTTGGCCAAGGATTTTGAACCCGATCGGCTCGAAGCCTCCAAGCGCGTTGCCATCGACTTTATCAGCCAGCGACCCACCGACCGTATCGGACTGGTGGTGTACGAGGGCGAAGCGTTTACCCAGTGCCCTCTCACCACCGATCACCGGGTACTGAAAGACCTGTTTCGAGAGGTTCGAACCGGTTTGCTCGAGGGAGGAACAGCCATTGGAATGGGCCTCGCTACTGCGGTGAACCGGCTCCGCGAAAGTGACGCTAAAAGTCGGGTTATTATATTATTGACTGATGGCGTGAACAATCAGGGTTCTATTCCTCCGCTGACCGCCGCCGAAATAGCCCGCGAATTTGGAATCCGGGTTTATACCATTGGTGTGGGAACGATGGGAAGAGCTCTGTCGCCCGTGGGAATTTACCCCAACGGAAAATACAAATACGACTACGTGGATGTGGAAATTGATGAGCAACTGATGCAGGACGTGGCGGAAATGACCGGGGGTCAGTACTTTCGAGCAACAGATGCCGCCAAGCTCAAGCAAATCTATACGGATATCGATCAATTGGAAAAAACCCGAATCGAAGTTACCCAGCACAGTCGCAAACACGAAGAGTACTTCTGGATGGCGGCTTGGGGGTTTTGTCTGATTGCCGCTGAGTTTTTACTCCGAAAATCCCTTTTTAGATCCATCACCTGATGTTATCGCGCAAATATACATATCGCCTATCGTTGGCTGTCACCACCATTTTGATGACAGAACTGGCGCTTGCCATATTGCTTGCCGTAGGTTGGTTTGTGTTGGTTCCGGTCATTCCGGGAATGCGGCTCGCCAATCCGCAGTGGATGGCCGTATTTGTTGCAGGACCGTTGATAACAATGGTTTTTCTGGGTGTTTTCTGGTGGAAAAAACGTGCACTGGAGCGGTTCAGTTCGCCCAAAATGCTCCAGTATCTTGTTCCTTCCATCTCCACCGGAAAACCGGTATTCAAATTCATCCTGTTTCGAACCGCCGTATTTTTTCTGACCATTGCGTTGGTCAATCCTCAAATCGGTTCTAAAATGACCGAAGCCAAACAAGAAGGCATCGACCTGATGGTAGCCATCGACGTATCGAGCAGTATGCTAGCGGAGGACATTAAACCCAATCGGCTGGAGCGGGCACGACGCGGTATTTCTCAACTCATGGAGCGTCTTGCCGGCGATCGTCTGGGCATTATCGTCTTTGCCGGAGACGCCTATGTTCAGCTTCCCACTACCACCGACTTTTCGGCTGCAAGGATGTTTCTCAACACCATCAACACCGATATTGTTCCAGTGCAAGGAACGTCAATTGGTGCTGCCATTGACCTGGCCATAGAATCGTTTGATTATGAAAACGGCGCCCAGAAAGCCATTGTGGTCATATCCGACGGAGAGGATCACGAAGCCGCAGCGCTCGATGCAGCAGGTCGCGCCGCTGAAAAAGGCGTCATCATTCACACCATCGGCATGGGAACGGTGCAGGGTGGCCCCATTCCGCTGTTTAATGGTCGCCAGCAAGTAGGATACAAAAAAGATAAAAACGGAAATACGGTTGTTACCAGGCTCAATGAAAGAATGCTTCAGGACATTGCCACGGCAGCCAATGGTCAATTTGTCCGTGCCAGCACTTCAGAAATGGGCATCAATGTGTTGCTCGAAGAAATCGATAAAATGAACAAAACCGAATTCGGCACCACGACTTATGCTGAGTATGAAGACCGTTTTCAGGCATTTTTGGCCATTGCTTTGGTACTTTTGTTGATTGAAACCATGCTGACCAATAAACGAAGCAAGTGGCGCGAGAAAATAAAACTGTTCGAATCATGAAATGGCTTGTGATAACCATAGCGCTTTTCATATCGGCAGGTGCCATCGCACAGCAGGACAAGCGGGCTGCTGTAAAGGGAAATCACGCCTACGATAACGAGTCGTATGATCAGGCCATCGACCATTATAAACATGCTTTGGAGTTGAACGAATCTTATTACGAAGGTGGATTCAATATGGGAAATGCCCTGCACCGCAAAGCTGCCGAGCTGGCGACTCAGGCTCAGGAAACCGAAGATGAGCAGGAGCAGCAGCGCTTGCTCGAGCAGGCTGCTGCCCTTAATCAACAGGCCGCCAATCGGTTTGAAATGATCATTGATCAAACCGATGAACCGCTTGAAAAAGCTAAAGCCTATCACAACCGAGGCAATGCCCAACTGATGACCGGAGAAATTGACAAAAGCATTGAGAGTTATAAAAACGCGCTGCGCAATAACCCCGACGACGAAGAAACGCGCTACAATCTGGCCTATGCTCAACATTTAAAGAAGCAACAAGAGCAAGAACAACAGGACGATGATCAGCAAGAGGATCAGGAGCAAGATCAAGAACAGCAGGACCAAGACAATCAAGACCAAGATCAAGATCAAGAACAGGATAATCAGGATCAGGATAATCAGGAACAAGAACAAGATCAACAGCAGGAACAGGATCAACAGCAAGAACAGAATCAACAGCCGCAGCCCAATCAGCTATCACACGAAGATGCACGCGAAATGCTCGAAGCCATTCAAAAAGACGAAGATGAGATTCAGGATAAACTGAAAAGAAAACAAAGCCGCGCCGTGAAAATTGAAATTGAACAAGACTGGTAACAATGATGAGTTGGTGTAAATATCTGTTATGGCTACCGCTTCTGATAGGTGCACAAACCCTATTTGCACAAACCAGTTTTACCGCCTCGGTCGATAAAAACCCCGTGTCCATCAACGACCGGTTTCGGCTCACGCTCACCATTCAAAACGCGAAAGGAAACATAACCCCGCCCGATTTGCGTGATTTCAATTTGATTTTCGGACCTGCGAAATCAACCAACTATCAGTTTATCAATGGAGAAACCAGCAGCACCATAAGCTTTACTTACACCCTGTCACCCAAAAGCACGGGAACATTTACAATTGGTGCAGCCATTGCCAAAACCGATCAGGGAAATTTCCAATCCGATCCCATTACACTCACCGTTGCTGAAGCCGCCAGCAGTTCGGTAGCAGGCAACGGACAGGGCCGTTCGCAAAATGTTCAGGGCGATGAAGATCTGCTTGCCGAAATCCGGCTCGATAAACAAAAAGTGTATAAAGGCGAACAAGTGGTGGTGACCTATTACGTTTATTCGCGCTACCGCAACATCGATTTTATCGACTATAACTTTCCGGCTACCAATGGCTTTTTCAGTCACGATTTTAATGAAGAGCAGGCCGGCTGGCTGAATAATTTGGAGGTCATTAATGGAAAACAATATCGGGTAGCGGTGTTGCGTCGACAGATTTTATTTCCACAGCAGCATGGTACTTTGGAAATCGACCCAATGGAAATCGAGGCACGCGTAGATTACAGCTTCTTTAATCCAGGACGGGCCGTTAAGGTGAAAAGCAATAAAGCCAAACTCGAAGTGCTGCCGCTGCCCCCCGCTCCCGCTGGCTTTCGTGGAGATGTCGGACTTTTCAATTTTGAAGTCAAAACCGATCGCAACACGATTAGTGCCAACGACGCGATTACCCTTAACGTGAAAATTTCCGGACGTGGCAATCTCAAGCTCGTCAATGCCCCTGAAATTAAATTTCCGAAAGACTTCGAGGTGTATGACCCGAAAGTCACCAATCGCTTTTCAACCTCTGGTGGAAGCCTGTCGGGAAGTCGTGATTTTGAATACCTTATCATCCCGCGCCATGCCGGATCCTACACCATTGAACCCATCGCCTACACCTATTTTGATGTGGTTGACAAAAACTATAAGACCATCCGGTCGGATGCCATTTCTATTGAAGTAGAACGCGCCGAAGGAAGTGTGGCCACTTCGGGTGGCTATACCGGATCGACCAAGCAAGACGTAGTTATTCTGGATCAGGATATCCGTTATATCAAGCCCGCCGAAAAGCTACAACAGCGCTCGGAATACTTCTACAAAAGCCCGTTATTTTTCGGTTTGATGTTTTTTTCTCCGGCATTTGTACTCGTGTTTTTCATCGTCCGAAGAAAGTACATCGAGCAACAACAAGATGAGGTTTCGGTGCGCAGTCGACGGGCCGGAAGAATGGCTAAAAAGTTACTGATCCACGCCAAACAAAAGCTACAGTCCAACGATCGCGAAGGATTTTACGATGCAGTGTTCAAAGCACTGTACGGCTATTTGGGCGGAAAACTCAACATCAGTCCCTCTTCGCTCAGCCGCGAACAAATCCGCATGGGGCTAGAAGAAAGGAATGTGGAATCTACTGTAATCATCGAGTTGATGGATTTGTTATCGCGATGCGAAATTGCCCGCTTCGCTCCTACCAGCGATTTGCAGCCAGAGTCAGATTATCAGGCCGCAGCCAAATTGATCGGTGAACTTCAAAAAAAGATCTCATAATGAAGCTCCGAATCATATCACTTTTGTTGTTTCTGCTGCCAGTGCTTTCGGGTCAGGCGCAGGAAGATGATTTATTGCACCGTTTTGAGCAAGCCAACGAATCCTACCAATCAGGCCATTTTCAAGAGGCTATTGCGCACTATGAAGAACTTACGAAACACGGAGAGTCGGCTGCACTATATTTCAATTTGGGCAATGCATACTTTAAATCGGACGACGTGGGTCGGTCTATTTTGAACTACGAGCGTGCGTTAAAAATGGCTCCTGAGGATGTGGACATCCACTACAATCTGAAACTGGCCAACGATCGAATTAAGGACAATATTGAGAAACTGCCACAGCTCAATATATCGCGCTGGTGGAACACCTTTACCCTTGCTACTGGTGTGGAAACCTGGGCCTGGTGGGCCGTTGGATTCATGACCACGGCAATGATACTGGTGTTGGTGTTTTTGCTTTCGACCATACGTGGAATTCGGATTGTCGCTTTCTACACCGCCTTATTATTGCTGTTGATTTCACTTTTCACCTGGTATCAAGCTAGTCAGGCACTCCAGATGGTGGAAGCCAAAACCGAAGCCATTATCCTTTCGCCCCGCGTGGACGTGAAAGGTGCGCCCACCAATGCCGGCGTAAACGTATTTGTTATTCACGAGGGCACCAAAGTCCGTGTCATTAATGAGCGCGACGGCTGGATTAACATTCAAATTGCCAGTGGAAACGAAGGCTGGATTCCGCAATCAGACGCTGAAAATATTTGATGAAAATTTCGCTGCCGCAATCATTTAAATGTATCCCCCCGACTAACCCCATCTTGTCAGTTCCTAAAAACCTCATGAATTT
>CAZARI010000059.1:0-13872 GCA_964487545.1 uncultured Cryomorphaceae bacterium
CACGGTGTAGGTTGTCGTTTCAGTGGGTGTAAAAGCTTGGCCGTTGTTAATGCCAGAACTCCAGGAAAAGGAATCTGCACCCGAAGCGGTTAGGGTAACACTTTCGCCCGCACAAACTTCAGTAGCAGAAGCCTCAATGGTCAACGCTATTTCTGGTAGCACCGTGAGCGTGGTGTGAACAGTAGAGTCGCAACCGGCCTGATTTTCAAAAATGTCGGTATAAATGCCCGATTCGCTCTGCATGGTTCCACCGAGAAAAACCGATTCGCCAAAGCAAATGGCTAAACTGCTTTCTGTGGTGTGGGTGGGGTTAATCGTCACCAGCATTTCATCTTCTTCGCAAATGGTGCCGAGGCATTTTTCAAGTTGCACCGAATGCGGACCCTCGGCATTCCAGTTTACAGTGATGGTGGTGGTTCCCTGACCAGATATCAGTTCTCCGTTGATGACCGTCCAGTTATAAGTGCTGCCTGGCGTAATCTGGGTGGAGTAGGTGGGGTTGGCGTCGGAGGTACAAAGGGTTTGTAGTCCTGAAATCTCCGCGTTAAAACCGGTGATGGTAGTGTCCATATTTACCACCACGCCAAATTTGGGACCCCAGTTATTTTCAGCATCGCGAGCGCGCATCCATAAAACGTGAATTCCGGCTTGAATGGGGGCGGGAATGGCACCGCCTTTCAGTTGTTCTATTGCCGATGAAAAATCGCCATTAACTGCCAGCATGGGTGTTCCGTTTCCTGGGCCTGGATCGTCATTAAAGAAATATTCAGCCGAAGTGACTTTTATTTCGCGGGTTTCCGAAAGGGGTTCCGCAACATTTACGACAACAGTGAATACCGGTCCCCAGTTGTTTAGGGCATCACGTGTGCGGAGACTCAGGGTGTGTGTTCCCTGAGCGGGTACGTTCATCGAGTTGCCAAAAATCGTTTCTATGGCTTGGTTAAAATTGCCGTCAAATGCAGCCATGGGTATTCCGTTTCCAGATCCGGGATCCGTTCCCCAAAAGTATTCGGCGGTGGTGAGCTGTTGGCCGTTGACCGAGAGCAAAGCAAATAGTGCGATGGTAGTCAGTATAAATTGCTTCATGGTTATTAGATTATCGGTCATATGAATAAGCTTTGATATTCATAGTGTTTCCAGCGCGGACGTTAAATGGATAGATCACGTTGTAGATTCTGGCTGCACCGGTGTGCTGTGGAAAAAAGTTATTAAGGGTAAAAGAACCGCCATAGGCACCGGCATCGTTTGGTGTCAGATCAAGATCATAAAACTGCGGTGCGGGATTTCCTCCGTTTATGGCGTTGGGAGCATTGAGAAGCTGGCCGTTTTCTTGATCGATCTCAATGGTTTGTCCTGCCGGATTTAAATCACTGAATGTCCAGGCTCCCGATACGTATTGGGTCCATCCGGATGACATGTGATTGTAATAGGCATTAGCCTGTCCGTTCACCGAGCTCGCACTAAGGGCTATTCGGTTGGTTGAGTAGATGTTGCCCCGAATAAAAGCATTGTTCATTACCTCCCAGATAGAATTAGTTGGTGTGTTAAAGACACGGATGCCATACTGTGAAGAAGTATTGGGTAAAAAGGAAGTTTCACCTCGAAAGGTGTTGTTTCTGACTTGATTAATAATTGGGTTATTGATGCCGTTGGAAATATAAATCCCAACTGCTGAAAACCGGATGTAATTGTTTAGGATGTGAACAACTTGTTGGTTATTGCTAATCTCCAGCGCATAATGGTTGTAAACGCTGGTAATGAGATGAATTTTATTGCCAGTAATCATACAAGTGTCGCCCAGAAAAATGGAGTTTGGATTGGAAACCGACACCAAAGAACTGCCCACATTCTGTCCGTATACTTCGTTGCCGATGATGTTGCCAATCGCAATGTGAATTCGACCGGAATTTATTTTATTTCCAATGACTTGAACATCAAATGCATTGTTGGTTAGGATAATTTCACCGTCTTGCAGCCATGCGTCCATAATGCTCACTTTTGCTGACCTATTGGGTGCAGTACCAGAGCCTTGCAGGATGTTGCCTCCAGTGTTTCGCATACCAATAATAGCTATATCCAATCCGTCGATGGGTTCGATGGTGTAGTTGCCTTGAACTACGAAAAAATCATCGTTGGCGTGACTCAGAAACTGTAGTGATTTATTGATGGTGATGTGTTCGATCCACGGAATATTTCCCGCTCGGTTTTTAATGATAATCCGATCACCGTCATTGGCTGCTGCAACGGCCGCACCAATGCTGGAATAGGCCGGAGGAAAACCAAACTCCTCAACAATGCGATCGATTGCAAAGCTTTGGAGATGAAATACAATGAGGAAAAGAAGTGTAATTTGTTTCATGATGTTTATTTGAGTTTAACTGGAAAGAATTAATCTGTGCGATCCTTTAGCGGTCATACGACATGGCATTCATCCTAATTGTATTTCCGTTTCGAATGTTAAAAGGATAGCTCACAATACCGATTCTTGCCGACCCGGTGTGCTGTGGAAAGAAATTGTTGAGAGTGAATGATCCACCATAAGCGCCGGCATCGTTGGGGCTCAAGTCAAGATCATAGAAAAGTGGTGAAGGGTTTCCACCGTCAATGGCGTTATTTACATTGGCAAAAGTGCCGTCATCGAGGTTTAATTGAATGTTTTGATTGGTGTAGTTCAGCTCATTGAAGGTAAAGCTGCCCGTAATGGCAGAGGTCCATCCCGAGGAGACATAATTGAAATAGGCATTAACTGTAGCATTGCTGGTAGAGGCAGATATCGCCGATAAAGTGACCCCAGTGAGGCCGCTGGCAATAACCACGTTGTTCATAATTTCCCAAATGCTGTTGTCCTGAATGCCTGAAATACGTATTCCGTAGCGCTGGTTGGAAACTCCCGGTCCTTCGCCGATGATGGTGTTGTTGTATATTAGGCAAGGTACCGGCTCGTTGGTGGAGTGATGGATGCGCAGTCCGTCCATTTTAAATCGTATGTAATTATTACGTATATGCACAATTTGCTGTCTGGTTCCCACCCGCACCGCAGCCTCTAAACTGGTGCCGGTGATATATTGGATTTTATTGCCAATAACGTGAAGGGTATCTCCGAGAAATCCCGTGGAAGAATTATTCACGTCGACCAGCGCGGCACCTATATTTTCGCCATAAACGTCGTTTCCGATGATATTGCCGACACTTATCCGAATGCGGCCCATATCAAATTTACAACCGATGACCTGAACATCATAAGTATTGCTCGAGAAGGATACACCACCACTCTGAAACCAACTATCCAAAACCGAAACGTGCACGCTGCGATTGTTGTAGGGTCCATCTCCTTGCCCAATGCTACCTGACGTGTTGCGCATTCCAATAAAAACTACTTTTCGATTCAGCGCCCGGTCAATTAAATAATTGCCCTGAACGATAAAGAAATCATCATTGGCATAACTGAGGAAATGTAGTGATTTGTTAACCGTTACATCTTCGATCCAGGGGACATTCCCCGCACGATTTTTAATCAGAATTCGATCGCCGTCGTTGGCTGCTGCTACAGCGGCTCCGATGCTTGCAAATGATGGCGGCTGTCCGAATTCCTCTACGACAAGATCGGCCGCAAAGCCCTGTAAACCGATAAGCAGTCCGAACAGCGTTGATTTTAATTTCATATGGTATGGTTTGATGTTGAATCCTTTAGTCGAAATGATTTAGCAAAAGCTAATGCACATTTCGAGTTGATGGACCAAAAGTAAAGGTAGTAACGATCAAAGTCAGGATTAATGAACAGGTGGTATGGTTGAATGTAAGGTTGGTGATAGGAATTGTTTTTATCCGTGCAATGAACAGAAAGATTGCATCCGATTTTTCATCTCCGCGTTATTGGAGCCACCCCAAAACTGGGCGAACCCCCCCGTGTCGCAATCTTACTTTCAGCCATAAGTACGGTTATTTCTTAGTCAAAATTTCCGAAATATTCAATCGTGTTACCTGAAAGGCTGGAATAACAGCAGCGAGGTTGGCCACCACAATCACCAGCAAAAACAGCAGGTACTCGGCAGTGATGGGAGCGAGCGATAAAATATTACCACCCATCTGACCGACGGCAATTTCAGAGGCCAGCCACAATCCTAATCGAGAAACCACGTAGCCTACCACAATACCCGCAACAGCCAAAATATTGGCCTCCACCAAAATCATGACAAACAAGCGGGCAGGAGAGGAGCCCATCGATCGCATCAGCGCGAGTTCGTATTTGCGCTCCTTTAGCGAGTTAAACAATGAGATGAACATGCTCAGCGCCGAAATGATAATGATCGCTGCCGCAATGACGCGCAAAGCAGAAATTCCTGCTCCAAACAACTCAAACAAGCGGCTGATCTCAATAGCGGGCAAAGCTGCCTGAAATTTTGTGTCGCGGTTTATCGCTGAGGGCAGCATCATCATGCCGAGCGAACTTTTAAACGACACCAATGCGGCGGTAATTTCCCTGTCCTCGGTCGAAATGTCGTCCAAAGCGGGAACTTCATGATGGTGATGATGGTGGTGGTGATCATGGTCGTGATCATGGTCATGGTCATGGTCGTGATCATGTTCATCGTGAATAAGCCAAACACTTTGAAAGGGCGTTAGAATCAGCCGGTCGATAACGGTACCTGAAGTTTCAAGGATGCCAGTTACCACAAAGGCCATTTCGTCATGCACGTGCGTATCGTCTAACAGTCCGTGCTGGCTATAAAATTCATCGCCGATTTTGAGTCCGAGTTCTTTAGCCGCTTGACTACCTACCAAACACTCCAATGCAGCAGTCCACATTGCGCCTTCGGCAATTTCCACCCCGTAGTGCTGGTGGTATTGTTCGTCGGTTCCAACAATTCTAAATCCATTGTAGTTGTCGCCATAGGCCAGCGGAATTACCTTTTCTACGAGCGGATTGTGCAGGGTGCGGCGCAAATCGTGGTAGTTGATGTTTCCGGTGGGGTTGTCAATTTGGTACACGGCCGACAAAATCAATTGCAGCGGACTCCCCTTAGCGCCCACCACCAGGTCGATGTCTCTGATGTTTTTTTTAAAATCCTTTTGCAGGTTATCGTTCACCACCAGCATAAACGAAATCATGGCGACACCCAAAACCAACAGCAGCAGGCTCAGCAAACTCGATAGCGGCTTGCTCAGTAAATTCTTAAAACTGATATAACTCAGGTTCATAGTTCTACAACATTTTCAATGAGATCTTTCAGTCGTTTGTCGTGCGTGACGATAATCAGCGTGGAACCGTTTTCGGTAGATTCCTTTTGCAGCAATTCGGTCATGATTCGGCAATTGTTGTCGTCCAGACTGGCAGTAGGTTCGTCGGCAAGCACCACAGCCGGACGGTTTACCATGGCTCGCGCAATGGCCGCGCGTTGTTGCTCTCCCACGCTGAGTTGATGCGGTTTTTTGTGGACCTTATCTGCCAAACCCAACCTTTCGAGTAGTGCCAGCACCCTTTCGCGATCAGGAGTGTTTTTTGCCAAAAATCGTGAAAGTTCCAGGTTCTCAGCCACCGATAGCGATTGCACAAAGTGTGCGGTTTGAAACACAATGCCAATCTCCTTTCCGCGAAATTTATCGAGCGCTGCATTGCTCATCTTACTGGTGGTCTGATCGCCAATGCGAATCGTCCCTTGGTTTGGTTTTAACAAGCCGGCCATCAGATGCAATAGCGTGGTTTTGCCCGAGCCCGAAGCACCGGTAATTAGCCACGACTCACCCCGCCCAAAACACAAGTCCGGAAATGGTATTTGCTGCCCGTTCGAATACGCAAATCGCAAATCGCGACATTCAATATAACAAGCCTCAGAAGTGGTATTCAATTTCTATGTTGTTTCTTTGTTGTACTCAAAAGTCCGAAAGTTAAACAAAGTAAAATGATCAATCGTCCACGAAGAAACCGTAAATCTGCAGCTATTCGCAACATGATGCGCGAGGTATATTTCGGCCCAGAAAACCTGATTTATCCGATGTTTGTGCTCGATGGTACGGGCCGCGAAGAACCAATAAACGCCTTGCCGGGCATCAGCCGATTTTCGATTGATTTGGTGTTGAAAGAAATAGAATCGTGCCTTGAACTTGGCATCGAGTCGTTTGTGCTCTTTCCGGCGGTAGAAGATCGGCTAAAAGACAGCCACGCATCATATTCCCACCACAGCGATAATTTTTATTTGAAAGCAGCACGTGAAATTAAAACGCGTTTTCCGAAGGTGGCCCTGATGAGCGATGTGGCCATGGATCCATACAGCAGCGATGGACACGATGGGCTGGTAAAAGGCGATGAGATTATCAATGACGAAACCCTGCCCATTCTGGCCAAAATGTCGGTGGCACAAGCGCAAGCCGGATTTGACATTATCGGTCCGTCGGATATGATGGACGGACGCGTGGGCTATATTCGCGATGCGCTCGATCAGGCTGATTTCACCGAGGTGAGCATCATGAGCTACACGGCAAAATACGCCAGTTCGTACTACGGTCCATTTCGCGAAGCCCTCGATTCAACACCCAAAAAAGGCGACAAAAAAACCTATCAGATGGATTTTGCTAACCGCACCGAAGCCATTCGTGAGGCGGAGCTTGACCTTGCCGAAGGAGCCGATTACCTGATGGTGAAACCCGCATTGTGCTATCTCGACATCATTTCGCTGCTCAATGACATTTCGACTGTGCCGGTGGCGGCCTACAACGTTAGCGGCGAGTACGCAATGCTCAAGGCGGCAGCGGCCAACGGTTGGATTGATGAAGAGCCAGCCATGATTGAAATGCTTACCGGAATCAAACGCGCCGGAGCACAAATCATACTGACTTATTTTGCTAAGGATTTTGCCCGAAGCTACCAGCGTATGCATTAATTTTTATCTAAATATCATGAAGACCCTATCTTTTTTGCGGCTGAGTTTTGTTTGTACCCTCTTTCTAATGGCTTGCAAAAAGGATGACGATGAAGTAGTATTCACCGTTCCGGAAGTGCGCACCGACGCGGTAACATTACTCCCAAATCAAACGGTGAAAGCACAAGCCACGGTGTTGAATCTCGGTGGAGCTGAGGTTACTGATCGCGGTTTTTGCTGGGGCGTACTCCCCAATCCAGTTATTGAAACCGCCGCCAGCAAATCTGAAGGCGTCGGCGAAGGTGCATTTGAATTGATTATCGACAATCTGGCCAGCGGAACGCATTACTATATTCGCAGTTATGCGCAGAATGCTGCCGGTGTGGGTTATGGTGATCAGTTTGAGGTGACCATGGCCGAGCTCAAAAGCATCAACTATTTTGGTGCAACCATCTATGTGTATCCGCAGGATATTCAGCCGTATTTTGTGTGGGGGCCATCAAATCTGCTTCTTGATGCAAATCACAATGGTTTTGGATCTGGCAATACGCAAACCATAAATTGGCACTCCATGCAGAACAACATTACCTCAGCGGCATCAAAATGCAGTGAGTTGGAGTATTTCGGTCACAGCGATTGGTATTTACCCGCCCGCGACGAACTGCTGGCCTTGTACGATGCCCGTGAATACCTGGGCAACTTTGCTGCCGACGGAGATTTAGCGAAGTATTGGAGCAGTACCGAAATTGATTCGGCAAAGGCTTATGCGGTTGATTTTACCAATGGTGAATACATGGCTCAGAGTAAAAATTTGCAGTGGCGTTGCCGCTGTATTCGAAAGCCGTAAAAGCGCTCAACGAAAGTAGGGTTGATTCGACTGGTATTGCCGGGACTAATGCAGCATTTCGGCTTCTTCCAAAATGTAGTTCAGAGAGTAGATGTCGGTGGTATTGGTGGTGAATACTCCGCGAAAAGTGCGGCGTTCATCGGTTTTAAAGGTTTTATGACCGGGCTTTAAACGCAGGTCAATAACGGATTCGGGCCCGGCGCCTCCGCAGAAAAAACACTGAGCAAACGGAAATGCCGAAAGCACGTAGTAGTCCTCATCGTAATCTACGGGAATAACATATCCCGAAATCTTCACTTCGCGGCCTTCCATGTCGAGTACCTGTGGACCAAAAGTGGGGTAGTAGTAGTAGATGTCGTATTCCTCAAGGTACACATCTTTGAAGGTTACATCGGTGAGCATGTTCCACGTCAGATCAATGATTTGTGCTCGCGATTCTAAAGCACTGAACATAAAAACAGATAAAAACAAACAAATTCCGGCAAACGGACGAAGGATGGGGGTCATAGTTAAAAAATTTTTCGCTGTACGGGCAAATTTCAAACCACAAATGTAAGGTGAAAAGTTGGGTGTTAAGTCACCTCCGGTTAAAGCGACTGACCGATTTTTGGTTACTTTCGCGGCTCAGCCAAAAACAATCCGCGCATGGACGCATTGATTACCCAGTCGAATTACATTCCGTGGAAAGGCTATTTCGATAGCATTGCCCGCTGTGATGTGTTCGTAGTGTTTGATGACATGCAATATACCCGCCGCGACTGGCGCAACCGCAACAAGATTAAAACGCCGCAGGGGCTCAAGTGGCTCACCATTCCTGTTGAGGTTAAGGGCAAGTACTTTCAGCGAATCAGGGATACGCGCATTGCCGATTTGTCGTGGACTGAGTCGCACTGGGGATCGCTGAAACAGAGCTATAAAGACGCACCGCATTTTGCAGAAATGTCTGACTGGATTGAGCCGCTGTATCGCAATTGCACTTTTGAATACCTCACCGAGGTGAATTTGCACTTTATCCGCGCCGTTATGCATTTTCTTGGCATCGATACCGAAATCAGGTTCTCGTCGGAGTTTGAGCTGCACGAAGACAAAACCCAGCGACTGGTGGACATTTGCAAAGAAATTGGGGCCACGGGCTACCTGAGTGGAGCCGCTGCCAAAGCCTACATGGAGCCGCATCGATTTGAGGAAGCGGGTATTTCCCTGGAATATTTCAACTATAGCGGCTATGCTGAATATCCCCAACTTTATGGAGAATTTGAACACGGTGTGAGCATTTGGGATTTGATTTTTAATTTAGGCCACGATAGTGCAACTGCACTCAAATACGCGAACCGTGACCAATAAATCGCCAAAAAAGATTTCGGCCGTTGTGCCGGTTTATAACGATGAAGAAGTGCTACACGCGCTCATCGACCGCCTCAAACCCGCACTGGTGGCTATGACCCCGCTGTTCGAAATCGTCCTGATCGACGACGGCAGCAGGGATGAATCCTGGAAGGTGATCGAAATTTTGTGCACGCAGCATCCTGAAATCACGGGAATTAAACTGGCCCGAAATTTTGGCCAACAGGGCGCCATTAGGGCAGGACTCGACAACAGCAATGGCGATTATATTGTGATCATGGATTCTGATCTACAGGATCGCCCGGAGGACATTCATAAGCTGGTGGAAAGTCTTGAAGAGAACAACGCATCGATGGCCATTTCTCAATGGGAAAGCAGGGAGGATTCATTCTTCAAAAAGCTTGTGTCGCGTTTGTTTTACGAATTTTCGAGTCGCTTCACAAGCATCAAAATTGAACCGCGGCTCGGCATGTTTCGCGTGATTCGAAAAACAGTGGTGGATGAGCTGAAGCGTTTTCCGGAAAAATCGGCCACTCCCATCAGTTTGCTGTATTATATTGGCACCGATTATTCGATTGTTCCGCTGAAGCGCGATGCCCGGTTGGCGGGAGAATCGGGCTACAACCTGCGCAAAATGATCTCGCTCACCCTGGCACGGTTATTTTCCTTTTCGATGTTTCCGATTCGGCTGGCTACCTACACCGGTTTGTTGGTGAGTCTGTGTAGTTTTATCGCCATTGTATTTCTAGTTTTCAAATATTTAAACGGCGACACTTATCCTGGCTGGACGTCGGTAATGGTGCTGATTTTATTTCTCTTTGGACTCAACTTTGCGTTTCTCGGAATCATTGGCGAATACCTCGGCAAAATTTTCATCGAAACCAAGCAGCGCCCATCGTATGTGATTAACACCATTAAAAAACCCGAAACCGAAAAGGTGGTGTGACTGGGTTCACCAATATACTTTGAGCTGTGATCTTGCCTTTGCTGAAATATTATTTTGATATCCGTCGTTGGGAAAAAGTCGACATTGATAAACTGCGCGAAATGCAGTTACAGCAGTTCAAACAGGTATTTGACCACGCCCGCAAACATTCCAGGTTTTACCGCGAATGGTATGCACAAGCCGGTGTGCTCAATCTTGAGATTCGATCGTGGGATGATGTGCTGAAAATTCCTGTGATTGATAAATATGTGCTGCGCGAACACGCCTATGAAGACATCATGACGGTTCCGATTTCTGATCGGCTCAACGTGCACACCACCAGTGGATCTACCGGAGAGCCTTTTCGGATTTATCAAACCAAATACGAAGACTACACGGCCCACGTGCGGGTATTTGCCATGCTGCGCAATATTGGCTATCACCCGGCAAAGAAAATCACCATGATCACGCGCTACGAGTCCGACGATCAGTTTGGGGTGGAGCAGGACTTGTCAATCATCCAGAAACTTCAACAAGCACTCGGCATTTTTCAGCGCAAGATTATTTCGATTTACGATCCACCTGCAGAGATCATTCGGCAGATTGAAGCCGATCCACCGTACATTCTTTGGAGCACACCGTCGGTACTCGACATGGTGGCCACCACCTTGCAGCAGCAGCGAAAAAAATGGAACATTCCGTGGGTAGTGCTCACCTCCGAAACCATTTTTCCGCATCAGTATGAGCGTTTTTTTGACCGGATTAGTAAGAATGTGGTCAGTCATTATGGCCTGATGGAAGTGCCGACCCTGGCGTATGACATTAACGACTCCGGTAAGCGGCGGGTCATTGGCAATTCCTTTGCGATTGAGTTTATCGATGAGCGGGTAGATGACGGCAAAAGAGTGGGCACACCCGTGGTGACGAACCTGATCAACTACACCATGCCGTTTATTCGTTACAACACCCATGATGTCGGGACGGTGGTGGATGATAAAGCATTTCCTAACAGGGTCATCGGCCGGATTTTGGGCCGTATGGATGATGTGCTCGATTTTCCGGACGGTAGTCAATTTGTGCATCACCACGCTGCAGAGATGTTTATGGATTTTGAGAGTTGTGATCATTATAAATTCATTCAACAAGGCGCTGGTCCGATAGAGCTCCTGATCAAACCAAATGCAGATTTTGAAAAAGCGGATATCAAAGTTGAAGCATTAAACCGTTGGAACCGTCGCTTTCCGGATTACGCACTTGTGGTGAAGTTTGTGGAAAAATTTGAAATCCATCCAAGAACTGGGAAGTTTAAAAATATTGAGAAGGTTAGGTGAATGGTGAATGGTGAATTGTGAATGGTGAATTGTGAATTGTGAATGGTGAATTGTGAATGGTGAATGGTGAATTGTGAATTGTGAATGGGGGATGGTGAATGGTGAATTGTGAATGGTGAATGGTGAATGGTGAATGGGGGATAGGTGAACTATTTGCGCGCTCAGTCACAATATTCGGATCACAATACACCGTTCAAGGTTTACGCTTTACATCCAACCATTAATTTTTAAATTTGCCAGCAATCAAGCTAAAAACACATTCATTGGAAAATAAGGAAGTTCTCATTACTGGCGGTACAGGTTCTTTGGGTAAAGCGTTGACTAAACACATTCTCGCTAGTTATCCCGGTATAAAACGACTCGTAATTTATAGCCGCGACGAGCAGAAGCAATACCAGATGGCGAAGGAGTTTCCGACCAACGTCTATCCTGCAATTCGATATTTTGTGGGCGATGTGCGCGATTACGACCGACTGAAACGCGCTATGAATGGTATTAACTACGTGATTCATGCGGCTGCGATGAAACATGTGGATATCGCAGAATACAATCCTGATGAGTGTGTGAAAACCAATGTGGGAGGAGCTGAAAACGTGATTAAAGCTGCACTGTCAACCGGAGTGGAAAGGGTAGTGGCGCTCTCTACCGACAAGGCCTGCGCACCCATTAACCTTTACGGTGCAACCAAACTTACCTCCGACAAACTCTTTATCGCGGCCAATAACATTCGCGGCCGAAATCCCATTCGTTTTTCTGTGGTTCGCTACGGCAACGTGATGGGATCGAACGGCTCGGTGATTCCGTTTTTCATGCAACAAAAGGAGACGGGAAAGCTGCCCATTACCGATGCCAATATGACGCGCTTCAATATCTCGCTTTCAGAAGGCGTGGAAATGGTATTGCACGCGCTTCAGAATGCCTGGGGTGGCGAGCTGTTTGTACCCAAAATTCCTTCATACAAAATATTGGATGTGGCCGATGCGGTTTGTCCTGATTGTGAAAAAGTAATCGTAGGCATCCGTCCCGGAGAAAAGGTACACGAAGAAATGATTACACCTTCAGATGCTTTCACCACTTACGATTTGGGGCAGTATTACGTAATTCTTCCGACCAAAGCCTCTTGGAATCTCGATGAGTTTATCAAATCTTTTAACGCCAAAAAAGTGCCCGAAGGATTTCATTACACTTCCAAAAATAATGATCAATGGGAAACGGTGGAGACATTGCGGGAGAAGATTGGGAGGTATGTTTCGTGAACTGTGAACCGTGAACCGTGGGGTGTGGATTGTGAACCGTGAACCGTGAACCGTGGGGTGTGGATTGTGAACCGTGAACCGTGAACCGATCCGGTCACCGTTTCTCATAAAACCCCCTCACTACCGCAATCACCCAATCCTGCTCTTTATCCGTCAGTGTTGGGTACATCGGCAAACTGATACAACGCTCATAATATTTCTCCGCATTGGGTAAATCTCCTTTCTTCCAGCCCAAGTTTTGATAATACGGCATCAGGTGAAGCGGAATGTAATGGATCTGTGCGTAAATCTTTTTCGCGTGCAGGTGGTTGTATAAATCCAGACGGTTATCAACTTCCACCACATATAAATGATGGGCGTGTCCTTCGTGTCCGGGGTGGTTATTGAGATCGGTGATATATGGCAAATCTGCAAAGGCGGCCTGATATCGTGCGGCTATTTTGAGCCGGCGCTGCAATCCCGAATCTGCACGTTGCAACTGACTCAAGCCGAGAGCTGCCTGAAAATCTGTGAGTCGGTAGTTATATCCCAGCTCCTGCATTTCCATGTACCAATTGGGATAGTGTTGTTTTGCTGTTTCTGAATTTCGCGGTTCTGCTATCGCTAATTCGGGTAAATTCTGGTAATCTTCTTCGTTTTTGGTGATTCCGTGCGTGCGTAAAGTGAGTAATTTTTGGTAGAGCGATTCATCGTTGGTGGTGATCATTCCACCTTCACCTGCCGCGATGTGCTTAACTGGGTGAAAAGAAAACACGGCCAGATCGGCAAACGCACCATTGCCACAGTGCTGCGGCTTTGATTGACTGTCGCTAAAATACCCACCGGGAGCGTGACAAGCATCTTCGATAATCCACAGGTTGTGCGCATCGGCCAGCGAACGAAATGCGTCTAAGTTTACCGCTCGACCGGCAAAATCAACAGGAATAATTCCGGCATAAGTTCCAGCCGGAGCAGATTGGAGCAACTCGCGAACAGGGTTGATATCGAGCAGGTAGGTCTCGGGGTCAATATCTGCAAAAACCACTTCGCCGCCACAGTAGCGTACACAGTTGGCACTTGCCGCAAAAGTGATGGGGGTAGTGATGACCTTTTGTCCGGGTTTAACATTTAGTGCAAGCGTGCAGAGGTGAAGCGCCGCCGTTCCGTTCGACACTGCCACAGCATATTGTGCTTTAGTGTAGTCGGCAAAGGCATTCTCAAATTTTGAGATTTCGGGGCCTTGGGTTAAATAATCGGATTGAAGAACAGCGGTTACTGCTTTAATGTCTTCGTCGGTAATGTGCTGACGACCGTAGGGGATTGGTTTCATTGG
>CAZARI010000060.1:0-9321 GCA_964487545.1 uncultured Cryomorphaceae bacterium
GAATTCCAATAACTTAAGCTTGGATGTTTTCTATTTTATGCGAAGTGACGATGTTGTGGTTAATGCGAATCTGCGTGAGGGATAGCAGTGGAAAGCCCGCAGCGCAGCGAGGACTTGCAACGGATAGCCCGACCCGCAGGGGCACGCCCAAAAAACAAAATGCAGTGTGAGCTCATGCGGCATCATTGACTGTTCTTCTTTCTTTGCAGATCTGCGATTACTCGCCAACCTGAATGCGACGTGCGTCGCGCGCTTTTTGCAAAACAGGATAAAGATGTTCTACAATGCCATCGGTGGGTGTTGGAGCTGGAGAAAGCACGAGCTGGCCTTTTGGGTCGATTAAAAAATAGGTGGGCAGGGACCGTACTCGATAGTTATCGATGCTTTTGTAGCCTGTGCCATCAAACAGGATGCTCCAGGAGTACTGGGGGTTTGCAGAGATATAACGATTATACTCCTCGCGACTGGAGCCCACGATTACGGTGAGCACTTCGGTGACATCGGCATACTCGGCCAGTAAATCGGGGAGAATAACTTGTTCGCGTTTGCAATCGCTGCACCAGGTGGAAATAAATTCGAGATAGACATATTTACCGCGCAAATCAGACAGCGAAACCAGCTCGTTATATTGATTTAAAAACTGCAGATTTGGTGCTTCAAAACCGGGGGTGGTTTTGGTGAGCAAATCTTTGGTGTTGGCGGCCGACAGCCGGATAAAATCGGTGGTGCCGTTTTGTGCGATATAATCCAATGCATCGGCGGCTTTTCTTTTTGGAACGCCGGCATGGTAGGTTTCCATCAGCGCATGAATGGCCACCAACTGTCGCAGGGTGTCGTTTTTCAATAGGTCGTCTTTTTTCATCAATTCCAACAATTCAGTTCCGGGAGATTCTGATTGAAGTGCCGGCAATATTTGATTGGTGCCGTAGTTCGATTCATATCGCTGAAAATACTGTTGAAAGTAGCTTTGCAAAAATGCGAAAAAGGTGGGGTGCATTTCCAAGTCGCCGGTTTGCAGGTGCTTCTTATACAGATCGTAGCGCGTGTGAGAGCGGGTGCTGAATTCGGTCAGTGCCAGGGTGTACTTTAAGTGCTGCGCCAGGTAAGGGTGGCTGTTTTTTGTGCTGAAGCGTTCCTCCAGTTGTTGCTGAAAGGCAGTTAGTGCCGGTAAAAAGTGGCGTGATCCCACCCTCGATATATTCTCAATGAGCATCGAGTCAATGGCAAAATTGATGTCGCTCAGCAAGCGATTGATGTCGTTTGGAGCGGGGTCTGTAAAAATGAGCTCAATGGTGGTGGCACCGCTAAAACTCTTGACTTGATCGTCGGCCATTGGCGGAAAGAAAGTTTGATAGGTCTCGTCCGGAAGGGCCACGAGATAGCCTGAAATACGATCGATCATTAAGCGCAGTGGCTGTGTTTGATTGATTGTCGCTTGAAGTTGAAAGTTTCCAGCCTCGTCGGTGTGGGTTTCTGCCAAGAGCACTTCCTTACGGCTCAGCGGGTCGGCTTCGGCATACAGCAGCACCTGTTTGTTTTTGTATTCGGGCGCTTCTCCAATTATCGACACTTGGGAAAACACCGTCATGTGACTCACAACCAGTGCAAAAACAAGAATAATATTATACTTCACCGTGAATATCAATCGCATTCGGTATAAATTTACTGACGTCGCCGTCGTTCCGAATGATGTCACGTACAATTGTGCTACTTATTGCGGCAAACTGCGGAGAAGTCATTAAAAAAACAGTATCCACCTGGTTCACCAAATCTCGATTCATCTGTGCAATGCTTTTTTCGAACTCAAAATCAGCAGCATTTCGCAGTCCGCGCAAAATACATTCCGCATGGTGGTTTTGGCAGAAGTGAACGGTTAGTCCTTCGTATGACTCGACCTTAACTTTTGGTTCATCGCTGAAAGTTTGTTGAATCCATTTGATGCGGGTTTTGAGCGGAAAGAGCGATTTTTTGCTCGAGTTAACGCCAACGGCAACAATAATTTGGTCGAAAAGAGGCAATGCGCGCTTCACGATATCTTCATGTCCTTTGGTGATGGGGTCGAATGATCCGGGAAATACTGCGATTTTTGCCATGACTGTTGCGATTATCTGGTGAAGAAACTGAAATGCACCGCGCCGTATGTGCGCTGCGATTCATACTGGGGATGTTGGCTGAAGTCGATTTCGCGTGGATGTTCTATTACCAGCCAGCCGCCGTCGTTGAGCCACCCCGATTCCAGAACGAATTTAGGGATTTCTTCGTGACGTTTGATGTGGTAGGGCGGATCGACAAAGATTAAGTCATAAGTGCCGCGGTTTTTTTTGATCCACTTAAAAACATCTGCCCGTACCGTGTGAATGGGCAATTCGAGTGTTGCTGCATTTTTGCGGATAAATGCCAGCAGCCGCGGATTTTTATCAACGGCCGTCACTGACTTTGCCCCGTGCGATGCCAGTTCGAAGCTTACCGCACCCGTGCCGCAAAACAAATCGAGTGCATGGATTTCAGTCAGGTCGAGACGGTTTTTGAGCAGGTTGATCAGGCTTTCGCGTGCAAAATCGGTGGTGGGCCGAACACCGGCTTGTATAGGAGGTTGCAGACGCCGCCCTTTATGTTTTCCGCCTATGATTCGCACAGCAGAATTTGGTGATATAGGGTGAAAAATCGCAAAATATCGTGCTGATTTTCTTTGGATGGTTTCAGATCCACCAGCGGACTGAACTGCAGCATAGTCACTTTGCCAATATATTCGCGCAGCAAGTTGAGCACGGCGTGGCCTTCGCCAATCTTGCCCGAGGCGGATACGGCTATTTCAGATTTTCTGATGCCGAGCTGATCAAAAACGTACAATACGTAATAAGCCACGTCCATTTCTGAGCCGAAGTGAAAGGTGTTGGCCAGTTCCAGCTTGTCGTTGCGGATAATCAACAACCTAAAAAACCGGTCGGAAAAGTACAAATAAGCTCCGTTTGGGTTCGAAACTCTCGATAACCGCATGGCCAGTTCAATCTCTACGGTTGTTTCGTGAAAAAACCGGCATTGCGGAAATAGCTTGCTGATCACCTCTACACTTTTGGGCTGCAAATAAATGTTTTGTGCGTCGAGAAATGAAATTTCGTCTGCCGTTACGGGCTGATGGGCCTCCGTGTCGAAATTAAACGACAGGTATTGATTCCGGTATTCGTTATGATAAACCGAACAGGGAATCAGCGTGTTGTCTGGAAGATTAAAGCTACACGAAACAGTTTGGACACTGCTAAACGGCTGTAGCTGCTGAATGGTATTGGCAACTGAATCGGTGTTCCCTACCTGTTCAGTCGGGAGAATGTGTTGTTGTCTGATGTTAAAGTGCTGCCGATCCTGAAGCGCTACTACAATCTCGTTATCGTCAAAACGAATGGATAGATGACAATCGTTATAACGCAAATCGGCTATGGCAAAAAATGTTTTGGTTATTCAACCCAGTTTCCGGATATGGAAACTCTTTCCATATCACCCACCTGAAGCGCATCGCCAGCAAAAGGCTTTGGATCGCGCGCCATAAATACGGCGCTTCTTCTGCCCGAGGCATCCGTAATAAATCCGGCGTCGAGTTCAAAAACTGTTCTTCCGCTGTGTGGCACATAGCGCAGTGAATCGATACGCAAGGGGTAATTGCGCTGCCTTTGTGAATTGGGGTTAAGAAACTCCCTTTCAAGCACCGATTCGTAAACGGTATCACGAACAATCAGCCCCAGCTCCAGCGCCTGGACTTCGGTGAGGGTGTCGGGCCTTTCTCCGTACGCTTGAATAATAGGCACCTTGCCCGACATAACGAAGTGCTGCAAGGTGTCCCAGTGGCTGGTGTATTTACCGTTCGCCTCGTTGTAGGCCACCTGTGCAGTTCGTATGTCCTTCAGGCGTTGAATCACCTCAGAGGCAATCATATCCTTCTTTTTGATGTACTGGATTTCAGAGTCGATGGAAACGTAGTCGAGATAGCCCATGGCTGCCGATCCTAAAATCATCACGACCATTATCACAAGACCCACACCTTTGCTGATAAACCCAGCAATATTCAAGGCAGAAATCACACCCGTCAGGGCAATGACTGCTCCACCAAGTTTGAACATCCAGTTTTGTTGTGTTCCTGAAAACAATAACACAAGTCCTGCAACTATCAGTAGCACAGGGAAAATGTGCTGGCTGACTTTTAATCTCAGATCATTCATAATGTGTGTCCGGCAAGTTTAATTAAGATCACAAAACTACAATTTTTTTTAAATCGCCCGATGATTGTCAAATGCAGTAACCCTGGTGTGTTTCGCCCGCAAAATCAAGTAATTGGCGGGGCTGGTGGATTCATTTCTACTACGCCAAGTTGCCTGCATCCATTCAAAAAGCTGTGTACCTTTAGCACCACATGAAACCGGATATCGAAAAGTGGCAGTCAAAGTTTCAGCGGCACTTTTCCTATCCGCTCACCTCTGGGCAGCATCGGTTAAGTGGTTATCTGTTTCGGTTTTTGATTAGCCATAAGCCGCGCTGCACCTTTTTGATGAAAGGTTATGCGGGCACCGGAAAGACGACGATGGTGCGCGCTTTGCTGAAAACGTTGCCCGAGATTAAACAAAGAGCGGTGCTGATGGCTCCAACCGGCCGAGCGGCAAAAGTGCTGGCCAATTATTCGGAGCAGCCTGCCTATACCATTCACAAAACCATTTACCGAAAAACCGTTACCGCTGATGGCGAGGCGCGATTTGGACTCGCTCCCAACAAGCATAAAAACACGTTGTTTGTGGTGGATGAGGCTTCGATGATTTCAGGGCGCGGTGCATTGGGATCTGGCGGATTGTCTAACCGAAATCTGCTGGATGACCTGATGGAGTATGTTTATCAGCAACCCACTTCCCGATTGTTGCTGATCGGCGACCAGGCGCAGTTGCCACCCGTAGGGCTTGAACACAGTCCCGCGCTGGACATCAACCTTCTGAAGCATCACTACGACCTGACCATTGCCGAATACACGCTCACCGAAGTCATTCGACAGGAGGCCGAATCGGGCATTTTGCTCAATGCCACCCAGGTGCGCAACTTGATCACCAGCGGCCAAGGGGTGCTGCGGCTTGATCGTGCTTTGCCCGATTTCAGAACCGTGGATGTACAGGAATTGCCCGAGATGATGGAGTGGGCTTATAGTAATTTTGGGGTGGAAAACACGTTGGTCGTTACCCGGTCAAACTGGATGGCCAACCAATACAACCAGATTATTCGCACGCGAGTGCGTTGGCTCGACAACGAACTCGAAGCGGGAGAGTTGATGATGATCGTTAAGAATAATTATTTCTGGATCAAAGACCTACCTGCCGCGGCGTTTATTGCCAATGGCGATATTATGGAAATCAGAAAAGTGATGCATTACATCGATCGCTACGACTTTCGTTTTGCCGATGTAGAAGTGGTGATGGCCGATTATGACGCGCCGGCGTTTGAAGTGAAAATTCTGCTTGACACCATTTACGAAAAGGCTCCCTCGTTGGGACAGGATAAAATAAAAGGCTTGTTTCACAGCGTGGCCGAAGATTATCCCGACGAAACTTCTGTAAGAAAACGGAATCAGAAAATTTTTTCGGAAGATCCCTTTTTCAACGCCCTGCAGGTGAAGTTCGCCTACGCAGTTACCTGCCACAAAGCGCAGGGCGGACAGTGGCCGGTGGTGTTTATCGATATTGGTAAAATGGAGAATGAACCCGATACAGGATTTTTCCGCTGGCTATACACCGCCATTACGCGTGCCAGTGCGCACGTTTTTCTGGTGAACTTTCCCGAAGAACTGCTGAAACCAGATGATATTTAACCCTTATTTTTGCGCCTATGCAATTGAAAAACGATTTATTGTTGCGTGCTGCCCGGGGTGAGCAGTGCGAACGTCCACCCGTTTGGGTGATGCGCCAGGCTGGAAGAATTCTCAAAGAGTACCGCGAGGTCAGGGCCAGCGTATCTGGATTTAAGGAACTGGTAACATCTCCTGAGCTTTGTGCCGAAGTAACCCTGCAGCCGGTTGATATTCTCGGTGTAGATGCAGCCATTATTTTCTCCGATATTTTGGTTATTCCCGAAGCCATGGGATTACCCTATGAGATGATCGAAAAGGTGGGGCCGCGCTTTCCGACGGTTGTTCGAAACAAATCTGATCTTGGCCAACTCACCACCGATGTGACCGGACAACTGGACTACGTAAAAAAGGCGCTCGAACTAACAAAAGATCAACTGGATAACCGCGTTCCACTGATTGGTTTTGCCGGGGCTCCATGGACCATTTTTGCTTACATGACCGAAGGCAAAGGATCCAAAACATTTTCGGAGGCACGGAAGTTGCTTTATACCGAGCCGGTGTTTTCAGAGCAGTTGCTCGATATGATTACCGAAGCCACCATCGATTATTTGAAAATGAAAATCAAAGCCGGTGCAGACCTTATTCAGTTGTTCGACTCGTGGGCCGGAATTTTACCCCGCGATCAATATCGTCGCTTTGGTTTGAAGTATATCTCAAAAATCTGCGACGCCATTACTGAAGTTCCAGTAACAGTATTTGCCAAAGGGGCCTGGTTTGCGCTCGAGGACATGAAAGCCCTGAATTGCGAAACCATCGGCTTGGATTGGAATATGTCGCCCAGTGAAGCGCGTAAAATTTTTGGAAATGAAAAAAACCTCCAAGGCAATTTAGACCCTTGCTTGCTGTATGCAGACGACGAAGTGATACGCAAAAGCACATTGCAAATGCTTCACGACTTTGGCAGCAATCGTCATATTGTTAACTTAGGCCACGGAGTTTATCCCGATACGGAAGCAGCAAAGGTAAAGCTGTTTGTCGATACTGTTAAAAGCTATAAATATTAACCCCTCATGAAATACCTCTCTTTACTTTCTATTTTACTCATGTTTTCTGTTGCTGTTTGGGCTCAGGAAGAATCCGAAGCCGACCCCGACAACATGGTGGTGAACGGCAGCTTCGAGAATTTCGGCAACAAACTGAAAAAAGTGAAACAGTTTGATATGACCAACGACTGGAAACCCGGAAATGCCATAATCCCCGAATTGTATGCCCGCGGAATAAAAAGCAACCAGGTAAGTGCTCCGGATAATATTTACGGATCGCAGGAACCCTATCACGGTGAAGCCTACGCAGGAATCGTGGCCTACGGATATCGGGGCCGCATTCCGCGCAGCTACATTTCAAGCCGTATGAAAACCGACATGGTCAAAGGCCAGTTGTATTGCATTAAGTTTCGGGCCAGTTTGGCCGAGCGGTCAAAATACGCCACCAACAATCTCGCGGTTCATTTTACAAAGCACGAAATGAACGTCAGTTCAGAAAACGCGCTCCTTTTTGATGATTTCATCACCACCGACGCAAATCCTGTTGTGACCGATACCGATGGATGGCACCTGTACTGTAAAATTGTTCAGGCTCAAGGATTCGAGCGCTACCTGACCATTGGGAACTTTGCCGTCGATGATAGAACGCGCACCGAAAAAATGAAGCGCCCGTCGGGAATGACCGGAATGCAGGAGAACATGGCCTACTATTATATCGATGATGTATCAATCAAACACATTCAATATCCCGGTGAATGCGATTGCAGCGAAGGCCGTATTCCAGAGTCGAAAATTATCTACAGCAAGTCCTCAGCCGAACTCGAAGGAAGAACCTTGTCGGAAAAGGTGGAATCGAGTACCATTTACTTTTATCAGTTTAAACCTGAAGTAACTTCTACCTTTCACAAAGACCTCGATAATATTGTTGATATCCTGAATGAAAACAGCCTGGTGCGGCTCAAGATTATTTCGCATATCGACAACGAAGAAGCCGCGATGGGTCAGGAGAATCCACGTTTGGCCGACCTTTGTGATCAGCGCGGGCTGGAAGTGCTGAAGTATTTTCAGCAAAAGGGAATCAACCGGTCGAGACTGGTGCTGGAAAACAAAGAAAACCTCGAACCCGACTCTGAAATGAACACCCCGCTTTCGCTGGCCAAAAACAGAAGAGTGGAGTTTCAGATTACCAGATAGATGGATACACAATAAAGCACAATGGGGGGCATTATTAATTTGCCCCTTTTTTGTTCCCATGATTCGCTCGTTGACCATACTACTCGTGTTCGTCACGGCTGTTTCGACAGCACAAAACCTCGTGCCCAACGCCCGGTTTGATGATTACGTTTATTGTCCCGTTGGCATCAATCAGAGCACCCTCGAGATTCTAAAAGACTGGTCGCAAGTGGGATCCGGAACGCCCGATTACTTTCATTCCTGCGGAACCGACATGGGGGTGCCGCGCAACATTTTCGGCAAAAGAGAAGCAGCAGCCGGTGATGGATACGCCGGTTTAGTCGCTTTTTCACCGTCCAAGCGAAATTATCGGGAATACCTGCAAATCAAGCTGACATCACCCCTCAGAACAGGTGAATGGTACTGCATCGAAATGAAAGTAGCACTGGCCGATAACGCATTATATACCTGCGATGGCTTAGGTATGGCGTTGAGTCAGTTTCCGTATCGCAAGCAAGGACATACCCATTTGCCGATTGAGCCGGTGCTCGAAAACCCGGCCGGACACGTGCTCTATTTTTATCCAGATTGGATTCATCTCAGCACCTCTTTTATTGCAGAAGGACAGGAAGAGTACTTGATTATCGGCAATTTTCTGGCCGACGAAATGATGCAAGTAAAAACGCGAAATGTTGAGGTGACGCGCGGCAAGCCCGTTCATCATGCCTACTATTTTATTGACGATGTATCGATTCGATTGGCACGGGGTCCTGATGATTGTGATAATACCGTGGTGGTTTTGAAAAACGCAGTCGAAAATACCGAGCTCAAAGATATGGATTACCGCGCCGTGAGGTTGCAATCTATTCTTTTTGAATTTGATACAGAACAGATAACGCCCGAAGCCGAAGAGGTTCTGAGTCAGGTGCTGCTGGTTCTGAAACGAAATCCGTACTACGAAGTGGAAGTGGCCGGACACACAGATATTGTTGGGAGGGAAGGCTACAATTTGGGTCTTTCGCGCCGCCGGTCGGAGCAAGTGATTCATTACCTAAACAGCCGGGGAATTTCATCTAAACGCTTGCGAATTAATTATCACGGAAGTGCGCAGCCGGTAACTACTAACGAAACCGCAGCGGGAAGACAACAAAACCGAAGGGTGGAGTTTTTAATCGTGGAGAAGCAGTATGGGGATTTTGGGGAGTGAATAATTAATTATGAATGTGGGAATTACGAATTATGAATGTGGGAATTACGAATTAGGAATGGGGGAATTACGAATTACGAATG
>CAZARI010000060.1:9421-13804 GCA_964487545.1 uncultured Cryomorphaceae bacterium
AATTATGAATTACGAATGTGGGAATTATGAATTACGAATGGGGGAATTATGAATTGGAGTTATGGACTATTTATACTGACAGGTATAACGTTTTGACATTGCGCTTGACAAAATATTTTAAAGGTGTCTTAATTATAGCGGGGATCTTAATTGCTGATCTGGTCTCCGCCCAAAACCTTCTTCCAAACGGCGATTTTGAGCGCCCGTTTATTGAGTATGACCTGCAATGGAAACAACCGCATGGCGTGTATTATCACTATTATCAGGATCCACAGCAAAGCGGAGCAGCGTTTAAAGGTCAGTTCTACAATGGTCTGTGTATATACAATCATCAGGAAAATGAATTTATGCAGGCCCGGCTTTCGGAACCGCTTGAAGCAGGCAAAACCTACTGCATCAAAACCATGGCACGCCTGATGAAAATCAAGGCCTTTAACCACGAGCTGCACGATAAAATCGGAATTCTTTTCACGGAACATCCGTTTAATGTGGAAAAACCCTACGACCAATCCTACCGGCCGCAAACCTTCTGGCTGATTCCCGATTCGGTAGATCGCATGGAGTGGATGCCACTCAAAACTTCATACACAGCAAGCGGTGGCGAATTGTATTTCACCATTGGATATTTCAGAAATCTTGGGCTGAGCGAAAAAACAAAGAACGCCGCTTTTGAGTCGTTTCTCGGCCGCCAACCCAAACCAAAACGAACCGACATCAACATTCCTCCACCCGACTTCAGCAAGCGTGGTGCTCGGAAAAACCGGAGAAAAAAGCGCGACGACCAATGGGCCGATTTCCGTCAGCAGATCATGGAAGAAGCGCACAGCCACGGAGAGATCATTCCGACGGAGTCGCCAGGAGAAGGACTTTTTACACTGCGCTATTACATCGACAACGTATGCGTGGCGCTGAAGGAGAAGGGTTGCGATTGCAGCATCAAAACGCCCGCTGTGGATTTGAGCGAAGGTGCTGTGGTGCGCATGGATAACCTGCTTTTTGAAACCGGTGAAGCCGCATTGATGGAAGGCTCAGATTATGCGCTAGAGATTCTGACGTTGATTTTAAACGAAAACCCACACATGAGAATCGCCGTTCACGGCCATACGGATAAGGTGGGCAGCGATGAAGCCAATCTTCAGCTCTCCGAAGCCCGGGCCCGTGCGGTATTCAATTACCTGATCAACGCCGGAATCGATCCGCAGCGGTTGATGTACGAGGGGTTTGGCAGCTCTCAACCGGTCGCTGATAATGACACTGAAGCTAATAGAGCGATGAATCGCCGCGTGGAGTTTAAGATTGTGGCTCGGTGAGATGGTAAAAAAAGTAATCACAACAATAAATAACCATTGAAAGAGACTTCTCCACTTCAACCTACAATCGCCTGCTGCGCATGGCTCCTTTCGGTTTTCGGTCGAAGTGATAAAATGAATTGGAAATTGTTTTATTCGAATAAACTATTTGTCACTTCGACCGAAGCGCGGAGGAACGAAACGCAAGAGGACTATAAAAAGAGAAATCCAGCGACCGAGAATAACAACCTTCGATAGAATAATCGAAGATCACAATTCCTCCTGAAAGTTACCCAAGAGCTCCCGTGCGGTATTCAATTACCTGATCAACGCCGGAATCGATCCGCAGCGGTTGATGTACGAGGGGTTTGGCAGCACTCAACCGGTTGCAGATAACGATTCCAAAACAGGAAGGGCTTTGAACCGCAGGGTAGAATTTGAAGTGATGAAACGCTAAACTACTGCTTAATAATTTTTACAGCATTTTGATTCTCTTCAATTTGCAGAATATAGACGCCGGCTGGTAAGTTTGTCAGGTCAATCTGGTTTTGGGTGGATTGAAGCATTCCGGATTTTACAACCGCTCCCAATACATTTCTCAGCAGGTAGGTAGATGGTACTTCTGAATCCGATTTTCTCTGAACAAACACAAGATCTGAAGCCGGATTTGGGAAAATCATATAATCTATTTCCGGATGCTCTTTGGTTGAGGTAGCTGTTTCTCCCTTGATGCAGCGCACGGCCAAACCTGAATTGGTTTCTGCTGAGTTCCGGTAAACCACATTGAACCAGTAGTGAAAACTTCGAAACCAATAAGAAACGCCTCCGTTTGATGTGCTCGTCCAGATGGCGCCGTTTACCTTTCTGTGCAGAAACGAACCACTTAGTGCATTTCGAACTCCATGGCCTACGGCAGAAAATCCATTGAGATTACTCGCGCCCTCGTTGGGGCTGTTCCAGTATTGCAAACTGGTCACTTTAAACTCACCGCCATGACCGCTGAATCTGCCTCCGTTGGAATGTACTTCATCCGGACTGAATCCCAGGAATAACTCCAATTCCTTAAAGTCATCATCGGAGGGCACCCGCCAGCCGGAGGGGCATAAATTTCTGGGATCAACCACCGCCAAGGCATTGTACATTTTTCCGAATCCTAAGTCAAAATCGCTGTTGTTGTCGACAGAAACCCATGCGCCTTCTGTAGCATTCACCCATTCCTGGTTCCCAGGGAGGTGTGGTATTTCATCACCATTTGCATAAACGGTTGTGCGTAAATTCTGGGTGGTCCATTCCTGACCGTTGGTATACACAATAGTAGAATAATCGTTTCCTGAACCATCGGTCATTCCGTCTCCCGGATCAAACAATTGCGCATGTACAGTGGCCACGCTTATCAGAGATGCCGCGATCAGCATACAGAATTTTGTGATTTTCATAGTCTGGAGGTTGATGGTTAAATCGTTAATGAAAATTGTACCGGTGAAAAGCGTTGCCTGTTAGGCAGAGACCGCTTAGCACTTGGAAAGATATAATAATAATTTGGAGCGGAGGTTTTGAACCAATTTCCCGAAGAGTATATACCTTGGCCCCGCAATGCTGAAAAAAGGCGACAAGAAAGTAATCCGCGGCTGGGCCATGTACGACTGGGCCAATTCGGTGTATTCGCTGGTGATTACTTCCACCATATTCCCCATTTTTTACGAGGCCATTACCGTCATCAAGTCAGACGAGGGTGAGGTCATTACCGATCTCGTTTTTGAAGCCACCGGATTACGAAATACTGCATTATACAGCTACACCCTCTCTGCCGCTTTTCTGCTAGTGGCACTTATTTCACCGATACTATCGGGCATTGCAGATTATACTGGAAGCAAGAAAAACTACCTCATGTTTTTCTGCTACCTCGGTTCTTTGGCGTGTATGGGGCTGTTCTTTTTTGACATCAGCAACTTGTATTTCGGATTGTCCATGGTGTTTATCGCTTGTGCAGCCTTTTGTGCCAGCTTGGTTTTTTACGATGCCTATCTGCCCGAAATTGCCGAACCCAAAGACCACGATCGGGTCAGTGCTCAGGGATACGCCATGGGTTACATCGGCAGTGTGTTGCTGCTGCTCATTAACCTGAGTATGGTGATGATGCCCGAGTGGTTTGGAATTGATCCGGAAAACAAATCGCTGCCCGCGCGATTGAGTTTTCTGTCGGTGGGCATCTGGTGGGCCGGATTTGCACAGATCGCCTTTTTCCGGCTTCCGGCAAATGTTTACGGAAGAAAACCCTCCGGCCGGGTGGTGCGCAATGGCTATTTAGAACTGGTTAAAGTGTGGCACGAACTCAAGCAAACCAAAAGATTGTGGCGCTATCTCACCGCGTTTTTTGTGTTTAACACAGCCGTTCAAACGGTGATGTATATGGCTACTACCTTTGCAGCCAAGGAAGTGAAGCAAATCGGTTCCGACGGAAATATTGAACCCATGAGCGCCGATAGTCTCATCATCAGCATCCTGATTATTCAACTCGTAGCCATTGTCGGAGCCATGCTGTTTTCTAAAATCTCCTCACTGATGGGCAATGTGCCGGCATTAATGGTGCTGGTGGTGATATGGATAGGAATATGCATCGCTGCCTATTACATTCATTTCGATACCGAGTTTTTTATCGTTGCTGGAGTGGTTGGTCTGGTGATGGGAGGAATTCAGTCGTTATCGCGTTCCACCTACGCCAAATTTCTTCCCAATACCATCAACCATACGTCATACTTTTCATTTTACAACGTGTGCTACTACATGGGAACCGTGGTGGGAACCTTTGCCTACGGACTCGTTTTTCAGCTCACCGGCACATTGCGTGCATCCATTTTTGCAATCGGTTCATTTTTCGTGATTGGCCTGATCCTGTTGCTGCTGGTTCCGAAACACGAGGTTCAGATAGCCCGTGAAACGGAACGGGAGCGCGAGTTGTGATTTCTAATTTCAGCGGCATTTAATGCTGTATTACTATTTTACCAGAATGTACCTGCTTCTCGTTTTGCCAGAGCTGGTAAAAGTAGATGCCAGATTGAATGCTACGGGTATCCCATAATACTTGCCCTTCGTA
>CAZARI010000061.1:0-12673 GCA_964487545.1 uncultured Cryomorphaceae bacterium
AAGTATCTCCGGCGCCGGTTGGATCCACCACTTCTTCGAGCGGAAGTGCCGGTGCAAAAAACGCGCGATCGTTGTGAAACAGCAGTGCACCGTGTTCACCTTTTTTGATGATCAGGTAGGTCGGGCCCATTTGCAGAATTTTTCTGGCGGCTTTCACCAATGAATGTTCCTGCGACAATTGTCGAGCCTCCTCATCATTTATCGTGAGAACGTCCACTTTCAGCAGCACCTCCTTCAATTTATCCATGGCGTGGTCCATCCAAAAGTTCATGGTGTCGAGCACAACCAGACCGGGACGTGTTTTGAGCTGATGCAAAACGCTGAGTTGAACTTCAGGGTCGAGGTTTCCGAGCATGAGCACCTTGCAGTCCTGATAAGAATCGGGTACCACCGGCTCAAAATCGGCAAGCACATTCAGTTGTGTGTCTAGTGTATCGCGCGAGTTCATGTCGTAGTGATACCTGCCAGCCCAGAAAAATGACTTTCCACCTTCCTTGATCTGCAAACCTTCGAGATCGATTCCGCGGCTTTGCATTTCGTTCAGCGTGTCTTGAGGAAAATCGCTGCCTACAACAGAAATAAGTTTCGACGATGGCACGTAGTACGATGCTGCGAGGCTGATATAGGTAGCCGCTCCGCCAATAACTCGTTCTTTTTTGCCAAAGGGTGTTTCAATGGTATCGAAGGCTACTGTGCCCACACTGATCAGACTCATAAATTTGTTTGTTTGCGCACAAAGATAGGTCTTCAACTATAACGGCCGCATTTGAAAGACAAAACATTGATGGGCGGTGATGCAGTCCGGTCAATCTGCGGGCATTTTCGAGAAAAACAATTTTTTTAAGGGGTGTTGTTTAATTGACAAGTTTCACTTAATTTTGCCGACGCTCTAATAAGCACAAATATATATTCCTCCTTAGCTCAGTTGGTTAGAGCATCTGACTGTTAATCAGAGGGTCCCTGGTTCGAGCCCAGGAGGGGGAGCTTAAAGTAGCGAGAGTTAGATAAGTCCTGAGAATGTATTTCTCAGGACTTTTTTGTTTTTCGGCTGTGCGATAGACTTATTGCTACTTGGTTTGCCGTAAAGGATGCCGTGAACTCCTTTAAGGAAGTCTGATACAGCGGTTTTTACTCCGAGTCAGGTGCGTTTCTGCCAGAAGCCCTGCTGTAGTTTTCATCAGAATGTACGCTGCTCGCAGAACCTTCCACGTGCAGTATCGAGGAAATCACCTCTTCAGAAGCCGCGAAAACGAGTACGCCGGCAAAACCAATAACAAGCATTCGGCTGAGAACTCTTTTGTAGTGTTTCACCTTGCTTCTAAAGTAGTAGAAGGCCGCGTTGATGAAAGCCAGTACATTAAATGAAATTCCCGCTCCGAGAATCAGGTTGGCATCGCTCCACAGAAATATTTTTGCAATCACACCAAATAGAATCAGCGCAAGTGAAAATCCCACCACAATGGCACCGACAAATCTTTTGGTGTTGACCTCACGAAACGATTCTTTTTTTGTGCTGTCCTCCAGTGATACCAAATTAAAGAATGCATAACCCATCGGAAAGTAGATCAACATGAGTAGGATTATACCTCCTACTAAAACAATGGATCCAAATCCGATATTTAATGCCATTAAAATAAACCCCGCCACAATGGCAATGGCCGCGATAATTTCTGCTTTTCTCATAGCTCTGTGCGTTATGAGGACAGCGTAATCAGCTACTGTCCGTCCTTATTGACAATTTAAGGTAAGGAAAAATCGCCAAAACCGAAAGAATTTTCCGGAAGCTTTTGGTGGAATTAAGAGATTTTAAACTTCAGTAGTGCGGATTGCGCGCCATGTTTCGCACAGTCGTTGCAATGAGTAAGCGGCATTGGCCGGACTGGTGCTGGGCAGTGAAAAGTACCGATAGGCCGTGTGGCGAACAAAGAATTGATCGAACAGCGACTCGGCCTTTTTGCCGTTGAAAGCGATGGTGTGAAGTTGCGGCAGAGCCGAAATCAGACGCGGAAGGTCATTTGGTTCGGCCAGTTTGATATTGCTGTCCATACTTCCCGCTCGCACCGCCCGATGAGCGACATCCCATACACCGAAATGATTGCGCAACAGCCACTGCTTTTTTTCAACATATTTCTGCGGAACATCGCTGTGGGTAATTGCCGATAATACTTTCCAGAATCGGTTGTGCGGATGAGCGTAATACTGATTCTCAGCTAACGAGCGGTCGCCGGGCACCGAACCGAGCACCAGAATTTCCGTTTGGGGCGAAACGATGGGGTCAAACGAATGTTTATACAAATGGGCCATCGGTAGATCGCGAGTGGTTTTCTTCACTGAGCGTTTAGGGCCCAGTATAAATCATTCTTCGGACTGCTGCTGCCTAATTTTATCCGCTTCGCAAAGCTGTTCATACCACTGTTCACCAAAACGGCGAATCAAAGCTTCTTTTAGAAAAACATAAACCGGCACTTTGAGTTGTTCGCCGAGTTTGCATGCCGGGTCGCAAATGGGCCAGTGGTGATAATTCACCGCGAGGTAATTTTTAAGCTCGCTGAGCCGAGCGGGGTATAGGTGACACGAAATGGGTTTTTTAAACGAAGTGGCTCCAGCGCGATGGGCCTCTTCAATACCACATTTGGCCACGCCATTTTTGTCGAAGGTAACAAAGGCACATTCGGCTCCATCCACCAGGGTGGTTACAAAATCACCGTCTGAGTCGAGATAGAAAACGCCTTTTTCTTCAATGGCTTCCAGTCCTTCGAGCCGCAGAAAAGGCTTGATTTTATCCAGTTCATCTTCCAGAATGGCAATTTCTTCAACTTCAAGCGGGGCGCCCGACTCGCCTTCCACGCAACAAGCTCCTTTGCAGGCACTTAAATCGCAAACAAATTTCCTTTCTAGAAATTCGTCCGATACCAAGGTGTCATCAATAACTATCACGCAGCAAAGGTACGTTATAGTTGTGGTAAAAATCTAAAGCATGGTTCGCTACGCAATAAACCCGTCCGCCAAAGTTATCGGCGAAGTCTGTACTTTTGCGGCATGACACAGACGAACGATCTTCTTAAAAAAATCATCAGTCACGCTAAAGAATACGGCTTTGTGTTTCCGTCGAGCGAGATTTATGATGGGCTCAGCGCTGCGTATGATTACGGGCAGCTCGGGGTTGAATTAAAAAACAACTTGAAACAGTACTGGTGGGATTTCATGGTGAAATCGCACGAAAATATTGTGGGCCTCGACGCGGCCATCTTTATGCATCCTACTACCTGGAAAGCTTCGGGACACGTGGATGCATTTAACGATCCGCTCATCGACAACAAAGATTCCAAAAAGCGATACCGCGCCGATGTGCTGATTGAAGAGCACGTAGCAAAAATCGAAACCAAAATCGACAAAGATGTCGAGAAAGCACGAAAGCGTTTTGGTGATGCTTTCGATGAAGCGCAATTTCGTGCCACCAGCGAGCACGTTATTCGTCGCCAGCAGGAAATAAAAGAGATCAATGCCCGCTTTAAAGCGTTGATGGATGCCGAAGATTTGGCCGGTGTTAAGACGCTCATCGAGGAGCTGGGCATTACTGACCCCGAAACCGGATCAAAAAATTGGACCGATGTGCGGCAGTTTAACCTGATGTTTAAAACGGATCTCGGTGCGGTGAGCGGTGATGCCGGCACCATCTACCTCCGTCCGGAAACGGCCCAGGGCATTTTTGTGAATTTCTTAAACGTGCAGAAGTCGGGGCGGATGAAAGTGCCTTTTGGTATTGCTCAGATCGGAAAAGCCTTTAGAAATGAAATCATTGCCCGGCAATTTATTTTCCGCATGCGCGAATTTGAGCAGATGGAAATGCAGTTTTTTGTTAGACCGGGAACACAGCGCGAGTGGTACGAGAAATGGAAGGCGGCCCGAATGAAATGGCATCAGGCACTTGGGTTGGGTGGTGATAATTACCGCTTTCACGACCACCTCAAATTGGCGCATTACGCCGATGCTGCGAGTGATATTGAGTTTAATTTTCCCATGGGGTTCAAAGAACTCGAGGGCATTCACTCGCGCAGCGATTATGATTTGAAGCAGCACGAGGAGTATTCGGGCAAGAAGTTGCGATACTTCGATCCGGAAACCAACGAAAATTACATTCCTTATGTAGTGGAAACATCCATCGGGCTCGATCGTTTGTTTTTTGCGCTGCTTGCCGGTTCTTACCGTGAAGAGCAATTGCCCGACGGCTCGGAGCGCACGGTATTGCGCATTCCACCCGCCATTGCACCTGTAAAAGTAGCGGTGCTTCCGCTGCTCAGAAAAGATGGGTTGCCTGAAAAAGCCAGGGAAGTGCTGGCTGATTTAAAATTTGATTTCAACTGTCAGTACGACGAAAAGGATGCCATTGGCCGTCGCTATCGCCGGCAGGATGCCATTGGAACACCGTTTTGTGTTACGGTGGATCACCAAACGCTCGAGGACAATACCGTTACCGTTCGCGAACGCAACTCCATGCAGCAGCAGCGCGTTTCGATAGGTGATCTTCATGACCTTATCAAGAAAGAGGTGAGCTTCAAGAAGTTGCTGAAGGGTGTGTTGGTTGGTTAGTTGAGGCGAACGGCAATTCAATTTTTGTTTGGCGTTCATTTTCAACTAAAGTGAACACAACGGTATGCTCAATAGTTCATTTTGTCTATTTTTGTCGCGCCGAAAGTTTTTTGGTGTCGGGCCTATAGCTCAGTCGGTTAGAGTACCTGACTCATAATCAGGTGGTCGCTGGTTCGATCCCAGCTGGGCCCACAAAATAAAAAAGGAATCACCGAAAGGTGATTCCTTTTTTTATTGGGGGTTGGTGAGGTGACAGCAGCATAGCGATTATTGCTCTTTTTACCGTTAGCACCTCAATAGTTGCTTGTATTCGGGGTGCGATAATTTCCATAAATGCTAACCGACCAGACATCAACAAACTCATACAGCGCTTTATAGTCTTAGCTATTCCAGTCTTTGAAAGCGCCAAGGGTAAGTTTTCAAAAGGACAGTTAATTCGAAATTAGAAATGCAATAATGCAATAATATTGAATTTGAAAAACGCAAATCCATAAGCTGTGATTTTTTAAAATTGTAGCAACCAACCTTTAAAAACCAATAATGAAATTAACCTTCCTTATTCCCCTTTTTGCCATCTTTACTGTGTCAGCAATTGCGCAGCCCGAAACCGTACATTTTGACTACGATGCAGCAGGAAACAGAATATTGAAATTTGTGTTTCGGAGTATGAGTGTTGGTGAGGCAGATAGCGTTGTTCAACTACACGAACAACTCGCCCCGATGCTACCTGAGCTCGAAAAAGAAACTATTCATCAGAAAGCTGATGGTTTCATGATGTTTCCCAATCCGGCTGATGATTACATCACCCTAAATTATTCCACTCCAGATCCGGGTGAAGAATGGAATTACCGGGTCTTTAATATGCAGGGTGTTGAGGTTATTTCAGGCAAAACAAATTCTTTCCCGGTGTTTCTGGAATTTGGCAACCAGGCCCCGGGAACTTATTTTCTCAGCATTTCTGCTGGAAATAAATCTAAACATTTCTCCATCATAAAAATGTAAAAGCGGATATACCAGACTTTCAATGATAACCAAACCAAAATTCCCATGAAAAACCGCCTCGTAATTATTGCAATCGTTACATCAGGTCTTATTTTCCATCATAATTTTTCACAAGCGCAGTCATATAGCATCAATGGCGATCTGGGAATTGACACCATTCCCTCCCGAAAGTTGGATGTAAACGGCGACGGTCGATTTAAAGGTGAATTATTGTTAGATGATGTTCTGCGCATTCCTAAGCTGGGATCGAATGACAGCTTGCTGAAACGGTTATTGTTTGTTGATGAAAATGGAAGGATGAATCGGATTGACTCGTTAGTTAATAACCTTACCATTCAAATGCATAATCCAAATTGTATTAGCAACTTAGGTGAAGACCCAACGGTCTTTTGGAACACTAAACCGGGTAAGATTTATGCTTTTTCAGAGCTTTGCAATTTCACACCCAATGTAGGTATTGGAACGAGTAATCCCGAGGCTCGATTACACGTGCGAGGTGGGAGTTATTTTTCTGAGAAAGTCGGTATCGGCATACTTAATGAGAGTACCACTAAATTACAAATTAGTGCGAATACCGTCAATAAGGGATTTGAAGTTTTGAGAAGAACAGTTGAGGGTGGGATTGAAGTTACTAAACCTGTATTTTATATTAACGGAGACGGAACCACAAAGCTTTACAACATTCCAGTGGCGTCCAATGCGTTATCGCTGCGGAACGAAGATAATCCAGATACAGATGTTTTCAGCCTGTTTGGCTATGGAGGTATCCGTCTGATTATGGATCGCGATGAGGGCACGCGAGCGTTTTGGATAAGGAATGAAGATGATGAAGAAGCTTTTCATTTGAAGAGTAATGGTCAAATGATACTTCAGGGTATGGGCGAAGCAAATGATGCACTTACTATAAATGGTGATGTTGATGGCGATACCGGTTTCAAAGTAAAGGGAAATGGGTTTATGGAACAGCGAGTTTCCGGAAATTCGGATGATGCCGTTATACGTATTGTGGATACTGATCTATCTGAGGCAAGTGGAGTTTTTGAAATACAAAAGAATGGTGAAATTAAAATCCAACATCAGCAACCAGATAACCATGTGCTTTCTGCCAGGAATACTGAAACATTAGCAGATGAATGGAATGTTATTATTAAAGCAGATGGTAGAATAAGCCTAAAGGGCTCAGAGAATGATAAAAGCGCCTTCAGTATAAAAAATAGTGACGATCAAGAAACCTTCAATATCCGGGGCAAAGGGCAGGTTACTATGGATCGTTCACATGATACCGAAGATTATCCGACCGGATTAAAAATTA
This sequence comes from uncultured Cryomorphaceae bacterium, assembly GCA_964487545.1. GTDB lineage: Bacteria > Bacteroidota > Bacteroidia > Flavobacteriales_D > SKUL01 > SKUL01. The sequence goes on from CAZARI010000061.1 coordinate 6,905, forward strand.
TAACTCCCGAAAACACTGCATTTAAAGTAATTGATGTAACCCATAGCGGTCTAAGCGAACCTACTTTTCGTGTATGGGGAGACGGAAGAATTGAGCAAAATTTCGATGGAATCGGAAATTCAAAAGCTATTCAGTTGAAGAACTTGAGCTTGAGTGGAAATCAGGATGTATTTTCTGTATGGGAAAACGGCCAAATGCAGTTAAAATATGCTGGCGAATATAATTCAGCCACCATCTTTCGCATCCAAAATGCCAACTATGATGACGACGATGTATTTAGAGTAACTGGAGAAGGCAAAGTTTGGGCTACTTCGGTTCATGTGCGGCTAAAAGAAGATTTCCCCGACTATGTTTTTGAACCGGGATATAAGTTAATGCCGCTCGAAAAGTTGAGAAAGTACATTGCCGATAACCAACGGCTGCCGAATATGCCCGCTGCCGAAGAAGTTGAACGCAATGGAGTTGACCTGGGCGAAATGAATCGCCTGCTGGTAGAAAAGGTGGAAGAGCTAACGCTGTATGTGCTGGAGTTGGAAGAGCGGTTGAAAGCAGTGGAGCGAAAGTAATTAAACCTGTTAATACCGGCCATCATGAAACTTCTAAAGAATCTGTCATTAGTATCATTTTTACTCTTAACCCAAAGTGGGTATTCTCAGGAGATTCTCCAGCTTGACCACAATGATGACCAGGATAATAATCCGGGCCATGTTCACAATACAGCAATTGAAGAAGTTAAACTCCTGCCGAATTACAGTTTTGTAGGAGGGAGTGATACTAAAATGGATGCCTATCTTGACCCAACCATTGTTGCTCCGGCCAATTACGGATCTTTGTTTTCATCAAATGACTTTGATTCCTACGATATCGACACCGATCTTGCCGTAGGATATACTCCCGGTGCTCATGGTGTTTCTCCCAGTGGTGCAGCCACCTATACTGTACCTATTCAGTTGCCTTCTGGAACCAATGGCATGGTGCCTGAACTGGCCATCACCTACAACAGCCAGGCGGGAAATGGATTATTGGGAATGGGGTGGAATTTAGCGGGGTTGTCGGTTATATCGAGAACAAATAAAACCCATTATTACGATGGAGAAGTAGAGCCAATAAAATTTGATTATTCGGATAAATTTTCTATAGATGGGCAGCGTTTGATGAGTTTGGCAGGCACATACGGACATAATGGAACCACCTATGGAACAGAATCAGAAAATTTTAGCCTGATTGTTTCACAGGGTTCTTCAGGAAATGGTCCGAAATGGTTCGAGATTAAAACTAAGGACGGTAAAACTATTGAATATGGACGAGGTGACGAAAGTGCCATATCCTATGGTACTGGATCAGGTACAATTTTTTACTGGATGATAACAAAAATATACGATCAGCACGGAAATTACATTGAGTATAAATACATCAAAGAAAATAACCAGATCCGACTCGATAAAATTCTGTTTACCGGTAATGAAGGTGCGTCAATTGAACCATACAATACAATTCAGCTATACTATCAAGAACGCGCAGATAAATCCCAAACATATACAAGTGGCCACATATCTAAAAGCAATTACCTGCTGAAGAAAATAAAAGTTTCTTCAAATAATGCACAATTCCGCGAGTATCAGTGCACATACGCTGAAAACTTTAACAGCTTTTTAACACGTATTAGCGAATACGGAGCTTCAAGCCAGGATGAACTGAATGAAACTATTTTTGAATATGAAGACAAAGGTACTTCTGCTGTTGCAGTGAATGAAATCTCGAGGGCAGGATTGCCGACTAACACAAATAATGACGTCAATATTGTTTATTATCCTGGTGACTTTAATGGAGACGGAGTAACAGATTTTCTTGCTTTGAGATTTGAGGAAAGTCCTTATTTTCCTGAATATGATCCTAATCTTTATAATTATGTTTCTTGGGACATATACATTAATAATAATGCACACGGTTTAGGATTTACGAGACATGAACTTAACTTTAACATAATGCCGGAGTTTATTAATGCTGTTTACGGTAGAATGTATTCGCCCAATCTATATTTTCCATTAGGCGGTGTGGACTTCATGATTGGGGACCTTAACGGAGATGGTAGAGACGACATTATTGTTGGTTTTACGTACTACGGTGTAAAAGAGTTTAATGCATATTATGTTGTTGACAATGGCGTAGGTCTATCACTTCAGCATTCTGGAACCCCCGTAACTTTGCAAAATGACTTTGTAGGTGCCGGTCCTGTCACTGGAAATAGTACACATGTAGCGACACTTGGGGACTTTGATGGTGACGGAATAATGGAGTTCTTTGGAATGAATATGCGCTACGGAAATTTTGTGGTCACCTCTTTTAACTCACGGGTCAATTGTCAGCATTTTGAAGCAAACGGTTTAGAGGTAATTTATCCGCGTGTTATTCCCACTGATTTTAATGGGGATGGTATAACTGACCTCGTCATAAGCCACTATATGGCTAATGATCTGAATACATCAGAAAGAAAAAGATATATTGAACTCAAGGTATCAGGAGAAACGATTCTTCATTATGGCGGCGGTACATTTTCGGGTGCTTCTTCCTATAATATCATAGGCCAAGAAATGGCAACCCCAAAAACTTCATCGATAAAACAACAGCTGGATTTCAATGGAGATGGTCTCGCGGATCTTATCGTTGAAGATGGAGGTGATAGCGAAATTTGGTTAAGCAAAGGATATGTAGGTTACACTGATTTTCCTAATACATCAACTCCAATTCATTTTTCTGATAGTTATACCTATGATAAATACGAGGTAGATATTGGGTCAACGGATCTTGAAGTTTATTATAAAGACATTAACAATGATGGATTAACCGATATAATTAAGGTGTGGGATAGTGGTCAAATTTCAATAAGATTGAATAAGGGAATGGTAAATGGTCAGATAGCTTTTGATCATTATTACCAGAGTTTAGGTATTTCAACAGATCCAAACACAATATACGATTTTGCAGATCTAGATGGCGATGGTAATTTGGAGTTAATCGTTAAAAACAACGAGTGGTGCTGTATTAATTTCGTTACCCTTAACCCCAAAGGCTCTACTAAAGACAGAAGACTTAAAAGGGTTAAAAACGGATTCGGTCATGTTATCGCTTTTACTTACGAAACATTGTCAGCCAGAGAACACGAAGCCAGTACATATCCTTTGCGGACCATTGCCGGAGCGTTCCCAGTAGTTTCGTCAATTTCAACCTCCAATGCACTTGGTGGCTTCAATGTTTCTGAATACGATTTTTATAAGGCACAAGTGCATCTTAAAGGAAAGGGATTTCTTGGTTTCAAGGAGCAAAGGGTGAAAGACTTCCAAACCGATTTTTCTACTCAATCCATTTTTGAAATTGACACAGAGTTTTATGCTAACCTTCCGAAGTCCACCTCAAAGTACTTGGGAGCAATATCCGAAGAAAATAGAATTTCACGTTCCAGCCAGACTTTCGAATTAGAAAGTCTGGGAAACAATCGTTTTTTCACTAAGTTGTTGGAGACAGATTCAGAAGACCTTTTGACTGGAATCGAGCAGTCAGTTGATTATTTCTACGATTCAATTGGCAACATTACCCTTGAGACGAAAACAATTGGAGAAGGCAATACAACAGAAATTACTAACACCAATTATTCTGATTTTGGTGGAATAGACGGCTGGCATATAGCACCTTTACCAGGAAAAATTGAGGTGGAAACCACCCGAAACAGCGAACCTCTGCTTTCAGAAACCACAGAAATATTTTATAATTCAAATGGCACCGTAGATTATAAAGAAACGAGGTCTAATTCCACCCATGCAAATTCAGTAGCAGAATATCATTACGGCACCAACCCCTTCGGCCTGGTCGAATCCGTTACCATTTCCGGTGTAAAGCCCACTGGAACATCTGTAGATGAAAACGGCAATATCAGTTTTTCGGAATCCGAACCCATTGCCGCTATTACTACAGACCACTATGTATATTCAGACGACGGCAGACATATACTGGAGCATACCGACCGTTTCGGCTTCACTACCGAATATACCTATTACAACCGCTGGGGGAAGCCAAAAACGGTGACCGATTATCAAGGCCGGCAAAACTATTTTGAATACGATGGTTTTGGCCGCATCAAAAAAGAAGTGGATTATCTGGGGCAGGTAATTTCTACCGAAAGAGCCTTTGTTAATGACAGTCCTGTATATTCCGGTTGCGATTCTGAAAGTGATGTCCTCTATAAAAAAACGACTACCCTTCCCAACAACCACACCGCCATCAACAAATACAACGCACTGGGCCAGGTACGGTTTAAACAGCAAACCGGTCAGTTCGACGACCTGCACATTGCTATATGCTATGATGAGTTGGGTAGGGAATTAGAAAAAACCACCCCACATTTTGCCAGCGATGCCAATATTAAAACAGCGGTGGTACAATATGATGAGTATGGTCGTGTTACTGAGCGCAATCTGAACCCTGTTGAAACAAGCATGCTGTATGAACCACAGATAGATGGACATTTAACTACCATCACCAGTAACACCAGCGGAACCCGCACCTCCAAAACCGACCTCACCGGCCGCATAGTACAAACCACCGACCCCGGCGGAACCCTTACACGCATCTACCAAAGTGGTGGTCTTTTAAAGAGAGTAGAATTGAATGGAGAAAAAGTAGTTGAAAACACCTACGATGAATTCGGGCGGCAGATTAAGCTGGATGACATGAACGCAGGGGCTACCTTTTACAACTACAATAGTTTTGACAACCTGATTTTTCAGCAGGATGCGCGCGGAAATGTTATCCATACCGAATACGATGACCTGGGTAGACTAGAAAGCCGAACCGTAGAAGAAGAAGGCGTAACTGGTGAACAATACTACATCTACGAGTACTACGAAACCGGCCCCGAAGAAACCCTGCTCAAAAAAGAAACCGCGCCATCAGGCCATGCCACCGAATATACATACGATGATGACCAGAACATTGCCAGCATTACAGAAATCATCGACGGCCAGCCTTATACCACCAGATTTGAGTACGACGAATTCGGCAAACCCACCCGCAAAGAATATCCATCGGGATTTGCCATCCGCTATGAGTATGACAACAAGCAATACCTCAAACGCATCACCAGCGATGACGGACAGCTGATTATATGGGAGGTTACCAATGGCAACGCGCAGGGGCAACTCACAAGTTATAATCTCGGTAACGGCTTAGCCATCGAAAAGGATTATGACGACGACTTCTATCCCGAAAGCACCACTGCCCACAATGCAGAAAATATCGTATTTTCGTTTGACTACACATTTGATGCCGTGACCGGAAACCTAACATACCGCAACATTCACGGTACCGAAGAACATTTCTTCTACGATACCGATGGCCTGAACCGATTAACTGGCGCTGGCCCCGATGCGAATACCGTAAGCGAAACATACTCCTTTGCCGACAATGGCAATATCACCAGCAAAGCCGGTATGGGGCCTTACCAGTACCACAACGTAAAGAAAAATGCCGTTACGCAAATTGATTTCCCACCTGTGGGAACCAGCCCTATAGAAACGCAATCCGTCACCTACAACCACTTCAACAGCGCCTCTGCCATTGTAAACATGGGCGATCAGTTGCGCGTGAACTTAGAATACGGCCCCGACGATCAACGCCGAATGGCGAAGTATTGGGACGACTCCGGTGCTCAGGCAGAACTGATCAAAACCCGAGTTTATGCCGGTTCTTACGAAAAGCAAATCAATGCTGATCTGA
>CAZARI010000062.1:0-11302 GCA_964487545.1 uncultured Cryomorphaceae bacterium
TGGCGGTTGGTTTTCATTTGGTTCGCCTAAAATTATAAAAGTTTTTGGAAGTATTTACCCCACAATCAGTTCATGAGCGTCTCTTTCGGGTGACATAAATGGGGGTAGCATGGGTCATCGTTGAGATCTGTTTTGTCCGCATCACCGGATGGCAGAATCACATAAAACGCGAAGCCACCGGTCGCCATAGCCACATACAAACCCCCGATTTAATCCTTCAGAATAACTACCTTTGCCCCTCGAAAAAAGGACAAGATGGATAAGAATTCGGTCATCGGACTGGTTATTATAGCTGCAATAATTCTGGGCTACAGTATATTCTTTGGCCCTTCGCCGGAAGAACAGGCCCGCATTCGTCAGGAGCAGGACAGCATTGCACAGGTAGAATCGCAAAAATTGATTGAAGCTGAGCGAAATGCCGCCGAGCTGACCACCACCCATACAAAGGCACCCGAGATAGCCACTGCCGATTCCCTTACACAACAACGAATCAGTGCGCAGGCGCGAAGTGAGTTTGGAATTTTTGCTCCGGCAACGCTGCAAAGCGACCAGGAGTTTACCGTAGTTGAAACCGATCAGTTTATCGTTAAAATCAACTCGCGGGGTGGCAAAATCGCCTACGTAGAGCTCAAAGATTACCTCACTTATTCGGGCGATCCACTGGTGTTGTTCGACCAATCGTCGCTGACGTTTGGCGTTAAGCTCGACTATCCAGGCGTGGGGGTTATCAATACCAACGACCTGCACTTTGAAGGAGAATTTGGCCACGTTTCGATTAGCGGTTCACAAAGTAAAACACTGACTTACCGCTTGCTGAGCGATGATGCGAATCGGTACATCGAATACCGCTACACCTTTACCGGAAACACCTACGATATCGGTTTTGACTTGCAAATGGCTGGATTGGATCAAATCGTAAATACCGCCACCTTGCCCGAATTGCACTGGCAGATGTCGGGATTGAACAGCGAAAAGTTGCTTTCGGACGAGCGGAATATTGCCTCGGTGTTTTATAAAGAAACCGGCAAAAATCGGGACTATCTCTCGGAAACTTCCGACGATAAAGAAATACTCAACAAAACCACACTCGACTGGGTGGCTTTCAAGCAAAAGTTTTTTAGTTCTATTCTAATAACCAATGTGCCGTTTGAAAAGAACAGCGAGTTGGAGGTGATACCGGCCGATAACGACAAGTTTAACGATCACTTTTCGGCCATGCTTAAACTGCCGGTGACCAATGCTGCCAATGCGGTGGTGCCGATGCAATTTTACTTTGGCCCGAACAAATACCAGATTCTGAAACAATACGATCGCGATCTGGACGAAATCATCAACCTGGGCTGGGGCATTTTTGGATGGGTAAATAAATGGGTTGTGATTCCGATCTTTAATTTTCTCAGCAAATTCAACCTGAGCTACGGCATCATTATCCTGCTGTTGACCGTCATCATTAAGGTGGTACTTTTTCCGTTGATGTATAAAAACTACCTCAGCAGTGCCAAGATGCGCGTGCTTAAGCCCGACATCGAAGCGATGAATGAAAAAATGAAAGACGCCGACCCGATGAAAAAGCAACAGGCCACGCTCGACCTGTATCGCAAAACCGGCGTAAACCCCATGGCGGGCTGTATTCCGATGCTGATTCAAATGCCGATTCTTTATGCCATGTTCCGGTTTTTCCCTTCATCAATCGAACTGCGTCACGAATCATTTTTATGGGCCGATGACCTTTCGTCCTACGATTCAATTCTGAGCCTGCCGTTTGAAATTCCGTTTTACGGTGCGCACGTCAGCCTCTTTACCTTGCTCATGGCGGCATCGACCTTTGTCTATACCATGATGAACCAGAGCAACATGCCCAACACCAATCAGCCGGGCATGCCCAACATGAAAATCATCATGTATATGTTTCCGGTGATGATGCTGTTTTTCTTCAACTCGTTTGCATCGGGTTTGAGCTACTACTACCTGGCCGCCAACCTGCTTTCTATTGCGCAGATGCTTGTGATTAAAGAATACATCATCGACGAGAAGAAGATTCGCGAGAAAATCGACATCAACAAGGAGAAGAAAAAGAACGCCAAAAAGTCGCGCTTTCAGCAAAAGCTCGAAGATATTGCCAAGCAACAGCAGCTACAACAAAAGAAAAAGTAATGATGAATGCCCGTTTGCCGATATTAGTCTTGGTCGTTTTACTTGGCGTCACATCATGCAAAGGCTACCGCGAGTTTCGTCAGGCCCGAAAAGAACTCAAGGTCGAAAAAGCCGAACGAAAACAGCAACCTTCCGAACAGCACAGTGATGAAATCACCATCGCTCAGCAGAATCACTTTCCCGATTCGCTGTTTTTTGCCATGCAGCGCACCCCGTGCTTCGGACATTGCCCCACCTACACTGTTCACATTTACCAGAGCGGCTATGCCACCTATCACGGTCAGGCCAATGTGGAGCGCACAGGAAAATTCAACACCCGCGTTTCTCAGGAAATAACCGACAGTATTTTGCAGCTTTCGCAAAACGTGGGGCTGATGATGATGCTGGACAGCTACGACAACAGCCTAATTACGGATTTGCCCAGTACGCTGTACAAGCTAAATATTGGCGGCACAAAAAAAGACCTGCTGTGTCGCGTGGAATGTCCGCAACGGTTGCTCGACTTCACGGTGCAATGCGAGGCACTGCTATTCAACCTTGACTGGGAAAAGGCTGATTTTTAATCAACCGAAAAGGTTTTTCGCACCACCATGCGGCTGCCGTCAATATCTTCAAAATTGATGGGTGCTTTAAATTGCTTTTTATTTTCCCTTTCAATCAGCACCTCGTAATGGTGTCCGCGCAGCAAGCGGAATTCAAACTCTCCGCTGCGATCGGTCAATCCGCTGTACACCGTGTTTTTTGTTTTGGCGTGAACAATCTCCACCTGTGCACCGCTCAATGGCTGGTCGGATTGCGCATCCACCACGGCGCCTTGCAGCACCACTTCGGCCGCTACTTCATCTTTTAGAATATCGTAATTGGACAGGTCGATCAGAAAAATATCCCGCTCACCCAATGATCCCTCATATTCAGCAGCGATGAACATGGTTTTGTTGTTTGCGGTAAGCGAAAAAGTGGATTCTTCATTCACCGTGTTGATCGGATAGCCGAGATTTATCGGGCGACCCACTTCGCCGTCGTTCAAGTCGGCGCGAAAAATATCGTAGCTGCCCATCGTTTGGTGTCCGTCAGAAGCAAAGAACAAATACTGTCCGTTGGGATGCACAAACACAAATTTCTCGTCTCCAGAAGTGTTCACCAGTGGCCCGAGGTTTCGCGGCTTGCTCCACCTGTTTTCGCCGCGTCTTTCAGACACATAAATATCGCCCTGACCGTAGCCACCCGGTCGTTCGCTGATGAAGTATAACTTTGAGCCGTCGGCAGTAATGCTCACGGAACTCTCAAACCACGAGGTATTGATCGGCCTTCCCAGTCGCTGCGTATCCGACCACTCACCCAGTGAATCGATGTAGGTGGCATAATGAATATCACCTGCGCTCGATGCGTTGTTTTTATACACGTACATGCTTTTGCCATCGGGAGCAATTGACAGTACGCCTTCGTATTGTGTGGTGTTAACCTTTCCGGGAATCTGTGCTGCCGCCATCCACTCGTTGTTATCGTAATCCCATGATGAATAGTAGATGTTCTCGTAATATTTGTAATCTCCTTTGGTGTCAATTCCGCCCCCTTTAATATCGGGTCGTCGCGAAGTGAAAACCAACAAATCGCCGTGAGCAGTGACCGAGGGTGCATAGTCATCAAACCGCGAGTTGATTTGCAGGCCGAGGTTGGTAATTTTTACATCGCGCGGATCCTGCATCATCATTTTGGCAAACTGACACTGCTCAATATAGGTATCTACTTCAAAATAATGATTGTTGGAGCGAGATGACGAACTGCGAAACTGTTTAAAATGAGCGATGGCCTCATCGAGTTTAGCCAATCGGTGCTTGGTCATTCCCATCCAATAGTGCACTTCTTTGTTGACCAGCGAATCGAGCGATAGTGCCCGTGAAAAATAATTTTCTGCCAGTTCGTAGTTTTTCAGCGCGTAGTGACATTCGCCCACGCGATAGGTGGCCTGTGCGTGATCGGGGATTGCTTCGAGCACAATTCGGTATTCGTTGAGTGCACCGCGCACATTGAGATCGAGAAACATGCTGCGGGCAGTGGCCATTCGTAGCGGCAGCAGTCCCAGCGATCCGGATTTCTCCTCCTCTTCTACCACCACCTGTGCAAACATTTCGCTGGAAAAAATATTCAGCGACAGCACCAGGCAAAACAAAACGGGCAACTTCATATTCATATCTCTTTCAGGTTTCGGTTCAGGTTATACTTTTTGTGTAAGGCGAGGGTGGCTCCAACACAACCAAGAATCGGAGCAAAGGTTATTCCAAGTACCGGGATGCGCATAAACAAATCGAAAAACGCGCCATTTGACATCGCGAGCAATCTGTTTTTTCGAATCAAGCGCGTGCCTTGTTTGATGTTCAATTGGTGTCGTTCGTTGGAGTAATCAATCATAGAGTAGCCGTAAAAATAGGCACTCACCAGAAACATCAGCACAAACAACATTGGACTGATAATGGGCAATAAAATGCCAATGATGGTAAAAAAGCCGATAATCAGCAGCTCGAGTATTAGATTGCGTATGGCAATCCACGATCCGCGAAGGGTATCACTCATAAATCGTCCGGCATCAAACGGATAATCCTTTCCGGTGAGGATGGATTCGGTTTTTTCTGAGATGTAGGCCAGCACCGGACTCATCACAATGAGCACAAAATATTTGTTGAGCGTCCAGAAAATATAGGTCGTTACCACCCAAATCAGGAGGGCCACCATCACCCGAATAAACCGCGCAAACCAGCCTTGCAGATCGTCTTGTTGGTGATCCAGCCCGGTGATTTGCATCAGCCAGGTATTCACTGCGTCGATGGCTTCTGACTTAACCAGCATCAACAAACCAAGCACCAGGAGCGACATCAGCACCGGAAACAGGAAAAAATACCACAGACGGTGGTGCCTGATAAATCCCAAGGCTTCAAAATAAGAAGCCATTCCCAGTTTGATATCGTTGTACATGATGCTGTAAAAATACACCGCCCGCCCAATCGCACAACTGCGGCACAAACGAATTATTAAGGTCGGAATGTTTGGCGCAAATATCCCTACTTTTGCCGTTCAATTTGTTGTTATGAAAATCGATACACTCAACGCCATTTCGCCGATTGATGGTCGCTACCGAAAAACCACCGAAACACTGGCCGGTTATTTCTCTGAGTGCGCGTTGATTCGCTACCGCGTGATGGTAGAGGTAGAATATTTTATTGGCCTGTGCCAACTTCCACTGCCGCAATTACAGTTTTTCGACGCGAAATTATTTCCCGAACTGCGAAACATCTACTTAGATTTCAGCCTGAAAGATGCCCAACAAATTAAAGACACCGAAGCGGTGACCAACCACGATGTTAAAGCCGTTGAGTATTTTTTGAAAGACCGATTCAATCATTTAAACCTGTCGCAGTTTTCGGAGTTCATTCATTTCGGGCTTACCTCTCAAGACATCAACAACACGGCTGTTCCGGCCAGTATTAAAGATGCGATGTTTGAAGTGGTGTTGCCCCTGCTCGAAAAACTGAACACCAAATTAAAAGAACTGGCGCTGTTATGGGCCGAAATCCCGATGCTGGCACGCACGCATGGACAGCCGGCATCGCCCACCATTCTCGGAAAAGAGATCAAGGTATTTCAGGAGCGTATTCAAAACCAAATGGAGCTGCTTGAAACCATTCCCTACGCAGCCAAGTTTGGCGGAGCAACGGGCAATTTCAACGCACACCACGTGGCCTATCCCGAGATCGATTGGGTGGCCTTTGCCAATACTTTTGTGAACGATACACTAATGCTACACCGTTCAAAAACAACAACACAAATTGAGCATTACGATCACCTGGCAGCACTTTTCGACAATCTAAAACGCATTGGCAACATTGTGCTCGACCTGAACCGCGATATGTGGACCTACATTTCGATGGACTACTTTAAGCAGCAAATCAGTGAGGGAGAAGTCGGCTCGTCGGCCATGCCACACAAGGTGAACCCCATCGATTTTGAAAATTCCGAAGGCAACCTCGGGGTGACCAATGCTCTTTTCGAACACCTTTCGGCCAAGTTGCCGGTATCGAGGTTGCAGCGCGATTTGACCGACAGCACCGTTTTGCGCAACGTGGGCGTTCCGATAGCTCACTTGGTCATTGCCCTGCAATCTACCATCAGGGGATTAAACAAACTACTCATCAACCGAGAAGCCATCGACGCTGATTTGGAAAACAACTGGGCGGTGGTGGCAGAGGCCATTCAAACCATTTTGCGCCGCGAAGCATACGAAGCACCCTACGAAGCACTGAAAGCCCTTACCCGCACCAACAAAAAAATCGACCAGCAAGCCATTGCAGATTTCATCGACAGCTTAGAAATCAGTGAAGATTTGAAAAATGAACTGAAATCAGTTTCGCCACACAATTATACCGGCACTCCATTGGTTTAGTATGAAAAAACTCCGGCACATCATCGCCTACACGCTCAATTACAAAACCTATGTGCTGTTAAATGTGGTGTGCAACATCGGCTTTGTGGTATTTAATCTGCTGTCGTTACTTTTGTTTATTCCCTTTTTGCGCCTGTTATTTGGCGAGTCCGAGCCGCAGTACGACAAACCCGAATTTGCACTGACCAAAGAATGGGGCGAGCAATACTTCAACTACTTGATGGGCTCTTTTGTGAGCGAAAATGAAACCCTCGATTCGCTGGTGTTTATTTGTCTGACCGTTCTGTTGCTCTTTTTTTTGAAAAACCTATTCCGCTACTTGGCCATGTTTTTTCTGGCTGCCGTTCGGCACGGGGTGGTTCGGGATATTCGTGCGGCACTTTTTGACAAGGTGGTCGACCTGCCGATCGGTTATTTCAGCGAGGAACGCAAAGGCGATTACATAGCCCGGTTGACCAACGACGTGCAGGAAGTCAATTATTCGGTAATGAGCAGCCTTGAGCTCATTTTTCGCGATCCACTCAGCATCATCATCTCGCTCACTGCCCTATTCATCATCAGTCCACAACTCACACTCATGTCGTTGGTGTTGATGCCACTGAGCGCACTGGTGATTTCGCGCGTGAGCAAGAGCCTGAAACGCACTTCGGGCAAGGTGCAGGAAAAGTTTGGCGAGCTGGTCAGCGGAATTGAAGAGTCGCTCTCGGGAATGAAAATCATCAAGGCCTTTAATGCCCAAGGTTTCATCAAAGGAAAATTCAGTCACCACAACGACCGCTATAACGAACTCACCATTCGCGCCTACCGCAAGCTCGATCTCGCCTCACCGCTCAGCGAATTTCTCGGCGCTGCAGTAATGGTGACGCTGGTGTGGTATGGCGGCCGACTCATCCTGAGCGATCACCTGGAAACTTCGCTCGACGGCGGCGCTTTTATCGGATTCATTATTGTTTTTTCGCAAGTGATGCGTCCCGTGCAGGCCATCAGCTCGGCCTATTCGAACCTCAACAAAGGTGCGGCCGCATTAGAGCGTATCGAGGCGGTGATGGACGCGCCGGTGACGATTACCGAAAAACCAGATGCCCGCGACACTTCGACCTTTAACAGCGCCATCATCTATCAGCATGTTGATTTTGCTTACGATAGAAAAACGGTGCTGAAAAACATCAACCTGCATATTCCCAAGGGAAAAAGTATTGCATTGGTCGGTGAGTCGGGCGCCGGAAAAAGCACCATTGCCGATTTGCTTCCGCGGTTTTACGACCCCACCCACGGCAGGATTACCATCGACGGTATTGACCTGCGCGATCTAAAAATCGACGCGCTGCGAAACCTGTTTGGCATTGTCACCCAGCAGGCCATTCTGTTTAACGACACGGTGTTCAACAACATCGCCTTTGGAATGGAAGGTGTTGATGAATCGGAGGTAATTCGCGCCGCCAAAGTGGCCAACGCTCATGAATTCATCACCCAGCTCGACAATGGATACCACACCAATATTGGCGATGGTGGCGGCAAGCTATCCGGTGGTCAGCGGCAGCGATTGAGCATTGCCCGGGCCGTTTTAAAAAATCCACCGATTTTAATTCTGGACGAGGCCACCTCTGCGCTGGATACCGAATCAGAAAAACTGGTGCAAGATGCCCTCTACCGCCTGATGGAAAACCGAACATCAATTATCATTGCGCACCGGTTGAGCACCATTCAGCACTGCGATGAAATTTTGGTGATGAAAGACGGCGAAATCATTGAGCGCGGGCAGCATCTGGCGCTTTACGATCAAAAAGGCGTGTATCATAAACTGATCGAGCTGCAAAGTTTTCAATAATGAAAGTGTCGGGTTTTACATTCATTCGCAACGCGCAAAAATTTGACTATCCTATTGAGGAGGCCATCCGATCCATCCTTCCGCTGTGCGATGAAGTGGTGGTTGCCGTTGGAAAATCGGCCGATAATACCCGTGAATTGGTAGCGGCATTGGGTGCTAAAATCCGGATTATCGATACCGTTTGGGACGATGGTTTGCGCGAGGGTGGACGCGTGCTTGCCGAAGAAACCAACAAGGCCTTTGATGCCCTTTCGTGCGACAGCGATTGGGCGTTTTACATTCAGGGCGATGAAGTGCTGCACGAGAAATACATTCCAGAAGTGAAAGCCACCATGGAAAGGTGGAAGGACGATCGTCGGGTGGAGGGATTGCTTTTTAATTATATCCACTTTTATGGCTCGTACGACTACTTTGCCGACTCGCGCAAATGGTACCGTCGCGAGGTGCGTGTGGTGCGACCCGATGCTCGAATTCGTTCGTATCGCGATGCTCAGGGCTTTCGCAAAGACGGCAAAAAGTTATGGGTAAAACCTGTGCAAGCCACTATCCATCACTACGGTTGGGTAAAGAATCCGCGCGATCAGCAGGCCAAGCAACAGGAGTTCAACAAGCTGTGGCACAGCGACGACAAGGTGAAGGCAATGGTGGGCGATGCAGAATCTTATGATTATTCGGGAATAGAATCTTTAAAACCTTTTGAAGGCACGCATCCTGAAGTGATGAAAGAACGGCTGCAACGACTGAACTGGAAACTGCAATTGGAGCCCAAAGCAAATCAACTGTCGGCAAAAAATCGATTATTAAAAGTGGTTGAAGACAGCACCGGTTGGCGAATTGGTGAGTATAAAAATTACCGGGTTTTGTAGTACAGCAATCCACTCTAAGCAAACATTTATTCGGCACAACTCGCATGGGCGGGTTTATTCTTTATAATTTCCCAACCTCAACCGACTAAAAACAACCATTATGCGAAAGTTTTACCGATTCGTTTATACCTTAATTCTGCCGATTTCTATTGCTTTATCGCCTTCGGATGCCATGGCTCAGGATCAGTATTACCCACTGCTCGACACTACGGCTGTGTGGAATTTTGAACGGGTAATATCCTGCCAGCTTTACAGTCCATACTACCATTTTCACTACTCCTTAATTTTGTGGAGCGATACGGTAATCGACGGCACGACCTATCTGCAATTAAAAAGACCAGCCTGGGAATTTTCTACTTCCGCCTGGTTTAGCGGCGAGGTTGGGGATTGCGGACCCAATCCGATGGCAACGGGTTACCTCGGTGCACTTCGCGAAGACACCACAGCGCGCCGGGTGCACTACCTTCCGGCCGGAGCAACCGAAGAATCGCTGCTCTACGACTTTTCGCTGGAGATTGGAGACACCATCACCGGATACCTCGACGACCATTTCTTTTTTGCTGAGCCCGGCATTATTTCGGCCGTAGATTCTGTACTTATCGGATCGCAATACCACAAGCGGTGGAACATTCCGGTGGAGGGTGCCGACGGAGAATATCACTTTCAATACATCGAAGGCATTGGCGGACTGCACGGCTTGGTGGATCCAGATCCATTCTATCTGCTACACAGTGCCATCACTACGCTGACCTGTTACAGCAATGGCCAGGGTTTCGTCTATCCCGACGGCGATGAACCCTGTGCGATCGTTACGCACGCATACCAACAAGGCACAACCGATATTCGGCTGGACATCTTCCCCAATCCCGCCAGTGGGACAGTCACACTAAACCATTCCGCAACGGGCAAGGCCCGCTTACAAGTGTTTGGAACAAGCGGAAAACTGATTTCACAGCATACATTAAACACTCCTGAGGTAATTATCGACACCGAAAACTGGCCGCGGGGAATGTATTTACTGCGCGTGGTGAACAAAGGCAATAGCTCCACCCAGCGCCTGGTTGTGCATTAAATTTTTTATAAAAATTAAAACCGCAATAATCTGGATTTTATGCCAGTATACCGATAAATACCATATATTTTCAATTTCTTCATCACACCAATAAGTTGATGTTTTCGAAAGGGATTGATCGGCACCTCCAGGCCCCTTTGATTCAAGTGTAGAATCAGGGCTTTGTACAGTTGGTTGTCGTGCGAATCGCGCATTCTCCGATCGACGCTCAGCAGCACTTGCAACAGGCCACGGGAATTGAATGGCGAATAGATTTTGCGGCCAATCGCATTGGTCTCAGTTCTTTTCTTTGCTCCCCAATTCCCCATTTTCTCTTCCCAGTAAAACAGATCGAGTGGATGGTAATGCGTAGTCTGCAACACCGCTTTAACGGACAACAACCAATGGTTACAATAGTCAATCGCAAACCGATCGCCCGAATAGCCGATCAAGTGGGCCAAATCGGCACCGGTAATGAAGGGCATCGAACCGAAGTAGCTGCGCGCAATTTCGCTGCAATTGCCATTGAGCTGAATGTGATTTTTACATTCATCGGCCATCCGATTTAGTTTTCGCGGAAAATCCACCGTTGATTGATACTGCATAAAGTCCGGATCGTTGCTCTTTGCAGGCACATCTTTAATTACCTCCAGTTTTTTGGAAAACAGCACAGCCAGCTTCTCGGCGATTAATACATCCGGATGTTTTTCCGACATGCCGCGGTGCAGCGAAATAAAATATCGCGAGGGAAGTTGCAGACTCGCCAAAAAAAGCACCCGGCTGTCGTATCCCGCGGTAAGGGCAATGGCCAGTTGATGTCTGTGTGCCATAGCTGCGACATATCCTTTTAAGATTTTGCCTGCTTGTTTTACGGCAAACGAAAAATCGAGTGGCACCAACTCGTTGTTCGGGAAAAACCGTTTGGTACACTTTGCATTTATATCCAACAGGTGGTTGGCACGCAGATG
>CAZARI010000063.1:0-10941 GCA_964487545.1 uncultured Cryomorphaceae bacterium
AAAGTTACTCACCAAGACGCCAAGTGTTTCTTTGTAGACATCTCTGCGGCTCTGCGTGAAACCTCTGCGACTCTGCGTGGAAAAAACAAAGTTTCTCACCAAGACGCCAAGGTCCCCGAAGAACACATTTACAATCCATTTACGATTCTTGTGATTCCAGATTTAATCTTGTCAACATTGAAGTTTATAAGCAAACCAAGTTTCAGATCAGTGAGTTTTAAATAGGTTAAAACCTGTGTTTTATGAACAGGAGCAATGGCCTCAACGGATTTTACTTCAATCAAGACTTTGTCCTCGACAATTAGATCAGCCCGGAAACTCGGATCCATATTTAGACTGTCCCAAATAACCGGAATAGACTGTTGCTTTGTTACCCACAGCCCCTTTTTTTTTAACTCATGAAAAAGAATGCGCTCATAAACGGATTCGAACAACCCCGGCCCCAATTCAACATGAATTTTGAAGCAACAGTCGACAATAATTTTAGAAAGTTCATTTTCTTTCATGAAGGCTAATGTCCATATTTATTGCCGTTTAACAACAATAAATTTTTTGCGCTTTGTCATCCAGGGTATATTGGTGTACAAGGGCGTCCACCCGTCACACTCACTTTTACTACCTCAAGCAATGAAAGTAAAATAGTACGGCCCATCGCCGATTTATACGCTTCAGAGGTGGTCGGAAGTTCATTTCAATATCGATGAGGCCTGAATTATTCGAGATACATTTCGGAAATGCTCGTCGAATAGAAGGAGAAAACTGAATATCATCAAGCTTTTGTCAAACGAGCAAATGGAATGGAGTAAGCATATTCAGCATAAACAACAGCACATTTTTACTACCTTCACGTTTCGTAAATATTTTTGACCAACCCATCATGCACGGATCACAAGAAGCCATTAAAGCGCTGGCACGCGATGCAATACTTACGCCCAAAGAAGAAATGCTGGAGGTGCGAAAAAAGAAAAGTGATTTGTACATCGGCATCCCGCGCGAAACGGCTTTTCAGGAGCACCGTGTGGCATTGGTTCCACAGGCAGTGCAATTATTGGTAAACAACGGCTCACGGGTGGTGATCGAAACCAACGCCGGAAAGGGTGCTCGGATCGAAGATTATCAATATAGTGAGGCCGGAGCCGAAATAGTATACCACCGCGAAGCAATTTATCAGGCCGACATCATTCTGAAAGTGGCCCCGCCCACCGACGAAGAAATCTCGATGATGAAGCAGAAACAAATTTTGATCTCTGCGTTACAACTCTCTGTTCAGCCCAAGGACACCCTCAAAAAAATGATGGACAAAAAGGTGTCGGCCATCGCATGGGATTTCATCAAAGATGAAACCGGTATTTTTCCCATTGTGCGTGCCATGAGCGAAATTGCAGGCAACACCGCGATGCTCATTGCGGCAGAATACCTGTCGAATATGAATGACGGATCAGGTTTGATGCTTGGCGGGATTTCCGGGGTTGCACCTGCCGAAGTGGTCATTATCGGCGCCGGCACTGCGGGCGAATTTGCGGCACGCGGAGCGCTTGGTCTGGGAGCCAGTGTAAAGGTTTTTGACGATACCATTTACCGATTGCGCCGTTTGCAAAACGATCTCGGCACCAGACTTTATACCTCAGTTCTTCAGCCTCGCGTTCTTGAAAATGCCATCGTCAACGCCGATGTGGTGGTGGGAGCCCTGCGCGGAAAAGGCGGACGTGCACCCTGCGTGATTACTGAAGATATGGTACGCAAAATGAAAAACGGCTCGGTCATCATCGATATCAGCATCGACCAGGGCGGTTGCTGCGAAACATCGCGGGTTACCAGCCACACCAACCCGGTTTTCAGAAAACACGGGGTCATTCACTACTGCGTGCCGAACATCGCATCCAGGGTGTCGCGCACCGCATCCATGGCGCTGAGCAATATTTTCGCTCCTGTGCTTCTCAATATTGCCGAGGAGGGCGGGTGTGCCAATCTGATTCGAAAAGACGAAGGTTTCAGACACGGTGTGTACATGTATAATGGCACGCTCACCAACGAAATACTTGGGTTGGCATTTAACTTACCCTATAAAGACATCCACCTGTTGTTTGCAGCGATGTAAATTTGCAACATGAATTTTCTCCAACGTCTCAAACGCTTCATGATCGGATTCGGGATAGGCCTGATTCTCGTTTATTTCTTTTTTAGCGACCGACTGGACCTACTCACCTCTTGGCTTCCCAATGAACGCGTGATGGAACGCCTGCGACAAACCGAACTCTTATTGCCCGATTCCATGTTGTGCCGCCTAAATTGTCATCATCTTGATTCTGCGCGAGTAGCTGATTTACTGATCGATGGCGACGTGAGCTTTTCGACCAGCCTGACCCGACAAGAACCCAAGTTGTACAAAGTCGACTTTATGCAGCACGAAATTCCGGTGCGCCTCTCCTTTCTCTGCACCGATTCCACCAGTGCTGTTGTCGATGTTCTTTCATTAAAAAAACTGCAACCATGCAACTGCTAACGGCAAAAAGCTTTAGGATATACTGTATTTTGGTCACGTTTTGATGAACCAATCCCGCATATTCGCCGCTCTATTGTTTATTCTGACCCAAGTTGCTGTGGCGCAGAGTCAACCCTCGGGCACTTACATTGCCACCGGTAAAGTGCTCAACTCCATCGGCGAACCCATGCCCTTTGTTAATGTGTATGTTGAATCGACCAAGCGCGGAACCACTACCAACAACGACGGTAGATTTTCACTTAGACTTTCGGGGTCTAAAAAGGAAAATGTGGCTTTTCAGTTTGTCGGCTATCAGAAACAAGTGCGCGAAATGGCCTCCGATGAATATGTTGAGGTTGTTTTGCACGAAGAAAATGTAGAGTTACCCCAGTTTGTGGTCAGTGCCAAAGGACGTGATCCGGCGTATGCCATTATTGAAGAAGCGCAATCCCGACGCAGAATGTACCTCAATCAGGTGGATGCCTTCTCGGCCGAAGTTTATCTGAAAGGAGCGACTCGACTCAATGAAATTCCCGAAAAACTACCGTTCATTTCTGCCCAGAATATGCCCGACAGCACCGATCTGGGATTGTTGTTTTTGCAGGA
Organism: uncultured Cryomorphaceae bacterium; assembly: GCA_964487545.1. Lineage (GTDB taxonomy): Bacteria > Bacteroidota > Bacteroidia > Flavobacteriales_D > SKUL01 > SKUL01. The sequence continues at coordinate 3,089 of CAZARI010000063.1, forward strand.
AGCAGTGACCCGTTTTCACTTTGAACGACCCAATAAGTTTAAAGAAGAGATGATAGCCAGCAAAGTGTCGGGATTTAGCCAAGCCTTTAGCTGGAACCGCGCAGAAGATGTGCAGATCAACTTTTACGAAAACAACGTGAATTTTGCTGGAATCAGCGACCGTGGATTTATTTCACCCATTGCAGGGTCGGCAATGATGTATTACCGCTATAAGCTGCTCGGATCTTTTAAAGATGGCCCCTACACGGTTTTTAAAATTGAAGTGGAGCCCCGTCGAACCATTGATCCAGCGTTTCACGGAATCATTTACATCACCGATTCACTCTACAATATTCACAGTCTCGACCTTTCGCTGTTCAAAGACGCGGGAATAGAGTTCGTCGATACGGTTCATCTCAGTCAAACCTATGTTCCGGTGAATGAGGGCGAAGCCATTTGGATGCCGCTTTCGGTTAATGCACACCTCCACTTCAGTATTTTGGGATTCAGGGCCTCGCACGACGCTGTGGCTGAGTTCTCAAAGTATGAGCTTGGAAAAACATTTGAACGGGGATTCTTCGGCAATGAAACCTTTCGCGTAGATCGCGGCGCAAACGAACGTGACTCGCTCTACTGGATACAAGCCCGCAAAGGCGTGCTCACAGAAGAAGAACAACTAAACTATTACAAGGGCGATAGTTTGGAGACACTGCGCAGCTCCAAACCTTATCTCGATTCAATCGACCGTCGGTTTAACCGACCAACGGTGCTGAAATTGCTGGTGACGGGCTACGAACGATACCATCGCTACGACAGTATTCGGTATGGCATCAACCCCTTGATTGAATTTGTGAATTACAACACGGTGGAAGGGTTGGTGATAGATGCCGCACCTTATTTTAGGAAAATTCGGCGCGAAAGTAATTACGGTGTTCAACTGAATTTGCGCTATGGAACGGCTTCCGAACAGTTTTACAGCCAGGTGAAATATGCGCATTTATTCAATTATCACAACTACCGTGGAATTTCTTTATCGGGCGGGCATTACGTGTCGCAATTCAATCCACAAGAGCCGATTAGCCCCATTCTCAACACTTCTTATGCGCTGATAGATAAGCGCAACTTGATGAAGATTTATGAGAAAACCTATGCCAAGTTTGGCTATCAGCAAGAGCTGGTGAATGGTGTTTTTCTGCACTCCAGTGTAGAATACGCCCAGCGAAATCCGCTGTATAACAACACCGATTATACGTGGTCGGGAAAAAAGGACCGTGAATTTACACCCAACAATCCTCCCGAACAGGTAGTGGAGCCGAGCCGCGCATTGATTGCCGAAGTCAATCTGCGCTTTAGAATCAATCAGCGCTTTGAAACTTTTCCGAGCCGCAAGCGCATCGTCGGATCAAACTGGCCGAGCTTTTTCCTCAGCTATCGCAAAGGAATTTCCGCCTTTGATAGCGATGTGAATTTTGATATGATTTCGGGGGGGTTGAGCTACGACCTGAACCTCGGAATGCTTGGTGCAACACGATTCGATGCCGACGCAGGGTTTTTTCTCAACAACCGGACAATGCAGTTTTACGATTATCGTCATTTTAACGGAAACGAAACCAGTGTGATTAACTTCCCGCAGCCTTCACCGTTTCAGGCAGTGGATTTCAGCCGACCACGTCTAACCAATTTTCAGCACATGAGCTACTACGACAACAGCACCAACGAGGCGTGGTTTAACTTTCATGTACAACACCATTTTCAGGGTTTTATACTGAATAAAATTCCGCTTATCCGAAAACTACAGTGGAAAACCGTGGCCGGAGCCAATTTTCTGTACACCGAACCCAATAACGACCACACCGAAATCTTTATCGGCATCGAGAATATCCTGAAAGTATTGCGTGTCGATATGGTGGCGTCATACCGCTACGGCGAACGGATATTGCCCGTTTTACGCATCGGGACATCGGTTCGGTTATAAGTCATCAAACGCACTGAGCATGTTGCTGCGCCAACTGTTTTTTCTTTTGTTGTTTTTGCCTGCTGCCGATTTGGTGGCGCAACCTGTGCTGCACAGTGTGGGCATTCAGGGGCATAAACGTACCCGCGTGGTCTTCATTGAGCATTTTATTGTGGCCAAAAGTGGTGTGCCGGTCGATTCAGCAGCACTCGATGAGAGCGTTCGCAATATTCTAAATACCAACTTATTTGCTGCCGCCGAATGGTCGCTGAAAGATACCCTCGGGCAGGTTCAGGCGGTGATCGACCTCAAGGAAAAATGGACTGTTTATCCAACGGCAAGCTGGGGCGTAATCGATGATAATTTTTGGGTGGAAGCGGGGTGGCGGGACAATCATTTCTTGGGTAGAGGCATTCGCTACAGCATTGTTTTGCGCTACTATGATCGCTTTGCGGTGGAAGGGAATTACCGTGCTCCGTATTGGTTTGGTAGAAATTTAGGCATGGAAGCCAACTGGTTTTTTGGTCGCACCGTAGAGCCCATTCAACTCAACGACCATCATGAGCGGTTTAATCAGGATCGGCAGATGTTTAACTTGCTGGGATCGTATGCCCTAAAGCCCAATAATTTGCTGTTTGCCGGATACGAGTACGAACTTAGCGAATACCAGAACCGTGATGGGGCTCCCGAAAGTTTTGCGGCCGACTTCAACGAGGTGCAGCGAAAGCATCAAATGGTGCTGCGCCATCACAACCGAAATCACTTTAATATTCTGGAACAATACGTCACCGGTTGGGCCAATGATGTGGTGCTTAAAAGTGCGTTTGTCTCTGACGGGGGACGCTGGTATCCATTTTTTCGCAACGATTTTAAGGTGTTTTTTAAACCCTGGAATTCCGGAAATATCGGCAACCGGCTGCGGATGGGGGTTGCTGAGAACCATCCCTCGGTGTTTGCCCCGTTTATTCAGGATAGCTTTCTTAACGTGCGCGGAATCGGAAATAAACCCTTTCGCGGAACCGCTGAATTAACCAACAACCTTGAGCTTCGTCAAACCATTTATAACCACCGGCTGGTTGCGTTGCAAGCGGTTGCCTTTTGCGATTACTCAGTGGTTCGGCCCCCAGGAGGAAACTTTGAGGATATGTTTCATGCCAATAACAACCGTCTTTTTGCTGGGGTCGGTGGTCGCATATTTTTTAAGCGCGGATTTGATTTCATCCTTCGCATGGATTATGGCTTCAGCCTGACCGATGGCAAAGGAGGATTTGTGTTGGGAGCTGGGCAGTATTTTTAGTCTTTTTGTTGTGGAGGTAGAACAAATTCCCTAAAGTTTTCTCGGGCGATTCCACTGGTTTGCGCCTTGTATTGCTCGCTAAAGGTTTTCGGAAATTTGATTGTTCGTTTGAGATTCCACTTAAATTCAAAGCCGGTTATCTTGTTTTTTTCTTCTTCGACATAATCGATTTCCTGCTGTTGTTTAGTCCGCCAGAAGTACATTTTTGCGTGGGATTTCGAATAGCGAAGTTGCTTAAGACGTTCGCTGATCAGGAAATTCTCCCACAACGAACCCACGTCTTGTCGCAGTGGAAGTGCATCGTAGTTTTTAATAACGGCATTTCGAACACCATTGTCGTAGAAGTAGATTTTCCGGCCAGATTTGATTTCGTTGCGTAAGTTCCGGCTGAATGAAGGAAGCCGGAAAACTACATAGGCTTTTTCAAGAATGTCGATGTAGTGACTGACGGTTTTAGGATCCAGACCAACGGCATCACCAATTTCTTTATAAACGACTTCCTGACCAACCTGATAGGCCAGTGCCCGAACCAGTTTTTCAATTACTTCAGGTTTACGGATATTTGCAAAAGTCAATACGTCTTTATATAAGTAACTTTCTACCAGCTCATCCAGAATTTGGTGTTGGTCGGTTGGGTTGTTCAGAACATCGGGGTAAAATCCAAAAATCAAACGATTTTCAAGATCCTGCTCGGCTTTAAGAAATCCTACATGATTCTGCCATTCTTCCCAACTAATCGGAAATAGTTCGTAGGTCCATTTTCTACCAGTTAGCGGCTCCTGCATGTTTCCAGACAATTCGAAAGCGGATGATCCACTTAGAATTAATTGTTTCTCGCTGAATTGATCTGTGATGAGCTTGGCCGTTATTCCGATATGTGGAATTCGCTGAGCTTCATCTATAAAAATCACATCGTGATTACCGAGAATCTGGCGCAGTTGTTCGGTGTTGGGTTCTGTGAGTAACCGTCGGGAAGTAGGGTCATCTCCGTCCAGGAAAAGATAGTTTTGGCTGGTGTCGGCAATGAGTTTTTTGATAACCGTTGTCTTTCCAACTTGCCGCGGGCCGGTGATAATGAGGGCTTTTTTACCGAAGAGCCTGTTTTTCAATTCGGTGTACAATGTTCGATTAATCATCCCAGAACTTTTCTAGAAGCAAATGTATAACTTTTCAGGATTATAATCCCGTAAAGTTATAACTATTCAGGATTATGTTCCCGCATGGTTATGCTTTCTCGGAATTATGTTTTGCATTTCCAAAGGCGTATGATCGTTTGTTCTGAAGAACTAGCCGTACCTTTACATCCCATATGACAGAATTCGAACAATACACTTTCCCCAACGGACTTCAACTGATTCATCAGCACCGCCCCGGCGTGGAAGTTTCTCACTGTGGCCTGCTGATCAATGCCGGTTCTCGGGATGAGAAAGATCACGAACAGGGATTAGCCCACTTCATCGAGCATTCTCTGTTTAAGGGAACGAAAAAGCGCAAGGCTTTTCACGTGCTCAGCCGGCTCGATGTAGTGGGCGGCGAACTCAACGCTTACACGAGCAAGGAAGAAACCGCCATCTACGCTTCTTTTGTCAGCCGGCATTTTGAACGCGCCATTGAGTTGATTGCCGACATCGCCTTTAATTCTTCTTATCCCGAAAAGGAAATCGCGAAAGAAAAGGACGTGATCATCGATGAGATCAATTCCTATCTCGATAGTCCCGGCGAACAGATTTTTGATGATTTTGAAGAGCAGGTATTTGGTCAGCACCCGCTGGGCAGAAACATTCTGGGCACCGAAGAAACCGTGCGCAGTTTTAGCCGTCAGCATATTCTCGATTTCATCAAAAGCCGATACCGCACCGATCAGATGGTGTTGGCCTCGGTGGGGAGTATCTCATTCAAAAAAGTGTTGAAATACGCGGGTAAATATTTCGCCTCGATTTCGAACGGTGGCGAGGAATTCAACCGGCAGCCATTTATGCACTACCAACCCGATCACCGCGAAGTAAAGCGCAACACGCATCAGATACACTATATGCTCGGTGCTCCGGCTTATTCGTTCGATCACGACAAAAGAAGAGGGCTGGTGCTGTTGAACAATATACTCGGCGGTCCCGGAATGAACAGCCGGCTGAACCTGAATATCCGCGAAAAACACGGAATCGCCTATAACATCGAGTCCAGTTATCATCCCTACACCGATACGGGTTTGTTTAGCATCTATCTCGGAACGGATGCAGCCATGTTCAACCGGAGCAAAAAGCTATTGAAATCCGAATTGAAGAAGCTACGCGAAAAGAAGCTCGGAACGGCACAGTTGCATCAGGCCAAACAACAGCTCATCGGTTATATTGCGCTGGCTCAGGAAAGCGGAGCAACATTGATGTTGACGCTTGGAAAAAGTGCCATGTTGTACGAAAAAGTAGATACTACAGAAGAGGTTTTTAAGCAGATAGAATCGATCACAGCGAGCGATATGCTGGAGATTGCAAATGAAATATTTGATGAAAAATCCTTAAGTTCATTGACCTATTTTTAAGCCATGGAATTTCTACCGAAAGATATAGAACAATACCTCATCGCTCATTCCGAAGCGGAACCGACCCACCTATACGAACTCAATCGCAAAACCCATCTGAAAGTACTTCAGCCAAGAATGTTGTCGGGCCATGTGCAGGGGAGAATACTGAGTATGCTCAGCCACATGATCCAGCCGAAGCGCGTGCTCGAAATCGGAACGTATACCGGCTATTCGGCGATGTGTTTTGCCGAAGGACTAGCCAGCGGTGGTGAAATTCATACCATCGATATCAATGAGGAGCTGGAAGATTTTATCCGCATCCATCTCGAAAAAGCAGGGTTGACGGATAAAATCCACCTTCACTTCGGAGATGCGGCCGACATTATTGAAAAGATTGAAGGAAGCTTTGATTTGGTTTTCATTGACGCCGACAAAACGAGCTATGCGAAATATTATGATTTAATCATCGACCGCATTCCTTCCGGTGGATACATCCTTGCAGATAATGTTTTGTGGAGCGGAAAGGTGATCGACCCAGAGGGAATTGAGAAAGATCCCGATACGCGTGCAATAGTAGAGTTCAATCAAAAAATTCAGAACGACGATCGCGTGCAGAATGTGCTCTTTCCGGTGCGTGATGGGATTATGGTAATTCGAAAGAAATGACCATTGACCTCCGCAGCGATACCGTTACCAAACCTACCAAACAAATGCTGTTGGCCATGCAGCAGGCCGAAGTGGGAGATGATGTTTTTGGTGAAGACCCCACAATCAACGCGCTAGAAAAGAAAGCCGCTGATATTTTTGGTCACGAAGCCGGGCTTTTTTGTCCTTCAGGAACGATGACCAATCAGGTGGCAATCAACGTGCATACCCAACCCGGAGATGAGGTGATCTGCAGCGACACGGCACACATTTATATTTACGAAGGTGGAGGCATCGCAAAAAATTCCGGAGCCTCTGTTCGATTACTTCCGGGTGACCGCGGCCGGTTCACAGCGGCTCAGGTCGAAGCGGCCATCAATCCCGACGATGTTCATCAGCCCATGTCTAAACTGGTGGCTGTTGAGGATACTTCAAATCGCGGAGGGGGTGCCATTTATGATTTTACGGAATTGAAGAAAATTTCGGAATTGTGCCGAAACAAAGATTTGAAATTGCATTGCGACGGCGCCCGTGTTTTTAATGCCCTCGTTGAAACGGGAACGGATTCGAAAAAATACGGTCAGCTTTTCGACTCCATTTCGATTTGTCTCTCGAAAGGGCTTGGCGCTCCGGTGGGTTCGGTACTGATTGGCAACAAGGATTTCATCAAAAAAGCGCGTCGGGTTCGAAAAGTATTTGGTGGCGGCATGCGACAGGCCGGATATCTGGCGGCTGCCGGAATTTATGCCCTGGATCACCACGTAGAGCGACTTGCGGAAGATCACGCCCACGCCCGGCACATCGGTTCGGTGCTCGAAAAACAGTCGTGGGTGAAAGAAGTGGTTCCGGTAGAAACCAATATTCTCGTTTTCCAAACAGAAGTTCCACGTACAGAAATGCTGCAACGTTTAAAAGAACAAGCGGTGCTTGCCATGCCGTTTGGCGATCAGGCCATTCGTATGGTTTTCCATTTGGATGTTCGGGAGGAGAAAGTAAATCGACTGGCTGGAATTCTCTCACGCATCTAATGATTTTTCAAAATAGCTGCCTCGTTTGCAAAAAGTGTGGCCAAGACCCCAAAGAGTATAAGGTGCGTTGATTGTTTAAATTGAATCGTATGAACGAGAATGAAATTTCGAACGATGTAGTGGATTCGGCGATCCAAGTACATCGGGCACTCGGACCATTAAACGTTGTTGCCCAAAAGCCTTTGCCATTAATTTACGAAGAGGTTCATCTGGAATGTGGTTATAGAGTTGATTTGATGGTGGAAACAAACTGATTGTTGAGGTTAAATCAGTTGAAGCGTTAAATGATGTTCATCTTGCCCAAATACTGACCTATCTCAAACTCAGCGATTGTAAACTGGGTTTGCTGATCAACTTTAACGTAGCATTGCTGAAACACGGTTTGAGAAGGGTAATTAACGGAGAGCTGTAGATTGTCGTTTAACCACGGAG
>CAZARI010000064.1:0-10824 GCA_964487545.1 uncultured Cryomorphaceae bacterium
TTTCTGATGAAGTGCTCAATCTGTTTGAAATTGACTGTAAAAGGCCATTTGAGGAAGTTTTGAGCCAAAAAAAGCCGGTAAACAAAGTCGAATTTGCACGAAATACTTCTTTCAGCTCCTCAGATGATACCAAGGCCGTAAATCGCTTGAGGTTGTAGGCAATGAAAACAAAACCGTTCTCTCATCCGTAATTTATCAACCAAAGAACGTTTTCGCGCCCTTACCACATGTACTTTATTAATCGATTTGTGGTTCTTTTAATAGCTTTAAAATAAAACCGTCTTTTCTTTTATTAATTCTAATTACTTCACAATTTATTATTTCTCCGTTTTTTAATTTATTGAAATATTCTCTTACCGCTGATTTCGAATCGGGATAGAATTCTTTGCTTATAGGAACACTTGCTTGGTGTTCACCTAAAACATAAAATTCAAGTCGGTTATCTTCGTTTCTCACAACTTTTGTTTCTTGGATGGTGCCAATTAATTTATCCATTTTCTCATTTATCCATTTTGCCCGCTCATAGTTATCTCCAAGTACAAGTTTTCCCTCCTCATTAAATCCCTGAAAAACGGTAGTGATTTCCTCACCAACATTCCAATTGTCATAATCAGATTTGTTTTTCAAAGTCGATTTATGAATTAAGCCCAAAAGTGAACCAAATCTCCAATTAAAATGAAAACCTAAATCTACAAATACCCCATACTTTGCTTTATGCAATACAATTCCCTGATATTCAGCTAATATCTTTAAGTCTGGTTTGTCAAAATTGTGAATACTGGCATTTATTATAATCGAAATTGGTTTCTCGGATATACTATGAACTTTACCACGGAAGTAGTTTCCTATAAGATAGTTAGATACATTTTTCCAAAATTCAGTTGTAGGATAAGACCAAGCGAAATGATTGAGAGAAACATAGGCAAATAAACCTTCGGTTTTTACTACAAATCCTTTTTCTTTTAATTCTATGATTCTGAAAGTTAATATTTCTTCATTTTCATAGGAATCTTTAATATTCAGAAGTAAATCTTGTAGATAATCCTTATCATTCTTTGGGTCAAGATATTCGATATTTTCTTTTGTTTTTGCCAATGTTCAATTGTTCTTGTTTTTAGTATGTGTGGTAACGCCAGTTCGTCTCACAACACCTACTTCAAGGTCGCTTGATTTTGCTTGAGTTGCCATCTCAACAAAAATGCACAATTTTCTGATAAAGGGCTCCATCTGTTTGAAATTGCGTGCTGATCCTGAATTGGTAGTGGTCTTTTCCTTGTACCTATTTCATAATAGAAAGATCGCAATTACACCCTGCATCTAACCGTACATTCTATTCAATTTTTCCACTCCTTCAACGCCTCGATCAATCTATAAACCGTAGAAGACGGATTTTGAAAAGGTTCAAGTGCTTTGGCGCGTGTTACAGCTTTTTGCATTTTGCTACCCAGCTTTTGCTCCAACTTTGTGCTCAGAGTGCCTTTTTGATAAACCCGGTTTCGGTTGCGCATTTCGTGTGCGCAGAAATCTGATTCGCACTCTCCTTGGTGGTTTTTATAGTGTAGTAAGAACCACAACTCAATACAGGGATTGGAAACCAGTTTATCCTGCTTGTAGTTTTTAATGTACTTCGCCGTAATATTATTCCGGCTCACCCTGGAGTGAATTTGAATGGAAGGCAGTCGAAAATGTCTCTTCAAAAAATGCACATAGGCTTCTTCCGTCTCCCCTTCGCAAAAAACAAAAAAGGTAGGATTGATTTTTTTCCGTTTCGATGCTCTGCGCTTCTTTGCCATTTAATCATCCATTAAATGCTGCAAACTTTCGGTGGAATAATCCACGATCGGCACCGAGTCAAAACGCCCCTGCAAATAGGCTTTCTCTACATCCATGGTGTCTCTGAAATCACTGTAGTCATAAAGTGAATACAAGTCAGAACTGCCGTTTTCTTTCTTATTTACAAACCAAATCTGATCTTTTCTGAAACGATTCAAGTTTAGGATGTGCGTATTGTGCGTAGTGAAGATCAACTGAGCACCATCGCTCCGGTGAAACAACTCAATGAGGTATTCAATGATCTTTGGATGCAAGCTATCCTCTATCTCATCAATCAGCAACACTTTATTATGGTTCAACACATCAATCATGGTCATCATCATAAAAAATAGCTTTTGCGTACCCAGCGATTCTTCTCTGAAAAAGTCAAACGATAGCTGAGGATTGTACTTGTGGTAGGTTTTGATTTCGAGGCGCTCCATAAAGCCTTCTTCAATAGACAACTCTTCGGTATCCAAACTTACCCGCACCCTTTTTCCGGGCTGTTGAATCACTTTCACTTTAAAGTCTACAATATCACTGTCTGCCAGTTGAAGGGCTTTGAGCAACTGAGGTTTGTAGTCTTTTTGAAGCGCTTCTATATTGCTGGCTGCAAAATAGGAGTGTTTCAGAATAAAAGTGTTGTGAAAAAAGTTGAATATGATTTTCGGAATTTCCCGATCCATCTGACTGGCTCTTGAAATAAAGAGCGTTTTTCTGGAAGTGTTTTCCGCCACATCAAAAGGTCTTTTAATCACCGATTTGCCAAAGGAGTATTTGTCGCGCTTCGTTCCCTTTATTTTTTCATCGCGCTCAAATACCTTAGCTTTTTTCCCCTGCGGATAGTAATACAGACTTTCTTTCACGATCTCAGTGTTGGTGAGACTGAAAGAATAAGCGTATTCAACCCCTTCGGCCACAAAGCGAATAAAGTAGTGGCTGGGAGCAGTCTTATTCTTGCTGAATTTAAACGGACTGAAATTAAAGTGTGTGTCTTCGTTGTGCTTGTGCGAGTCATACACCATGGCGTGGCAAAAGCGAATCGCCTTGATGATGTTGCTCTTTCCGGAAGCATTGGCACCGTATATCACAGCCGATTTTAAGATCTTATCACCGCTGAAATCGAAACAGAGATGAGAAAGTTCTCTCGTTTTTTCTGTGTTGATGTTGGCAGCGCGCATGTCTAAAATAACTTCCTTATCGACTGAATAGAAATTACTCAATTTTATTTCAAGAACCATTTAGGCGGCATATTTGAAAGTGTATTACAAATATACGTGTTAAATTGAGATGTAAGAGGGTTCCCCAAACCACATATCCTTTTGACTAAAACCGACGATTACCCAATATTGCTAACTATTCCAACGAAGCAATTGAGAACAAATAGGCCCATTACGGATGCAGAACCATGTTGGATCGGGTCAATGAAATTGAAAAGATCACTTGAACTTAAGGACTCTCAGGGATTTGTTTCCCACACAATCATCGAATCTAAACCCTGGTGAGTTGAATATAAATTGTGTATAAAGTGAAACCTTCCTTTTGATTTTATCTACTTTTGATCCACCAACCAAATAATTTACCGTCATGAAAATCCTGAAAGGAATTCTCATTTTTATTGTGGTAGTGGCACTTTTACTCGTCGTAGTAACCTTTTTTCTGCCATCAAAAGTGGCCTTGGAACGTTCGAAAGTAATTGCCGCACCAAGCGAAATTTTGTTTGAACAAGTCAACGACCTACGCAACTGGAACAGCTGGTCGCCATGGCATCAAATGGATCCGGATATGGATATTTCATATTCTAGTGAAAACCCTGTCGGTGAGGGCGCCTGGTACAGTTGGACTGGAAGCGATGCTGTTGGAAGCGGTAAAATGACCATTGTTGAAAGCCAGCCTCACCAGTTTATCAGAACCGAAATGCTGTTTATGGATGCCGAAGATCCTGCCTATTCGAACTTTCGTTTTGACCGAGTTGAAAGCGGCACCAATGTCACCTGGTCCTTTGATGCGGAAATGTCGGGCATGGGAAAGTGGTTTGGACTGATGATGGGCGTATTCATTGGACCGTCCTACGAACAGGGTTTGGAACAACTGGATAGTGTAGCTGCAACAAGTACCCCAGCACCTATTCTATGAATATTTTTCACCCGGAACACTATGCACCGCCAACTGAGTGGTGATGCAGCTAGTGAGAAATACTATTGGCATAAGAACAGCCAGCACTGGGAAAAACTGGTGATGAAGGAAAGTAAGCCACCGAGTGAATAAAACCCGCTCCATTGTATTTATATTTATCTCCCCAATGAAGCAGTCACTTCACCTTTTTTCGGGGTAATTTTCTCCATACTGTCAGCAACGGCAGGTATGACACAGACTCAACACGAGTCTGTTGCTCACCATTTTTACCTCGATTCACTGAAACTGGGTTATGCACAATTGACCACTCATCCTGATTCGGCAATATTACTTGGTCATCGGATAGAAAGGTGGGCTGTGACAAACGACGATTCGGTAATTCAAATGAACGCCCATGCATTGATGGCTGAAGCTGCGCAACAGCTCGGTCGTTTTGATACTTCAACCGAATATTATCTGTCTGCTATTGCCATTGCCCGTGTTTTGGATTTACCCAACAAGCTTTATTTTACAACGGTTTGGGTTCGAATTTTTACTATCTCGGTAATCTCGAAAAAGCGGCAGAATATCTTCAACAAGCAGCAGATTATAAACTGGCCGAAGGAGATAAGAAATATTACTCGGTAATCATGGTGAACCTGGCTACGATTTATCACAAACAGGAAAACCATGAAAAGGCCATTCTAATTCTGAAAAATGCCGAAACGGTGTTGCAGCAAACGGATGAACCCGACCGGGCGTTTTTATTAACCAGTTTGTATAGCACCATGGGTAGCATTCAGCAATTGGGTTTATCACAACTCGATTCTGCCGCGTGGTATTTTGAAAAAGCGCTGCAACTTGCCAAACAATCCGGTGACAAACCCAATGAAGTGACAGCACTGCATAATGTTGGAGAAGTGTATACCCATCTCGGCAAGCTTGATGACGCCCGGTTTTATCTTAAACAGGCGCTCAATAAAAGTGAAGACCTCGGCAGACCTTATCTCCAGCTCAGCGTCTTCAGAAGTTTGAGTCACCTGCACCAACAAACTGGAAATTTTGAATCGGCGCTCGATTTTAAAAACCGTCAGATTGAATTGCGCGAAGCTCTCTTTGAAGAAGAAACCCGCGATAAAGTAGAACAGCTCGAAACGCAGTACCGCACCGCCATTAAAGATGAGGAGATCCAGCGACAGGAAACACAAATTGCCCAACAGCAATTGGAAGCACAAAAGGCTCATTGCCGATTGATTTACACTTTACTGATTGCCCTTGTATTACTGCTGATCAGCGGATCGGTAGCCGTGTATTATTTTCAACGGAAAAGATCGCGGGAACGACTTGAGGCTGAAAAATCGAAGATTTACCAAAACATCGTGCACGACATCCGTACGCCGCTGAGTTTGATTACCGGCCCGTTGCAAAAACTGCGCAGTTCCCCCGGAAATGAACAATTCCAACAAGAATTTGAATGGATGGAACGCAACGCCCGTCGTCTCGTCCACCTCGTTAATGAACTGCTTGAAATTTCACGCCTCGACAGCGGAAAATACGTTCCGACTCACGAGAGCGGTAATCCGATTGAGTGGTTGAAAAACCTTACCGATACCTTTTTACCTCAAGCGACGGAAGCAGATATCAAACTCAACTTTTCCGGATCCATCGACCATCACTCTTACCAGTTTGCCGCTTCTGCACTGGAGCACATTGCCGCGAACCTGATTTCCAACGCCATTAAATTTTCACCTGCGGGAACGCGGGTTGATGTCCGTGCTGAAATTACCCACCAGAATATGCTTCATTTGGTGGTGTGTGACCAAGGTGTTGGAATTTCCGAACGTGCACAAAAGCACATTTTTGAGCGTTTCAATCGCGGTGATGCGCCAGACGGCACACCCGGCACTGGCGTAGGTCTATCCATTGTGCATGAGTTGTGTCAATTGCTTGGAGGTGATGTTGTGCTCTGGAGCAAATCAGGACATGGAACGGAAGTCATTGTTTCATTGCCCGTTTATGAAGCGATTTCAACAGTTGAAGAAACACCAGTAAAAACAGATAAGCCGGTGGTGCTACTCGTCGAAGATGATCGCGATATGGCCACCTTTACCCGAAGTTTACTTGCATCAAAATTTGAAGTGCTGCACGCGGCAAACGGAGCAGAAGGTTCAAAAATGGCCGAAAAACATTTACCGGATCTGATCCTCACCGATGTGATTATGCCCGTAAAAGACGGGGCTACCATGCTTCGCGAACTCCGTGACAATCCGTTGACACAACATATTCCTGCCATTATTTTTTCTGCAAAATCTTCCATCCAAAGCAGATTGGAAGGATTTGAAGCAGGGGCACTACTCTATCTCGCAAAACCGTTTCATCCCGACGAGCTGCTGATGCAATGCGAAAATCTGTTGAACCATTTGAAGCGCGCTCAGGAAAATTATCAATCGGCCAGCAAAAGCGGAACAAATTTCAGAGAAAGAATCTGCGGTCAGAATCACTATCTCGAAAAAGTAGTTTCTGTGATTGAAGAGTACATGGATGACATGGAATTTGGGGTCAACGAACTGGCAGAAAAAATGCACCTCAGCCGGAGCCAGCTTCACCGAAAAATCAAATCAATCACCGGTTTTTCAGCAGGGCAGTTTCTGCGTACCACCCGGTTGGAAAAAGCGCATGACCTGATCCAAAGCCAAACCCACAATGTGACCGAAGCCGCCGATGCCTTTGGATTCTCCAGTCAAAGTTCATTTACCAGAGCATTTTCACAACACTTCCATTTTCCGCCGAGCCAGTTGATGTGATGTCATCAGAAAAGCAGCACTGCAACCTCATGATATAATAATGCAACATGTGGCAATGCCCGTGTAGCGCCTGATGTAGAATTTTGTGGCGACAAACTAAACAGACGCCCCATGAAACCATATGGTACTTCTTTTCTACTTCTTTTCCTGCCTATTTTCACCATTGCACAAATTGATTTCAGCGAAGGATTGCGCAGCTATCACCCGATGAATGGAGATTACTACAATGTGTCATCCTATGATTATATTTTTCACAGCAACTTTCACAACGCGGCATTTGGCGCTAATGCTACAGATATCGAGAACGCTGCCGGTGCATTTGACGGAGCCAGCCGCGTAAATCTCAATACCAAACTGGTCAATCAAATAGCAGATTTCTCGGTAGAGCTATGGTTTCGTGCCGAGTCCAGTTTTCTCCAAGTGCTATTTTGGGAAGGACTGCTGAACCAGCGAAGTGTTTGGATTCGCGTGGAACCCGCAAACAACCGAATTCGCAGCAATGTAGGCAGTGGATCAAGCTATGCCATTGTAAATACCGACAGCTCGTTTGCCGATGGTCAATGGCATCACCTGGTTTTAACCGCCGCCAACAGCAACCAAGTAAAGGTGTATATCGATGGGGAGTTGAATGCAGAGGTATCGCAAAACTATACACCGGGCAGCACCACCAATTTTACCCGGTTTGGATGTCGGGAATCAATCACACAATTCCTCACCGGAAATCTGGACGAAGTAAGGGTGTGGGGATATCCGCTTGATGCAAACGAGGTATTGGCATTGTACCACCAGCCGCGTATTCTGATAGATGTTGAAGATGCGGGTGAATACTGTGTTGGCTCGGCTGTTCAAATACCTTTTGAGGTGATTGGCGACGAATCCTTCGAAGCAGACAATACCTTTTACCTGCAGCTTTCAGATAAAAAAGGAAGTTTTCAGTTTCCGCACACCATTGGCTGTATTGCTGGAACCGGAAGCGGGATAATTTCTGGCACCCTTCCCATCGATATCGGAACCAGTGAAGAATACCGACTCCGGGTGATTGCGTCACGATATCCGAAAGCATCAGACAACTCCGCGACCATCACCATCACAAATCCCAATGCAGTTCCCGGAAACGATGTTCTTTCCAATATGATTCTTTATTACCCTTTTGATGGCGACGCTACCGATTACTCAGGATTGGGACTTGACGGCTCCATGTCGGGAAGTCTGGTGTCGGTAGTAGATCGGAACGGTAATGAAAACAGCGCGCTCAGCTTTGGTCCGGCAGGGCGGGTCGATATTGGATCCCCCTACCCGCTCACTTCTTTTAACGATACCAAGCGACCGATCTCAGTTGCGTTTTGGTTGAGACACCGGAAATTCAAGGCGACGCCGCGCTGAATTGTGATGCGGCAGGTGTACTTTACACGGTTGAATCCACCACAGGATATTCTTATGAATGGACCGTACCCGAGGGAGCAGATTTCACCGGCCAGGGTACTGATTCCATTTGGGTTGATTTCAACAGCAACTTTGGCTGGATCACGGTAACTGCGATTTCGGACAACGGCTGTATGGGCGAAACGACGGATCTGGAAGTACAGTGCGTTACGGCGCTGGAAAAACTATCTCTTGCCGGAATCAACCTATATCCCAATCCGGTAACCGATGGATTAACCATAACCTTGTCAAAAGAAAACACGCCGACATCCATTTGTTTTTACAATGCCCAGGGACAACTTGTGTTGTGTGATAGCGAATTACAACCCCAAACCGTTTATTTCGATCTGAAAGACTGGACTGCGGGAATTTATTTCTGTCACATCACAACAACAGAGCACACCTTTGTGGCGCGGGTGGTGAGGAATTGATGTGTTTCCGGCATACATTTCCTGCGGAACTAAAAGTTTATTCTTCCTGTGAAAACGAACGTCTGCCTGATAAAACGGGTAGACTTTTTTTCGATGGCTTCGTAATGAGTAGTATGATATTGGAGGTGAAAAGATGATAGAAAAATTTGGTTTTTGAGACAGTACTTTGCGCCAGAATTGGGGAAATTAGCACGCTGGAGGTAATGACTATTTAATTGGAGAAGTAAATCTTTTTAGATTTTCAGAATTTTCTTTGAGTAAGATTTTTGTCCTACCGTCTGAATTATCAAGTGATATATTCCCGACTCGATATTTTGTAAAACCTGATAAACCTCAGTAGAGGGTTTCTGGAAAACCTCATTTAAAATCAACTGACCACTCACATTGTAGATTTTAACTTTTTCGATGGCTTCCTCACACGAGATTCTTATAAATCTGGATGCAGGATTGGGAAATATTTTAATGTTTAAATCCAGAGAAAGACTTGAAGAACCTACTGTTACATCGGCCAGACGAAAAATAATCGCATTTCTGAAAACGCCAGTGGGATCGTAGCTACATCCAAATGTCAATACCCCGTTATTTCCGTGCATTGCGATATCAGTGACATAATTGGAACTCGATTCCGGATTTTCAAAATCCGACAAGAAAACACCATTTTGGCCAAAACTTTCGTCCAGGCTTCCATTTTCATTTAGTTGTGCAACGTAAAAGAAGGTCTGCATCTCTGGGAACGGATGTGATGCGCCGCCACCAATCAGTATTTTTCCGTCAGAACGGACTTCGATGGCTCTTAGACGATCATTGGCACCGTAAATTGTTTCCAGAAACATTCTTCCCTCCTGACCAAAAGAAACATCATAGGTGCCATTTGAATTAAACTTTGCAACAGCCGGTTTAACACCACCAAAACCTCCCGTACCCCCCGGGTAATGATAATTTCCACCTACTATAATTTTGTCTTCAAATAATTGAATGTCATTAAATTCACCCAGAGCAGAAGTTGAACCGAATTGGGTAATCACTGTTCCACTATTTCCGAAAGAACTATCCACTATCCCATTTTCATCGAATCTGCTTATCACAGCATGTAAAGCGGCGCCAACTTCATAAGAATTACCTACGGCAATTATCTTATCGTCCTCTTGAACAGAAATTGAGTTACACAAATCATATTTAAAATCTGTAGGATCTGCGAATACTGTCCCACTATCACCGAAAGATTCATCCAAAGTACCATCTTCAAAATACCTCGAAAAGCTATACCTGTTAATTACGCCATCCCAAAATTGACCCTGGACAATTATTTTTCCGTTGGATTGCACACCAATATTCCATCCACTTGCCACATCTTGCATTCCATTATTTCCGAACGAAGAATCCAATTCTCCTGCTTGATTGAACCGGACTAATTTCGATGTATCGTTAACCACACACTTCAGTAATATTTTACCATTCGGCAACAACTCAAAATCATTAAAAATGGACGCACCTTCCGTTCCGTAAGGAAAATGTAAATGTCCATTTCCAGCGAAGCTGGTGTCCTTCTGTCCATCTTCAAAAATTCGGTGAATATAGAATCCTCGATCCTGAAGTGACCCGGAAACTGATAGCTCGCTACTTACGGCCACAATAATTGAATGGTCATCCAAAACGAGGAAATCCGTACCTCTTGTACTCCGATCCGGAACGGTGAATCTTGTTGAGCCATCACTTCCAAAATCTGAATCGAGTAATCCACTCTGTCCAAGGCCTGAAGCAGACAAAAAGAAAACAATAAAGAGAAGACTAAGGATCATGTTGATCATCATTTAGGTGATTTGGTGATAACTACTATAAAACTAACAAATCATTGTGAAACACTATTCTTCAGCAAGATACCAATTAACCTGAATTATTTTCACCCATAAAAATGGAACACAGAGTAGCTTGGGGTAAGGAGGTTTCTAACTTTATTCTGCCTTAACAAAAGGTTTACTGATTCCATCCAACTGCAGGAAGTACTGGCCTGGAGCTAAATCTAAAATATCAATTTCAAAAGGTAAGGTTCTGGCAACAATTCGCTTCACCAGTCGGCCTTCTGTGCACAGAATAGCAATCTGATGGACCACCTGATCTCCCGAAACGCGCAATATCGATTGGGCGGGATTTGGTGATAACTGAAACACGGATTTATTAGTTGATTCAGAAATTTCAGCGCCTGCGGAAACAAAGACCATAGCATTCACCTGCAAGTCAGA
>CAZARI010000065.1:0-10623 GCA_964487545.1 uncultured Cryomorphaceae bacterium
TGTCCGCACCACTGCGAGATATACAAGGCCCGTCCGCGATCATACAAGGAACTCCCTATTCGCTTTGCGGAGTTTGGAACGGTGTATCGCTACGAACAAAGCGGCGAGCTGCACGGTTTGACCCGCGTGCGCGGATTTACTCAGGATGACGCACATATTTTTTGTACTCCCGATCAGTTAAAAGGCGAGTTTCAAAAAGTGATTGACCTGGTGCTGTACATATTTAAAACATTGGATTTTGATGACTTCACCGCTCAAATTTCACTTCGCGACCCTGAGAACCCCGACAAATACATTGGCTCTGATGAACATTGGGAAAAAGCAGAAAAAGCCATCATCGAAGCTACCGGAGAGAAAGATCTAAATACCGTAATTGAGTATGGAGAGGCTGCATTTTATGGACCCAAGCTCGACTTTATGGTGAAAGACGCGTTGGGCAGAAAGTGGCAGCTCGGAACCATTCAGGTGGACTACAACCTGCCCGAACGTTTTGAACTCGAATATATAGGTGCTGATAATCAGAAACACCGCCCAGTCATGATTCACCGGGCACCTTTTGGATCGATGGAGCGATTTGTCGCTGTACTGCTCGAACACTGCGCTGGAAACTTACCGCTGTGGCTTTCTACCGAGCAGGTCAGAATATTACCCGTAAGCGAAAAGTATCATTCTTATGCAGCGGGAATTTTGAATTCGCTAAATAATTCCGATATTCGCGCCTCCATTGACCACCGTGCTGAAAAAGTGGGACGAAAAATCCGTGATGCGGAGGTAGAAAAAGTCCCGTTTATGCTGGTTGTTGGTGAAAATGAAGAAGCCCAGAATCAGGTTTCAGTAAGACAAAAAGGGGAAGGCGATTTAGGGATGAAAACCCTTGCCGCTTTCATTGATCTTATAGACACTGAGGTTGCCAAAGAATTAAATTGAAATCAAAAAATATTAAGTTATAGCAAGAAAGTTTCAAGGTCGGGGAAGGGTTGTAAAATCGAACCCACACAGGATTAACGGAGAGATTACCGCTCGCGAGGTGCGGCTTGTAGCCGAAAGCGACGGTGCAGAAATTGTTCCTATTGCCGAGGCGCTCAAACGTGCCGAGGAAGCAGAGCTGGATCTGGTAGAAATTTCACCAAAAGCCGACCCGCCGGTATGCCGGATTATCGACTACAAGAAATTCCTTTACACTCAGAAAAAGAAAGAAAAGGAAATCAAAAGCAAGCAATCGAAGGTGGTGGTCAAAGAAGTTCGCTTTGGACCCAACACCGATGATCACGATTTTGAATTTAAACTAAACCACGCAAAAAAGTTTTTGGAGGAAGGTTCTAAACTAAAGGCCTTCGTTTTCTTTAAAGGCCGAACCATTGTATTTAAAGAGCGTGGAGAAATACTATTGTTGCGTTTTGCTCAGGAGCTGGAGGAGTATGGTATT
Organism: uncultured Cryomorphaceae bacterium; assembly: GCA_964487545.1. GTDB lineage: Bacteria > Bacteroidota > Bacteroidia > Flavobacteriales_D > SKUL01 > SKUL01. The sequence goes on from CAZARI010000065.1 coordinate 1,427, forward strand.
GTTGAGCAAATGCCAAAACTCGAAGGAAAGCGTATGATTATGATGATTGCTCCGAAAAAGAAAAGTAAATAAACCCCAAATAATAACAACAGGAGATGCCCAAAATGAAGTCCGTTTCCTCTGCCAAAAAGCGATTTAAACTGACCGCTTCTGGTAAGATCAAAAGGAAACACGCATTCAAAAGCCACATTCTGACCAAAAAATCGAAAGTGCGTAAAAAGCGACTTACTGCTTTTACCATTGTCGATAAAGCGGATCATGCAAATGTGCGCAGAATGCTCGTAGCTTAATTTAACTACAACTCAAAAAGTCAGGTAATTTTTAACCGGGTGCTGAGCCAAATAAGTCTCAACTATAAGTGAGCGCTTAGTACCAAAACAAAATGAATCATGCCAAGATCAGTAAACTCGGTTGCATCGAGGGCCCGAAGAAAAAAAGTCCTCAATCAGGCCAAAGGTTACTTCGGAAGAAGAAAAAACGTTTGGACCGTTGCCAAAAATACCGTTGAAAAAGGGCTCACCTACGCCTACCGCGACCGCCGTCAAAAGAAGCGCATTTTCCGCGCCCTTTGGATTCAGCGAATTAATGCCGGTGCCCGTCAGCACGGAATGAGCTATTCAGAGTTTATGGGTAAAGCAAAAGCCAAAAACATTGAACTGAATCGTAAAGTCCTTGCCGACCTGGCGATGAACCATCCCGAAGCTTTCAAAGCGGTTGTAGACACTGTTAAGTAATTTTAGGTATCCCAAAATAAACGAAGGGTGTTGCCAAATGCAGCACCCTTTTTTTATTGAATCAAATTTGCGAATAAAGCTGTTGTACTCATCCAAAAAATATACAAACCCCGCTTCAGACAATTAGTTGTATATTGAATAAAAAAGAACGAGATCTATAATGAAGTCACTTGAAGATATCACAGACCCCACCTATACACCTAAAACTCACTCACCTACTGACCGTTTTTTTCTACAGTTCATTCGCGACGAAAGAGATCTGCCGTTCGTTTATCTCACCCTCAAAGTCAGCGTTACCATTATTCCGTTGGCCGTCATTCTTTACCTTCCCGGGATCACCGGATGGTGGTGGATTGGCGCGGCTGTTTTATACCACGTTTTTAACACAATACTATTCAAAGGTCCTTTTGGATTAATGTTGCACTGCACCAGTCACCGACCATTCTTCAAAAAGAAATACGGGTTTCTGAACCATTACCTGCCCTGGGTGCTTGCCCCGCTGTTTGGTCATTCGCCCGAAACTTATTTTACCCACCACATCGGAATGCATCACCCCGAAAACAACCTAGAAGAGGACGAAAGCAGTACCATGCCCTATCAGCGGGATTCGGCGGTAGATTTTGCCAAATACTTCGGTTCATTCTTTTTTCTGGGGATGTTTCAGCTTTCGGCCTATTTTATCCGGAAAAACCGAAAAAAGCTGCTCTTAAAAACCGTGCGGGGTGAAGTGCTCTTTATTTTATTCTGCATTGGTATGAGCCTCATAAACTGGAAAGCAACACTCGTTGTTTTTATCCTTCCCTCTATTATTTTCAGACTGATTGCCATGGTCGGAAACTGGACGCAACATGCTTTTGTGGACGCGTCTGATCCCGGAAATCCCTACAAAAACAGCATCACCTGCATCAATGTCAAATACAACCACAATTGCTGGAACGACGGTTACCATATCTCTCACCACCAACGTCCTTCGATGCACTGGACCGATCACCCCAACCACTTTAAAAAGCACCTGCAGGAATATAGCGATAACGACGCCATCGTTTTTGACGGAGGCGACTTTGGAAAGGTGTTTTTTTGGCTGATTACCGACCGCTACGATTTGCTTGCAGCCCATTTTGTTAATCTCGGTGACCGATACCAGTCGGATGAGGAGGTCATTGCGATGATGAAATCACGGGTAAAAAGGATCAAATCGCTCGCGTTCTCCTGAACCGCATATTGATAGAACGGTCTATGATTTCAAATTGTGCCATGCTCAACCGCCAATTTTGAATAGATTTGTCTAAAATCAAACCCATCGTATGCGCCCATTTCTCATTGGACTTGCACTATTCAGCCACAGCCTGTTTCTCGTAGCCAACAACAATTCTGAAAATGCCCAACCAGCTAAGGCTGTTGAGTTTCCAAAAGAGGCCCAATGGCTCAATTGCTCCTACCCGCTCCGCCTTCAGGATTTTAATCAGCGCTTTTTGATGCTCAACTTCTGGACATCGAGGTCAACGCTTTGTACTGCCCAGATCCATGAATTGAACCGTTTACACACTGCGCACAAAAATTTAGACATCATTATTGTTCATTCTGGAAAGTACACGAACGAAAATAACGCTGAAACTCTTCGTCAATTCATCATCGAACACGACATTTCTTTTCCGGTGATTAGCGATACCGCTTTTGCACTTTGGAGCGATTACAATATTTCGGCCTGGCCCACCAATCTGCTCATCGACCCTGAACAGCAAGTTGTTTTTAAATCAGAAGGGGCCCATTTCAATGGTGAAATCAGCACAATTATTTCAGGTTATGAAGGCAACACGCGTATCTCCGGATCGCATGGCCGCAGCGAAATCAACAATTTTGAACAAGGACTACTGGTCTTTCCAAAGTTTGTTGAAGCCGATGGAGAAATTTCACTTTTTATATCCGAATACCGCGGCCACCGGATTGTGAAAAAGGATATAAATGGAATATTTGAGTTGGCAATTGGTTCGGGATATGCCGGCTTTGAAGATGGTACTGCGAATTTGGCTATGCTACACTCCCCCACAGGGCTGGCCTACAACATGGCTGACAGCGTGTTATACATTGCTGACACTGGAAATGACGCCATTCGCAAATACGATTTAAAGAACGATCGCGTGACCACTGTGCTCGGAAACGGACAAAGGGCGCTTTCTCCACCTAAAAGTATTTCGGGAACCAATCACGGTCTAAATCAGCCGCATGGTCTCACCCTAATGGAAGATGAATTATACATTGCCATGACGGGATGGAATCAAATCTGGAAGTACAATACCAAAACAGGGCTGGCGGAGCCCGTTACCGGAACGGGTGAAACGGGATTCGAAGACGGTCGGAATCATAAAGCCAAGCTTGCTGAGCCGTACGACATAACCCACGACCTTGACGGCGTGATCTATTTCACCGACCTTCAGTCAAATGCAATTAGAATGTTGAAAAGATCAAAAACATCTACGCTCACCGGATCGGGCATTTTTGAATTCGGAGACATTGATGGAAGATCAAGTGAAGCCCGAATGAGTGGTCCGGCTGGAATTACTTTTCATAACAACATGTTGTATGTCACTGACCAGTTTAACCACAAAATAAAAGCGGTGAATCCATACAACGGCCGTGTTGAAACGCTGCTCGGATCAGGCAATGCCGGCTATTCCAATGGTGCAGGTGCCGCGGTTGCCTTTCATCTTCCAACGGGTTTGACCGTGTTAAGAGACCATTTATACATTGCCGACACCTATAACCATGTATTACGGCAGTTTGATTTTGACGGCTCCACGACTACGATGGAGTTCAGAAACAAAGGTCAGATTCCACTGATGGTACTCAATGAATACCAAGTGTTAGAAACCGATACCATTGTGATTCCCGAAGGCAGTGTACGTATTGAAATGGTTTTTGAGCTGGACAGTTTGTATCAGTTAATTCCCGACGCCCCGCAAACAGCAATGGTAACCACCCGAAATCCTCTGATAACAGAAGATCCCGATGGAATCAATCCTTTGATTAACACGGTAGGCTTTAATCTGGAGAATAACAATACGTATCAACACTTTATGGCCGAAATCGGTATGATGTACCATCACATAGAAAGGCCGGAAGTTGCCTACTTCAGGACATTTACACTAATGTTTCAAATTGAAACTTCGGTAGATGCTCCAGCCGATCAAGTGGTAACGGTGCCCGTGCCCCGACTATCTGCGCGCTAAGCGACCCAAACCAATGGCTGCCAAATCGTATTGTGGATCTAACGAAAGTGCGCGCTCATAATATCCAATGGCCACATCTGGCTTATCAAGTCGTTCATAACTCAAACCGATATTATAAATCGCATCGACGTAATTGGGGTTAATTTCTACGGCTTTTTCAAAAAAGGGAATTGCCTTCTCGGGCTGATCTTCCATTTCCAGAAGAATGTAACCTTGATTATACCAGGCAAAAAGGCTCTCTTCATTAAGGTCGATCATTTGCTGATAAATTATTACCGCCTCCTCGTTCCTTCCGGTATTCTGCAAATGAATGGCTTTTCCATAAAGTGCTTCGGGGTGCTCAGGTCGAAGTTCGAGCGCCGAGTTGTAATAGTCGATGGCAATGTCATTGCCCAATGAGGCATAATAGGCACCTAGCATCGTAAAACCATCAAAAAAATCGGGATTCAATTCGAGGGCTGTTTGAACCGATGAAACAAAGAGCGAAGAATCGCCCAGTTCAAAGTGGGCATACCCTTTTATGAAATAGGCCATAAACAGTTGCTCATTTACCCGAAGCGCGGCGTTGGCCAAATCAAAACACTGCTGATACTGTCTGAGCAGAAGTTTGATCTCGGCCATTTTCAATAGCGCATCGGTATTATTCGGATCGAGTTCGAGCGCTTTTTCAAAGCTTTCTACTGCCTTATCCGGTGCTTTGTTCAGGTAATGAATATCTCCTTTTAATGCGTGATAAACGGCAACCGAAGAGTCTACCATTAAAGCCCTGTTCACATCTTCAATAGCGAGCAGCAGCATATCCTCTGCTATATGAGCATTAGCCCGTTGAATATACAATTCAGCCCTTTTGGGATTTTTTCTGATTTGATTGGAAATTCGCTGAACCACACTCAGGGTATCTGTAGAAGCAGCTTCGGTAGGTGTCCGGGCATCGTGGTTAATTTGCGCAGGCTTTTCACCACAAGCAACCAATCCAAGTATAAGACCAATGGGGATAATCAGATTTTTCATGGTACAAAAATGGGGCTTTCCTACGAAAGCCCCACACTTAAAATTTCTCAAAAATCACGCTTCAGCTTCAAAATTTTTGATCTTATCTTCTAATTCTTCCAACAATTCAGGGTTGTCTTCGATGAGTGCCTTTACGGAATCTCGTCCTTGGCCAAGCTTGGTATCGCCGTAGCTGAACCATGATCCGCTTTTCTTCACAATTCCCAGATCAACTGCGAGGTCGAGGACTTCGCCGCTTTTAGAAATTCCTTTTCCATACATAATATCGAACTCAGCTTTTCGGAAAGGCGGTGCAACTTTATTCTTAACCACCTTAACACGGGTGCGGTTCCCCACCACATTCTCGCCGTCTTTAATTTGACTGATTCGGCGAATATCAAGACGAATTGATGAGTAGAACTTTAGCGCATTTCCACCAGTGGTTGTTTCGGGATTTCCGAACATCACCCCAATTTTCTCGCGCAATTGATTAATAAAGATACAACAGCAACCGGTTTTGCTAATCGTGCTGGTTAACTTTCGCAGTGCTTTGGACATCAACCGGGCTTGCAGTCCCATTTGTGAATCACCCATTTCGCCTTCAATTTCAGCACGCGGCGTAAGCGCTGCTACTGAATCCACAACCAGGATATCAACTGCACCAGAACGAATGAGGTTTTCGGCAATTTCTAGGGCCTGCTCGCCATTATCTGGCTGGGCAATCAGTAACTCTTCGGTGTTGACCCCTAGGCTTTCGGCGTAGAATCGGTCGAACGCGTGCTCGGCATCGATCATTGCAGCCACTCCGCCCATTTTCTGTGCCTCTGCAATGGCATGAATAGCAAGGGTGGTTTTACCCGAAGATTCTGGCCCGTAAATTTCAATGATTCTTCCTTTGGGATAACCCCCAACGCCCAGTGCCATATCAAGCGTAACCGATCCAGACGAAATGGTTTCCACCTGAATAACCGCTTCATCCCCTAATCTCATTACTGAACCTTTTCCATACGACTTCTCGAGTTTATCGATGGTCAGTTGTAAGGCCTTCATTTTCTCGTTTTTCGCATCAGTAGCCATAATTCTGTTATTTTGCTTTAAGTAATTCTTGAACTTGGTCGGCGTGTGTTTTTGTTTTCACCTTATCAATAATGTGTTTTATCACGCCATTCTCGTCAATGATAAAGGTTGTTCTGATAATTCCGTCGTATTCTCTCCCCATAAACTTCTTTCTGCCCCACACCCCATACTTCTTAATCACTTCATGATTGGTGTCTGCAACCAGCGGAAAAGGTAACTGATATTTGTTTCTAAAGTTTTCGTGTCTCTTTTCGCTGTCTGCGCTCACTCCGATTACCTGCACGTCTTCATCTGCAAACTGCGGATATGCGTCTCGCAAGCTACACGCCTGAGCGGTACAACCTGGGGTATTATCTTTCGGATAAAAGTATAGAATTATTTTATTTCCACGCAGTTCCGATAATAATCTTCGAGAGCCATCGGTGGAGGTGAATTCAAAATCGGGCGCAAGTTGTCCTATTTCTGGTTTGTTCATATTATGATCTAGATTAATTGTTCTGCAAATTTCGAAGGTCGATACGTAATGTATTTACGCACCCGATATTTTCTCGTCGAAAAATAATGGTACCTACGAGTCCGGAACAAAAGTCCGAATTTTTTGTTGGCTCAAAGATTTTTATGCTGGTAATAGTTTTCTCCTAAAAATGGGTATATTTCGCCCGAAACAGAATTGAAGAAAAGCCAGATGTTCACAACTTTTTAAGTTGTTGAATTTCTGCCAACTCCACCGACCAACTACGCACTTTGCCTTTAATAGCTACACAGAAGCGCCTGTAAACCAATCACTGGGGCGATATTAAGGAATTTTAGCAAAAAAGTTGACATTCATCCGTATTAAATCGATATTTGTCGGCAATATTATCTCATAAGTCGATTAAAAGAAACTTTTGCAACAAACTCAATGAAACATGAAAAACGTAGTAATTTTCAATCGATTCAGAAACTTTTCAAGCTTTCTAACCATTCTATTAATGACTTTATTCTTTGTGAGCGAAGGATTTAGCCAAGAAACGAGAAGCGCAATTTTAACCAACGACGGCATCGTTCAGATACCCGAAGATGAAGTACCCGACGGGCGATTTGACGTTGATGTGAGCCACATGGTATTTAGCGACAACTCCGAAATGACGACCTTTTTCATGGAACGTTCGGATGAAAATTTTATGTTCCGTGCCCTTCCCCACGAAAACAAAGCGATTTTGCTTGTTCGTGGGAGCAACCAGCCCGACTGGTCTGTTACCGAGTGGAATGCTTATATAGCTAGCAAGCTGGCTGATAAAGCTATTAAACAATAAACCGACTATAGCTAACGAAAACTAAACTACAGTTATGAGAAAATTATACACAAGCCTCTTGTTGACGATTTGTGCCCTGCTTTGTTTCACACTGCAGGTTTCAGCACAATTAAACGTCAACACCTCGGTTACAGGAGAAGACCTCGCCAACTCAATTATTGGTGGAGGAGTTTCTATTTCTAATGTTACCCTCAACTGCGGCACCGACGGTGCCGGAATTTTCTCGAATGGCAACACCACCAATGTTGGCCTTAACGAGGGAGTTCTACTAACTACAGGAAACGCAAATAACGCTGCTGGAAACGCAAGTACTCAGGAAAGCGTAATTACCGGCAATGGTGGAGACCCTGATCTTGCACCCTTGGTCAATCAGCCGCTATATGATGCCTGTGTATTGAGTTTCGACTTTATACCCAGCGACAACAACATCACTGTTCAATACGTATTTGCCTCCGAAGAATACCCCGAATGGGTTTGTTCGGAATTCAACGACGTGTTTGGATTTTTTGTATCCGGCCCTAATCCCGACGGAGTAGATTATACCGGCCAGAACGTTGCCCTTGTGCCCGGAACCAATCAACCAGTTACGATCAACAACATCAACAACAACGGATCTTTCTGCGCTCCTTACTACCCCGAATACTACATTTCAAACGCAACGGGTACTACTATCGTTTATGATGGGTTTACGGTCGTACTAACCGCACAAATTTCGGTAACACCAGGAGCAGAGTATACTTTTAAATTCGCCATTGCCGACGCCTCTGACCAACTCTACGACTCAGGCGTATTTATTAAAGGCAACAGCTTTTCTACTTTCTTTTGCCAGGCCGGACAGGTTGGATTTAACCCCAATGTGCAGAATCAGGTTACTTTCTGCTCTTCAGATGCAGACCAAAGCGTTCAACTTTATAACAACGCACTTTCACCGAGCGAATTCTACGAATACATTCTTGCAGATGCCACCGGAACCATTCTTGAAATCAGTGAAGCCGGATCTTTCGACCTTCAGGGATTTGCAGAAGGAACTTATTACTTCTACGGTGTTTCTTATGCAGGTGAAATAACCGGATTAGAAGTGGGTAACCACATTTCCGATATTGAAGCGGTTGCCAACGCCGGATGTGTTGACCTGAGCCCTGCTGCTTCGGCTGTTATTGAACTGTGTGTCGATATGGTATGTCCCGAAGATATTACCATCGCATGCCACCAATCTGTTGATCCTGACAATACAGGTACTCCTGAAATTATCGGAAACGCGTCAGGAATGTATTCAGCCGAATACAGCGATGAAGTATCTGGTTCTTGTCCAACCACCATCACCCGCACCTGGACACTTGTTGCTGCTGCAGGTGTTCCTACTGTTGAAATTTCATGCACACAAGTGATCACTGTAGTAGATGAAGAAGCACCAGTAATTATTGGCGAAGAAGAAATTACGGTTGAATGCGACGCGACAGATGACGCAACTTTTACTGTTGAAGACAATTGTGATGATTCTCCATCAGTTACGGTGGCAGAAACCACAGAGCCCGGTGACTGCGCTGGATACTACACCATTTATCGCACCGTAACCGCTACCGACAATTGCGGGAATTCAAGCACTTTCACTCAGGTGGTGAATGTAGTTGACACTACCGCTCCTGAGTTTGATGGAAACACAGAAGATTTCTCTGTAGAATGTCCTGAGGATGTTCCCCCCATGGAAGAACTCGTTGCTACTGACAACTGCTCAGACAATGTTCAAACTTGGTTCTTTGAAACTTCATTGGAATACGGCGACTCTACTTGCATCATTACCGATGCAGTTGGTCCTGGTGTTGACTGGGGTGTGGTGCTCTTTAACTTCCCCGGCGCAACCGACTATTACGTAT
>CAZARI010000066.1:0-9863 GCA_964487545.1 uncultured Cryomorphaceae bacterium
AAAGGAAATTCTCGAGAGATAAATCGAAAATTTCGTCCCTTACTTCCCGATGCAAAACTTACTGAAGATATTTTCCAGCAAATCATCGGTAGTAATCTTTCCGGTGATTTCCCCCAGGTGATGCAGCCCCTTGCGAATATCCGTTGCCAGAAAATCGCCGGTGATGTTGTTTTCGAGGCCTGTGCGTACATCGTTCATCGATTGCAGTGCCTGCGTCAATGCCCGGTGATGGCGAGCGTTGGTCACCACTACTTCACCGCTGTCAATAAGCCCCGTGTTAACGCATTCCAGCAGACGTGTTTCGAGTTCGGAAAGGTTTTCACGCGTGAGCGCAGACAGAAAAATCACGTTGGGAATTCCGTCGAACTTGGCGCGAATAGATTCCACACCACCCGGAGCCTTGTCTATTTTATTGGCTATAATCAGCAGCGTTTTGTTGGGATCGCCCATTTGCTCCCGAAACTGTTCTACCACCTTTACAATCTCCTCCCGAACGCTGTCAACAGCATCTACCAAATAAAGCACCACGCTGGCTGAGCGGGCCTTTTCGAGGGCTTTGGCAATGCCCATGCTTTCAATTTCGTCAGAAGTTTCGCGAATTCCTGCCGTATCGATAAACCGAAAACGAACCCCGCCAAGCGTTACCTCGTCTTCAATAACATCGCGGGTGGTGCCGGCAATATCCGAAACAATGGCCCGGTTGTCGTTGAGCAGTGTATTCAACAACGTGCTCTTTCCTTGATTTGGCGCACCGGTAATAGCCACAGGGACCCCATTTTTGAGGACGTTTCCCGTTGCAAAGGAATCCACCAACTTGTGCAGCATTGCCGTAATCTCGTCAACTAAAATCTTCAGATCGTCGCGGTCGGCAAACTCCACATCTTCTTCGCTAAAGTCGAGTTCCAGTTCAATCAGCGATGCAAAGTGAATGAGCCGTTCGCGCAGCAAATCAATTTCTTTTGAAAACCCGCCGCGCATCTGGTGCATGGCCAGCTTGTGAGCCGCTTTTCCACGCGCAGCAATCAAATCGGCCACCGCTTCGGCCTGGCTCAAGTCCATTTTGCCGTTGAGAAATGCGCGCATGGTAAACTCACCCGGTTCGGCCATCCGTGCGCCATTGGTCAGCAAAACTTGAAGGATGCGCTCTAGAATGTAGGATGATCCATGGGCCGAAATTTCAACCGTATCCTGCCCCGTGAACGATGCCGGACCGTGAAAAACAGTCACAACTACTTCGTCGATCACCTCGTTGGTGCTGCGCAAAACACCAAACTTGACAAATGGAGCCCGATCGGCATTAAGCGGTTTGGAAAACACCCGCTCCACTATCGGGATGGCCGAAGTTCCGGTGAGGCGAATAACGCCCAAAGCCCCTACTCCAGGCGGTGTGGACAGTGCACAAATGGTATCTTCAGATCCGGTGAAATTCATGGCGGCAAAATTAGGGGTTTATTCTTCACTTGTTTTTTGATTTTGTCAGCGTAAACAGCCCCGGCAGCGATCGGGAAAATTATATTGGATAACACCATGCAAAATCCTAATTTTGCCCGCCAAATAAAGATATCATGAGCGTTCTCGTTAACAAAGATTCAAAAGTAATTGTACAGGGCTTTACCGGTAGTGAAGGCACTTTTCACGCCGGACAAATGATTGAATACGGCACCAATGTGGTGGGCGGTGTTACCCCCGGCAAGGGCGGTCAAACCCATCTCGACCGTCCGGTTTTCAACACCGTTCAAGAAGCGGTAAAAGCTACCGGAGCCGATGTTTCTATCATTTTTGTTCCGCCGGCATTTGCTGCCGATGCCATTTTAGAAGCAGCCGAAGCAGGTATTGAGGTGATTGTAACCATCACTGAAGGCATTCCGGTGAACGATATGGTAAAAGTGCGTCGATACCTCGAAGGCATGTCGTGCACGATGATCGGCCCCAACTGCCCCGGAGTAATAACCGCCGGCGAAGCCAAAGTTGGCATCATGCCCGGATTTGTTTTCCAACCCGGAAAAATTGGCGTGGTTTCTAAATCCGGAACGCTCACTTACGAAGCTGCCGACCAAATTGTAAAGGCCGGAATGGGAATTTCTACTGCCATCGGCATCGGTGGAGACCCAATTATTGGCACCACCACGCTCGAAGCGATTAAACTGTTTATGAACGACCCCGAAACCGAAGGCATTGTGATGATCGGTGAAATTGGCGGTGAGCTCGAGGCGCAGGCTGCCCGTTGGGTCAAAGAAAACGGTACCAAACCGGTGGTTGGTTTTATTGCGGGCGAAACGGCTCCGAAAGGCCGCACCATGGGTCACGCCGGCGCGATTGTGAGCGGTGAAAACGAATCGGCTTCGGCCAAGAAAAAAATTATGCGTGAATGCGGAATTCACGTGGTTGACTCACCTGCACATATCGGCAAAAAGATGGCCGAAGTGATGGGTGTCTCAGCGTAATAGCGCACCATAAACCACATTCAATAAAAGCTGTTGGCGGGTCTTTCGTCAACAGCTTTTTTTATGAGCAGGAAAAACCCGTTGTTACTTCAGAAAATATTATCTTAAGGATACGCGCGCAATGGCTAATTTTAGACCGTTTTAACCATAAACTGAAGAAACACCAACATGAAATTCGACTCTTTGAAAACAACCAACCGATTGCTTTTGGTTCTTGCCATTCCGCTGGTTTTTTATGTGCTGAAGGTATTGTCGTTTATTTTCATTCCCCTTATCCTGGCCCTTTTTCTAGCATTGCTGTTTATGCCCATGATGCGCGCCATGGCGAGAAGAAATTTTCCAAAACCGGTGTCGTTGGTGATTGCTTTGCTGCTCATCACCGGAGTCATTTATTCATGTGTGAAGGTGCTACAACTCACCGGAAAAGAATTGGCCCGTGATAACACCGAGTTGTACGAAAAGGCAGATCAGCGCATCGGCGACTTAGTGGTTCCGGTGGCCGAGGCCTTGGGTATTGACACGCAAACGCACGAGAATGCCATTAAAAGCATTTTGCTCGACAGCAAAGTCAACGATATGATGTATCAGAATTTCGGAGCTACCTTTGGCATGGTGCGCAAAACCGTTACACTAATTTTGCTCACCATTTTCTTTTTGGTGCTATTGCTGGCCGGCTCCTTAAACTTTAAAGACATTCTGCAGCAAACCATGTTCAAGCACCAAACACGCGCCATCAAAACATTCATGATCATTGAGCGCAGCATTGCCAAATTTCTAAAAGTTAAATTTTTTATGAGCCTGTTTACAGGCATCGGATTTTTTATTGTTTGCCTGGCATTTGATATCAGCTTTCCACTCTTCTGGGGATTGTTTGCTTTTTCCATCAACTTTGTGCAAATGGTGGGGACCTTCATTTCAACTACTCTTGCTGCGCTGTTTGCACTGGTTGAGTTATCCTCACCGGGCACAGCACTCTTCGCCATTTTGATGTTCATCGCTGTGCAGGTACTGTTCGGCACCATACTCGAACCCATTCTGCTGGGAAAATCATTCTCCATCAATATCGTCACTGTTCTTGTGATGCTGATGTTCTGGGGATTTTTGTGGGGCGTTCCGGGATTGATCATATCCATTCCGATTACCGTTTTGCTCAAAACCATTTTCGAACAGTTTTCGGGAACGCGGGTGGTGGCAAAATTAATGACCTGATCAAAACTTCTGCATCTCAAATGCGGCTTCTGGCCAAGTGCTAAACGTCTGTCTTCATCGAGCGAAATAGGGTTTAAAAAGGCAGTCGTTTGAACAAGCTGAAAGCACAAATACAATGCTATTTATTAAGCAATGAAAGGTAGAAATCTGTCGATTCACCGAAACCTTCAACCGCCAGCATGACAACTTTATTCGGTTCAACATTTGGTGTAAACCAATATAGTTGTTACCTTAAGCAATAGAATAAATCAGTTGTTAAACCCTTAAATGAAGTTATTATGAGCGCACGAAATTTATTACTCGGATTGGTTGTAGGAGCTGCCGCCGGAGCGGTACTCGGAGTTCTCTTTGCACCCGACAAAGGAGAAAAGACCCGGAGCAAAATTAAAAAGCAAACCAGCAAAATGTCTGCTGAGATCAAAGAAGGAGTTGACGAAATTCTCGACAACATTAAAGAACAAGTAGAACGCACCAAATCGGTAGTTGCAGAAGCTGAGCAGTCCGCAAAAAATTAATCACCCCATTTTTTCACGCTGCATAAAGAGTTGTCATGAAAGAAACCCAACGTCTATACGACGAATTAAAGCTATGGATTGAAGCTTATGGAGAATCGTCCATTGAGCTGGTAAAACTCAAGTCAACCCAGGCATCGGCAAAAGCAGCAGGATCGGCAAGTTTGATCGCGGTCCTGCTGATTCTTTTTTTATTTTTCCTATTGATGCTAAGCGTGGGCGTTGCGTTGTGGCTTGGCCAAGTTTTGGAAAACCATTTTCTCGGATTTTTTGCCGTAAGTGGATTCTACTTGTTGATCGCTGTTTTGGTTATTGTTTTTAAAGATACCCTTGTGATGCGCCCGATACAAAATCTGATCATCAGGCTTATGTTGAAAAGCCAAAAGCTGTGATATGAAAAACATGAACGAACTGGAGCAGCGAATTGCGGCTGTTGAAGAAAAACGCGACTTGCAATGGCACGAAATTACCGCCACTGCCGATTTGCTGGCCGAAAGCCTAAAACCACAAAACGTGATTAAACAGGTATTTGATGAGAACTTCGGCGATGGCGATATCGCCAAAATAGCACAGCGCATGGTGAGCATCGCCAGTGGCTTTCTGGTACATCACTTTACCATTGGAAAAAAAGGAGGCTTCATCTTCCGCATCTTTGGAAGAGCTTGGCAGACAGTCGTCACCTCGTTAATAAACAAGGTTCTGCGCCAACTCCTTCCGCTCCGATCTACCTCGTCTTAATATTCCAACTGGCAATTTCACTTTTGACCTCGGCCACAAAACCGAGCCTTCTGCCTATATTTGAGGCATAAAAATTTATTACATGAAATTATTGGAAGGAAAAGTGGTTTTGATTACCGGAGCCACTCGCGGAATCGGTAGAGCCATAGCGGAAAAATGTGCCGAACACGGCGCCAAAATCGCATTTACCTACGCTTCTTCAGCCACCAAAGCGCAAGAACTAGAGCAGCAGCTCAAAAACACCGGCGCAGAAGCCAAGGGGTTTCAATCTAATGCTGCAGATTTCAACGCAGCGCAAAAGCTGGTGGATGAAGTGATCAAAAGCATGGGGTCGGTTGACGTATTAATCAACAACGCCGGCATCACCCGCGACGGATTGCTGATGCGTATGACCGAAGAGCAGTGGGACGAGGTGATTCAAACCAACCTCAAGTCGGTATTTAACCTCACTAAGGCCGTGATGCGACCCATGCTCAAATCCCGAAGCGGCTCCATTATCAATATGAGTTCGGTGGTTGGGGTGAAAGGAAACGCCGGACAAGCCAACTACGCCGCTTCCAAAGCCGGAATCCTTGGCTTTACCAAATCGGTGGCACTGGAAATTGGGTCGCGAAATGTGCGCTGCAATGCCGTGGCACCCGGTTTTATCGAAACCGAAATGACCGGTGCGCTCGATGAAAATGTGGTGAACGAATGGCGACAAGCAATTCCGCTGAAACGCGGCGGAACACCCGAAGACGTAGCCAACCTGTGTCTGTTTCTGGCCTCTGACATGAGCGCGTATATCACCGGACAGACCATTAATGTGGATGGAGGAATGCTTACCTGATCGTTTTTACCTCCTCCTTGCAAATCATTACTACATATCCCGGTTGGTACCTGCTATTTTGTCTGCTTTTTGGAGCAGCGGTGTCCACGTTGCTCTATTTCAGAAGTAAAGCACTGAGTGATTTTCCGCGTAACCTGATCATTTTCTTGTCGCTGCTTCGATTTATGGCCGCTGCCCTACTCGCCTTTTTCCTGCTCGAGCCCATGCTCAAGCTCGTGAAGCAGGAAGTAGAAAATCCGGTGATTGTGATCGGAATAGACCACAGCGAATCGATGATGATGTCGGCCGATTCTGCGGCCATCCGAAGACTGGTTAGTGAGCAACTACCAAACCTGACCAATGAACTGAGCCGCAATTACGAAGTGCGTGTTTATACCTTTGGTGACGCAGTCAATGAAACACCGGTCTTCGATTTTTCGGGAAAGGAAACCAATATCTCGGCTTTTATCCGCGAAATAGAAAACCGTTACAGCAACCGAAACCTCGGTGCAGTTGTTCTCGCTTCTGACGGATTGTACAATCGCGGATTAAACCCCGTACATCAAGTCAGCAATATCCGCGCACCATTATACACCATTGCATTGGGCGATACCACCCCGCAACGCGACATCGTACTACGCGAAGTGCGGCACAACGAGCTGGCCTATCTGGGAAATGACTTTCCGGTGGAGGTATTGGTAGAAGGCCGCGGATACCCAGAAGCAACAACCGCTGTAACCCTCAGCCACAATGGCATTGAGCTCAGTCGCGAAGGACTTCGGTTCGACGGTGAACATTCGCAACAAACCGTGCGGTTTTTAACCGAAGCGACCAGCACAGGAATTCAGCGATACACCGTTACCGTCGAATCGCTCGAAGGAGAATATACAACGGCAAATAACAGCCGCGATATCTACATCGAAGTTTTAGACAGTCAGCAAAAAATTCTGTTGTTGGCCAATGCACCCCACCCCGATTTGCGCGCTATCAAGTTGGCCATCGAAGCCAACGAAAACTACGCAATCGACCTGGTTCTAGCCGGAGAAGAAGTTCTCAAACCAGACGACTATCATATGGTCATTCTTCACGGGCTGCCCTCATCGCGTCATCCAATGTCTGATTTGCGCAATCAAGTCCAAAACAATATTCCGGCGTGGTTTATTCTAACCAGTCAAACAAATCTGGCAGATTTTAATCGTTGGCAAACCGGTGTAAACATCGTTTCCTCACAGGGAAGTTCTAACACAACCGGGGCTTCTTACAACCCTACTTTTTCGCTTTTCACAATGGATGCCGAAACGGGCAACCATTTTGGAAGTTTGCCTCCGCTGAGTGTTCCGTTTGGTGAATACCAGCTCACGGCACAAGGTCAGATGTTGATGTCTCAGCGTATCGGGTCGGTGAAAACCGATTTTCCACTTTGGACTTTTTGCGATCAAAACGAATGGAAAACGGCCATTCTGAGCGGTGAAGGCATTTGGAGATGGCGGACCATGAGTTATGCCGACAAAGGATCGCACGACCTTTTTAACAGCCTGGTACAGAAAACAGTACAATACTTGGCCAGTCGTGAAAACAAGGCGTTTCTGCGCGTATCAGGTGCTAAATCATTCCGTGAAAACGAAGAAATTATTTTTCGTGCTGAAGTGTACAACCGAAGTTATGAGCTGACGACGGATCCGGAGGTTAGCATGAAGATTACCAATGCCGATGGACAGCAATTCGATTTTAATTTTTCCCGTTCTGGAAATGCATTTCGGCTCAATGCGGGTTACCTTCCCGCCGGAAACTACACCTACCGCGTGGATGCCCAAGAATTGGATGAGCAGCACGAAGTTTCTGGTGCCTTTAGTGTGGTGTCTATCAATATCGAATCGATTGCAGTTGTAGCCAATCACCAATTGCTTTATCAAATGGCCTCGTCATCAGCGGGCGAAATGCTGTACGTCGATGAATTCCATACCCTAGCAGAACGCCTTCAGGAAAGTCGAGAAATTGCATCCGTAGTTTATGAGCGCAAAGAGCTGTCGGACCTGATTAATCTGCGTTGGATATTTTTTATCCTACTCGCACTCTTTGCCATTGAATGGTTCATCAGAAAACGGCAAGGTGCCTATTAACCCATGTCAAATATTACCTTTATCATCAAACCCTTAACAATAAATTATGTCTGATTACAACAATCCCAACATCGATATTAAAAAAGTACGACCGTTTGTTATTTTCGGTATTGTGCTGGTTATCCTGCTTATTTCATGGTCAAGAATTACCGTTACGATTCCCGCCGGTCATGCCGGATTGGTTTACCGCACCTTTGCCGGGGGTATTGCCGAAGATGGCAATTATTTAGGACAGGGCTTTCATTTGATTGCACCTTGGAATCATGTGGTGGTCTATGAAACCAGACAACAGGAAACCACGGTAACCATGACCGCGCTCTCCTCCAACCTGCTGGATATCAAACTTGATGTGACTATTTTCCACGAGCCCATCATCAGCCAACTGGGCAGTCTGGAAGTTCAACGTGGAAGCAGCTACGTAGACCGAGTGATTGTGCCGGCCATGCGCGCCGTAACACGCGAAAACATTGCCCGCTACCTACCTGAGGAACTCAATACGACCAAGCGCGAAGAAATCCAGCTCGAAATTGAAGAGCAAATGCGCAGCCGATTGAATCAAAACTACATTCAGCTTAATGATGTATTGATCCGAAACATTGAATTACCTGAAAAACTACGTGCCTCTATCGAGCGGAAACTGCAACAAGAGCAGGAATCTCTGGAGTACGAATTCCGCATAGAAAAAGCCCAGAAGGAAGCCGAGCGCAAACGAATTGAAGCCACAGGTATTCAGGACTTTCAGGAGATTGTTTCTAAGAGTATCACGCAAGACCTATTGCGCTGGAAAGGCATTGAAGCCACCGAGACACTTTCTCAATCACCCAATGCAAAAGTGGTGGTGATAGGCAGTGGCAAAGACGGCCTGCCGATTATTTTGGGGAATTAATCACCTGCAATTTAATCTCGTTGTACCACTAATTTGGTGGAACTGACTGGTGTTCCATTTTCTAAAAAACGAACAATATACATCCCGGACTCAAGGCCGGAGATGTCAATTTTATTTTGTTGACCACCCGTAAGGTGGTGATGGGCGACCTGTTGCCCTGCAACGGAGTATATCCCTACTTCTTGTATTTGCGAATTTTCTGATGGAAGGTTGAGATAGAAATGATCGGTGCAGGGGTTGGGGTGAATGGAAAAATCCGCTGATTGCACATTCTCAACATCAGTAAAAACTTCGGAACAAGGATATACTTCGTCTCCCATCTCATACCGATGTATAAAAGCAGGGTTGCCAGCAGGTATGCCATAAAATGGTTCCCGAACATACAACTCTCCACCCGTAAAAGCGAAACTATTTATAACCCCTACAATTCCGTCCTCAATTGAACCCATTCCCTGAGTGTATAACCCACACCATTGGTTGCCTTCCCACCGTACAATACCAGGTGCGTTAATGCCATCTATTCCTCCGGCCGTATAAAAATCGCCGCTAACGTATAAATAATCACCATGCACTTTCATATCCCGCACATGCCCATATGAACCGGGAAAAAAGGGATATAATGAATTTCCTACTTCCTGCCATATCTCACCATTCCAGCGTTGAATCATATTTCCGGCAAAACCATCTTGTTTGCTAATCATCCCTGCTGCGTAAAGTTCATCTTTGTACACCACCAATTTATAGAAAGCCGACATACCGGTTTGAATGGGCTCACCAACCGCCTGCCACTCTCCGTCCCTCAACACTAAAATATCCTTTAATCCATTACCCATGCCGATATTCCCGGCAATGTATAGCTCATCGTTATAGTAAGCAATATCTGCTATTTCGTGAAGGGAAGCCAAAAGCGGTGGGCCAATCGGCACCCATTCATTGCCATCCCACTTGATCACATTGCAGGAATCGCCCATGGCTTCACTAAACCAGCCGAAGATATACAAATCATCCCCGATAACTTTGGCCCGACAGGAGGCATTGAAACCGTAACCAAGTTGTTGTATAGATTCATTATTCAGCACCATTACTTTTTCGACTGGCACCTTGGTTTCGGGAGATTGATTAGCAAAATACACGTTCTCAAAGGAA
>CAZARI010000067.1:0-9473 GCA_964487545.1 uncultured Cryomorphaceae bacterium
AAATCGTAAATCCCGAAATCGTAAATCCTAATCAATATCTTTGCTCCGCATGGAGCCATTCTACCACCCGCAATTTAAACTGGGCATCCTCGGCGGAGGACAGCTCGGACGCATGCTTCTTCAGGAAGCCATCAACCTCGACGTGAGCTTGTATTTCCTCGATCCCGATCCGCAGGCCCCCTGCCACGCCATCGGGCACGGATTTCAAAACGGAAATTTCAACGACTACCAAACAGTAGTGGATTTTGGTCGCGACAAAGACGTGCTCACCATCGAAATCGAACACGTCAACACCGATGCGCTCGAATATTTGCAGAAGCAAGGGGTAAAGGTTTTTCCGCAGCCCCACCTGATAAAAATGATTCAGGACAAAGGCCTTCAAAAGGAATTTTACCGCAAACACAACCTGCCTACTGCAGTTTATGAACTAATTGAAAACGCTGCCGCACTGACTGCACAAAATCTTCCGGTAGTACAAAAACTACGAACCGGCGGTTACGATGGACGCGGGGTGCAGGTGCTCCGAAATGAAAAAGATCTCGAAAAAGCCTTCGACGCTCCAAGCGTGCTCGAAGAGCTGGTAGATTTTGAACAGGAAATTTCCATCATCGTCGCACGAAATGCAGTCGGTGAAGTAAAATGCTTTCCGGCTGTGGGAATGGATTTTAATTCCGAAGCCAACCTTGTAGAATACCTCTATGCTCCGGCAGACATTGCTCCCGAAATCGAAAAAGAAGCGCAGCAACTCGCCTCCCGCCTCATCGAATCAATGGAAATGGTGGGAATTCTAGCGGTGGAAATGTTCATCACCAAAGACGGAAAACTACTGATCAACGAAATGGCTCCCCGCCCGCACAACAGCGGCCACCACACGATTGAAGCCAATATCACTTCGCAATACGAACAACACTTGCGCGCCATTCTCGGACTTCCACTGGGTGAAACCGATCTTTTGAAACCGTCAGTGATGCTCAATCTGCTCGGAGACAAAGGCCACACGGGTCCGGTGGAGTATGAAAACCTTGAGGAAGCACTGTCCATACCGGGCGTTCATGTGCATCTCTACGGAAAAACAACCACCAAACCTTTTCGCAAAATGGGACATGTCACCGTGGTGGCCGACACCATTTCCGAAGCAAGAGAAAAAGCCAGAAAAATTCATCAAACGCTGCGGGTAAAAAGTGCGCCTGTAGCCCAACAATAGCAGACTATGGTAGGAATAATTATGGGCAGCCAATCAGATTTTAAGGTGATGGAGGAAGCCGAAGATATCCTAAAATCACTCGATATCCCCTGCGAAATGACCATTGTATCGGCGCACCGCACGCCCGAGCGCATGTTCGAGTACGCCAAAAATGCGGCCAGTCGGGGCATTCAGGTGATCATCGCCGGCGCGGGAGGAGCAGCACATCTGCCCGGAATGACCGCGTCCATCACCCCCCTTCCGGTGATTGGTGTGCCTATCAAATCGCGCAATTCCATCGACGGCTGGGACTCAGTGCTGTCTATTCTACAAATGCCGGCTGGGGTTCCGGTGGCCACCGTGGCATTAGATGGCGGAAGAAATGCCGGCATTCTTGCCGCACAGATTATTGGTGCTTCCGACCCGGCCATACGCAAAAGAATTGAAGCGTTTAAAGAAGACCTGAAAGTCAAAGTGCTGGACAGCGCCCGCGATCTGGATCAACGCCACGAAAACACCTGAACCGGACAAAGCATGCAAAAACTTCTCACGCAATGGCAAAAATGGGTCTATCATTTAGCCAATAGTTGTAATTTGGCGGTTGAACCATGAAAAAGCCATTTCTCATTATCTTCTTTCTACTGCCGCTATACGTAATGGCCGGCAACGAGAATTTACCTGTAGGAGCGCGTTCACAAGCCATAGGACACGCCTCGGTAAACCTGCAGGATATCTGGTCGGCACACCATAACCAGGCCGGTTTGGCAGGACTCACCGAAATTGGTGGCGGAATTTATTACGAAAGCCGCTTCACGATGAAAGAGCTCAGTTTGAAAGGCGGTGTATTTGCACTTCCTACTCAATTCGGAACGTTTGGGGTGAGCGTCACCTCATTTGGATACAAGCTCTACAGCGAATCGAAATTCGGGCTGGCCTACGGCATGAAACTGGGCGACAAGGTGCGGATGGGTGTTCAGTTGAATTATCACCGCACCCAAATTGCTGAAGGCTACGGAAACGCCAGTCATTTTACCGGTGAAGTGGGTTTACAGGCCGATGTTACCGAGGCGCTATCGATCGGAGCACACATCTACAACCCCACGCTGACCCAACAGGCCGAGTACAACAACGAAAAAATTCCAACCACCATCCGGCTCGGAGCACAGTACCGCTTCAACAAAAACTTTTTTCTCGCTGTTGAAGGGGTGCAAAATATCTACGACAAGCCAGCCATGCGCGTCGGATTGGAGTATCACCTTATCGAACAACTGTATTTGCGCGGTGGCATTTCAACCGGACCAACGATGGCCAGTTTCGGATTTGGGCTAAAGCTCAACAACTTTTTCATTGACGTTTCCAGCAGCTACCATGCAACGCTCGGATTCAGCCCTCAGGTGAGCCTGAGCTACAACCTGTTCTGACGTGAAGAAATTTTGGCTCATATCGCTGTCTCTGCTCTTTGCAGTTGCTGCATTTGCGCAGGAAGAAGAAGAAACCCTTGACCGGGCAGCCATCATTGAGCAGCGCGTAGAATACATTTCTGAAGGGCTCGACGAAGAATCGCAGGTAGATTACTCTACCCTATTCGACGATTTGTGGCTGTTTATGGACCGACCGCTGAACCTCAACACCGCTACGGGAGATGATTTCAACCGACTGAATCTGCTCACCGAAATTCAGATTAATAACCTGTTGCAACACATCAGCCGCTTTGGCGAACTCACTTCGATGGCCGAGCTACAAGTTATCGACGGCTTTGACCGGCAAACCATTAGAATGATTGAGCCCTTTGTTACCGTGCAGGAACGCAGTGAGTTTACCCGAACGCCGTTTTGGAAAATGTTTACCGACGGCCAAAACGACATGATGATTCGCTACCGGCGCGTGCTCGAAGAACAACAAGGTTATTCTGACGCCACCGAAGAAGAACTCGAAAAAAACGAAAACGCGCGTTATCTCGGCAGTCCCGATCACTTGTATTTACGCTATCGATACACCTACGGCTCTAACTTGTCGTATGGGTTTGTAGCAGAAAAAGACCCCGGCGAGCAGTTTTTTACTGGGTCGCAAAAGCCCAATCTCGACCCCAAAGATTTTCGTTCGGGGTTTGACTACCTGAGTGGCCACCTCTTTCTCAGCGATATGGGGCGATTGAAGAAGCTGGCCATCGGCGATTATCAGGCGCAGTTTGGGCAGGGTCTTACCTTTTGGAGCGGTTTTGCCTTTTCGAGTAAATCATCGTATTCGCTGAACATCAAAAGAAGCGCACGCGGTATTGTGCCCTACACCTCCGTAAACGAAAACATGTTTATGCGCGGGGTTGCAGCCACCGTGGCTTTTGGAAAGATTGAAGTTACACCATTTGCTTCCTATAAAGCGATTGACGCTTCGGTGGTGGCCGAACCCGACACCAACGATCTGCGCGACAACGAACTTACCGTTTCTGCTTTTCAACAATCGGGATTGCACCGTACACCGCGTGAAATGAGCAACCGAAAATCACTCAACGAACTCATCACCGGCGCCAATGTGGCGTTCAAAACGCGGTCCTTTCAAGTGGGAATCACCGGAGTGCGCACCGCTTATGAAGGAAATATTTCGAGAAATCTCCGGCTGTATAATCAATTTGACCTGAACCAAAACGTGAACAGCAACCTGGGACTAGACTACAACTTTGTGTGGCGGAATATTAACATTTTCGGTGAAACAGCCCTGAGTCAAAACGGTGGGCTGGCCACGCTAAACGGGGTGATGGTAGCTCTTGACCCGCGCGTATCGCTGTCGGTATTACACCGCCATTACACACGCGATTATCAAAACAATTATGCAGTGGCCATTGGTGAATCGTCGCGTAATGCGAACGAATCAGGAATTTACATGGGAATCGAAATCAAGCCCACCCGACAGTTCAGAATTAATGCCTACTTCGATCAGTTTAAATTCCCGTGGATGCGCTTTCAGGTCGATCAACCGGGCACTTCAGGATTCGATCACCTGGTGCAGTTCACCTATTCTCCATCGCGCAGACTGGAAATATACGCCCGTTGGCGGCGAAGAGTGCGCCCTACCAATATCAGTGCGGACGTGCCCATTACTTATGCCGTAAACAACGAACTGAACAATGGCCGCATCAGTATGGTTTATCAGGTTAGCGAATCCATCCGTCTGCGCTCACGACTGGAGCTGGTGCGCTATAAAGAAGAAGGCAAACCCAGTGAAGATGGCATCATGCTCTATCAGGATGTGATTTACAAAGCCCTCAATTCGCCGATTTCCGTATCGCTGCGCTATGCCATTTTCAATAGCGATTCGTGGAACGCACGCATGTACGCCTATGAGAGCCAGGTGCTATATTTCTACGCTATTCCACCCTATTACGGACGTGGTAGCCGGGTATATGCCATGGTGCAGTACAAAATCAAACGCGGCATTGATTTGTGGGTACGATATAGTTTATGGAACTATACTGACCGTCAAACCATAGGAACCGGATTGGAGGGTGTTCCCGGTTCGGGCAAGTCAGAGTTTATTGCCCAACTCAGGTTCAAGTTCTAAAATGCTTGCTTTCTGTGAACTTATTACAATAAAAATCCTTTTCCTTTGTAAAGTAACTAACGTTGAAACCGGGTAATACAATAATGAAGATAAAGTACTCAGACTTAATCAGTCAAACCTTCGACTTTCCGCAAGATGAATTTCAGTTGGATGGAACTAATCTGGAATTTCACGATATTCCGATCTATGATATGGTGCAGAAATACGGATCACCACTAAAGTTTACTTACCTGCCCAAGATCACAGAAAACATTCAGCGGGCGCTTGGTTGGTTTAAAGAAGCCATGATGCGAAACCACTACAAAGGCAAGTATTATTACTGCTACTGTACCAAAAGTTCGCACTTTAGTTTTGTCATCGACGAAGTGCTGAAAAACAATGTTCATCTGGAGGCGTCATCGGCTTTTGACATGGACATCTACCTCAACTTATACGCACAGGGAAAAATCGACAAGAAGAAACACATCTCGTGCAACGGATTTAAACCGCCTGCCTATCTCGACAATATTGCCGAACTGGTAAACGACGGTTTTGAAAACGTGGTGCCCATTATCGATAACGAGTGGGAAGTGTTTGAACTGCTGGACCGCATTAAAGGTGAATTCAAAATGGGAATCCGGATTGCTTCGGAGGAAGAGCCCAAGTTTGAATTTTACACGAGTCGGCTTGGAATAAAGTACAACGACATTGTTCCACTATACAAAAATCACCTCAGCAAAGAACCGCGCATCAAGCTTGAAATGCTGCACTTTTTTGTCAACACAGGCATCCGCGATAACGCTTATTACTGGAGCGAGCTCAACAAATGTTTACAGGTGTACTGCAACCTAAAAAAGGTTTGTCCCGATTTGAAGGCGCTCAATATCGGCGGCGGATTTCCGATTAAAAACTCGCTGGCCTATGAATTTGACTATCAGTACATGGCCGAGGAGATTGTATTTCAGATCAAGTCGATGTGCGAAGCCAATGGCGTTCCGGAGCCGGACATCTATACCGAATTTGGATCGTTTACCGTAGGCGAAAGCGGCGGAGCCATTTTTTCGGTGATGAAGCAGAAACAGCAAAACGACAAAGAAAAGTGGTGCATGATTGACAGCGCTTTCATGAATGCCCTTCCTGATTCGTGGGCCATCAGCAAGCGATTTGTGATGCTTCCCATCAACCGGTGGGATAAGGAATACGAGCGCGTGTTTCTGGGTGGAATGACGTGCGACAGCGATGACTACTACAACAGTGAGCAACACAGCAACGCCATTTTTCTTCCAAAATACGATCCACGACAAAAGCAATACATCGGATTTTTCAATACCGGAGCCTATCAGGAAAGCTTAGGTGGATTTGGCGGATTGCAACACTGCCTGCTTCCCTGCCCCAAGCATATTGTAATTGACCGCAACGAAGACGATGAACTGACCTACACCGTTTTTGCCGAAGAGCAATCTTCAGATCAGATGCTGCGACTGCTGGGATATCCTGTTGACGAATTTCCGAAAAAATATAATGAATCGGCTACCACCATTGCAGACAAAAAGAAACAACGAACAAAAAATGCTAAGGAATCATGAGTAAACCCGTTTCCGAATTTATCGAGAATCACTTTAAACATTTTAACGCTGCCGCCCTTGTTGACGCTGCCAAAGGATATGTTACCCATCTGGATGAAGGCGGAAAAATGATGGTAACATTGGCCGGTGCGATGAGTACAGCCGAACTGGGCAAATCGTTGGCAGAAATGATCAGACAAGACAAGGTGCAGATTATTTCGTGTACCGGCGCCAACCTCGAAGAAGATTTAATGAATCTGGTGGCGCACTCGCACTACAAGCGCGTGCCACACTATCGCGACCTCACACCGGCAGATGAGCGCGAACTTCTGGACCAAGGCTTGAACCGTGTAACCGACACGTGTATTCCCGAAGAAGAAGCTTTCAGGAAACTGCAAAAGCACATTCACAAAATCTGGAAAGATGCACAAGACAGTGGTGAGCGCTATTTTCCGCACGAGTACATGTACAAAATGCTGCTTTCGGGTGTATTGAAGGACGATTATGAAATCGATCCGAAAAACTCGTGGATGCTGGCAGCGGCCGAGAAAAACCTGCCGATTGTTGTTCCGGGATGGGAAGACAGCACTATGGGGAATATCTTCACGTCATACTGTATCAAAGGTGAGCTGAAGCCATCTACCATGAAATCGGGCATTGAATACATGACCTTCCTCGCCGACTGGTACATCAAAAACAGCGGCGGAAAAGGGGTAGGTTTCTTCCAAATTGGAGGTGGTATTGCCGGCGATTTTCCGATTTGTGTAGTGCCGATGCTTTATCAGGATCTGGAAATGCACGATATTCCGTTTTGGAGTTATTTCTGCCAGATATCGGATTCTACAACGAGCTACGGTTCCTACTCAGGAGCAATTCCCAACGAAAAAATCACCTGGGGAAAACTGGATGTGGACACCCCTAAATTTATCGTTGAGAGTGATGCCACGATTGTTGCACCGCTTGTTTTTGCATGGGTGCTGGGATGGTAGCAAAATAAATCATCCTGAAAAATATTCTTAGATCTCCTCAATGTTAAGCTTGACATGGAGGAGATTTACTTTTGGTCAATCTATTTCTATTGATATAGGCTTTCTGCAATTTCTTTGAGCCGTTTTAGCGACAGCGGAATCGATTCCATCATGTTATTATCGTTCTCGTCAACGTCAATTTCCACTTCGATTTCGGTAGCGTTTAACACTTCATTGAGTCGGTATATTTCCATCGCACCAGTCCATTTGGCCGCTTCGTTGTCAACCGGCAATTCCTGGCCTTTGTCCAGTTGACCGATGTGCCGGAAAGCCACGTACTCGTTGGGAATTAGTTGTTTTATTTCGCTGTATATTCCATCACCTGCGCCATCCAGAAAATGAATGGTACCGCCTTCTTTCCAGTCGGCCTGATAGTATGAACGCCTCCAGTTGTGATAGTGCTCATCCTTCCAAAGTGCGGTCTAAACCACTTCTTTCGGGACATTAATCCGTTCGGAAAACAATACCCTTTTCATTGTTTGTGAGGAGTTAGTCTATCAAATTTAAACAATTACTCATTTATTTATCGGTTTTTTCGGACATACTAACCATCTGATTTCGGGAGGACTCCCATGCAATCATTGCCGATTTGCGATGCACCCCCCAACGGTAGGCACCGAGCAATCCGCCAGTATGTATCACGCGATGACAGGGAATCAAATAAGCAATGGGATTTCGACCAATGGCATTTCCAATGGCGCGCGAAGCGGTTGTCTTTCCCATTTTCGTAGCGATGCCGCCGTAAGTGGTAATCTGGCCGGCCGGAATATCTGCCAGTGCCTGCCACACCGCCAATTGAAACGGTGTTCCCTTCAGGTGTACATATATCAGTTGGAACGGATTCAAGTTGCCCGACAATAATTCTTCTACATGCAGTTGGTGCGGATGATTGCGCTCGGTCAATTGAGCCAGCGGATATTGCAAACGAATTTTTTCAGCACCATTCAGTTGATCTTTGTGAAATTGCAAATAACAGATTCCGGTGGAGGTATTGCCAATCAACGCACGTCCGAAAGGGGTTGATATCCAGCGAAAATCGATGTTCAAGTTTTTACCTTTGTCGCCATACGAATCAGCCGTCATTCCAAGAACCTTAACTTTTGGAAAAAACTGCTTGGACCCGTCGGCAGCATTGTCAGCACTACCGAACAAATTCAGTTGACTTCTATCGAGCATAGACTTGACGAAGGAGCCATCCATAAATAATAAAAAGGATTCGGGACTTACTCCTGCCCATTCGGTGAAAATTTGTTTCAGGTATTGCGCATTCAGTTGCAGGTCATTTGCCATTTGTTGCAGTTGGGGTGGGTGATCCAGGTTGTGCTGCAAATAGGCAATCGTTTTGGCGAGTTGTTCTGTACGTTGATTATCCATCACAAAATCAAAAGTAATGGTGCCGTTCTGCAATAAAATCCGAAACTTGTCGGATTGATGGAATCTCAACGCACCAAATATGAATTCAGAACTTAATCAATTCGCTGCTTTTTTACGCGGCATTAATGTGGGCGGACACCACAAAATCGCGATGGCCGAACTCAAATCGCTGATGACCGATCAGGGATTTTTCAATGTTAAAACACTGTTGAATTCCGGGAATATGGTGTTTACAACTGATTTGAAACAGCTGGAGAATCTCGAGCAACAAATCAGTGCTGCCATTGAAAAGCAATTCGGGTTTCCGGTTCCGGTGATGGTTCGTACCGCAAAAGAACTGCATGAAATTATTGCGGCGGCTCCGTTCCCCTTAATCGCAGCTACCGATAACACCCAACACTACATTACCCTTCTCGGAGATTCCGCTGCTATGCCTCAACTACCCATTTCAAGCGACGAGGGTGCAATTCAAATTTTGGCCATACACCATCGGGCGGTATACAGCAAACTCGATTTTTCGAAAACAAAAACAGTAAAGGCCATGGCACTACTCGAAAAGCACTTCGGTAAAAACATCACCACCCGTACCTGGAGCACCCTTCTAAAACTCGAAAAAACCCTGCACCAATACTGATTGCGAGTAAGTTGTGCTTTTTCCTCAATTTGGGGAAAAATTGGACATTAAGCTAATCTCAACCAACACAATTCCACTGAATAACAGCACAATAACACCCCGGCACAAGTTTGGGGCTCTCGCAAAAAAACAACCAGTCATGAGCAAGAAATCAA
>CAZARI010000068.1:0-9258 GCA_964487545.1 uncultured Cryomorphaceae bacterium
CTATTACCACTGACACTGTTTGCGATTGATGCCGGTTCTTAATCCACTGACCAAATGCCGCGGTGAAACGAACAATATCAACCGGAGTGAGGTTATCACTTTCGCTGCCACCAATGGTACCCCGGATACCCGAAATAGATTTAATCAATGTCATATCTTCTGCTTATAGCGCAAAGGTATCTTTTGCACATTAAAATCCATAGTGGGACTGATCAAAAGGAGCTATCCACCCTTTTTTTGTGGATAATAATCACCCCGGGAAAGGCGGACACATTTTTTGAATTGATACATTTGCTATTCAGGCTCAATACAGTTTAGAAATATGACAGATTTTTCGGATGAGTACACAGAGCAGGAAGTTCTGGACCATGTGGACAAATTTAATCGTGCAATTCAAAGCGGTGACATCTGCTACTTTGATGTTATTGAACTTGAACGAGTTATCGATTACTTCATGAGCAAAGACAAGCTCGAAATGGCAACACGGGCGATCGAAATGGGACTGAAGGTTCACCCCGATTCGCTATCATTAAAGATGTGTGCGGCTTCTATTCTCGCTGAAAACGGTGAATTAAAACGCGCACTTGTACTTGCCGATGAGGTAGCCTCCATTGAAAGCAACAATGATGAGATATTTTTGCTCAAGGCCAGCATCTACGCACAGTTGCATCAGCACAACAAAGCCATCTCGCAGTTTCACAAAGCATTGCATTTGAATTCCGATAACCGCGATCAGATTTTGCTCGACATTGCCTATGAGCAGCAAAACCTGGGTAAATACGACGATGCCATCCGCACCCTGCGACACGCGTTAAAGACGAATCCTGACAATGAAGCTGCCCTGCACGAAATCAGCTACAGTTATGAAATGGCTGAAAAGACCGAGGGTTTAATTCGTTTTATGACGAATTTTCTTGACAACCAGCCTTATTCTTATGCCGGATGGTACAATCTAGGAAACGCTTATTACAAGCTCGAATCGTACAAAGAATGCATTTCAGCGTATGAATTTTGTCTGGCCATTGAGGAGCACTTTACACCGGCACTTTACAACAAAGCCAATGCATTGGTGCAGTTGGGGAAATACCGCGAGGCCATTGCCCATTTTAACGATCTGGCAGAAATAGAAGGCGATCATGCCAGCATATACTGCTACATCGGCGAGTGCTTTGAGAAACTGGAAGACAACCTTATGGCCCGCAAAAATTATGAACAGGCGTTGAAGCTCGACATTCGTTGTGCTGAGGCATATATCGGTCTTGGGGTTTTGCTCGATTTGGAGGGGCGTCATTTCGAAAGTCTCGATTTATACAAGAAAGCGCTTGATCTTGATGCAGAATGCTGTACCTATTGGCACCTTTATGCTTTAGCAGCTCAGGAAATCAATGATCTGAACGTGGCAGACTCTGCTTTTCAAAAAGCCCTGAAACTCGATGAGCACCAACCACAGGTTTGGGAAGATTATGCCACTTTTCTGGTATATCAAGGCAAAACGGAAGAGGCAATCAACTTACTTACTGAAGGATACATCAACAACGACAAGGCCACCGACTTTTTGTATCGCATGGCCTGGTACAATTGTGAGCTGAATTATCCGATAGATGCAGAGGACTTATTATATTTGGCCGTTCAACAAGACCCCGAAGGGCTTCCCCGTTTTTTGAAAAATTTTCCGGAAGCCAAAAACAATCCATTGATGATTGACTTCATACGGTCTGGTAATTTTAATTAATGAATTTTACTCTCCCCCACATTCCCGAGCGTACTACACAACCACGGGAAAACGGCCTAACCATGATGATGGATAAAGGCCTCAGCGTTCGTGAAGCCGAAAATTTTGTCGAATCGTCAGCACATTGTTGTGATGTGGTGAAATTCGGTTTTGGCAGTTCGATGATCACCCGAAATCTCAAAAAGAAAATCGCGGTGTATCACGAAGCCGGCTTGCGGGTATACCTTGGCGGCACGCTTTTCGAAGCCTTTGTTGCACGTGATATGTTTGACGATTACCGCAAACTACTTGATGATTTGGGATTGCGTTGCGCTGAGGTTTCCGATGGATCGATTCATATTTCCCACAAGCAAAAGTGCAAGTACATCACCCAACTGGCCGAAGATGTAACTGTTTTGTCTGAAGTTGGATCAAAAGAAGAAGGAATTTTGATCAGTCCGGCAAAATGGGTACGCATGATGACCGCCGAACTGAAGGCCGGATCATGGAAAGTTATTGCAGAAGCACGTGAAAGCGGAAATGTTGGAATATACCGGCCCAACGGAACTGCCCACACGATGCTGGTGAATAAAATCCTCAACAAGATAAAACCAGAAGATATTTTGTGGGAGTCACCACAAAAGTCCCAACAGGTTTGGTTCATTAAGTTGATCGGTGCCAATGTGAACCTCGGAAATATTGCAGCCAACGACGTCATTGCGTTGGAATCACTGCGACTTGGCTTGCGTGGAGATACTTTCTTCGACTTTTTGCCGGAGGAGGTCGCCGTTAAAATGCAGCAATAAGCATGAATACAATTACTGTTCTTGAGCTCAAAGCTAAAATGGATGGTAATGAGCCGTTTCAACTCATTGATGTACGCGAGAAATACGAAAGGGAAATCTGCACACTGAACAGTCAGCACATTCCGCTCGAAAATCTTATTCAACAGAAAGACCTGCTGCAGCGCGATATTCCGGTGATTTTACATTGTAGAGCCGGCGACCGTGCCAGAGCTGCTTGTGTAGCGCTTGAGCAAAAGCATGGCTTTACCAATGTGTATAATCTGGAGGGAGGGATTCTGGCGTGGGCTGAGAAGATTGATCCAAAAATGGAAATTTACTAACGTGAAAGAAAGAAGTTTAAAGGAGTACTTCCTTTTATCGGCAAAAGGAGTAGCTATTGGCGCGTCAGACGTCGTGCCCGGAGTAAGCGGCGGCACAATTGCATTTATTACAGGGATATACGAAGAGCTGCTATCCTCAATAGCGAATATCAATCTCGAGGCCCTAAAAGTATTGAAATCACAGGGAATCAAGGCTTTTTGGAAACACATCAACGGCACTTTCTTTGTTTTTCTAATTGGTGGAGTCTTATTCAGTATCGCCAGTTTGGCCAGTCTAATTCAGATGCTGATAAAAGAACATCCGATTCCCTCCTGGTCCTTTTTCTTCGGATTGATATTGGCGTCTGTGGTGGTCGTTTACCTTAAAATTAAGGAGAAAAGAAGTTTTAAAGTATGGTCTGCTATGGCTGCCGGAACCGTTATTGCATTCTACATAACCCTGGCCACACCCTCTCAGGGCACCGACAATCTCTTTTACATCTTTGTATGCGGTGCGATTGCAATTGTTGGGATGATTCTCCCTGGCATTTCGGGTAGTTTTATTTTGGTTTTGATGGGGGCTTACCTCACCATTATGGAAAACATCAGTAGTTTTTTTGGCTCGCTAAGACAGTTTGCCATCGACGGTATCCTCACCCACGGCACATTGCTAACCGTATTTGCTGTAGGCTGTGTGGTGGGAATTCTGAGCTTTTCGCACGCGCTGAAATGGATGTTTCGCGAAGCACACGACGTTACGGTTGCGGTGCTTACTGGGTTCATGATCGGTTCGCTCAACAAAGTTTGGCCGTGGAAGGAAGTTAAAGAAACCTTTATAAAACATCCCGGCACCGAAAAAGAAGAAATTGTTCCGTTGGTAGAAAGCAATGTTCTGCCACAAACTTTTTCGGAAATCACCGGAGAGTCCAACCACCTGATGATTGCCGTGCTCACCTGTATCGCTGGTTTTTTGATCGTCATCATTCTCGATCGGTTGTCGCCGGATGAGGGCACCGAAGTATGAAACGCTTAGGTCTGATCGGTTATCCGCTGGATCACTCCTTTTCGGGACAATATTTCGCTGATAAATTTAAAAATGAAAACATCAAAGGTTGGTCGTATGATCTGTTCCCTTTAGAAAACATTACAGAATTTGAAACGCTTGTCGCTTCCATGTCCGAGAAGCTGGTGGGGCTAAACGTGACCATTCCACATAAACAAAATGTTATTCCTTTTTTGGATGAACTTTCCCCAGCCTCAGCCGAAATTGGAGCTGTTAATACTATATTATTCCAAGACAATAAGCGCATAGGCTATAATACCGACTGGATTGGATTTGTTAAAAGCATTTCGCCATTACTCAAAGAACACCATGCCAACGCTTTGGTGCTGGGTTCGGGTGGGGCATCAAAAGCGGTGATCTACGCACTGGCTACCTTAAACGTGTCAACGCGTGTTGTGAGCAGGTTTCCTAAAAATGGTCAACTCGGTTACGATCAATTAACTAAGGAAATAATCCAGCAGCACCAAATCATTGTGAACGCCACTCCTACCGGCACTTTCCCTACGGTTGATGCGTTTCCGGAAATTCCATACGCATATATATCCGATGATCATCTACTGTACGATTTGGTATATAATCCTCCCGTATCGGTATTTCTCAAAAAGGGTCAAAAGGCGGGTGCCGAAATCATCAATGGGCAACAAATGCTCATGGAGCAAGCCGAGGCGGCATGGCTTATTTGGACAGGATCTACTCCTTAAAGAAAATCACTTTATTGGGGTTAAATTGCAAAAAAAATGCAAAATAATATCACTAGAAAGCCTTAATTAAATAAATTATCTTATATTGGATGCATTAAGAATAGGTCAAAAACGACAAAACGAATTGTTTTTCAACCGCTTCGTCAACTTTCTGACCTATTGTATTGTTTAATAAGCTAAAGAAAAAGCAGCGTAATGGGAAGACCTCCAACAAGACCGGTTAAATTAAAAGACGGTTATTACATTGAAGTTCGCAATAAAGGTTCGAAAACCGGAGTTAAAATCCGCCGCGACACGGTGGAAGAACTCAAGCAATCGATCAAAAAATACGAAAAGTCCAAAGAAGTTATCATCCTTGGTGAATCGAAGAATGGAAAATGGGTCAATGACCAGCCGGTTGTTCACAAGCCCTCCTGATTCGCCATAAAGCCGTACTAATAAAACCACTTTTTCATCTGAAGAAGTGGTTTTTTTTTATCCTTCCTCCGCAGTGGTGAAGGAAACTACAGATTTCACAATGGTAGGTTTCAGATTAAATTCTATTGTGTAACTTCAATATATGGCCATTAAACCACTCCATCTGCTCCACCTGCTTTCCGCATTGATACTACTCAACGCGAACAACGTTCACGCATTTCCCGCAGTTTCTTTGAGCCCCGATAGCGTTCAATTACCTACAAAAGAGCGGTTTTTCAAATTTGCGCCAGGGTATGCCTACCAACAAGGTCGCGACGAGGGAATGTCGCCACTGATATATAGCGGTAGTCATTTTAACGGAGTAATCAGCATCGAAAAACACAAAAATAACCGTTTCAATGCCCTCGACCTGGAGGTGATGTTGGGAAGGCTGCGTCCTTCAACCCAGCCCAAACCGTTTCGCTCGCGTGCGGCAGGACTTCGGTTGCAGATGGACTATCAGCATCTTCGTTTGGTTCGCACCTGGAACAACAACCGGCTTCAGCTTTTTATCGGCGGAGCCACCAACAACATGCTCAGCGTTTTATGGCACCGGAGCTACATGAACAACAGCCTGAATTACGCTTTCAGCTCCGCTATCGGGGCCGCAGCTCGATTGCAGTATCCGTTTTTCATCAACGGAAAAAAGTTTAAACCCTACGCCCAGATTCATTTGCCGCTGCTGGCCTTTAACCTTCGGCCCTCGTACGTCTCGTCCATTCCCGAAGGTTATATCGCCCAGGAAAGAGGCAACTTCAGGGCGTTTTTTGATAGTGGAAAACTGCAGACAATCAATCGGTTTTTTCGTGTACGAAACGAACTGGGCATTCAGCGTGTGTTGAAAACCGGCAATGAAGTCTTTTTGGCCTACCGCTGGGATTACTATTCTATTCCCCACGAACACAAGATTCAAATGGCTGTTCACCAAATTTTACTTGGATGGAAATTCAGTTTTTAAAATCATATCGCCACGGGCTGTTGATAGCGTTTATTGCGATAATTACGTTCGCAATTGTTTCGTGTGAAAAGGCATTGCTCGGTGATGATCCGGCAAATGAACCCATAGAAAATTTTGAGATCTTCTGGAAAGCCCTCGACGAGAAATATGTCTTTTTCGACTTTAAAGAAATCAACTGGCAGCAAGTGTATCACGAATTTCGTCCAAAAGTGCACAACGGCATGAGCGATCAGGAGTTATTTTATGTGCTGCGCGATATGATCTATCTGCTGCGCGACGGCCACACCTCGCTTTCGACGCCGTTTGAAACTGCCCGAAACAAAGACTGGTACCTCAACTCACCACCCAATTACAACTGGGACATCATTGAACGTCAATATCTCGGCGATGATTACACCGAAACCGGCGCGCTGCTTCACACCTGGCTCGACTCGGTAGGCTATATCCACTACGGCAGTTTTTCGGCAGGCGTTTCCCACAATCAGTTGACCTATGTATTAGATCGTTATGCCGACGCGAAAGGTTTAATCTTTGATGTCCGAAACAACGCTGGTGGAAATACGCAAACGGCCGAGCGAATCGCAGCGAGATTCACCGATCAAACCGTACTCACCCAATACTGGCTCTATAAAAATGGCACGGCCCACGACGATTTTTCCATTCCGGAGGAAAAATATCTGGAGCCCTTTGATGGATTGCGTTTCACTAAACCAGTGGTGGTTTTGACCAACCGAAAGTGCTATAGCGCTACGAACGACTTTGTTTTGATGATGAGCACGCTGCCCAATGTAACATTGCTTGGAGATACAACGGGTGGTGGCGGCGGATTTCCATTTAATGCAGAACTGCCCAACGGCTGGCAGTACCGGTTTTCATCCACGATGACTATTGCACCCGACGGTTTTAATGTAGAACATGGCATTCCACCAACCATTCAGGTAGATATGACTCCAGTCGATGAGATGGAAGAAATCGACACGCTGATTGAATCCGCGCTCGAATATTTAAATTGATTAGCGGATTTTAGACGTGATCTCCTCATCCAGCGGCTCGGTTCTGGAGCCATAATGCGCCAGCCACTCCCCTTGTGGTGAAATCAAAAACTTGTTGAAATTCCAACTCACCTTGGCGTTATCCACATCATTGAGCGCCTTGGTAGTGAGCCATTCATACAAAGGATGTTGACTTTTTCCCTTCACGTCTATTTTTGAAGTCATCGGAAAAGTCACCCCGTAGTTTTTTTCACAAAATTCAACGATCTCTTCTTCCGTACCCGGCTCCTGACCGAGAAACTGATTGCTCGGAAAACCGATCACCACCAGCTTGTCCTGATACTTTTCATACAACTCCTGCAGCGGTTCGTACTGTTTGGTAAAGCCGCACTTTGAAGCGACATTCACCACCAGCACATACTTGCCGCGAAACTGCTCTAACGACATTTCATCACCGTAGATATCGGTGATAGCGTGATCATAAAAAGTGCGCGGTTCAAGGTCTTTCTGGGCATTCATACAGCTTGAGATAAAAAACAATACCAATGTGAAAATCAAATATCTGGCTTGCATAGCGATTTATAATATATGAGGTTAAGTTAAGGACAATTGTTGAGAAAGACATGCTGCGTACCGACAAACCGATGATTCCTTCGCTTTTGTGAATTTTTAGCATTAGGATTCCCCCATTACTTCAAGATAAATCAATGATTATGATGGCATTTTTGCATACATAATCCGGTGTTCCTGAAAGTCTGTTTTGCGAAGATATGTGCTGCTCAAAAAGATAAACATTACCCCCACTTATTGGTTTTAGGTTCATATCGCCTTTCTTAACATAGGTCAACGTAATTGTCCTGTGGAATGGGGATATTAGACATGAAGTTAAAAATGAATTAAAACCCTATAAAAATAAACAATATGAAAATTAAAAATCTCACTGTAGCAGGCTCTGGAGTACTAGGCAGTCAAATTGCCTTCCAGTCGGCATTTAGCGGTTTAAGTGTGTCGGTTTACGACATCAGCGATGAAGCCATCGAAGCCGGTAAACAACGCATGGAAGGCTGGAAAGTCAGATATGTGGAAGATGAATACGGCACGCAGCAGCAGGTGGATGAAGCATTTAACCGCCTAACATTCCACACCGATTTGGGTGCAGCCGTAGCCGATGCCGACCTCCTGATCGAAGCCATTCCCGAAAAAGTAGAAATCAAGCAGGAATTCTTTCAGAAGGTTTCTGATTTGGCTCCCGAGAAAACCATTTTCGCATCGAACTCCTCTTCGCTGCTTCCCAGCCAGATTGTAGGATCGGTGAAACGTCCGACCAAGTATCTTCACATACACTTTGCCAATGAAATTTGGAAGCGAAACATTGCGGAGATCATGAAGCACGAAGGGACATCTGATGAAGTTTTTGACACGGCCATTGCCTTTGCCAAAGACATCCACATGGTGCCGATTCCCATTCACAAGGAAAAAGCGGGCTACGTTCTAAACTCGCTGTTGATTCCATTCATGGTAGCCGGACTGGCCTTGGCCGAAGACGGCATTGCCGAACCGAAGATGATTGACAAAACCTGGATGCTCACGGCAGGCTCTAACGTCGGACCGTTTGTTTTTCTGGATATGATTGGCCCCAACACGCCATATAACATCTTTGACCTGATGGGTAAACACGGCGACACCGAAGCCGCCAAAGCCGCCAGTTGGATTAAGAAAAACTTTCTCGACAAAAACATCTTCGGCGCACAGTCGGGCCAGGGAGTATACCAATATCCCAATCCCGAGTTTCTGGACCCTAATTTCCTGAAGTAATTCCATCACCTCAGCACTGAAAAGCGCTGCTCCTTTTTTTCCGCCTTCAAGGGCGTCACTATAGATCAGGCCTTTCTCCGATTGCTCCACTTTAACAAAAGTAGAGGTTGGAGAGGGGCTTTTTTTTTGGGGGTGCTTACACTCCGAACAGCCACTGTAAATTTCGCTGATTACTTCAGTGAAGGGTCATGGGTTAGAATTGAACCGGGGAAAGATGCAAACTTTTTATTCCTCAATGAAAATCCATTGGAGAATTTGGAAACAGTAGGCACAATTGAAGGACTCTTTTTTAATAAACACTGCTTGGATAAAGCTAAATTAGAAGATATGGCTATGGGAATAAGGCCTGCCAAGCAGTGAATTGATGGCTAAAGATTTAATGAAACGATTTATCTACTTGAGAAAGGAAATTCTCGAGAGATAAATCGAAAATTTCGTCCCTTACTTCCCGATGCAA
>CAZARI010000069.1:0-9145 GCA_964487545.1 uncultured Cryomorphaceae bacterium
TACGTAATCTATCTACGTTCCAAGATATTTTGGTTATACCTCACGGATAGTCATTTTCCATTATTTTGCTTTGAAAATAGTTTACATATCGAAACAAATCTCACATGGAACGATAGATGGCTTACAACCCGTTATGTACGGGTTCTCAGAAAAATAAATCGAATTTTGGTTATATTGCGACGTAATTAATAGTAAACAGCAGTAAATAATCATCATTCAGAATAATACTTCTATAAAGGTCAGAATATAAGCGAACCAGTTTTCTCTGGGTATGTTTATAGTGTTGAGTTTTTTATCATGAACATTGCGATTATTGAAAATAACCTCGGATTTGTTTCCCAGTTAAAAGGTGCCTTGCGCGAAATTCCTGACGTTGAAATTATTGGGGTGGCAGCATCGGTACAAGAGGGTGTTGACTTATTGAATTCCGTTGAGGCAGACCTCGTGCTGATGGATGTTGAACTAACTGATGGCAATGCCTTTGACATTCTGGGTAAACTCAATGAAACAAACTTTGAACTGATTTTCATCACTTCCCATGAGCACTACGCATTGAAGGCCATCAAGTTTTCGGCCACAGACTATTTGTTAAAACCTTTTGGCGATGGTGAGTTGAGCAAGGCCATTGAAAAGGTGCGCAGAAACCGACAGCATTCTATATCACCGGCCAAAGTACTTATGGACAATATGCACCAACCAGCCAATAACCAGAGGATTGGCTTGCATACACAGGAATATGTCCAATATGTTTATCTGGCCGATATCATCCGGTGCCAGGCAAGTGGGAATTACACCGAATTTTATATGATCAGCGGCGAAAAAATACTGATTTCGACACCCATCCGAAGTTTTGCTGACATTCTGGAAGACCACGGGTTTATGCGGATTCACCGTTCTCACATGATTAACTTACAACATGTCAATCGATACCTCAAAGCAGATGGTGGGATTGTATTGATGTTGGACAACTCAGAAATAGGGGTTTCAAAAACCATCAAGAAGGAGTTTTTAAATCGACTGAATACCTTATAAAGAAATAAAACACTTATTATGTCTACTCAAACATGGTTATTTGCTAAATATGCTTTTTTTGCGATTCCGATTATTGATCGCATTCCTATGAAGACATTCAGTACGGTGGTTTTGTTTACCGTTCTAATGTCTATGAACGTTGCGGCACAAAGATCTCTCCCTGAAGCCGATAAGGATTCTCTTTGGGCGATTTGGACCAATCCGCAGGAATTAGACTCCAACAGGCTGAAGGCGTTACATATCATGTCCTGGCGCGGATACATGTTCTCACAGCCAGATAGTGCGTTTTATTTTGCACAGTTGCTGTATGATTATGCCGAGAAGAAAGGTTTAACCAAGCCAATGGGAACTGCATTAAACACTCAAGCCACTGCCCTGAATTTCCAGGGAGATTATACCACGGCGCTCGAGTATTATACCCGATTTCGTCAGATATGCGAAGAATTGGATGACAAGCGGGGTCTTGGAGCTGCACTGAACAATATGGCGAACATATACAAGAATCAGGGCGACTACTCCCAAGCCCTGGATCTTTTTTTCCAAAGTCTGCGGATAAGGGAAGAAATACAGGACAAGATGGGGCTTGCATCCTCACTGGGCAATATCGCTAACATTTACATGACGCAAACAGAGTATGTCAAAGCCATCGATTACCTTTCCCGATGTCTGGCCATTATGAAAGAATTGGAAAACAAGCAGGGAGTAGCGGGCACCTTAAATAATCTGGGACTCATCTACGCCGATCAAGGTGATTACGAGAGAGCGTTAGACCATTACAACCGCAGTTTACATATCAGGGAGGAGTTGGGAGACCGGAGGGGTATCGCTGAATCGATGAACAATATCGGTAATATTTACCGGGAGAGCGGAGAGTTTGGAAAGGCTAATGAATATCACTCGCAAAGTTTGGCTATCAGAGAAACTTTGAAAGACAAGAAAGGCGTAGCCAGTTCATTGTATAACCTTGGAAAAGTTCATGCCGCCCAGAGTGATTATTTACAGGCCATGGATTACGGAAACCGTGCTCTTCCCCTGGCACAGGAAGTCGGAGATGTCCAGGTAATCAGTGATGCCGCCCAGCTTCTCTATATGAGCTACAAGGCGTCGAAGCGCCACGAATCCGCCCTGAACATGTTCGAGCTACACATTGCAATGCGGGACTCAATCCATAAAGATGAAAATAAGCGTGAAATGATGCGCCAGCAGTTCCAGTACGATTTCGAGAAGCGCGAAGCATTGCTGAAAGCAGAGCAGGAAAAAAAGGATGCCATTGCATTAGAAGAACTTCGACGCCAGCGATCGGAACGCAACTTAATGGGTTTGGGGTTCCTTTTAGTTATTTTAGTGGGCGGAGGTACTGGCATGTTCCTGCATCAGCGCAGAAAGGCCGAGTTTCACTTACGTTCAACCAACTCTGAACTAAAAGCATTGCGGGCCCAAATGAAACCGCACTTTATTTTTAATGCCCTCAATTCGATTCACAATTTCATTGACCACAACAACACCCAAACAGCCAAAGATTATCTCGTAAAATTTTCAAAACACATGCGCAACGTGTTGAACAACAACCTCACGGAAGAAGTGCTGCTGCAAGATGAAATCGATGCGCTGAAAGAATATCTCGAATTGGAAAAGGCCAACCTCAATGGTAAATTCCAATACAACATTGAAATCGATCCAGAACTTGATCCCGAAAATACCACGCTTTCTCCATTGATGATCCAGCCATTTGTGGAGAACGCCATCTGGCACGGCATCGCACCCAAAGAAAGCGAGGGCAACATCTTATTGCGTATCGCAAAAGACAATGACCTACTTCATATTACCGTAACAGATGACGGTGTGGGACGCAAACATTCTGCAGAATGCAAAAAAGAAAAAGGGCACAAATCGATTGGTATACGGCTCACCACCGAACGCATGGAGATTCTCAACCGCGGTCGAAAGTCACGTACCGGAATTACTTTCACCGATTTGGAGCCCGGCTTGCAGGTGGCCATAGATTTACCCTTCAGCGAAAAGTTCTGAACCCACTATTTGAGTGGCCATTGGCCATTACTTAGTTGTACTTCACCCCCACAACCACCTTCGGTTTTTCATACAACCAAAACAATCTTTCGTGAATACACGAGGGCATTTCATACAATCGCTCTGTATTCAATAGTTGATCTGAATACTTTTGTTTGGAACTCAGTAATTAATCATGAAAAAACTTGTTGGCTATTTCATTGCGCTATCTCTGTTGTTCAGCTTGACAATCACAGGTTGTGATAAAAAAGTAGATTCCGAATACATTCCCCAATGTTCCGGTGTTACCGGAGGTACTATGGAAGCCAGAAATAGCAGTTGTAAAAGTTGTTGTAGAAGTAATGGTTGGGATAATGGTACCTACTGGGATGTCGGTCAAATCGGATGTGAGTGCCACGGCAATTAACAAAGGATTATCCGAACCAAACGAAATACTATGTTTTTAAAAACGATTTATCCGCTTGTCTTTTTCGCAATCACGATGCATCATTTTGAAATCACTGCACAGGACAGTTTTCGTGAAATGTGGGATGTGAAAATGAATTATTTTGACAAGGACTACGCTTCAGTTACCACGCTACAAACGACACTTGATGGCCAAAAAGTAGCGGTACTGAGTCCCATGGGTTTAGAAGTTTTGCAAGCAACCGGTGGCCAACAAATTTCAGAATCTCCTTGTATCCAAAGCACCAGTTCCAAAGGGTTTAAACCATCGGGCTTCGGAAGTTCGAGAAACCAGGGGATTAAAATTGGCAGCGGTAGCAATGGTGGTAAAAACGAAAAGTCTTTGGCCGATGAACTTGGTGAAATACAAAAGATTGTTCATATCCCAGTGCCGGGGCAAGATGCTGTTCTTCGCTTCAATTATGGTTTTTCAAAGGAAACGATCTCTCTAATCGCCTTAGATACCGGAAAAGAAGTGTGGCGCAACAACGACATTAGCTGGAGTATGGAAAACTCCAAATCGCTGATGTCCAATCTCAATAAAGCAACCTCCGGTAGAAATACAGCATCCGTTTTAGGAGCGCAAATCCCCGAATATCCTGCGTACTATGTTCAGAAGATGACACAGATCCATCCTGAAAAGGACTTCATGCTTGTAGATTCATTCTTCGGATTGGTCTGCGTCGATTTAAAGACGGGAGAGAATAAATGGACGGTAGAAGAAACATCACTGGGGCTCTCGCATATTCTTTATGACGAAGAATCACACAGCATTATCACTTTTGGAGGAAACCCCGCGTGGCTGCCAACTTTGCCCGGACTGGAAAATGCTTACCAGATGAGCAAAAGTATTCTGCGCATTGATGCCGATTCCGGAGAAATTATCTGGAAGTCGAATTACAGTAAAAACTACAGGGTAAAAAAGGATGGTGGGTTTGACAATGTGCCGATTCAGCCGGACATTCGCCTGGTTGACGACCGCATCGTAACCAACTTTAACCAGATTGAAATATTCGATTTTAATACCGGAGAGGCCCTCTTTGAAACAACAACCGGAAAAGATGCTGCCTCCGGTT
Organism: uncultured Cryomorphaceae bacterium; assembly: GCA_964487545.1. Taxonomy (GTDB): domain Bacteria; phylum Bacteroidota; class Bacteroidia; order Flavobacteriales_D; family SKUL01; genus SKUL01. The sequence continues at coordinate 4,581 of CAZARI010000069.1, forward strand.
GGATGGGGTATGGTCCAGCCTCAGAGTTTGCCCTGCCGGTGATTCACGAAGACCTTGTTTTTAGATACAGCATTTCGAGCATAAAAGCTTTCGGAGCCAGTGTAGGTGGCAAAATGCCGAACAATTATGACGGGGTGATTGAGGCATACAATATCAATACAGGTGAAATAACCTGGACTTCCGAAGAGTTTTCGCGACAGAAAATCAACAACATGGCGATAAAAAATGATCTGCTCCTGGTAGGATTTGATGGCAGCCAAGGTGTGCGAGCGTTTGAAGCCAAAACAGGAAAACCGGTATGGCAATATGAAACCGGCAAAAAAGGAGTGGGTACCAAATGGATTGTTACGGAACACGAATTAATATTCAACGACGATAAAGAAATCCGCATTCTAAACCTTGATAATGGTAGCCTTAAACAATCTTTAGAGCCTCACTCCATCACCAAGTCGATCGCTCAGATTATATTGTATCGGAATAATTTGCTGGTTATAGGTAAAAAGAAAGGCATGGCCTGGTATGACCTTCAAAGCGGTGAAGTGCTTGCTGAAGTGGCCACCGGCTTTTCATTTGAAATGAGAGCGTATCCGGATAAAGTGCTGCTTTACCCGCAGAACCCCTCAGACCCGTTCATCATTCTCGATTCGAATCTTGCAGTTATTGGCAGTATAAAAAAATCAGGTAAGCGCACCGCCCTTTCGTGGTGCGAGAAAACCGGAAATGTTTACGCTGTTGAAGGAAAGAAGGTAGAGGCGTACAAACTTTAGGAATAACCAATTATACTTAGTCATACTAAATACATAAGACATGAATTCACTTTACCGTTGGACTTTAATCCAATTTGTAGTCGTAGCCCTGTTTTGCGTCTCGATTTCCTCTAACTTGTTAGCCCAGGAACCGGCATGGTACCCCCAAAACAGTGGAACTTCAAAATGGCTCGAGGGCGTGCATTTCACCGATCACGCCAATGGTTGGGCAGTAGGTTGGGATGGTACAATGGTGCATACAACAAATGGAGGACTGAACAAACAACTAATTTGCCGTTTGGAACTACTGTTCGCGATGTCCAATTCATAAACCCATTAGTTGGGTGGGCAGTAGGACATGATGGAGATGATGGTCACGCCATTCGGACAACCGATGGTGCACTGCCATCCGTCATTGCGATCAATATTAACCTTCTTAAAAGCAATAAAATGAACGCAAGAATTTTTCTCTTTTTCGTCGCTTCAATCCTCTTTTCTACTGCCCGCGCTCAACAACCTGAGTGGACAAAACTTCAGGAAAACCCCGGTCAGATAAACCGTTTGTTGTTCACCTCACCCGATACGGGATTTGCAGCAACAAGCGATGGCCGCATTATTCGAACGACAAACGGCGGATCGAGCTGGAGAGATGCATATGCTGAACATGTAATTACAACTCAAGGCCCTACTTTTTTTTATACCTGGCCGATTAAAAGTGTATTTGCATTGGGCAGTCAAAAGGTTTACTTCACAGCAAACAATCAGAACACCATTTACTATTCCAATGACATGGGCAACAACTGGATGGGTTGGATTTATGTCGATTTCCCAGGGCAACTGTATCTTACGGATGTTTTCTTTATGAACGAAGATGTGGCATTTGTCTCAGCCAAAACGGGATCGGTTGAAGAGCCCGGGGGCGATGGAATGTTGCTGCGCACGGAGAACGCATCGGACAATGGTTTTGATGTGAATTGGGAAGTACTTGAAACAGGTACAACAGACCAAATTGTTAGGATTGGATTTGTAAACGAAACCGAAGGATTCTTTTTAACCACCGAGGGTGTTTTGTACCACAGCGAAGATGAAGGAGCGAGCTGGTCTGTAGAAGCTACAATTGATGAGACCATTCATTCATTTGAGATTCAAAACCAAATGGTTTGGTTTGCAGGAGAAAACGGCTTGATTGCCAATAAGAATTGTGCATCTGGTGAATGGTCAATGCAATCTACCGGTAGCAGCACCAATTATAAAGCGGTTTATTTTGCCGATGACCAATTTGGTTGGTTGGCTGGAGATATGGGAGAATTCTGGTCCACTTCTGATGGTGGCGATTCTTGGCAATTGATGTCAGATCCTGGAGTGGGTGAAATCCAACACGTTGTTGGTTTTGATGATGGAAGTGTTTATGTGTCAGGCGAGAACGGAAACATAATGAAGTCGGCTGACCACGGTACCTCGTGGAACATCTCCTATGGAGAATTTGATGATTTCAACGATGCTTTTTTTGTTTCGGACAATCTGGGGTGGGCAGCGGCAAACCAAGGTTTAATTTACAAAACTATGAATGGAGGCAATAGTTGGACAGCACTTTCAACGGGTGTCGATTTCGACATTCAAGCCGTGCACTTTTTGAATGAAGAAAAAGGTTTCGCCTGCGCCTGGACAGAGTGGCAAACTACAGGCGATCTATTGTATACTACAGACGGAGGATCGACATGGAATATTCACGAGGACGTAACCGGTCGGTTGGCTGATGTTTTCTTCATTAATGAAAACAAAGGGTGGATAGCAGTCGATGATGGTCGGGTTTTTAAAACCAACAACGGCGGAGATTCATGGAGCGAAGTCTCCAATGAAGGACAATTTCACGAGCGCGTTTTTTTCGTCAACGAAAATGTAGGCTGGCTAATTGGTAGCTCCGTAAGAAGATCAATAGATGGAGGTGAAACATGGGAGACACAGGATGTCGGTAATGTACAGGGCATCCATTTTCTAGATGAACAAACGGGCTGGGTTTGCGGACCTCAAAAAATATACGGCACCAATGATGGCGGTAACAATTGGAATGAACTCTGGTCGGAATCATGGGGCCTGGGAAGCAGCATTTTTAAAACGGTATTTTTCGAGGATGAGTTGCACGGCTGGGCTATGGGCTATTACGATACGCCATCGCAAGCTCGAATCGCGTACACCGAAGATGGAGGTGAAACTTGGCAATCCGACTTTTACATTACCCCTTCAAGTATCCAAATTATAGAGCGCACCCCTCAAAATAGGTTAGTTGCAGTAGGCGAAAACGGGGTAGTACTTTCATATATTTCAGACCTCGCCAGTAATGTGATAGAATCCTATCTTTCCGAACCATTTCAGCCGGTATTATTTCCCAATCCCGCTGCAGACTATGCCAATCTTAAATTAAATCTGGAAGTATCCACAGTGCTCAATATTGCGATACACGATAATACAGGAAGAATCATAAACTCAGAACAAAGACATTTAGCGGCTGGAGAACAACAATTAAGGCTAGAATTGGATGGGATTTCAGAAGGTCTTTATCTGGTTCGTATTTCCGATAATCATCAGTATGTTTCGGTGCCGGTCATTGTTCTACGATAACTGCTTGTGGTCAGTTTGCCAAAATAGTTTCAACTTCAAATCCAATGCCCTCTAAGGTTGAACTATTGAATGGTAACGCGTAGCTGATCCGTTTCGAAAGGTAATTGTTGCTTCACGTACCGATCGAACCAGTTCTGCACTTCACTTAAAACGCGATTTCGGTTGTTTGACAACCCATGGGTGTCATCGGCATAGGCCTGTAATTGATAAGGTACTCCGTAAACCTCCAGCGAATCTGCCAGTACCTCAACCTGATCGTAAAGCACGTGGTCGTCCGTAGTGCTGTGCATCAACAGCAAAGGCACGTCCGCCGGAAATTCGTTTACCCAGTAAATGGCCGATCGCGCGTTCAATTCCGCTTCGCGGTTTTCGGAAAATCCGGGAATCAATTCTTCGCATACTTCCTCCAAAACGGGATGGTGTTCGATAGACGCTTCCAGGTCAGAAACGCCACCAATATTAGCCAGCGCTTTGATGTGGAGTTCGGGATAATTTCTGAGCGCGATGAAGTTCATCATTCCTCCGCGGCTCGCGCCCAGTAAGCCCACGCGGCTATTGTCGGCTTTGTCGAATTCCGCAGCGCTGCGAATCAGGTTGGCCACGTCGTTGACGTCCGCACCGCCAAATTCTTCCTGGCCTTCGCTTCCACTGTTTCCACGGTAATTACTGGCCAATACCACATAACCCTTTGCTGCCAGCGGAGCCATAATTTGCACGGCTGTGGCCACTACCAAAGATCCGTTTTCGCGGTTGCCGCCCCGGTTAAAAATGATTACCGGGTAATTTCCGGGGTCTTTGGGGGCCACCATAAATCCGGTGACCAAATGACCGTCGCTCAGATGGCCAATGGAGAAGATGTCCACGGTCTGCAGGTAAGCGAATTCTTCGGTAAAATCCCGAAAACGAAAAATCCAGGAAACACACACGATATTTTTATTGAATTTAAACTTTAAGTCTGTGCATGTGTTAATTACATCTGCTAACGCTGATATTATAGGGTACTTTACTCCGTTAGATTGTGTCGTAGGGGTTATGTTTTACCGCTTTTTCTCATTTTTTACAGGCAATCGTTAGCCGTTCCGGTGGCTCTATTAGTATTATTTATGTCCCCAACTGTATCCCCAACTGTATCCCCAACTTTGATTTTTGGATTTTTTAGAGATGTGTTTTGCTCCGCTTTTTGCGCCCTTTTTTGGATGG
>CAZARI010000070.1:0-9072 GCA_964487545.1 uncultured Cryomorphaceae bacterium
TTTAGTTCCGACCAGAACGCCAAGGGTGACACCGAGTTTCAATCCTAATTTATCTGGAAGGTGCTCGGAGAGGTAGAGCACAGACTCCTGCACACACTCAAAGGTGATAGTTTCAATCCTAATTTATCTGGAAGGTGCTCGGAGAGCGTAATTCAAGTTTTCTACCATTTTTCCAAGGTATTGTTTCAATCCTAATTTATCTGGAAGGTGCTCGGAGAGCTCCTGGTCAAGTCTGTCCTCTGACGAGTGTCTGAGAGTTTCAATCCTAATTTATCTGGAAGGTGCTCGGAGAGCCATTTCCTCATCGGTCGAGAGTGGCGCCCCAACGGTTTCAATCCTAATTTATCTGGAAGGTGCTCGGAGAGAGTTGAGGGTTGAGAATTTCTATAAAAAGTACATTTGTTTCAATCCTAATTTATCTGGAAGGTGCTCGGAGAGAGCGGGATTTGTGGCAATGGTTGCACGCTGTAAGCACGTTTCAATCCTAATTTATCTGGAAGGTGCTCGGAGAGACTTCAAGTTGCCCGAAGTACCGGTAACAGTAATCAAGTTTCAATCCTAATTTATCTGGAAGGTGCTCGGAGAGGAGGTGCTGCCCGGCACCGAACCCGAAACAGAGCTGGTTTCAATCCTAATTTATCTGGAAGGTGCTCGGAGAGCCGATTTGTGCGCTTAGATTCACAAAATCAGCGCTAACAATGTATTTGTCAAAATTTGTTTTACTTGTTTTCAAGATGTCAAAGAACGTTTTTATTGTCATTTTTATGTGTTTTGCGCATACTGCCTTGCACGGTTGGCAGGCATTATAAGACGTTTTTATACTTCAATCAAATAAATTCAGGTGCGGAAACACCGCTCATTGGGTACAAATATTTCGATAGGTGCAATTTAAGCATCTTCGCTTAAATTTTGTGGCTTTAGGATAGTAATTTCCCTCAATGATACGGACCATTTCGTCCATACTCTCGTTAATTGTCTTTTTGGCCGTGTCATCTACAGGCACTTCAACTATTTTATTCTTAGACCGAATATAAATCAGGAATCCCTTATTTACTTTTCGATTAAAATGGTGCTCAATCAATACTGCATAGCAATAGATTTGCTGCCGATAGGTGTCGTAGACCTTATCTTTCCACTCTGCAAATTTATAATCAAGTGGTGCCATTGTGCCGTCGTGGAGCAAAACAACTTCATCTATTTTTCCGCGTAACCCGGGCATGCCGAGGTATTGATCGAGCCATTTATCCGTCACACCAATCTTCTTCCGCAAATAGCTTTTGTTTTGCTCAAGCTTTCGGTTGTGCATTTCGCGCCCCTTTATCACCTTATAAAACTTTTCTTCGAACTGGGGTATGCGCAATACATACTCAAAATAAGTATACCGCGGGCAATACAGGTATTCGATGATCTGCGAAGGATAAAAACTGGACATCAGAAGAACATTGATTTAACCTCGTCTGTCACTAATTTTTCATCAAATGCCTGACCCAACATTGAACAAGATTTTAATTCGTCTTTGCTCATGGTGAAAATATACACCCGGTCTTTTTCCGGATTGATTTCATCGTTGATTTCTAGTTCCAAACTGTCTTTTTCATTAGCATTTAGGGTGCCCAAAAAGCAAGAGTATTGTACACGATATAATCCGGCGTGAAGACAGGCTTTTGCTATCCTAGACCTGGCACGGTCATTTTCAATATCGTATAAAACCCATACAATCATTTGTCCGCTATGAGTTGATTTGCAAATTGGTGCGCTTCGTGTTGCATGGCATTCATGCGCGTTTGATTACGTCCACGATACCGGATTTTATCAGAATCCAAATAGTCGAGGTAAGTTGGAATGAGCGCGGCTTTTCCATCCTGATTGAGCGAAACCCCTCCTGAAAAGTTTTCAAAATAGGAATCGCGGACTTGTTTTCCACTGAAAGTCCTGAAAACAAATCGGTCTGCATAGATCCGGTAGGGTTCGATAAAATCAAAAACCAGGCTTTTTGTGTTGTAATCGTCTCGGTGCATAAATCCTACGTAGGGGTCTAACCCAGCCAGCATCAGCGCGCGTTCTGTTCGACTATACAATACGCCATAGGCATAGTTTAAAAGGGCATTGAAAGGATCGGCTGCCGGACGAAAGCTTCGGCCGCTAAATTGATACTTGTCGGGAATGCACATGGACAGCGTATCGAAATAATGTCGTCCGGCACTGCCTTCGTACCCCCGTAGCGTGTCTGCCACTTCGCTTACTTTTTGCAGCGGAATGATTTCAATCTTCTCTTTAAGTACCAGTATTTTGTTTGTTTTTTCGTTGATCTCATTCTGCAATTTACTGCGGTGTTTCTTGAGGTCTTGTAAAAAATCGCATTGATTTTCTAGCTTTTGAGTTAACCACTTCTTCACCCAAAAAAGCCCTTGCTCATTTAAAGCGGTTTCGAGTTGCCGTTTGCGAATGCTGGTGGTGCTTCCCAGTTTGCTGTGCCAAAAGCGACCCATGGGGTGGCCGTCGCGGTGCACCACCACAATGTCGACGTTGTGTTTTAGCGCCAAAGCAATAGCATCTGTACTCAAGGCGGCACCTTTTGACATTACTATAGAACTTACTTTATGAGCGGCAATATGATTGACGCGCTTGGACGATGTTTTGTCAGATGCATCCGGAGTTTTGATCTCAAACATATCGTCTTTTACATGGATATAGGTGCCATAAGTGTTTATATAGAGCTGCATGTGAAAGCGATTAACGTTGTCGAATGATGGTGCCGAAACCCCGCGAGCTGAATTTTCCGAGGCCTATATAATCCGGGAGTTCGGCATTAATTGAAAAATTACCTTCAAATGCAATCATGTCCTGATCTTTTACTTTGGCTTTTTTAGGTCGTAAATCTGCTACGGCCATGAGGCGTTCGGTGGGCTGTAGTATGATTTGGTGACTCTTGAAAAAGTTGAGGGTATGCCCTACCAAAATACCCTGCAACAACTTTTTTTGATCGGCTTTTGATCGCAAATTTTGATAGGTTTTGTAGTTCTCCGAATTAAGACCCATCCATCGTGTGGCCAACTGATAATCGATCATTTCATTGGCATATCCGGCAGAAAAATTTCGATGGGTAATGTTCTTACTGTGCACGGCATATATCTGGCCATCTATATTGAGCTCTTTAATTCTCAGAAACAATTCTTGCAATAATCGGGCGCCTTCGCCGGTGCCGACTAAGGTGGGTGTTTGTTGTATTACCTTGTATTGAACTGCTGGATATTTATACCTCAGGCTTCCATCTATGTAATGGTTGTGCAGCAATGGTGACTCGTTTTGAAAAAGGGTGCCGAAATAACCGCGCAATTTATGGGCATCACGATGTTGTAAGGTGATTTCGGGAAATTGGATCTTTGTAATCGGTATGGTCAATTGGGAGGGCATTATAATATGGTTAAAAGGCTTCGAAGTCTCCGAAGTCGGTATGAGATTGGTGAACTGCGATGAAGTTTTCGATATCGTCAAATAATTCGAAAAGGGTTGATTTGATGGCGTTAGAATAGGTGTTTGGGTTGATGTAATCGTGGTATGATGTCCAGTGGTAATCGTGGAGAAGCGGTACAAAGCCATGCTTTACTGGGTTTTGATGCACGTAAATAATGGCTTGACGGAGGTAGTCTTCTGAATCGATTGGTTTTCTTTTGAAAGATCGTTGAAAGAGGTTGCCGGTGCGACTGTGCTTCAGGTTGACATACTTGGTGTAGGCGTTGAAAAGATTGGAGAAATGGTTGGTTGGGTTGGCGGATTTTCTATTTCTTTCTTTTTCTCTTTCTCTTTCTTTTTTCCTGACGCTTTCAGGTCCTTCGGACGCTGAAAGGTCAGGTGAAGAAAGATCAGATGAAGAAAGGTGGTTGGGTGCAACGTAGGTTTCATCATCTTCAGTTTCCCATTTAACATCTTCAAAGCTGACCGCTTCGCCCGGAAAGGGCGAACGGTCAGCGCTTGGAAGATCGTTTGGAAGATCGTTTGGTGAAGGGGTAATTGGAGCGCCTCGAAGAATCACTTTTCCGCCATCCTTCGGTCGCGAGTATTTATAATACCGCTCACTTTTAATGCGAACCACCAAATGAAAATGATTGGCCATCAGCACCCACGCTAACGTATCGGCTACCGGAGGTATGTGCCGCTCGTAGAGCTTCAAAAACCGCAGGTAATCGTCCTTTACCCGAAATAAGTTCTCGTTGCCATTGGCGCGGTTATAAATGTGGTAGTATTTTTCGTTTTCTAACAAAATTCCTGACTTCGCTAGTTGAATAGGTTCTGCGGACAATTATTCCAGATCTCGTGCTCAGTTAATGTTTCCAGCAAGAAATTGATTTTTTCCAGATCGACTTCATTGGGGTCGAAATCCGCTTTGGGATCCACATCCATCCATTCCCTTAGGGCTCGATGCTGTGGATGTTTTTCGTCATCGATAGCTTCAAGGAGAGCAGCGTATCCCCACACACCGCCTATGTCTTCTGGTGGACAAGACCCTGTGGCATCAATACAAATGGGGTGGCCTTTAAAATAGGTCAGGTCTTTTTTCGAGACTTTCTGAAAACTGATTTTATGCATCCAGTCATCGCCAAAGTCGTACCAGTAGAAAAATGGTTTAGACTGGTTTTTCTTTACAAACAGTTCACTAAGACCCGCTTTATCTGGGTTTCTGATGATTTTGGGTTGGTTAATCATCCCCATTCCGTATTCCTCACCATCACTAATATAGACCGAAATTTCTGGATGCCTCATTCGATCTTTAAATTCAAACAAATGCATATCGAGCCAGCCCATCGCATCCTGAATGACCAAATGCAACTGCCACATATTTAGATGTTCTGGCACCAACACCTTGCGCACAATTTTTACCGGTGCGTTCAGTAGTTCGATTTTGAGCTTGAGGGGGTGCATGTTAGAAGGCGATGGTTTGGTTGGTTTCAACATTTCCTCTTTTGAATCCAGTACTTTCATCATAGTAATAGTCTGCATCCTGAGGTCTTATCCAAAAAATGAAGTCAGACAACATCAGTTCATTCTTTAACTCTTTGGATAAGTTGAAGTAATCCGGTACGGCAATTATTCGCTGATTAAAGGCCCTTTTATGTTGCTGGTCGAATGTTGCTTTCGTGATCTTTCCTGCTAGTAGATTCTGAAAAGCTTCTCTCGCCTCTATTCCCTCGGAATCCTCGGGCAATTCCACAAAAACCGACATTCCCTTTTGGCTTTTTTCTATGATTTTAAAGTCAGAAACTGTCTTGTGTTTCTTCGGCTCATTAGAGGGAAAGGCATAGTTCAAATTTTTCATTGCTTCAAATACTTCAATTGATAGCTCAAAGTCGCTCATCTTACGATCAGATACTTCTTCAAAATATCTTTCGACCATTTTTTTATACCCGGATTCGAGTACTGAACCGTTTGAAAGTGCCTTTTTGGCTTTTATTTCTGTTGCGGGGCCGTAAATTTTAGTGCAATCACCAAAATCAACAACATATAACGGTGACTCTTTGCGATCAACGGAATTTTCCCGATTTATCCTACCGGCAACTTGAACAATCGAGTCGATCGGGCCCAGATCACGGAACCCCATGTCAAAGTCCAGATCTACTCCGGCTTCAATTACTTGAGTCGAAACCAAAATACAAGGTTTGTTTGGAAGTAGATTTTTAATTTCCTCGATCCGCTTCTGCCTTTCTACGGGAGTAATGTTAGTTGAAAGATAAAACAGCTCGACATTCTTATTATTAGCGAGATACTCTTCGAGCAATTGGTAAATCTCAATGGATCTATCCACCTTATTTACCACAATCAGGGAGCTTTTATTTTTCTCCCATTTGTATTCAAAGATTGTGAGAAAGGTTTCGTTAGTGGTTTCCTCAGCCAACAAGGGAATAATTTTGGTTCTGTTGAAGCAAGCAAACACTTCATGGTCTCTAATTAGCAGGTTAAAAGGTTTTAGGTGCTGTTCATTGATTTTGATATTCAATTCCCTTGACATTAGTTCAAATAGTTTAGGTTGAGTCGCGGTCATAATTAAAACTCTTGCGTTAAGGTATTTGCACAAGTAATAAAGTGCTGCTCCAATCACCGGAAGCTTTTCAATAGCCAATGTTTGTACTTCATCCAAGATGATTATAGAATCCGCAAAATGATGGAACTTTTTAAGAAGCTTATTTCGATTGCCTATTAATGTTTCAAAGAGCTGCACAAACGAAGTAATAACTACATCCTTTTGCCATGTGTCCCATGCCATTTTAACTTGGTTGTATTTTACTTCCTCATCATTCATTTCGCTTCTAGAAGGTTCATCTTTTCCGAAAATGTCAGCATATTGGTAGTGACCCATTACCACGTTTTCTCCCAACGTTTTCTCGTACTCTTTTAAGGCTTGTTCAATGATGTTAATAAAAGGAAGCCCATAAATAATTTTTGAGAGGTTGTCTTCGTCGCGTTCTATTTTGTGTCTCAGTTTTAACACAAAATCCAAAGCCGTCATGGTTTTTCCAATTCCAGTAGGTGCCGCTAAAGTAAAAATCCGTTTTTCTAGAATATCGCCTTGTTCAATGTTCTTTACTACTTCAGCCCTTACGAAATTGCGGAGTTCGTTTTGAGAAAGTTCATTAAGGGGCTTTTCGGGATAAATGGGATTACCGAATCCCGCGCGATTGTCTACGGCGTCCGCTGGCAGGCTATCCGGAATAACTGGATTTGTGTCGGAGGCATCCAACTTATCAGATTCAATTAAAAGGGAAAATAGGTAATTAACTTTAAAATACCTTTTAATGTGTGGTTCGCGCTTTATTGTTTTTTTGAATGTGCTAAGAAGTAGTTTGCAATCGACATAAGCGATATCGTTAACATCAATTGCAAAACGATTTTTCAGTTCATCCAAATTGAATAGGGCTTCTTTCTGTATAGGGAAAATCCACTCCTGTTGCATTCGAATTTTTTTTTTGGGAAAAATAACAGAATTAAAATTCATCAAATTGCTGTGGTGCATTTTGATGATGTAAAATGCTAATAAGGCAAATTCTGAATTGTCTTTTAAGCAATTGTGTGCAACATGAGCGCCAAGCGCTGAATGGGACTTGAGTTGGTGGTCGGCCTTTGCAGGTTCCAGTAAATATGTTTGGAAATAACTCGTGTATTTACCGAAGTCGTGTAACCAACAAATCACTTCGAGAAGTTTGATGATGTCCTCTTTACTAAATTCTGTTCTATTTGAAAAAGCTGTACTTACTTTGTCTCGAACACCTTGCAGATGATCGATTAAAAGTTTGCTGCCAACGTTTTTAGAACCACCTCTAGGTTTACTGTGAGAAAACACCTGCATATTCCAAAAGTTGAATGTTTTCTATTCCGTCTTCTGAAGGCAGTTCAAAGTATGTCCCGCTCAACTTTATTTGCATAGGGAAATCCCGAGTAGTAAATAATACACGATTCATCCGAAATACTTCTCGTCCTCTTTCACCTCCGATGAAATCAGCCGGCAGCAACTCTTCTTCAATATGGTTGAATTTGAATTCACGATCTCGAGGAAAGTCAATCTCTTCAATTTGATCGCTGTTACCGGCCGAGTGTAGCTCAATCCATTCCCCATGAGCTAACTTTTCTGTTGGTGAAATTTTGCGCACATTTAAAACAAAAGCTGAAAAACCAGCGATTCCAAGACTTAAATTAAACTGCCGACTATTATTCAATAACTTTTCGGAAATGCTTTGGTACAGGGCATCATTCTCACCGGCTGCAAGATAAATGCGGTACTTAACCATGTCTTTTTTCAGATCATACCCGGTTACTACCTCAAATGGAGTTTGTACACGGCCTTTTCCTCCGCGAAAGTCATGGCTCCCTTTTATCATCAATAAGTTCAATCGGTGAAAGGATTTTTTCAAATCGCTTAATACGCGCAGCCCGATCTTCAAATCTGTGGCTCTGTATTTCTCGTAGTAGGCATTTTTATCCTCTCCCATTATAGCAGCTAGCATGCCGATAATAGTTGTTCTCGGAGGAATGGAATAGCTCATGGCCGTATTGTTGCCGTGGAATTTCCGGAAATGGGCGAACTTTCCTTCTATGTCGAATGAAAGGATTTCCATGGGCTTAAGCATTGATGGTGATGCCTTCTGCAGTGGTGACTTTTACTTCTTTAATCACCGTACCCTTATTATCTGCAAGTAGCTTTTCAAGACGGCTGAAATCGACATTCAAATCATTGAATTTGCGAACTTTTTTAAATTCCTGAGTTGTGTCTGTTGGTGTTACATCCACATAATTTCGCAAATCACCAAAATGGCCGTTGTGATATCCTTCGTTGTATACTATTTCTAGATAAAGCTTAGGATATTGATTGAGCTTAGATCGCGTCGGCAAAGACGGTATCGCATTCCAAATTCCATCACGGAAATGCGCCAAGTCCCCGTCTGTTAGCCCGGTGGTTTTGGCGGCATATTTATTAGCAACTCCATGAAACGCGATGAGGCTGTAGTGAATGCGATAGTCTTTTCCAAATGTGCTACTATCATCATTCATAATAGTTACGATAGAGTCAGAATCAACAGGATATACTTTATTAAGTGAGTATCCCCAATTCAGTTGGAGCGGACCAGTGTACGCACGAGTAAAGCCACCAACGGCAAATGCGCTTCCAAAAAGTCGTATATCCAGATAGCGTTCCTTCACGATTTTGTCCAAGATGAATACATTGAGCGCTTTATTTTTTGCCTTTTGCAACTCTTTAAAAACTCCTTCAGGATCTTTTGCTTTATCCATAACCTCGTTAAAAGCTTTTTTCATCTCTGGACTTTCTACAAAATACCCGTCAACCATTTGTGGGTCAGTTAGCAATCGATTCACAACGATCTCCAGTTTCTGATCTGGATTAACTTTTGTTCCTTCCTCCATTGAAACAAATACATCTAAACCCTTCTGCATAAAGTAGTCGCGAATGTATCGCTTTAGGCGCGTGTCTGTTACTAGATTGGTTTGTGTGTCGTAATCCATTCGGGGTTTGTTTTCTTGGTCAGGATCACCATTAGGATTACAGTTAATGGCTTCGTAAAGAAA
>CAZARI010000071.1:0-6099 GCA_964487545.1 uncultured Cryomorphaceae bacterium
TCAGACGTGCCAGATATGAGGGAGGATACCCCGCAGAGTGCTGCGGCAGGGCTTAGCGGGTCATGTGTTTAGTTGGAGTGTTTCTGTTTTTAGCTGTTCCTTGATTCAAATTAATTGCGAGTTTCAGTTTTTGCGTTAACCTGTTGTCTGTATTTTTCGATGCCCTAAATTAAAGAAATTTGTTATGCCAAAGTCAAGTAAACTTTAATTCTTATTCACTTTATACTTGGTGCTTTTTTGGTAAGTGGTTGATATAAAGCGGGTAAAAATTTATTATCCAAAAAATGTACAAGACATAGCGGCTTTCGAAGTGGGTTTTGCGGTCTCCATTTGTGGAGATCAACCCGCAATTGGGACATCTTTCAACAGTCATTCGTAAATTTTATTCTACTAAACGCTAAGACTGTGGGTTTTTTAAAACCGGATTCTGAAACCAGTAAGTCCAATATCCACGTTTTCGAGTAATGGTTCCAGCTTATTTGTTCTTTGGTTTTGATAGATCAGGTACATCACGGTATCGAGCACGAGCAGAAAACTACCTTGCAACACTATCGACCGGCCGAAACCGGTAAGTCGATCGTATTGTGCCGGATGTCTGCGCGCGAGTTCGGTAAGATACAAACCGCCAAATAGGTAGCCGACATCCAAACCAGCATTTAGCAAGTAAATTTTTTCAGTATTGCTCTGTGATTTCAATGTTTGAAACAAGTTGTTCTCTGCGCCTGATTTTCCGGCCAGCAATCCTAAACCCGCAATTCCAGCATTCACTACATTCCAATAAATATTCATTTGATGAAAATACCGATCAGGACCGGATGAGAACCCAATCATGGCACCGCTCATGGCAAAGTTTCCCACTGCCCAGCCGCCCAGTGCATACATACTTCGTTGGCTTATTTGATCTTTGCGCTCGTTAAAAAGTCGCAATTCAGTTTGCTGAGCAGATGAACCAAAAGCAAACGATATCAACAAGAAAAGTAAAAGGGCACCGCGCATATTGAGGCTGTATTTTCCTCCAAGTTACACAATAGCGATCACTTAACCAGCACTCAGCGAATGATGAGCTGGGCAGGATCTTCGCCCATGAGCATGTGTTTGGTCAAAAAACGGTGAACGGCCCAACTGTAGCCGGTTCCATTCACCGCGTCGCCCGTAAAAACACGAGAAAGATGTTTTTCTACGTGCGGGGCAATGATACGGCCAATGAAGTTTTCTTTTTGCTCGCGGCCCACGCGATACAGGGTGAACAGTCGTCCATCATACCACGAATCAATTACCCGTTGCCAGACCTTGACTTCATGCTTCCAGTCTTTTTCATAAGCCTCAAAATCGGCAACCTTTCCGCCATTCATGATAACTTCTGCCACACGAAAAGCACTTTTCATGCTCAGGTATAATCCGGTCGAAAAAACGGGGTCGGTAAATCCGGCCGAGTCGCCAACGCAAACCCAGTTATCTCCATAAAACCGATCGTTGGTGTTTTGCCAGTTGGTGTATTTCACTACCGACGTCAGTCGCTTTCCACCCATTGAAAATTCCATGAGCCGGCTGTCATGAGCCACATAGTTGCAGTATTGTTCTTCGGCGGTTCTACCGAATTCTTTGAGGTGCACAGGATCAATCACAAATCCAAACGAAATGCGGTCTTTTAGCGGAATTCTCCAGCCCCAGCCGTGTTCAAGATAATCCACGTGAATGTTCCCCGGATCAACGAGTTTGATTTTATCCCAATGGGCAAAGAGCGCCCAGTCTTTTCGTTTTCCTTCAATGGCCGGAATCTTTTGAACCCGCGCAATGGTGCGTGCGCGTCCGGTAGCATCAATGATCCAATCCACCCCGTCGTCAAAAAAGCCATCTGCGGCTTTCAGACTTTCGTCAGTGAGCTTTATTCGGTCTCCTCCTGCCGATTCGACGCGGCCGGTGACAGGAAAAATTTTAGCACCCACCTCCATCGCTCGATCCAGAATGACCTGATCGAATTTATCGCGCGGGGTGTTGTAGGCATAATCGGGCAGACGGCCTGCAGCTTTAGTGAAAAACGAGGTGATATTCTCTCCCGGCGACAACGTTACCGTAGCGCCCGGCTTAAACTTGCTGAATGATTTGATCTCTTCTTCTACCTCCAGTTGTCTCAACAAAGGAATGACTGCCGGAAGCAGCGATTCGCCGACAACAAGCGGAGGACGTTTTCCGGTGTGATAGACACCCACTTTGTATCCTTTTTTGGCCAGCTCTACAGCCATGGTGCTGCCTGCAGGGCCACCACCCAGAATGGCGATTGTAGGTTTGTCTTTTTTCATGATCGGTTCTATTTTCCATGCAAATCTAATCTACATTTCGGATAAAATGGCCCGTTTATTCAGTCTTCTTTTTGATTCATTTATAGCGGTTCCAAGTTTTTTAATTCCAAAGCATCCGTCGCTCAAGTAGCGAAATTGTATTATTTTTAATACGAAGCAGAAAAATGAAAGTATGGGGTTTAAAAAGAAAATGCAGCACCTGAAGCGATATCAGGATCTGGCGGTGCTACTCATCAAATACGGACGAAGTGATATTGCACGAAAAATAGATGCCGAAGCCCACAAAGATGTTGAATACCCTCACGATCCAAAAGCTGAACAGCTTCCCGATGATCTTGAAAAACTCGGTCCAACCTACGTAAAGCTCGGACAGTTTTTGTCTACCCGAGCCGACTTTTTACCTCCCGAATACCTCGATGCATTGACCCGATTGCAGGACAATGTAAAACCCATCCCCACCGAAACGGTGGAGCGTATTATTACTACCGAGCTCGGAATCCGGATCTCCAAATCTTTTAAGCGATTTGACCGTACCCCGCTGGCTTCTGCTTCGCTCGGGCAGGTTCATTACGCACAATTACTCGATGGACGCGAAGTAGCTGTAAAAGTGCAGCGACCCGATATCCGCGATCAAATGATGGAGGATTTAGATGCCTTTCACGACTTGGCCGAATTTCTGGAAAACCACACCGATATCGCTAAAAAAGTGATGCTAATTGCTACACTTGAGGAATTTCGTAAATCGCTGATTCGCGAACTCGACTACCGGCAAGAAGCCCATAACCTCAGAACATTGGCCGAAAATCTCAAAGAGTTTGATCATCTGGTGGTACCCTTACCCATCGATGATTACACTACATCCAGGGTGCTGACCATGCAATTTATTTCCGGAAAAAATGCTGGAAATCTTTCGCCTCTGGCGCGGCTCGAAATAGATGGCGAGGCACTTGCCGAGGAGTTGTTTCGCGCTTACCTTCAGCAAATTCTGGTTGATGGGTTTTATCACGCTGACCCACATCCGGGCAATATTTTTCTTACCGAAGACGGAAAAATTGCACTGATCGACCTCGGGATGGTTGGGCGAATTTCGGAGGATTTGCAGAGTCAACTGATTCGATTATTGGTAGCTATCAGCGAGGGGAAACCCGGAATGGCGGCCAAGCTGGCTCTGCAAATCGGCATACGCGAAGGGGAGGGTGACGATCGCGAATTTCATCAAAAAGTTAGTGATTATATTGCCGAATATACCGATGCCACTTTAAATCAAATGGAAGTGGGGCGACTGGTGCTTGAGTTTGCTAAGTTGTGTGTTCAGAACGGCGTGCGGTTACCCAACGAGTTTATCATGCTCGGAAAAACACTGCTCAATCTCGACAAAGTGGGGCGCACCCTCGATAATGATTTTGATCCGAATGCCTCGCTCAGAAGAAATTCTGCCGAGATTGTTAGGAAAAACTTCATCCGAAATATCTCACCTGGCAATCTGTATGAAACCCTTTTCGATACCAAGGAGTTTCTCGAAAACCTGCCACGCCGCATCAACAGCATTTTGCAATTACTGGCTGAAAACCGGTTCACCATTCAAGCCAAAGTGATCGATGAAGAATATTTTATTGGTGGACTGAAGGAAGCGGCCAACCGCCTCACACTCGGGTTGGTGTTTGCCGCGCTCATTATCGGCGCCGCTTTACTGATGGACGTGCAAACCGATTTCACCATTTTCGGATATCCCGGTATTGCCATGGTCTTTTTTATCTTAGCTGCCTTAGGCGGACTGTTTCTGGCCGTTCGGATTCTTTTTCTCGATAAGGACAAGCACCATAAAGACAAATTTAAATAGTGGTTTTCAATTCCTGCTGATTGTCGCAGTGACTGTTCTGGCGGGTTGTGGCCAGCAGTCGACCCATTTGCTGCAAATTCGCCTGGATTGTGATGACGTCATTCGGCAGGAGAATGTCGACTGTCGGTTTAGCCGAAATGATGAGCATTACATTTCTGCGGAGGTGCGAATCCGCGGAAACAGTTCGCTAAAATATCCCAAAAAATCGATGCGGCTAAAGCTAGACAGTGCCGTTTCGTTTTGTGGATTGCCCGCTCACGAGGTGTGGATTTTAAATGCCGGTTACATTGATAAATCGTTTATCCGCCACCGGCTGAGTTTCGATCTGTTTCGTGCAATGGGTTCGCACAACCTTTCGCCAAATGGCTGCTATGGCGAAGTATATGTCGGCAATCAGTATCAGGGTTTGTATTACGTGATGCAGCGTATTGATCAAGAACGCGCAGGAATAGCCGATTTTCAGCCGGGCGGCGTGCTGTTTAAGGAGCCACCTGTGTTTATTCAGGACGAGCCCGGAATCGTTTATCGCGAACATCTTTTTGGTCAGAAATATCCTGAAATTGATGTGCGCAATGAAGCTGCATTGGGCGATGAATTGCGCCATTTTTTATTTCACGCTTCCGACAGTTTGTTTGCGGCTGATGTGGACGATTATTTTCAACTCGAAAACGTGGCCGACTGGATGTTGCTGTTGCTGCTTACCAACAATACTGATGGTTTGTTGCGCAATTTTTATTTATACCGCTTACATACCGGTGCACCGTTTCGCATTGCCATTTGGGACTATGACGAAACCTTTGGCCGCTATGGCGACAACCGGCTCAACAATATGGAAACAGAGATTGACTGGCAACAAAACCCACTATTGAGTCGATTAATGCAGCAGAAGGCATTTCGCCAACAGATCAAGGAGAGATGGTTATTACATCGTAGTAATGTTTTTGACCAGGCATCAATAAACCGACGAATTGATGAATACATTGTTGAACTCGAGTATCACGTGGAAAAAAACTTTAAGCGTTGGCCGGTGGATGGGCCGGGGTATGCGGATGACATGGATTTTGATGCCGAGGTGGATTTGGTAAGGTCGTTTATTTCGAAAAGGCTTGTAGAGTTGGACCAACAAATGGAAAAATATTCGACCCTGTCAGGGTCGAACTGAGATGAATACCCGCGGACGATTAAACTTGAGTTCAGCTTTAAAGGGGTGCCAGAAATCCCAAGGCTTCCCATGTACATAGGTTGGTTCGACCCTGTCGGGGTAGCAATGTTTAGGCCGCCGATACAGTTTCATTTTTAAAAAGATTTTAGTAATATAGTAAGTTGATATTGAATACTTAAAGTTTTTAGTCGGAAAATAAAAAGTACTTGAACAAATGGGTGCAGGATCATATTCACAAATTTACATTCAGCTTGTTTTTGCGGTTCGAGGACGAGCCAGTTTGATCAGCCCTGAGTGGGAAGAAGAATTATACAAGTACATTACAGGTATTGTTCAGAATAAAGGACAGAAGATGTTGGCTATAAATGGAATGCCCGATCATATTCACATTTTAATCGGCATGACACCTTCTTGCTGCCTTGCAGACTTGGTAAGGGAGGTCAAGAAGTCATCCAATGCGTTTATTAAAGAGAAAAGATTCATCAAATTACCTTTTGCTTGGCAATCGGGATATGGAGCCTTTTCCTATAGCCATTCTTCACTAGATAATGTTATTGCATACATCAACAACCAAAAGGAACATCATAAGGCCAAATTATTCAGGGATGAATATAAGGCGCTCCTGATCAGGTTCAATGTTGAACATAAAGATGAATATCTGTTTGATTGGATTGATTAATCTTTCGAATGAACAGCCGGAATTTTTTGATTTCAAGGCTAGAAACCGCTGAGGCCTTATTAATTCGACCCCTTCAGGGTCGCACGATACAAATATCATCAACCAATGTACATGGAAC
>CAZARI010000071.1:6199-8800 GCA_964487545.1 uncultured Cryomorphaceae bacterium
TCCGAAGGAGTCCCATTTACATAGGTAAGGTGGTTCGACCCCTTCAGGGTCGCACTGAGATGAATGCCATCAGGTATTGTATTTGTTTCCTTCGGGTTTTATAAATCAGTGGTTTTGTAAAGGAACCACAATTTCAATGAAAGCAGCTGCGGACGATTAAACGTGAGTTCAGCTTTAAGGGGGTGTCAGGAATCCGAAGGATTCCCATTTACATAGATTAATTCGACCCCTTCAGGGTCGCACGATACAAATATCATCAACCAATGTACATGGAACCCCTTCGGGGTTTATGTAATGAATGGTTTGTAAGCAGCCACAGCTTCAATTACATGTGCATTTACAGCCTCTCGAAATCCGATGGGTCCCAATGAAAATGAGGGACAATCCCAACAATTTCAGCTTATTGGGATGTACTTTTAATTTCGAAGGATGCACTACGAATTCCGAAGAGTTCTCTTGCAATCACCCTCACGGCTCCAACGAAACCTCCTCATCGCCCTCCACATACGGCACGTAATTGATGAAAAACTGAAACATTTCATCGGTGGTTTTCATGTCCTCGCCCTCGGCCGGAGGAATGATGTTTCTCGGCGGAACAAACGGCTGGTGCGGATTGTTCACCGTGTTATCAAAAGTGGCTACAGCCGTAATTTCACTTCCTTTGGGAATCTTCAGCATCTTCTTAAAGGTGTAAAAATACTGCCAGCGGAAATCCCACCGCGGAATGTGAATCAGCGGTATCGTATCTCCCAAAGGTGGCACCGCAAAGGCCAGAAACTCCTGACCCAACAGGTGCATGTGCGGATTAATGGTCAGCAGCGACATGTCTTCAGGCACGTGATAGGTGGTTTTAAAAGTCGATACTTTATTGGCAGGAATGATCAGTTCTGGCTCAACCGGTGTCATGCCGAGTGTTCCCATCTGAATTTCGTGCATCGGCCGTTTGGGTGGATGTTCCGAAAAATAAAGCCTGAAATGCGACAAATCAAACGTATCGATGGCACTGGGGCCGTAGTGCATGGTTTTGATCAGAAACAAGCCTTGTTTGGAAATGCGATATCCGCCAATGCCTTCGGGATAACCGGTGACTTCAACACCGGGCAAATAATTTACTACAGAAGGGGTCAGGGCGGGGTAGGTGCCGTCGTCGTTGGCCAGTTGCATGTATTCGTACGACGAAAAAGTATCGGTGGTGTCGGGATCGACAATCGTAGCACCCAGCCGGTGATTTTTCTTTTTTCCCGGCAAGTAGTTGATCATACTGCCATTCATGTGATGCGCTAAGCGGCGGTTGCCAGGCACAAACTCGATGGCTTTCAGAAAGGTATCGCGCTCCAGTTCGTAAGGCGTTTTCATGTAGCGAAAATGGTCGATGTTGTTTCCTGCAATAAACATCGTGTCTTGCATAAATACAATGGCATCGGGCTTTCCGAGCGGACGCTGCGACTCAAAATCTGGCACCTTTGGTTGCAATTCTTCCGACCCCTCGGGCGCACCTTGCGCTACCCAGCGTTTGATTAGCGCTTTTTGCTTTTGGGTGAGTTTGCGCTCGTTCAGAAACGAACGATACGACGGATCGGCGGGCCAGGGTGGCATAAATCCGCTTTGGGTCACTTCCACCAGCATTTTGGTGCGCTTCTTTAGATCTTGATACTGAATCAACGGAAAAGGACCGGCTTCTCCCGGACGGTGGCAGGGTGAGCAGTTTTCAAAAACGATCGGGGCGATGTGATCGTTAAACGTTACCAATAAATCATCTGGCAAAACGCCAGCGTCGCTTTCGGTCACTTCTGGCGACGAACAGGCTGTACAAAGCAGCACAAAAATTACCGTTGCAGCAATTACTCGATAAAACATCCTACAGCTTTGGTTTTTTTCGGATCGACAGGTTTTCGCATTTGATACGCCATAATGGCATCGTGCAAATAATCGTTTTGCACTTTGAGTTTGGTTTGGCCCAGACTGATGGCCCAGTCGTCGATAGCGCCCTGATAGATGATTTTTTCTCCTTCAGTAAAAAACACTTCCGGTGTAATGGTCGCCTCCAGCGCATTCACCAGCTTAAATTCCGGGTCCAGCAGCACAGGCAATCCCAGCGAATACTTGCGTAGAAAATGCTTGATTTCGTGCTTCGGGTAATAGGTGCCACCTACCACACCGATAAATTGGAGCGAATCGGATTCGTGCCGCGCTATTAGCTCGTTAATTTTTAACGAATAATTCTGACACAGCGGACATTCAGGAGAAAGGAAAACAAAAATCGTTTGTTCATGTGTAAATATGGAAAGGTCAACAATGGAATCATTGATAGATTCCAGTTGAAGCGTATCCCAACCAGTGTTCTGACAACCCGGAAACACCAACAACGAAAGGAAAAGTAGGAGAATGCTGCAAACCTTCATCGGGGGCAAAGATAAAGAATGTGGTTGAGGGCTACATTCCAAAATCTTGTGATTATATTCCTGAATTTGTTAAGGACCACCCGAACCTGAGTAGGTCATTCGAATTTTTATTTGCCACGATTAATAAATATTTTATACATTCGATTGAACCAGCACTTATTAACCAATAAGCACCCTATGAAAACCGCAATTCTTTTTT
>CAZARI010000072.1:0-7875 GCA_964487545.1 uncultured Cryomorphaceae bacterium
AAGAAGTATTTGGTGCAAGTTTGGCTTTATTTACCGGCTTTTTTTGGCTCAAAACTTCCTCAAATGGCCTTTTACAGTCAATTTCAAACAGATGGAGCCCTTTCTCAGAAATTTGTGCATTTTTGTTGGGATGGCAACTCAAGCAAAATCAAGCGACCCAGGGGGCGTTGTTGGACGAACTGACGTTAGTGGCAATGGCAGGACGCCGACCAACTGACGTAAATTGACAGGCAATGGCAAAACCGAAAAACCCAAAAATAGACAAGGCCATAAACGCCATCTTAAGTGATGACCTTTGGTGGGACAGCGACTTTACATCTATCAACTTCGTCATGATGAAATTTTGCTGCACAATGAGAAGTTTGAAGTTTTTAAGTAGTATAGGTATAAAAACGGCAGGAACATTCCTGCTTTTTTATTTCTCTTTTCACCTGTGGTTGAGGCTCAATACTTCAACCTGAGGATCGATTTCATGGACTTCGATCAGTATGAAAATGGTTTCTCCATCGAACAAATGGAGGATGGTAATTATTTGGTGTTCATTGGAACTGTTCAGAGTCAGGAGATCGGTTGATAATGGGAAGAACTGTTGTCAATCCACAGGGCGAAGTATTAGATAATTTTATAACTGCCTATGAAGACAGTCACTTATACGCAGGTTATTCTAACACCAGTTTTAAAACCCACGATGGTGGTTTTGTGAGTTCGGGCTCAAGAGTCTGGCCTTCTTCTGTGGGGATTGAAAGTTTAATTACCCTTTGTTGATATGATGCAAGTGGAGAGATGGAATGGATTAGGTTTTATGGAGATTCTTTGAATATGAGTGTTGGAAATGCGGCAACTCAACATTTCAATAAAAATCTGGCTTCAGTGGGTTGGAAGCATGTTTCTGGCCCCGATCATGCCATGGGTTTTTTATTGATAACAGATAGTCTGGGAGAGGTGATTTCGCTTAATGAGTACGGCGGTAGTCTGGCTGATCATTTATTTTCTATTTACCCCACCTTCGACGGTGGCTACATCCTCGGTGGTTATACAAAATCTTATGGTACATTGAATAAATGGGATCACTACATTGTAAAAACAGACAGCCTCGGTAACCAGGAGTGGATGGAAGTAATTGGATCGCCAAGAGATGACTGTCCGGCAAAGGTGATTCAAACTGCCGATAGCAATTTTGTTTTTTGCGGGTGCTGGAACCATTATGATGAAGGCTCAACCACTCATTATAATACATTGTATATGGCTAAATTAGATCAGAGCGGCGACATGATCTGGGAAAAAGAATATCTGGATGAACCACAGCGTTTTGCCAATTTGCGTAAAGTAGAAGAACTGCCTGACGGCGGTTTCATCGCTGTGGGCTTGCGGGAAGATGAGCCACTTGATGGTCTATTGCTTCGAACTGATTCAGAGGGTAATGAATTATGGCTGCGTTCAATAAAACACACCTCGCAAGGTCCTGGCAGCACAGGATTTTCGTTTGCTTACGATGTAATTGCTGACGAAAGTGGCGGTTTCGTTGGTACAGGTTGGACGTTTAATGCACCATGGGACTCCCTTCCCGGCCAGGACCTTTGGGTATTCCGCGCCGATAGCATGGGCTGCTTGGTGCCCGGGTGTCACTTGATAGATAACGTAGAAGTTCACGAAGAAGAAGTGCTGGTAAGCATGTATCCCAACCCCGTGCAAGACCTGTTGAGCGTACACCTCAAATCCGGCCCGATGCCGCGTGGTGCACAACTGGAGCTGTATGATTTGCACGGCCGCCGCCACAGCACTACAGCAGTCAATTTCGGCGCCACCACCTATATTCTGCAAATGGGTCACCTGCCTGCGGGCATGTATGTGCTGCGGTGCGTAACGGATAGTGAGGTGGTTTGGAGCGGGAAGGTGGTGAAAGAGTGATGGCCGTGGTCAACTACTAGTATAGATTAAAAGTGAATTCCTGTCTAATAAATACCCCCTATTAATCGGACAATGCCCGAGGGGCTTTTCCACGTGCTGGAAAAACACTTCTGCGAAAGGGACTGAGGGGGAGGAAAGTTGATATTCATTTTCAAAATGATCCAAAAAATTATACACCGGCTGATCACAACCGGTGCATAACTGCATTTCATCCGTCATTCGCTATCACTTGATTAATGATGGTGTCCGCCGCCATGTGATAAAATGGCCTCCATGGCTTCGAGGGTATGGGTGTATTCAACATACGCATTTACGTACGCTCTGCCTTCTTCCACTGAGTTGTCTTTCACTTTTTCGAGCGCCATTACTTTTGCATATTTATCGGTAATCACGTGCTGAATGTGCTCACCTAAATCATTTATCAAAGGTTTCAGATTTCTGTTAGCTATCGACTGGTCGGCCATTTGTACGATTGGCGTTGTAGAGCCTGCTGGCTTTAATCCGGTAAAGGGTGCTCCTTCGGTTTCGCGGTGCAGTCGAACCAATGTTTCCAAAAAGTGCTTTTCAACAATGCTGTATATTTCAGCGTCCTCGTTTTTTAACTGCACGGTTTTGTCAAACAGTTGCTTGATTTCTGCTTCTTGATCAGCGGTTATCCATTTCATTACATACATCGCCTCTTCTTTTTGCAAGGCTTTATAAGCGTCTTGGATCACCGGTCCGTCAAACGAATCACAGTGTGCAAATGTTGGTGCTGATAAGAACATCATGGCACCCATCAACAGGGTAATCTTTGCCAGTTTCATTTTAAATTTATTTATTGTTTTCATGTCTATATGTTTTTTGGGTTATCTACTAATACAAAGTTAATTCTTAGTCGTCCATTTATAAAGTACATAGGTTGGCGCTTCTGGTATAAAAGTCGGAGGTTATTATCATTTACACCGGACAAACCGATTGCGTGTCACCCGAACTGTTATCGCTTTTCATTTTGAAATCGGGCCAATTTATCTGAAACTGATATTTGGGGTAGCGCACCAGGCGAACGGCATTCAAAATCACAAGTATTACGCTGATTTCGTGAATCAACATTCCAGATGCTAAATGAACCGTATCCGTCAGTACGCCCACCAACAAGAGCGCTACGGTAATCAAGGCAAAGTAGGTATTTTGCTTCATATTGCGTATCGTGGCTTTGGCCAATCGGATGGCATAAGGCAACTTATCCAACTTATCGGACATCAGAATAATATCTGCGGTTTGCATCGTTACATCGGTAGCTGTGCCCCCCATAGCGATTCCCACATCGGCAGTGGCAATGGCCGGAGCGTCGTTTATTCCGTCACCAACCATGGCGACACTTCGACCCGAAGTTTTCAATTCAGCAACTTTAGTCACTTTGTCTTCGGGCAACAACTCCGAAAACACCTGATCGATTCTTAATTGGGCGGCCACCTTTTGGGCCACCTGCTCATTATCACCGGTCAGCATCATTAAGTCGTTAATTCCAGCTTTTCGCAATTGACTCATTGTTGCAGGCGCTTCTTCGCGAATTTGGTCAGCAATGGAAATAATTCCGATGACCCTTTTATCTACCGAGATAAAAACCGAGGTACTTCCTTTCTCTTGCTGTTGAAGCATGTATTGATTTGCCGCATCATCGATGATAATTTCAAGTTTATCGGCACCTGATTTATTGCCGATGTAAATCTGTTTGTCGTCTAATACTGCCCGCAGGCCGTGACCTTTCATGATTTCTACATCAGTAGGTTTGTGTACCAATTGAAGACCAGATTGGCGCGCTTTTTCAACTATGGTTTTGCCCAAGTGATGCTCGGATGTCACTTCGACTTCTGCCGCCAATTTTAGTAATTCAACTTCGGAAACCCCATATACTTTGATGTCTGTCACTTGGGGCTGTCCTTTGGTAAGCGTTCCCGTTTTGTCAAATACCAGGGTATTTATTTTGGCGAGATTTTCCATTTTATCGCCCCCTTTAATCAGGATGCCGTTTTTGGCTCCATTCCCGATACCAGCTACAATGGAAACCGGAACAGAGATGACCAGCGCACCCGGACAGGCAATAACCAAAAAGGTGAGTGCCAGGTGAACATCAAGGGTAATGAGTCCGACCGCCACGGAAAGTATAATAATGCCGGGGGTGTAGTAGGCCGCAAATCGCTCCATAAACTTTTGCGTTTTGGCTTTCGTTTCTTGGGCCTCTTCAACCAATTCAATAATTTTAGAAAAGGTGGTGTCGCCGCCCACTTTTTCGGACCTAATTTCCAGGTAGCCATTATCTGAAATAGTGCTGCTAAACACCTGATCATCCTTACTTTTGCTCACCGGAACCGATTCACCGGTAATGGCCGCTTCGTTGATTAGCGATTGTCCGGAGATGACTATTCCGTCTACCGGAATTCTTCCTCCCGGCTGCACAATGACGAGATCACCAACCTGAACTTCATCGGCGGGAATAGTGATGCGCTCTCCGTTTTTCAAAATGGTGGCTTCAAGCGGTGCCATGTCCATCAGCGACTTTAAGGAAGCCCGCGTTTTTCTAAGGGTGCGTCCTTCCAGGTAGTGGCCAAATAAAAACAAGAATGAAACAACTGCCGCTTCGGTGTACTCGCCGATAATCATTGCGCCAGCCACCGCGATGGTTACGAGCAAATCGATACTAAAGGCTTTCATTCTCACTGCCTGAAAGGCTTTCAATGCAATGGGAGCCCCGGCAAAGAGGGCGGCAATAATTAGGATAATGTCTTGCAACATGCTCCCCGGGTTGATCAGGAAGGTTAGCAAAGCCGCCAACAGCAAACTACCGGACACCATTGTTAATCTATTTTTTGTTTTCGTTTTCATATAATTTACTGTTGTTTATTTATGAGAGCACAGGGTATCCCAATTTTTCGATTAATGCTGCGAGTGTTTCTGAACTTGTTTTCTGCTGGTTGTAACTCACCTTCACCTTACTTGAATTAAACATTACCTTTGCATTGTCCACGCCCGCTTCCTTGTTTAATACTCCTTCTATTTTTTTGATACAACTGGGACAGGTCAGGGTTTCTAGTTGAAGCGTTATTGTTTTCATTTCTCTTATGTTTTTAGGGTTAGTACTCTTTATATTTTGTATTACAAAGGTATGGATGATATTCAACTCTTGGAAGAGCTAGAAGTAGGTGATTCTGGTATAAAGGTTCGATTCTGGAGAACTTTGCGCTATTTCAATCCCATTCCGATGGTTATTCCCATCCACGGTTGATTTTGGTAAATCCAGTGCGATTTGTTTTTATCCAACAAGCTGTCAAATCCAACCGCAAAACCAACGGTGAAGTTATTTATGCCGATGAGAGATAAAGGGCACGACCGGAAACCAAAAGGTCAAAAGTAGTGAGTGCTGGTATAAAAGTCGGATGCGGGGACATCATTCAGGACCTGAACTCCAGCGGACTTAGACCGGTATGTTTTTTGAAAAATTTACCAAAATGCGAGGGGTCGGAAAAATTGAGATCGTAAGCAATCTGCGCGATGCTGAGGTTTTGGTTTTGCAGCCGCACTTTGGATTCAAGCAAAAGCATCTCATTAATCCAGGCTCCTGCTGTTTTTCCACTGACTTCTTTGATGAGCGTTGAGAAGTATTTGGGTGTCAGGTGCAATTTATCGGCATAAAATGTAACCTTCCTTTCGTCGATGAAATTTTTAGCCAGTAGATTTTTAAATTCCGTCAGGATGTGAATGTTCTTGTCAACTGCGGAAGTGCTTTCCTCTTCGAGGTACAAATGAGCGTCGTTCAACTCATTGATAAGGATGTAAATTAAACTCCTGATAATGGATGTGGTATGCGGTGCCGACTCAAGTGATTTTTCCTGAATGATATCAAAATAGGCCTTAAACTGTTTAAATTGCTTTTGGCTTAAATGTGCTGTTTGCTGTCCGGACTTGGTAAAAAAATCGAATTTATCCAGGTAATTGATGTCCGCCTGGCCTTCAAGAAACACCTCTTTTCTAAAGAAAATAATCCGTGCATCATACGGTTTTCCCAGGTCTGTGAACTTTCTAATCACCTCGGGAGCGATTGTAAATACTGCCGGCGCATCGGCCACGTGACCAAATAAATCTGTTTCCAGTTGCAGTGAACCTTCGCTGAGCAAGCAGATGGCATAAGCGGAAGTGCGGTGTACATCTTCTGAGGCACATGCATTGCTGAGGTGAGAAACATAATACCATTTGTCCGAAAACACATCGCTGGTTTCCAGCTTGGTGTACTCTATATAGGGAATTGCTTTCATCTCAAACAACGAATTTTTTTGGTGCGTTTCACCTTTTAAAATTATCCAATTATTTTCAGAAGAAGCCCATGACTGTACAGTTCTCTACAGTTCATGAGAACTTTAGGCTGCATACACGTCAACTATTGACGGGTAAATTTTTTCTTTTAGGACAAGGTTCTTCAGTTTACTAGAAATACCGGTGTCATTGTGATTGGCCAACTCTCTCTTACTTTGCCTTTGCTGTATACTGCATCATGATTATTCTATATTTCCTTTAGCATAATCATAAGAGTGTTTTAAAATAGATTTCGCAATTTCCAATTCAATTTGGTTTCTTGGTGCGTAAAGCATAATTATATTTGGTGGCAGAAATCCCTTTGCTATGAGTGGATGCCATTCTCCCCAACCTTTTTCAATAATCGCTTCTGCATCTTCTTTAGGGATCCCAAGGTGGAGGCTGTAGTCGGGATGTGGATGAAAATGGGCAAATTCAGTTCCATACATAAATGCATTACAGCTTTTACAAGCGTGTTCTGGTTCCATATTCATCGCAATTGCACCGGGAACGGATATTGCGCTTGGCATTTTTTCAATGTTTTCCAAGGCGAAAGCCCACTCCGACAATTCTCTAACAAACGAAATGTCTTCAGGTTGCTGGTCTAATTGGGTATGCGGATTGGTATTGGTTGTTTTGGGCTTAACACCCTCTCTTACAGGTAGGTTTTTAAAGGATGATTGATTTTCCATTTTGTTTTCTTTTTTATAATCAACTTCAAATGAAGCGAATAGCATTATGCAAATTGGTAGAACAAATAATAGTCGTCTATTATTTTTGGCACGCATACCTTGTTTAATTTTTGACGTAATATATTCCATAACGTTCGTTTATTTCACATCGCCCACTTCAAAATCGGCAGGTTTTGTTTTACGTTGCCATCACAACAAAAATGCACAAATTTCTGATGAAGGGTTCAATCTGGTGAAAATGGGCCTTCTTCACTGTAGTCTAACCGAAAACCGAATTCCTCCAGGGGCAAGCTATCCACGAAGATCCGTACATTCCATTCAACTTATCAAGAAAATGATGTGGAAAATGGGGTTGTGAGACAGTCTGACGGTTGTGGCTATGGCAAGTGCGGATTTTGGAACTGCGTCTTTGTCAACCGTTACTGATGTTTTTTAAGTTGCAAAATACTCATTTTAAACGGTCAGCCCGCATTTGCTATAGCCGATGTTGTAGGTAGTTTTTTATTTATTTTTAATTTTTACTTTGGTCCAATTCCATGTCTTGCAGCTTCACATTCGTTGCAGTAAGTTTCTCCATCACACCCTTCAAATCCAGGGCAGTCGGTAGTGCAAGCATTATCATGCACCAACGCACTATCATAACAAGGATGATCTACACCTTCTTTTTTGCATCCAAGTAGAGCAAATCCCAAAATTAAAACTGTCGCTAGAACTATATTTTTCATATCATTTGTTTTACTGATTAAGCGATTGTTGTCAATCATTATTTATAATTACCTACAATCGAGTCACGCAGGGGAATTTCACCCCTACGTTCTCACAGAACCGTGCGTGAGAGTCTCCATTACTCATTTTTGCTTGTTTCCAATGGTATTCGTGATTGCTTCGCAATTCACACGGCTCTTCATGTTCTTTGTCGCTGTGAATATACTCATGGTTGTACCAA
>CAZARI010000073.1:0-6890 GCA_964487545.1 uncultured Cryomorphaceae bacterium
TGCGCCGTATTTAGCATAATGTCCAGAGGTTTCATAAAGCGACTTGTGACCAATATGTGGACTGATAACCTGTTCGTAGCCCGCTTTTTTTTGTGCCGCTTTCAGGAAATTTTCGAGACGCTCGCGCAATGCTGCTCCTTTAGGAAGCCAGAGGGGTAGTCCTTGACCAACTTTTTGTGAAAAGGTAAACAACTCAAGCTCCTTTCCGAGTTTTCGGTGATCGCGCTTTTTGGCTTCTTCCAACAAGTGCAGGTAGTCGGTTAGCTCCTGCTGCTTTGGGAAAGTAATGGCATAAATTCGGGTGAGCTGCTTGTTGTTTTCATCGCCACGCCAATAAGCACCAGCAATGTTGAGCAATTTAATGGCTTTGATGTATCCGGTGTGCGGAATGTGCGGGCCGCGACATAAATCGGTGAAATTTCCTTGCGTGTAGAAAGTTATCTCTCCATCGTTCAGGTTTTCAATCAACTCCAATTTATACGGGTCACTTTTTTCACGGTAATAAGCCAGCGCGTCGGCTTTGGAAATTTCCTGCCGGCGATATTCGCTTTTCTGCTTCGCCAGCTCTTTCATTTTGCTTTCGATCTTATCGAAATCCTTTTCAGAAATTGTGTGATCGCCAAAATCAACATCGTAATAAAAGCCGTTTTCGATCGGTGGACCGATGGCGAGCTTCACTCCCGGATATAATGCCTCAATGGCCTCAGCCATCAGGTGGGCCGAAGAGTGCCACATGGTCGATTTACCACCTTCATCTCTCCAGGTAAGGAGCTTTACCGTGCTGTCGGAGGTGATTGGACGTGTGGCATCCCAAATTTCTCCATTGACCTCAGCGGCCAGAACGTTTCGCGCCAATCCCTCGCTTATACTGTAGGCGACATCCAGCGCTGCTATGCCAGGTTCAAACGCTTTAACGGTTCCATCGGGTAGGGTGATATTGATCATGTGGTTCGATTTAATGGTGCAAAGGTAAAAAATGCCCTGCTGAATTGCCGGATTTCGACCGGAGCGCGCAGATTTAATACCGGCCCGCCAGAGTTTAATGAAACTTGCGGTTGGTTTCGAACATTCCTGCTACGTGGTAAAAGGTTAAAATGGCTATCAGAATAGCGATTCCCGGAAACACAAAAAGCCACCACAAATCGGGATACGAACGCACTTTTGCCAGCATCGTTCCCCATGACACCATCTCGGCCGGCGCAATGCCTATAAACGACAAGAATGATTCGGCCATAATAGCACCACCGATTCCAAAGCTCAAGGCTACCAGTGCAGGTTGAAGGGAGTTGGGCAATAAATGCTGAAAGGTGATGCGCAACGGTGAAAAACCTAAACTTTGAGCAGATTCTGACCACCCACTCCCACGGTTTTTAATCACGGCGCTTCGGGTGAGTCTTGCAATGTCGGGCCACATGAGCAATCCGAGGATGACCGTCAAAGAAAAGGCCGTTTGCTCGGGCCACAGTGCGAGCAATGCCAGTAAAGCGAAATATCCCGGAATTGCTGTAAAGAAATTAATGACGGCTACAACTATGGAGTCGGGAGAAATGTTAATCCTGAATTTTGGAGCGAACCAAGCGCGCTTTTCTGTTACCCGATGGATACCATATAATAAAGAACAACAGAAAACGGCAATTACGATGAATCCGATGATGGCCCACGGGGAGGATAATCGAGCTTGCAATACCACTGCGGAATTATAAAGAAATATTGTCATCATCATAGCGATCAGGATGGTTAACGGCCGAAGACCTATTCGGTTCTGATGCCAAAAACCGCCGATGGCTCCAAGAATCAATCCCACTGTCAGTGCTATGGTCATCGCGCCAAAGGCAATGAGCACCGAACTTCGGCAACCGTGAAGCAGGTTGGCCAATACGTCGCGTCCAATTTCATCGGTTCCGAGCCAGTGGGTACGATACCAGTGATGACCTGTAACTTTGCTGAGTGGAGGATGGGATGCGTGCTCAAGATTGATATCGGTTGGCGCGTAGGGTATTGGAGGATGTAGTGTGAAATATATGTGGTCCTTTCCGGATGGGTTGCCACCAGCCAGTGGCAGATGTAGGCCTTCCGAAGAAATGATTAAAATTGGTTGGTTGTTGCTGATTACAGGAGCAAAAAGAGCCAGCATCAGCAGTACAGTTAGAGGCAGCAGCGGTGTAATGTGGCGTTTTGATATGTTCAGCAAGCCCATCATGCAGTGGGACGGTTTTTTAGCCGCGGGTCCAGGTGCTGTTGCAGTACATCGGCCAGAGTGGTCGATAAAATGGCAACGGTTCCGGCGATGAGTAAGATGCCCATGACGAGCGGATAATCGCGGGTGTGAAAGGCGTTGAAAATGAGTACGCCCATTCCGGGGATTGAAAAAATCAGCTCGATGGCAATGGCACCAGAAATTGCCGCAGGTATAATGCTGCCGAGCATACTCACAGCCGGCACAATCGCATTCTTTAATATATGTCGTTGGCTGACGTGACGTTCAGATAGTCCCTTGGCGCGTGCCGTCGTAATAAAAAGCTGATTTCCGAGTTGGTCAGATTGCTTGTAGGTCTGAATCGTTAAAAACGCAGCGCCACCAATAAACCAACAGGTGACGGGTAGCGCGAGATGCCAGATGTGAGTCAACAATTGGTCAACTGGACCTGCCCCGGTAGAAATATTGATCATGCTGTAGGCTACCGGAAATAAGTTTAAAAAGCGGGGATTGCATAAAAAAGTCAACATGAGCGCACCAAGCCAGAAATTGGGCATGGCATATAATCCCAGAATCACACGAATAAATGAGTTTAACAATCGTTCATTGCGAATCCGGGCCAGCCATAAGCCCAATGGTATGCCGGTAATGTACATAAGGGAAACAGCCACTGCGGCCAGCAAAGCAGTGATTTTTAGCGCAGGCAAAATCCGTGTTGTCACCGGTTGACCGCCGCGTAGTGAAATACCGAAGTCTCCGCGAATGATGCCGCCGCTTTCGTTGGCACCGAAAAACCACCGGTGAAATTGGTTATGTGATCCATACCACTGGACGGACGGGAGAAAAGGAAGCAAATTGCTTTGGTGCGCCGTTATGTCGCGGTGAAGTGCTGCTGTTCGAATAAGCATGGGGGCGATAGAAAAAGATGCGAGCTCCTGAATCAGCCATTTATAGGTACTTTGCTGCTGGGCGATGTCATCTTCGGACAAGACTGAAATTAAGATTCGTGCATATTCGGCTTGGTCGTTTTCAAAAAGTGCTTGTGCGGTAGTGGTATGCAACGTATACCAGCTTTCGATTAATCCGGTTTTGCCATAGGCTATGCACCATTTTTTAATCAGTTTCCGGTGAGCAGGATGAGGTATTTTATGCAAGGCTTCGGGTACTGTACTGGGCTGAATCGAGAAATAAAAAGGTGGAAGGTGATAACCCATTCGTTGGCGTAGCGCTTCGTATTGGGCCGAATGGTAGAGACTGACAGCATCGTCGGTTTTCACACCAGATTGCTGTAATCGCGCAAGCACCGAATCACCGGGAACAGACTGAAGCAAAACAAAACTGATGGCACAGAGCGCCACCACACCCAGCACGGCGAAAAGTAATTTTCGGATGGTTTTGACCCACATTACTGATCGGGTTGTAATTGCAGGCTTCCAGCCCAATATCCCGGAAAAAGGGGCGAAGGAATGACTGGTTTAAACTTACGGGAAACAAAATACCGTGAGTCATTGGTCGAAAGGAAAATACCAGCTACTTCTGAATGAAATAATTGTTGAAGTTCGTGCCAGATTTCTTTTTGGTGAATTTCTGAAACAGTGGCACCGAGCAAATCCATCAACGAGTCGGCCCGTGCATTGCTGAAGCACCCAAAGTTATAACCGTTTTCGATGGCCCGCGAGTGATAAATCGGAGCAGGATCGGTGGGAGCAAACTCATCAGTCCAGGTGAAAAAGGCCATCTCAAAATCTTTGCTCATCAGGCTTTGAATAAAAATCAGCCATTCTTCATTGATGAGGTTGATTTTTACGCCTGCTGGTTTGGCCCATTCCTGAAATAGCAGACCAGCATTGCGGCGACCTTCGTTGCCAGTGTTGAATTTATAGGTGAGCTCCAGATTCCGTTTTTTGCCATCAATCACCTTGTCCAAAATACCGTCACCGTCGCTATCCCGCCAACCGTCTTCTGCCAATAGTTCAAGAGCCCGTTCCACGTTGTAGTCATAGGGCTCCAAGTGCAAGTACGCTGATTTAGATGGGTGGAGTGGGCCGGTTATTCTTTTTCCGGTTGATTTTTGAACACTGCTGATGTATTGATCAGCATCGAAGAGATGGGCCAAGGCCTTGCGGGTTTTGGTGGAGGCGAGCTGTGGCAGGCAGGTATTCAGAATGATTACATTGGTGCTCAGTTCAGGCGCAAGTAGAAGCTGAAATGAACGGTTAAAGGTTGAGTCTACCTGTAGCGTCATGTAGTCGGCGGAGCGGGATACCGGTCCAGCGTCGAGTTGCCCATTTCTCGCTGCACCCATCATTGCTGAAGGTTCGGTCATAATAAAATAGGTGAGTGCAGATGGGTGTTGATCAAAATAAGGATGCGCTGCGCTGAGGTCTTGTGCCCAGAAATCTTCTTTTCGTTCCAGTTTTAGCCGTTGGTCAACCGTCCATTCGGTTAGTCGGTAGGGACCAGAACCACTGATTCCGTCAGGATCCCTTTGATGATACATGGAATTGAAACGCTCAACCCAACTAGCGATGCTATTCAATTGATTACTGTCCAGGTTATTGTTTGTGATGGCTTCAAACGATATTTCACGAATCAAGTCATCGGGGTCGTAATGATGCGCAGGCAAAATGCCTATTTCTGCTCCGGTAGAATACATCATCCGCATTCCGGGTGCGCATTTAAACGTTACTGTTTTTGGTTGATCATTGTCCCAGGTTATGCTGCGAATTCCTGAGAGGTAACTTTTTTTACCTTCATTATTTACCCCCGGCATCACCGCAGCTTTGTAGGTAAAGGCAACATCGGCCGCGGTTACAGGTGTTCCATCGTCCCAGCTTGCCGCTTGATTGATAGCGTATGTAATGGTGTAAATACTATCGTTTTGCATCCTTATTTCGGGTGCGTTTTCGGCCAATACAGGAACCCATTCCAGCGTTTGGAAATCGACGTCGAGCAGCTTTTGAAAAATCAAGGCATTGATGGTGAGTGCGTCGATGGTTTTGCCGCTAACTGGATTCAGCGCATCGGGCTCGCTGGTGATTCCAATTCTGATTTCTCCAGGTGTGGTTTGTTTCTTGGTCGGATTGCATCCGAAAAGCATCAATATCAACACAAATGTGCCAGATAGTAGGTGTTGGTTCATGTTAAGTGCGGGGTTGAAAGTATTGGTAACAACAAAAATAGAAAATTCTCACAGCCGCTGATTTGGGTTATTTGAACCGCTGAAATAGTTGTGGAATGTAAATTGAATTTATACATTTGCGCGCAGGTTTTAGACGGGGAAAATAAGTTGTAATTTCTGCCCAAAAGATAGCAGACTTTTGTTCTGACGATCAAGTTTAAACCTCAAATATTCAGCTAATAATCCGGAGAGGTGGGTGAGTGGCTGAAACCACATGTTTGCTAAACATGCGTACTTGGAAACAGGTATCGGGGGTTCGAATCCCCCTCTCTCCGCAAATCAAACCCTGCCACAAAGTTGGCGGGGTTTTTTCATACCTACAACGCCGAATCCAAATTGATCGTTGCGGGCATTAAAAAAAACCATGTCGTATTCAGCGGCGGTTTAATTCAACTTCCCTTGGTGTGTCACCCAAAACAAACGAAAACCATGGACTCCGTGTGGCGGGTATTTTCCGCGGATCTTCTCGCTGTAATTCAGCATGTTTTCTAAATTTGTAAAACACCAATCCACAATTCATGAAACCAATATTATACGCTTTTCTGGCAAGTGCCATGGTTTTGACCTCCTGTTCGGGCGAGTCGGAAACCACAACTTATGGTGTGGAATCTGAAGATGCCGGCCAGCCGGATTATGAATCTGAGTTGCGCAGTGTGCGAAGTGATATTCAGGACGCCAGTAATCTGTATTTGGTGATGCGCGAAATAGGTGTGCCGTTTAATGAAAACCTGATGCAGCCAGCCTCGCAATATGTAAATGCTTCCAGTCGCAGGCAGCAAGCGCTTTCATTGGGAGCAGCCGGAGCCGATCTCAATTATATTTTGATGTTTGAGCAGCACCATCGGATGGATGAGTATGTAAAGACTGTTGTGGAACTCACCTCCAGGCTCGATATTCAGAATGTATTTGATGAGCAATTTATGCAGGATCTGGTCAATATTTCAGAAACTTCGCATCGCTTTCAGGAAAGAAGTGATAGACTGACTTCGGCGCTTGATGATGCAGAAACCTACTTATTTGCTGAAGAGCAATTGCCACTAGCGGTATTGATGGTTGCAGGAGGTTGGATAGAGAATATGTATTTGACTGCAACGATTGGCGCTTCCATTGAACCACAACTGCTCGTAGATCAAGAAATTGCAGCAATGATTTCCGGAGGTGAGAAAGTGGTTAGGATGCTCGAACTGCTTAAAGATGAAGATAGTAATGCTGTAATTCGCGATTTCAGATCAGTTCTTCCTTTGTTAAGGGACCTTGAAAATCGACCGCCAGAAGAAGTTCATCAGCGATTAGGAAAACTTTCTGAAGTGCTGGGAGTATTGCGAAACAAGCTATTCTAGCTGGATGTGATTTTTCCCGTCATTTTCATTCGTTGGATTCATTTAAAAAAATTACATTTGCACTCCCATAGAAAATCATAGGTGATTTCTATCAGTGCAGAACCACTATAAAATTTCTTCGGGGTGTAGCGTAGCCCGGTCATCGCGCCTGCTTTGGGAGCAGGAGGTCGCA
>CAZARI010000074.1:0-5279 GCA_964487545.1 uncultured Cryomorphaceae bacterium
AGCTCACCGACAAAGAAAGGGCACACATCACTGCAGAGCTGCGCAACTCGGGGCTTCCCTTGCTGACTAAAAAAGAAAGTGAACTGATACAAAAAACAGAAAAAGTGATTGCTTCTCTTATTGTCAAGTCGAGAGCAGGCACTGATGAAGAATATGCCGAACACATCACATCGCACACCAATACAGATTTTGAGCAACTAGCAAAGCTATTCTATGAATTACGCGGGGTATCTATCCCCTATTACATTATGCAACAACGTGTTGAGCGCGCCAAAGAATTGTTGGTGTACAGTGATAAAACCATTAGTCAAATTGCTGAGGAGTTGAATTACGATTCATCTTCTCATCTATCTTACCATTTTAAGAAGCTTACGGGATTAAATCCCACATTTTTCAAGGAGGTACGCCAAAAACGGAGAGAATTATCTTTCCTTGGCAACGAGTATCAATCGGGTATAAACTCAACGGAGCGATATAAAGATGAAGCTTTACATCAAACACATGGTAAGTCTTCGGTGCAAAATCGTCGTAAAAAACGAGCTTGAGAAACTTGGAGTATTACCGGTATGGGTGGAATTAGGTGTGGTTGAAGTCAGTAATGCCATCACCAATAAACAGCGAACACTACTTAAAAACAACTTACAAGCCCTCGGGCTAGAACTTCTGGAAGACAAAAAAAGCATTCTCGTTGAGAGCATCAAAAATCTGATCATAGAGATGGTGCACTATTCTGACGATTTGCCCAATGTCAACAATTCTGAATACATCAGCACTAAGCTGGGGTACGACTACACCTATCTTTCGAATGTTTTTTCGGAAGTGAAAGGCATGACCATTCAGCAATTTCTGATCTATAACAAAATTGAGAAGGTGAAAGAGTTGTTGTTGTATGACGAACTGAGCTTGACGGAAATATCCTATCGACTAAACTACAGCAGTGTAGCACATCTTTCCAATCAATTTAAAAAAGTTACCGGGCTCCGTCCCTCCTATTTTAAACAGCATCAGCCCATCGAGCGAGCCAATCTGGAGGACCTGTAACAAGTGCAATTCTGGCTCCGAAATCTATAACGATAATCCGGCCGCGTCTTTTCATTTTTGATCTGTACACATGCTACGATCAGAAAAGACATCAGTCATGAAAACACTGGGAATAATTGTAATCACGGTTGGATTTCTATTAGCTGCCTTCTCTACTTACAACACGATCAGGGAAAAACAGCACGCCGATACCGAACATTTTGAAGTTACACCACAAAAGTCACGCGAGGTCAATTGGACTCCTTGGGTAGGCGTTGCGGTCATGGCCTTTGGCGGTGTGCTTTTCTATTTTGCAGGCAAAAAAGCCAGCTAATCTGTAAAATATGCAACATGTTTTGAGAATCCTGTAATGGTCAGGATTTCTAATGTGAACAATTTTGAAAGCAGAGAAACATGAAAAACTTTTTACTAATCGAATCACAAAAATCAATTCAAAACCAAAACCCATGAAAAGTACATTCATAACATCGACAGTAGCAGGATTGCTTTGCTTTAGTTTAATCAGTTGTGAACCGACTGTTCGCAAGGATGAAACGGAAGACCGAAGAATGGAAGTGCGCGGCGAAATGACCGAAGATGAGGCTCGTTTTCATCGCGAGTTGCGTGGTGAGCGCGAAGAATTGGAGCGCAGAACCCAAGACTACAATCGCCGCTTAGCAGACATTAAAAACCAGCAGTCGGCACCCGAAGACAACACCTCAACCAATACCAATTCAGGCACAAACAATCGTACTGCTGCGGTTGAAGATCTCGAAGAACGCAACAACAATCTGCAAAATCGTCTGGATGATTTCACCGTCGAAAGTGAAGAAAGCTGGCAGGAGTTCAAAAAAGATTTCAATGACGAAATGGCTCAACTCGAAAATGAAATCAACAAATTTTTCTCCACCGATGAAGCCGATGATCAGGCTGAAAATAGATCGCGGTAATCCTAACTCTAATCTAAAATCTTAATACTTCCCTTATGAAACCCATACCCTACTTAGTTATATTCTCCTTATTACTGGCAACCACAGCTCAGGCACAAACCTCTAACGGCGAATTCCGTGAGCGACTTAGCATCGGCCCGAAAGCGGGGATTAACATCTCAAATGTTTATGACTCGCGCGGAGAGAATTTTGAGGCTGAAGGTAAAGTAGGTTTTGCAGCAGGAGTATTTCTGGCCATCCCCATCGGGCCTTACCTCGGCGTTCAACCAGAAGTGCTGTTTTCACAAAAAGGTTTTACCGCCCAAGGATCTATTCTCGGTGCGCGATACGAGTTTCAGCGAACCACCAATCACATCGATATTCCTTTGCTGGTTGCATTTAAACCTGCCGGATTTATCACCATTCTGGCCGGACCCAGCTACTCATTTCTGCTGAGTCAGCGCAATAACTTCGACGCAGGAGTCATCAGCGTGGAGCAGGAACAGGAATTAGACGATGTAAACATCCGACGCAACACCCTCGGATTTACCGGCGGAATCGATTTTAACATGATGAATTTTGTGCTGGGCACGCGGGTGGCTTGGGATTTACAAAATAATCACGGTGATGGTAGTTCAACTACTCCGCGTTACAAAAACACCTGGTTTCAGTTAACGCTCGGGTTTAGATTCTAAAAAGTGCATCTGAATTCAACCATCAAGTAATTCAAGTATTGACCATTAAAACGAACCGAAATGACTTACCATAATCAACCCAGAACAACACCAGAAAATTTGAACAAGATCTTTGCTGTGCCGGTAGACGACGAATTCAACGATATCGCAAAGTTGGCGGCCAATGTGTTGAATGTTCCTTTTGTTCTGGTCGTGTTGAGCTCGGGTGAATCCAATACCATTAAAACGGGTGTCAGTTTTGAAAACAACGGTATCCAATATTCCAAACCACAGGTGGCGATATCTGTATCATCCAAAGCCTATTTGCCCGAGGACTTGGTGCGCAAGCATCCGGAAGTCATCAAATCAGCCTTATCTGAAAGCGATGACTTGGATTTCTACGCCACGGCTCCTCTGGTTGATTCATCGGGACAACACCTCGGAACGCTGTATGCTTTCGACCGAAGTGCTGACTTGTGGGGAAGTGTTCACTGGGAAATTCTGGACAACATAGCCAAAGTGATCATTGGCCAACTGGAGGTGAAAATAGCCGCACAGGAAATCATCCGATCACAACAGGATATGGCCTTTAAACTGGCACACGACTTTCGCGGATCGGTATGCAATATTCCCGTACTGGTGAAAATGATCAGAGAAGAGAACAACAACCCCGAAAAACAAAAAGCACTCGGAAATATGATTGTAAAGGCGGCCGAAAAAGGGCTCCATGCAGTAGACAGCCTCCAACTGAATCAGCAAATCAATACGAGCATATCAGCGGGCCAAACCAGGGTGAACCTTTCTGAACTGGTGAGAAAAGCCGCTGTTGATCAACGGCCCATCGCAGCGCGCAAACGCCTGCACCTGAACCTACTGATAGAACCGAATATCCGCATTCCGGGAAATGAAAAAAATCTCAACAAACTTTCCGATCACCTGCTCGAAAACGCGATTAAATTCGCCTATCCAGATCAAACAATTGACGTAATTCTGGTTAGAAGCAAGGATTATATCCTGCTCGAAGTCCGCGACGAAGGAGTGGGTATGTCGAAAAGCGATATCGCAGACGCTATGCAAAAAGTGGAATCGCTGAGCGATCGACGCGACGATCTTCCCAATGCAACAGGTGTCGGACTTTGGATGGTCAATGAGGTGGTTTCAGCACACGGTGGAAAGGTGTCATTAAAAAGCCGTGGTAAAAATAAAGGAACCACCGTTACGGTAATGCTTCCAAATAATGCTAAGCCCAGCAGTACCAACCAGGAATTACGTCAAAGTCGCCATCAACGCAATACCGACTTACACAATAAATCCACCGGTTTGAACAAAACACCAATCAAAACAATTCACGGATAGTCTAAACTAAATCAACAATTATGGGAAATATACTCTATATCATCGCCGTCATTTTAATCATCGCATGGGCCATTGGTTTTCTCGGGTTTGAATCTGGAGGAATCATCCATATCCTTTTGGTTATCGCATTAATCGCTGTACTGCTGCGCATCATCCAAGGAAGAAGAATTTAAAGAAAATCAGATCAATTAATTACTAATCACTAAATCACAGATAACAATGAACACAGGAAAATCAATCTTAGGTATAATAGCGGGCGCCGCCGTTGGTGCCGCCATAGGAGTCTTATATGCCCCCGAAAAAGGAGTAGAAACCCGAAAAAAGATCTCTGCTAAGGGTCGGGAACTCTCAGACGACGTGGAGAA
This sequence comes from uncultured Cryomorphaceae bacterium, assembly GCA_964487545.1. Classification (GTDB taxonomy): domain Bacteria; phylum Bacteroidota; class Bacteroidia; order Flavobacteriales_D; family SKUL01; genus SKUL01. The sequence continues at coordinate 4,345 of CAZARI010000074.1, forward strand.
AAAATTTAGTAACCTTTCATCCATGATTAACGATAAACTGGATGCCATCAAAAACGAAGTGCAGAGTCATCGTGCTGCAAACAATGGCAATGTCGGGAAAAGCATGGCAGAAGAAATGACGTCCTCCGAAAAAGCAGGAACAGCTACTGGCAAAGCCGGAACTACTACCGGGCCAGTTTAGACTGACATCAATTCAAAAATCATTGGTCTTTTCAGGGCTAACAGAAAATAAGTTAACGCATAGGAAAAAGGACGGACATGAAACCCGTCCTTTTCTTTTTTAATGAGGTATTTGATGGAGAGAAATGCGCGAAAGGAAAGGTCATAAAATCCGAAAACCCTCAGGGGAGGGTTTTCAGAGCTATGAAACAGAAAAACTTCGCATGGCCACGCGCAAGGATGCGCTTTTTAATCTAATCTAAAACCTACATTAAATGTAGCTGGCCTTACAAGTTAACGCAAACCAAAGTTACGCATCCTCTGCGCCGTTTGCAAATTTTTGCAGGAAATTTACAAAAATCACACATCTATGACCCTCAACCTACTGACTAAATGATGATTGCGTTAACGCGTCATATTGCCTTATCAGGATTCATAATCCCAACCGGGTCAAAAACGCGCTTGATACTTCTGAACAGCTCCCGATGAAGCGGTGAGAACACGATATCTAAATAGGGCCTTTGCACATGACCAATACCATGCTCCCCAGAAATAGTACCGCCCAAATCACGTGTCAGTTCAAAAATTTCGCGAATACCATTAGTCAAGTGTTCATTCCATTGTTCGTCCAACATATCACCTTTAATAATATTGACGTGCAGGTTTCCATCACCGGCATGTCCATAGCACACCGATTGAAATCCATACTTCCGACCGATCTCCTTCACTCCTTTTAGCAACATTGGTAAATGAAAGCGCGGCACCACGGTGTCCTC
>CAZARI010000075.1:0-3932 GCA_964487545.1 uncultured Cryomorphaceae bacterium
TCACAGTTTAAAATTACTCTATTTTTAAACTGTCCCGTTTTTGGGGGAGCTTACAATTTTACTACCCTCTTCACGGGGAGGGGGGGAGGGGGATTCTAGTTGTGTTCATTTCGATTGGTTTTTAGGTTATACATTGGTTCGTCAAACAAAGCACTTTTCGTAGTGCTTGTTCGTTGGTTTTTGAACTTCCTGTGCTTTTTTTGACCGATCAGGTTGGTTTCGATTTCCTATAAGTAAAACTTTTTTATTTGAAACAAAATATTATTTCAGAAGGCAACAAAATCACACTGTCTTTATCAGCATCTTAGCAGCCCGAAAAGCTCTTGCTTACATACGGTGGTGCAATTAAAACCGAAATACAAGCGCTATTTCGTCAATACAATATTTCAACCCGGTTACGTCACCCTTTGTGAATAGTTTAGGTGTGACTTGAAATTGCGCTGTATCCTTACCTTTGCAACCATGGCTTAAAAATACTTTTGAATCCAAACCAGTGGCCCAAATCCATTCCGACCGCATCAACATTATCCGCAAAACCAGCTTGCCACGGGTGTGGAATGCGGTGAAATTATTTTGCAGCTACCACGTTTCGCGATGGATCGGCAGGCCAGTGGTGTGGGGTCTACCCATGAGCATGTCTGTTGAACCAACCACGGCCTGCAACCTGGGCTGCCCAGAATGCCCAAGCGGGCTGCGGCAATTCTCGCGTCCCACGGGGAATCTCAAAGCCGATTTTTTTAAACCACTTATCGACCAAAGTCGCGGTCATTTGTCGTACCTCACGTTTTATTTTCAGGGCGAGCCATTCATCAATCCGCAGTTTCTGGAAATGGTAAGATACGCATCGGAACGAAAGATCTATACCGCGACTTCTACCAATGCGCATTTTCTGCACGACGATCTCGCGCGCAAAACAGTAGAATCGGGTTTAGACCGGCTGATTGTTTCGCTGGATGGTACCACCCAGAAGGTTTACGAATCGTACCGGGTGAATGGAAAACTGGACAAGGTGCTGGAAGGAACGCGCAACGTGCTGAAATGGAGGGAAGAACTCAAGTCCGCTACTCCGCGTGTGGTATTTCAGTTTTTGGTGGTGCGACCCAACGAGCATCAGATTGAGGAAGTGAAACACCTGGCTGAAGCTATGGGCGTGGATGAAGTAGTATTTAAAACAGCCCAACTCTACGACTTTGAAAACGGCAATCCATTAATGCCAACCATCGACAAATACGCTCGCTACCGAAAAGGAGCCGATGGAAAATACCGCATCAAAAACAAGTTGCTGAACCAGTGCTGGCGGATGTGGCAGGGTTGTGTGGTGACCTGGGATGGCCTTGTTGTGCCCTGTTGTTTTGACAAAGATGCCACGCACCGCATGGGCGACCTTAGGGCTTCATCACTGACGAAAGTATGGTATGGCGCACCGTACCAAGATTTTCGTCAGCGCATTCTGCGTTCGCGATCCGAAATCGATATCTGCACCAATTGCACCGAAGGAACGAAAGTTTGGTCGGAGGCTTGAAAACGCCACATTATCCTGACGTTAAATTACTTAAGGCAATTACGAAGACCCGAAGGAAATAAATCTATTCGTAAGTTAAGCGTTGAGATCAGACCTTCATAATATCCTCTTCCTTGCGGTCGACGATGGTATCGCAGCGATTGGTGAATTCTTTGGTAAGCTCTTGAATTTTATCCTCAGCCACTCGGGCTTCGTCTTCTGAAAGTCCGTCCTTTTGAAGGTTTTTAACTTCATCGTTCGCATCTTTTCGCGCATTGCGAATGCCCACTTTGGCGTGTTCAGCGTCGGCCCTGGCTTTCTTCACCAGTTCGCGGCGGCGTTCTTCGGTGACCGGTGGCAGGGTGATAATCAACACATCGCCGTTATTTTGTGGTGCCAGCCCCAGGTTTGCATTGACAATGGCATTGGAAATTTCATCGAGCAGATTTTTTTCCCACGGCTGAACGATGATGGTTTTCGGGTCGGGTGTATTGACGTTGGCCATCTGTGAGAGTGGCGTAATGGCACCGTAGTATGGCACTTGAACGGAATCGAGCATAGATGGTGATGCTTTTCCGGCCCGAATTTTCTGCAATTCGGTGGTAAGGTGATCAATTGCTTTTTGCATGGCCTCGCGGGCAGAGTCAAGGACAAAATTCACTTCTTCGTTCATGAGATTAAGCATTAAATTCAACCAAGGTACCAATAGATTCGCCGGTGATCACTCTTTGCAGGTTGCCCTGCTCGTTCATATTAAATACAATGATGGGCAAATTGTTTTCATTGCACAGGGTAAATGCAGTGAGGTCCATCACATTCAGGCCTTTTGCATAGACCTCTTCAAAGGTAATGGTGTCGTATTTTTCGGCGCTAGAATCTTTTTCTGGATCGGCGCTGTAGATACCATCCACGCGAGTTCCTTTCAGAATCACATCGGCGTTAACTTCGATGGCGCGCAACGAAGCTGCCGAGTCAGTGGTGAAGAAGGGATTACCGGTTCCCGCTCCAAAAATCACCACGCGGCCTTTTTCAAGATGGCGAATGGCTCTTCTACGAATAAATGGCTCGGCAATCTGCTCCATTTTAATGGCCGACATCAGGCGTGTTTGCACATCTATCGATTCAAGCGCCGACTGAAGGGCCATGCTGTTGATCATGGTGGCCAGCATTCCCATATAATCGCCCTGGGTGCGCTCCATACCCCCTTCAACGGCCTGCACTCCCCGGAAAATGTTGCCCCCGCCAATTACGATGGCCATTTCCACTCCGGCATCCACAGCCATTTTTATTTCTTCGGCATATTGCATCAACCGCTTGTTGTCGATGCCGAACTGGTTATCGCCCATCAAGGCTTCTCCACTGAGTTTCAGTAAAACGCGACGATATTTCATGTTGTAGTGGCCTAACGCCCGCCAATGTTACAAAAAAAAGAGAGAACCGGAATTCTCTCTTTTAGTTAAACTGATTAAATACTTATTCGCCCAACGCAATCCGTCGGAATCCGGTAACGGTGAGTGTGTCGTCGAACTCCTTCAGGTATTGTGTAATGGTTTTTTTGTTGTCTTTGATAAACTCTTGGTTCAGCAAGGTGCTTTCTTTAAAGAATTTCTTGAGACGTCCCATGGCAATTTTCTCGGCCATGTCGGCTGGTTTTCCTTCCTGAATTGCCTGATCTTTGCCTACTTCAATTTCGCGGTCGATTATCGCTTGCGAAATTTCTTCTTCCTTAAGTGCAACAGGATTCATGGCCGCTACCTGCATGGCGATATCTTTAGCCAGTTCATCGAGGTCGCCGGTTTTGTTGAGGCCAACCATCGACGCGAGTTTATTGCCCGGGTGATTGTATGCAAAAACGGTTTCAGCCGTGAGTTGCTCGTATCCTGACAGCTCAATTTTTTCGCCAATTACGCCCGTTTGCTCAACGATCTTATCGTTAATGCTCATTCCGTTTCCGTCAAAAGGCAAGCTTTTGAGGCTTTCCAAATCTGACGGGCCTTCGTTCATAGCGATTTCGAGAATTCGGTTAGCGAATGCCCCGAAGTCATCGTTTTTAGCAACGAAATCGGTTTCGCAATTCACCACTACCATCACTCCTTTTTTACCATCGGCAGAAGTTTTGGCCAGAACCAGACCTTCCATTGCATCGCGATCGCTTCTCTTAGCGGCCACTTTCTGTCCTTTTTTGCGAAGAATATCAACGGCTGCTTCAAAATTCCCTTCAGCTTCAACCAGGGCATTTTTGCAGTCCATCATTCCAGCGCCGGTTTGTTGTCTAAGTTTATTTACATCTGCTGCGGTAATCTTCATTCTAGTAAGTTTTATTAAGTGAATTACTCTTCGCTTGCCTTTTCTTCGGTCTCTGCTACAGCTTCCTTTTTAGTCGGGGCAGCTTCTTTACGGTCTTTATCGGCAGATTCTTTTCTGTCGCGAT
>CAZARI010000076.1:0-2549 GCA_964487545.1 uncultured Cryomorphaceae bacterium
ACTATATATTCGTTGAATACTTGGATTGCTAATGAATGAAAAGGACGAATTTTGAATCAAAAGGAGCCATACTATATGCCATTTAAAACAATCTTGAAAAGCTGACCCATGAAACCATCAAAAGAATTGTTTGAATTGGTAAAGTCGCTCACCAAGTCAGAAAAGCGTTTTTTTAAGCTTTCTTCTTCCCTCCAAAGTGGAGATAAAAACTATCTCAAGATTTTTGATGCGATCGATAAACAGCAACAGTACGACGAAGATCTCATTAAGAAACAGTTTGAGGGCGAGGTTTTTATCAAGCATTTTCCGTCGGAGAAAAACCATCTTTATAAACTGATATTAAAAAGCTTGCGCGCTTATCACGCCGATAATACGGTGAGTTCAATGTTGAAGCAGGAAATCAAGAACATTGAAATATTATATCAAAAGGCGCTGTTTCGGGAATGCAATAAGTTTTTGAACCGCGCCAAAAAAATCGCGATCACTTACGAAAAGTTCTATTACTGGTTTGAGTTATTGAATTGGGAAAAACTGCTGCTCGAAGAGGCATACGAAGCAGGAGAGTTTACCCGCGACATCGACGAATTGATTGGCGAAGAGCAGGATGTAATTGACAAGCTCCGCAACCTGGCGGCCTATCACGTATTGTATAGTAAAATCAACTTCGTTTTCAGAAGTGGAGGATACGTGCGCAGCGAGGAAGACCGGGCGGTGGTTCACGAGATTTCTAACCACCCATTAATCAAAGGAAAGAACACCGCATTGAGTCAACGGGCCGCTACTATTTGCTTTTACATACAGGGTTTTTGTGCCATGGCCCACCGCGATATTGATCAGAGCTACAAGTACTTTTCACGCGTTAAGGGCATTCTGGATGATAATCCTGCCATTAAGAAAGACCTGCCGCGTAGATATGTGCGGACGCTCAATCAGATTTTGCTCAACCTGATTGCATTGGGCAGAGAGCAGGAAGCACTCGAAAAAATTGAAACGATGCGCAACCTGCAATCTGATGCTGCATTTAGCAGTACAGATATCCTGGTGCTAATTTTTCGTTCCACCTATCAAGGAGAACTAAAGTTGTATCAAAGCAGAGGTGAGTTTGATAAAGCGCTGCCCATCATCGACAACGTGCTAAAAGGTTTTGAATTGTTTGATGATAAGGTAAGCAAAGAGCAGCAAATTGTCTTTAACTACAGTATAGCCTATACTTATTTCGGAGCCGAACAATACAGCAAAGCGCTGTTTTGGAACAACAAAGTGCTGAATGATAACGAGCCCAACCTCAGGCAGGACATCTACAGCTATGCGCGGATGTTTAACCTGGTGATTCACTACGAGCTGGGCAACTTCGATTTGATGGAATACATCCTGAAAGCAACTACCCGCTACCTGAGTAAACGACAGCGCGATTTCGACTTCGAATTGCTGATCATTGGATTCATGAAAAAGCTGGCGCGTTCACATTTCGAGAAGGATCACCGTCAACTTTTCGAGCAATTCGAGCAGGAGCTAACCGAGAAAATCAACCCTGATACCGACCGGGTGTTGCTTGAATATTTTGACTTTTTCTCATGGGCAAGGAGCAAGGTTGGAGGCATTAGCTATGCCCAATCCATCAAAAAGTACAATGGGGTTAAGACCATCAACCGCCAATAATTTCACCGCCATTCACATGGATAACCTGTCCGGTGATATAGCTGCTGTCTTCCGAAGCCAGAAATACATAAGCCGGGGCCACTTCACAAGGGTGGCCAGCCCTGCCCAACGGTGTGTCTTTTCCAAACTCCGAAACACTGTCGAAAGTTGATGGAATTAATGGCGTCCAAATGGGGCCAGGAGCTACCCCGTTTACCCGGATTTTTTTATCGGCCAGCATTTTCGACAATGAGCGGGTGAGTGCTACAATGGCGCCTTTGGTGCTGGAGTAATCGAGCAGATGGTGACTGCCACGGTAGGCTGTGACGGAAGTCGTGTTGATGATGACATCGCCTGACTGCAGATATTTTAGTGATTCGCGGATGATAAAGAAATAGGGGTAGATGTTGGTCTCAAAGGTGGTGTAAAGCTGTTCCGCATTGATCTCTTCTACGTTGTCTTTAGGAAACTGAACGGCGGCATTGTTAACCACAATGTTTAAACCGCCAAGTTCATTCGCGCAACGAGACACTGCCTCCGTGCAGAATTCTTCCTTTTTGAGATCACCTGAAATCAGCAGCCCCCTTCGCCCTTCTTTTTCTATTAAATCGATGGTTGTTTTCGCATCCTCATCTTCTTCGAGGTAAACAATGGCCACATCTGCGCCTTCGCGTGCAAAATGCACTGCGGCACTGCGGCCAATTCCGCTATCGCCGCCCGTGATAAGTGCAATTTTCCCTTCGAGTTTTCCACTGCCTTTATAATTGTCGCGGATAATTTTTGGAGCGGGATGCATCTCGTGCTCGTCGCCGGGTTGTTTTTGGTCTTGTTCAGGAAAGGATTGTTGTGCCATGGTTGTGTAAAGTATTTCTGTTTCAAAATCGTTAGCATTGCGTTACTACCTTCTAAGT
>CAZARI010000077.1:0-2360 GCA_964487545.1 uncultured Cryomorphaceae bacterium
CACAGGGCTTATCGCCGGGGTCCGACTGCAACGCTGGAACACAAGATTGACGGCAAGTATCTTCCACCAGCAGCAGTCATAAGAAAAGAAAAACCCACCTCAAACCTCCTTTTTTCTCATTCTTGACCGCCGGATTTAGGATTTAGAAACGCCGTCATCCCTGAGATCAAACGATAAAATGCTTAGATTTTTAGCGGATTCCGACCAAAGAATCCACGGATAAAAAAATATCAAAACCAACCGAGAACAATCTCACTGCCTTGCACCAGATTGCAAGCTCATCCCAGCAGGGCTCGTCAGAAAATTAGCGCGCGGGCATCGCGGTGATCGTGGAAGCCTCCCATCATGACAGCATACGCAAGGGAGCGCTGTGTTCCGCATTACAAGCGGAAGAAATCGTCATCTTCGACAAAGCTTACGTGCATTTCCTCAGCCTATTCCATCTTCATCAACGCTGCGAGCTCTGGCTCACCCGGGCAAACGACACATGGCTTATAAGTTCGCAAACGCCTTCTGCGTGGCCGACGCGGGAACATTCTGCGCGACGATTTGATCCAGCTCGGCGGAACAAAAGCAAGGGCAGGCTATCCTGAATTCCTGCGCCGCGCCGAAGCGAAAGTTAAAATTAACGGAAAAACCGTTGTCATCGAATTTATCACAAATAATGCCGAATGGGCTGCTTCCAGCGTCTGGGTCCGATTCAATCTTTTTGAAATTCTGGAATTTTATGGGACAGCAGGGAGTGAATGGAGGATGCGAGCCGACCCCGAAATCGGGCACTTACCACGGTGGAACGCAACATTCTATGAGACAGCATTACGCATCTTCGAAGCCCAACACTATTCTTATAATATGAGCTTTCAATTTATCCGCCATTGAGTCCCGTAAGTAACAATTATTGGGATGGTGCCGCTTTCTCCTCCAATTGCCGATGCCTAGAAAACTCAATTAGCCTTTTTCTGGAACGAATACCTGCATAATAAAGGATTCCTCCAATTCCGAGAATCATAAAACCTAGTGAAACGATTGTAATCTTATCCTTTGATCCGCTAACAAATAAACAGATCGAAGTTACATATGCACCAATAATCATCGTATAGCTCCCAATCACCATCAACTGCATGATATCCACCGGAGCGCCCACTTCTTTCTCGAAATCAACCGGTGTCTTCATTTTCACAAAAAACCTATCCACATGCTGCTTGAATCCCTCCGAGCTTTTTCCGTAAAACGGCATGCACACAAAAAAGGCGATTGAAGGAACGATCAAATTAATAAAAAAAGTCTGCTGGAAATTTAGGCTTACGCCAAACAATGCTTCGCTAAACAGCGTCAGAATTCCGCAGACCGCACCTGCGATCAACGATGCATACGACGAAAACAATGGCGCACGACGCACGAACAAACCCCAAATCCCCACGACTGCAAACCCTACCAGCAAGGCTTTCGCCTTCAGAATAAGACCGAACACTCCGATATCTCTCAAATTTGCGAAATAAAGTGATAATAGAATGATGACTAAACCTAGCAAAACAGTGATCAATCTACTGAGAAACACTTGGCTTGCTTGAGAAGTCGGTGGCGTAATCTTAAACAAACGACATACATCCGGGACAAAAACATCAAAAATACTCGCTGTCTGTCGATTCATCCCCGTATCCAAAGAGCTCATCGTCGCAGAGAAGATGCTCACCGCCATCAACCCTTTGAGGCCGATGGGCAACAGGTTCATAGCTGCGATGGCATAAGACGCCTCTTCCGGTTTCGGGATATCAACCGCCATGACTTGATCAGCAAAAATCAGCCGCGCCACGACGGGAGGAATAAACCAAACCAAACTACCGAAAATAAACAATACTCCCGCGAGGGTCGCAGCCCACCGGGCATTACGTCCATCTTTAACAGCACTGTAACGAAGCGCATTACCAAGCCCAACCAAATTGGTCAGGGTACCGATACATATGGCAACGGCCCACAAAATCGTGAACTTTTGATCGGGGTAGGCACTCGCACTCTTAATTAAACTGTAATCCGCGGTTAGTCCCTGTGCTTTGATCTCAGAAAAGAGTCCACTGATTCCACCGATTTCACCCAAGCAAAGCCAGGCGACCACGATCGTCAACGGTAGCAAAATCACCCCTTGTAGGAAATCGGTTGCCATCACCCCCCAAACACCACCAGTCATCGAATAAAGCATCACCACGCCACCAAGCAAAATTATAAGCATATGAATATTTAAGCCGAACATCGCTGACGCAAAAATACAGCTACCATACAATGCGATCGCCGGATATATCATTGAAAACGGAAACATGATATAAAAACTGAAACGGGCCAAGGGCATGTGCCAACGTTGTTCG
>CAZARI010000078.1:0-1986 GCA_964487545.1 uncultured Cryomorphaceae bacterium
CGCGGTGTGGGTATTTTTTCTGTGAATGCCACGTTTAGGGTTTCGGGAAGCAATAAAACCTATGCTCCCGGACAGCAAGACCACACCACTTTTTACCGGTTACACACCGGAGTGGAAGCAATGGGTAGCGCGAACCATCCATTTACCGTTACCAAAATGGAGTTTCAGAAAAATCAAATCGGAATTTTCGTAAAAGGAGTAGGGTATGAGACCATCACATTCAACAATTTCAAAATACCTGAAATCAATAGCAACTATCCTTTGGGGACGAGTTTGTGGGGAGCCTATTTGATGAACAGTCACTCCTTTACCGTTGAAGAGAACAACTTCTTTGGCGACACCCAGACAACCGCAAACGGTGGTTTATGTGTAGATAATAGCAATCCTGGCTACCTTGAGGTGGACAATGAAGTATATCGAAACAAATTCTCCAGACTTGAACAGGGAATTGTTGTAAAGAACAATAACCGCAGTGCAGCGGGAAATAACGGGCTGCAAGCTCGTTGCAATGAGTTTTCCATAAACCAAAAGGCAGACATTCACTTAACACAGGAAAGCGAATGGCGCGATGTTCAGGGCAGTAATGCAGATGTCAAGTTGTTGACCAACAATAGATTTTCGTATATGAGTGTTGGCTGTGGAGACCCTTACAAAGACCTGCGGGTAAACGAAGATTACGGTGCATTGTCTTCATCAGCCCCACTAGAGTTTCTTTATTGGTGCTTACCACCTTATGGCGGAGTGAACAACGGATTCACCATTCCCGATTTCGATTATTTACACGCAACTTGTCCACAGCCACATTTGGTAAATGCGCAATCGGCTGATCACAGTACCATCTCGTTTGATTACGAAGCCCTTTGCCCAACCAACTTCACTCCAATTGGAGGCGGTAAAATAGAAATGGCAGAATTGCTTCCAGCATTAGATATAGCAGAAACCAATCTCGTAACTGCCGAAATGATTTATGCAGTTACGGTGGATGGTGGCAACACCGACGACATGCTGGACATTTTGAACAACACCTACAACAAGGAGTCGGCCTTTTTGCGCAATTTGCTCCTGGCCAATCATCCGCTCAGCAGTGCGGTTTTAATGGCAAGCATCGGCGCAGCCAAAGACTTCGATCCCTGGCACCTCACGCAGGTTTTGGTGGCCAACTCACCGCTTCCCGGCCATGTATTTCAAATGTTGAAAACGGAAGAGGTGTTGTCGGCATTTTTCATGCAGTTTATCGAAGATGCCCAAAGAAATAACACGGCGAGTTTGGAGCGTTTGCTCAATGCCGAAATTTCGCATCGCAGTTATGAAAAATCCGTTATCGAACGCGAAATTCACCGGTATTACCTGCACCATGCCGATTCACTCAACGCCGAAGCATGGCTGTCGTTTGTGAAGAGACGCGACAATGACAGTTACAAGCTCTATCGAATAGGCGATCACTTGGACAAAAATGAAACGGCATTAGCTCAATCAATTTTGGACTCCTTAGAACTTGAAAGTGAGCGCATGGATTGGGTTCAGTTTATGATCGATTTGGCCATTGCCGACACGATTACCTCTGCTGATTACGATACCGCCTGGGACTTTTATAATGACTCACCCGCAAATATTGGAAGCGCGTGGGGCTGGCTTTCAGCGCATGGACAATTAGATTCCATTCCACCCGTTCCAAAAATTGTTTCGCAGCGAAGCATGTCGCTGTTTACCAACGATCATTCACAAAAAGCAGAAAGGTGGCTCGAAGCATGGCCAAATCCAGCTAAAGACCGGGTTATTTTAACCTATCCACGAGAAGCCGATGGCATTGGAACGGTGCAAATTTTCGGTCCAAAGGGAGACTTTATCCGTGAGTTTGCCGCAGGTGATATTGGCTTTGAAGAGATCAATGTCAGCGGTTGGTCACCGGGCATTTACATCGCCAAACTGCTGGTAGACGGGCAGCCTTTTGACACGGTAAAAATCAGCGTGGTGAAGTAGCGTTCT